>JBMNLE010000001.1:0-367680 GCA_050952565.1 Christensenellaceae bacterium
ACTCGGCAGTAGGCAACTACTCGCATTTTTGCCTTAATAAAAGAGTTGGCTAGATTCCCTTCTATTTTCGTTATCTTTTTCATCCTCTCACCTCCTTCTTGGTATGTCACATATTACCTCTGAAACCCTTATATATCAAGGATTTCAGGGCATTATCTCAGCTAAAAAAGGGGAGAAAGTTTGGCGGTTGAGTGCATCTATCTTGTTAAATTCCACTTCAGTTATTAAGCCTTTTTCGAGCATCTTTCTCAGCAACTTTTCTGCCTGGATATAATCAAACTCACGTTGTAACTGTTCCTGTGAAACTCTCTTAAGTGCGGTGGTGCTTTTGTCTATAACCTCATCCGAGATCTTCGTAACTTTTTTATTCTCGTGCTGATTCACTAGGAATCACCTCCTACCTAATAGCCGTGGGAACAGGTCGAAGTTGAGGATTTGTAGAATTTAATTAAATCAAGGCATAAAAAAAGAGCCTGCAAGGGAAGAACCCTCACAGGCTACTTAAATTTAATAGTTTAATATTTTATTTGAGAGGCTTGATGAAATTTAAGAAATACTGTTTTTTTACCTGCTCTATTTGATTAATCATACTTAATAAATGCATCCGTAAAGCCTGCTTTTTTAGCTTTGGCAAGCTGTGCCTCAGCATTTGCTTTAACAGAATAAGCACCGATCTGCACACGGTAATATTTCTTATTCACCGTGTCTGCTGGTTTATTTTCGGCACTTAATAGTTTCTTTACATCCGCTCGAAAGGTGTCCATACTCTTCCCATGCTTAGGAAACCAGTGCATCACGTCTGCATGATTACTGGCAATGCCTCGTTTATAACCTTCGCTATGACAAATGATATCTCTTTCACTAAACCCATAAAGTTTGCAAAGATATACACAAAGCTCCACAGCTTCCTTATAAACAGCAGAAAAATACGAGGCATCGGTCAAACCGTCCTCGCAAATTTCAAAACCAATATGGGAATTATTAGCAGCTCCTCCAGCATGCCAACCACGATGATTCCAAGGCAATGTTTGATAGGTGGCAATAGATCCATCTGCTAATTTACCAATAAAGGCATGGACGCAGACTTCACGCCCTCCAGGTTTGCTTTGATTCCAATGGTTGTTATACTGGTTCTTTCCTAGCAAGCCATCGTCTGGACCAACGTAGCGTTTTAGGTTTGGGTTGTTAGCCCCTGTTGAGTGAACCATTATACCCTTCGGTTTTATTGTTTTACCTGCCTTGTAGCAGGCATTGTTCGTAAGTATTAATTTACGTAGATTCATTTATAGTCCTCCTTGTCGCTTCTGTTGTGAAGCTGCTCTAATATATCCTTGAGTTTCTGTGGCACAGGCAGACCAACATGAACAGCATTTTCAAGTATGGATATGCCTTCATTTGAAAGATAAAAAAAGATGACCGCTGTTCGTATAACAGAGCCATCTCCAATAACGTTTTTATCAATAATGTGACCGATTGCTACCAGTGAAAAGATGAGTACTTTCTTGAATATGCCGCGAAAGCCTACCTCACTGGATAGCTTCTTATCAAGCACAGCACACATCAAACCTGTGATGTAATCAATCACAACAAAAGTAAGTAAAGCATATAAAAATCCGTCCCATCCTCCGAGAAAATATCCGAGCCAACCACCAACAACAGCAAATGTCACTTGAATCCAGTTCCAAATTTCCTTCATTATCTTAACCTCCTATCATTTTGATTACATAAAAAAACGCCAACCGAAATAGGCAAGCGTATACTTGTATAGTTTATTTTTCCTCTATATTTGTTTTGGCAAAGCTTCCCATAGCCGCATATCTTCCTGTCCCAATGACCAGATAGCAATACCCCGTAGGTCCCAACGATAAGCCGCTTCGTTTGACCAGTAGACCAGCGAATCCACATCTTGATAGTACAAAATTGAAAAGCCATCTGCATCACCGAGAAACAACCGAGATATCCAGACGTTTATGTCCTTTGGTATAACCTTCGCTGTATAATCTGCATTGCATGGTATCTGCAAGAGATTACTATGATAAAAGTCATAATCCATGGAAATATCCTCACTTCTGGTGGAGGCTTCCTCTACATCAGCTGTAAGAGTAAATACATGAAACTTACTATCCCAAGTTACACCATTCCTAGCAATTCTGCCATACTGCATAAGTGATCCGTCTGGCATGGTGACATCAAAGGCTTCGTAAGGTTCATAAGTCCATGCATCGCCTAAGCGGAGAAGTTCACATTTAATTTGCCCATCGGACTGAATACCACAATAGCCACCCGTACTTGAGATGTTTGCAGTAAAACGAAGTGTGTTGGAATTCCCAGAGTAGACACGCACCTTATTTCCACGTTTCCTCATTTCAATGAGATACATATTCGGATTGGTGCGAATGTCAGCATCTGAAGTCTTATAGTAACTTGCCGGATAACTACCAAGTAATGTAGAGCCTTGGTATAGCTCCACTTGTTGGGTGTCAATGTTGATACAGCAAAACACATTCCCACAAAATATCCCTGCTCTTCCGCTACCATTCATAGGAAAGGCAATTCTAGCACGGATATGCACATCACGAAAGCTATCGTATTTCCAAGCAAGCTGACCACTTCCTTCAAGCTGAGAATACGGACGATTGCCATTGTCTTCAGGATTTTGCCATACACTCCAACTCCCCGATAACGTCTGCCAGTAGCTTTCTGGCAGGATGACGGGATCTCTAAAGTCTTCATACCAAGCTAACGCTGAATCCGGCTTACGGCGCAAAACCTCTGTAGTAAGCTTAAACCCTTTGTCTGGAACAGCCATGTTACCATTTACGTCTTTAAAGCTTCGTGGAGATAAACTGAAGGTTGCCTCTCCAGCAGAAGGATGTTCACTAAAATTAGAACAAACCCGGAAACCATAAAATTGAGTACCAACTACACCACCTTCAATCGTAATGCTATGTGTTCCTGCTAGGAGATTTACATTAGTGGCAAGTTCTGCCCAATAAGTTTTCCTCCAGTATGGCCACCATAGACGATTCTCTGAGTAGCTAACCACTGTACCGTCAAGTGCAATTGTGATACCATTCTTATCCCAGAACGGAAAGCAAAGCTGTACAACTACATCATAAGTACCTGATTTGTCAATTGTAAAGTTGTACTCCGCTTTACCTTCACTTGACGAAAGAGTGATCATTCCATTACCAACCACAACACCATCTGTGTAGCTGTTCGGTTCACCATCTCGGTTAACATATATAGTTCCAAACTCCGACTTTTGTGTTTTCCCGTAACAAGTAAGATATTTTCGCCGATTATATGTTTCAGCAATAATAGGAGCTTCTCGTGATACTGCGTCCCAGCCTTCCATATAATCGTAGACATGTGGCAGCGCCCATGGTACTTTATCGTGATCATCCCAGTAGGCAATGATTGGGATAAATGGTTGTGGAGGCTGATCATTTGTAAAGTTATACACCCCAGTCATCCAGTTCTTAGCTGCATAGTAAGTGTTCGATGTACCGCGATAAGTCTTACCTAGGTTGGATGGATAGTCGTAAATCTGCCAATTCCAACCGTAACCAGGTAAACCCATATATACTTTTTGTGGTGACATAGCTGTAATAGCATAATTGTAGATACCTTCAAGCCAGCTCCTTGGTGATACTGGACCTGGAGCTGAACCTGCCCATGCCATGCCATAACTCATGATTGCTGCCGTATCACAATAATCGTTAAGGTCGGCATAAACACACCAATTTTCTCCACCAACTGATCCTTGCACACCCGTCATTCCAGGTAAGCAGATATTGACCAGTTTTGATGAATCATAGTTTTTAACAGTCGAGTATATATCAGCGAATAGAGCATTTGCGGTAGCACGGTTCTCAAATCCGCCACCGCGCTCTAAATCGATATCTACACCTGCACACCAAGGGTATTTGTTCATAATACGTACTATTTCTGAGAGGAATTTCGACTTTGCACCACCTTCGTTATTTCTCAGAGCCGTAAATATGCTCTCTGTCCCATGATTCATAATGGTAAGTAACCATTTGATATGTGGCCACTTTGTACGATATGGAGTAAGGGAAGAAACGCTAGTACCTGTTTCCGTTATCGTGCCTGTGATGTCTACCTCAAAAGTGAAAATACCAACAGTATCTAAACGGTCACCGTAATCGTTCAAAGCCTGATACATCCGAGCATTGCCCATGAAGGACCATACCATACAGCGTTTACCCTTAATATAATCTTTCATGGACGCAGATCCCCTTTCAGCATTTCTTTGTATTCGAAATATACCCTAGCAGATTTTCTGTCTTGTAGCTTTACTTGGTGCTTACTGTCGGTAGCGGCTGTGTATTGAAAGAATCCATGCTTCGGCGTGGGATAGCCGTTTCTCAAACACTCTCTTGTTGAAGCCTTAAGTGCAAATTCATCACCTGGGTAAGCCTCTGAATCAAATTTTACCTTATGTGAACCCATCCCCTGTGAAAGCTGAATACTGCCAGCTTCCATAGCTTGCAGGGGGTAGATATAACAATCTAGCCCGCTTGAAGTTTCTCCGAGGTTAAAAATAATGATTGTGTCTCCACTACGGACTACACCATTGTGGAAACGTACCGGATTAGGCGAATGCTTTAGGAACGTTTCCGTGTGTAGCGTGTATCCTGTCAGCTTGTCACCCTCCTGAAGTTGTAGGTCGGTGAAATAAATCGAACCCGTACAGTTGGTAATGAGGGGACGCACAGTAATACTAACTATACGCTTTTCTGATTTTACTTTTATGACTTCCGCAAAACGTATAAAATTACTTTCCTGCATAGCCATCACCTACCCGTCGTTCGTCCACTTGATTTCGCATACATGACCGACCCAGCCAGTGGCTATAGAACCTGCCTGCAGCATAATGTCAGTGAAATATACTTCTCCCGTGCAGTTTGAAACTACCAACCGAATGGTGATAGAGTGAAGCGTTCCATACCCTTTAGGTGTTGCATCACGAGCAATTTGTTGAAATACAGCCAAATCAATCACCATCCTTTCTTAAAACAGGTCAATAAATCTCGTTTCAGTAGTTCCATCTTCAAACTCAAATACTACCTCGATACCCACTTGTCCATCTATACCTTTTTGGAGATTATCTGATCCTATTTGTGCTGATATGGTGTAGTTACGGCGGGATGCAGGATATACTGTTTGAGCCATACTTTTTGTAGAGGTTGCAGAACCTACCGCTTTAAATGAAGCTGTACCTGTCACACCTTTTTCAGTGTCCACCTCAAAACCTGAATTCTGCCAGTAAGCAAAGCCATCGTCTGCTCTACTATTACGCAGATGGTTAAACGGCACCATATCTTTGATTTCCTGCCCAATGAGGTTGCTTTGGTCGAGCTGATCAGCGAGAATGCTAGAAGACGTATCACCAAGTTCACGAAGTTTTGATGATAATTCAAGTACAGTTTTCCATGGCTCCTGAAGATTGTATTGTCTGCGAACAACCCTTGTTTTGATAGTAAGATTCAAATCTCTATCATCCACCGTCACAATGTCGCCAAGTGACCACCTTTCATGCTCATAACCTGTCAGCACAGACAAATCCATCGCTGATAGCACATAGGAAACACGGGGCTTTGAAAATTCTGCAAGTCGCATATTCGTAAACTCAAGCATTTGATAAGGATTTGTGAAATTCGAAAGATCGAGTGTTGAAACCCGCACCTCATTGCAATATTCATAGTTTTCTACATATTCCTTGCCACTATTGATAGTGGCAAAGGTCATGCCATCTTTACCATGGGCATATAGCCTTGTCACCAGAGAGCGGGTATCAACAACCCTCTTGATACTTGTAAGGTTTTTCTTATAGGCAAATAATGCACCACTATCTCTACCACTAAATGTAAGTAAATTTACAAGACGGTTTCGACTATCAAATACTAAGTCTCCACCGTGAATCTGTTGCGTCATTCTGAGTATGGCCAATGCATTCTTCTCTTGGCATTGCCATGTCCGTTTGGTAGTGACATCAACTACACCAATAGACCATCCTGTGCCTTCCAACGCATAACTCATTGGAACGGAGGGTAAATCGGCATTAAACTCTCGCGGCTGTTTTTCATCTGAAAAGGTTAAATCATAAAATGCTGCTTCCGCATATACAGTGGTCAGAATCCCTGTTCCATCTGCTCCTTTTTCATCTGTCAGTGTCCTTATGCGATAAATGTCATGTGCAACCTGAACCTGTTTTTCATTATCTAAATATACACGCTTGCTATCATTCCATGGCAGTTTGAATTCCAAAGTATCTGCGCCATTAATCTCTCCCGTTACGATGATGTCATATGCATTTTCAAGTACTGCTTCCCATGCGCCATTCTCGTCCAGCACGACAGGCCTAGCAAAACCCAGTTTTTCATATGGAGCTTTCGGTATGTCGTGAAGTGTGATATCCAAAAGTTTCGGTGTAACCAAGGGATCAATAGTTGAAAGTGTAATCCTATAACGAATAAAGTTACGGTTTGGAGAAACCAGTTCACCGTTGGAACCCACCTCCTGCCACGCCGACCAATCCTGCAAATCGTCTGACGTAGCCGTCTCTATAGAAGAAATTGAAGTCACACCTGCAGTATATTCCGAGGTTACAGACACCCGACCACTACCTGCAAGAGAACATTCTGTAGCTATAGTCGTAAGCTGCCCACTTTCAGGATATCTGTTGTTAGTATCCTTGAGGAGTGTTACCACACCTGGCTCTGTTATAGCATCAACCGCACCACTGGTATCACCACCGTTGGCAAGCATTGACTGCTTGAAATGTCGTTCTAAACCCTCAATTGTAAGCTGTGAATTCACTTCAATGAACCAATCATCAAATCCACCTGCATAATAATACTGATTTGCATGCATTCCAATCACAATATCGGCTGTGCAAGATGGGTTTAATGTTCCCGTGAATGTCCGTTTAGGCGCAATCCAGACTGTGCCGTCTGCTCGGTTACAAAGAATAAACTGCGATGTCTTGGTATTCACTTCAATAATTGCTGCGATAAAGTACCACCCGCCGTTAACCATGTTAAAACTTGGTGTTTCACTCTGGTCGAGAATCAGTGAACCAGAAGAGTTATATAACATCATTCGAGGTCTGCCCTGGTACAGAGACAAGTATAGAATAGGTTGACCCGGGCCCTGTCTTGTATTAAACAGCGGAATAAAGGTCTGTCCCACAGAGTAGGTAGTTGGGTTTATCCATCCACCTACTGCGACTTTATCGCCTAGATTGGAGAAAAATGTACCATCATTCTTTGCAATTAAGTGGGTTTTCTCTGATGTCGGATTAACAATATTCTGACGAAAAAATCGTCCATAACGACCGCTTGGGAGACTTGCCGATGTGCCAGACCATCCCGATATAGTGACGTGCCGACCGTGGCCACTCGCATCTACAAGTTTAACATCGGAGTCAGGTCCAGACTCATTGAATCGCCAAAGGGCAAGGGTATTCTCACTTACAGGAAACTCACCCGTAAAGTCAGTTTGTGATGTCAATATTGATTTAATTGCCATTTGCATCACCTCCATCGGCTTTTTGCTTGTATTTTAAGTTCCGTAAAATCCGCTCCTACAGGAGTAATCGTCACAGTATTGTTACCCTTACGAAGTACAGGGAAATTGAGTTCTTGCATAAGCGGTAGACCGTTACGGAGTGTTTCGCCGCTAGTATCAACGACCTTTGCTGTGACCTTTCCTGTATCAATGATTAATGTTTCACCATCATACAAAGGGCCAATAACACGAATTTCTTCATTGTTAGTCTGAATGGAAACATATGTGTTTGTTCCTGATGGAATTATTCCTTTTACCAAGTACACAGGCTCAGAGTCGGCATTCCCTTTAAGCCTTGTAACGGTACTTTCTCCCATGACCGATATGCTATAGGTTTCATCCGTTAAAGCGTAGGCATGAGGATCTGGGCAAACAAACTTCAAATCAAATGCACCGGCTGAAAGAATGAGTCTGTCACAGTCCACAGCTTCTGACAGACGAGCAGTAAAATAACGGTCAGGTACATCGTCTAAAACGAGTTGTTGCACCCCACGTTCAGGATTTAGCCATTCAGCAAGGCTATCCATAACAGATACCAGTTTAGAAAATTTATATTGTGGGTAGACATTGCAATGAACTGTGATTATTTTCTCTGCAATATCGCTGCCAAAGTCAGCTACACCGGGCTTGCCAGGTATCGTTACAAAGGAGTTTCGCAATGAGGGTGATGCTTGCCAGTATGTCAGCCTAGCCTTGATACTCATTGATTGCGATGATATGCCGTTAAATGTGAACCCCATTTTCATCCTCCTTCCTTAAGCGGGATTGAAGCGTCCTTGCGCCCTCGAGCCAGTTTCCATCAAGTTGTACAGTTCCTGTGAAATCCTGCGGATATCGTCCTCGGATCGAACTATCATCTGCTGTATGGTGATAAGCGAACCACCAAAACCCCCAGTACCGACTGACCCATTGATAGAACTGCTAAGGTTTATACCCGGTGTGCTAAAGTCTGTGGGGATAGCATTTTGCATATCCTCACCAACCTGCGCCATCGTCTTCTCAAAACCTTGACCAAGCCCCTGTGCCATATTGTCACCAAGTCCTGCAAAAAGTGCAGAAGGTGAACGAATACCAAAGAAGTTTTTGATTTTATCCACCACACCGCCAAAGAAACCGGATATTTTCCCCCAGAGCCATGCTCCCGCATCAGAGATCCCTTGCCATAGACCTTTGATAAGATTGCCACCAACTTGAGCCATCTGCCCAATTGAACCCGTAAAACCCTTAACTAAAGCTGCGATTATCTGTGGGACAGCTTTGACAACTTCTACGATAATAGTAGGTAGGTTTTTAATCAGTGATACTAAAAGTTGGATACCCGCTTGAATTATCTGTGGGATGCTGCCAATAATTGCATTGACAAGCGAGGTAATAATCTTAGGTATCGCCGCCACCACAGTAGTGATGATGAGTGGTAAATTTTGAATTAAGGCAATCAACAGATTCACCCCGGCATCAATTATTTGGGGGATTGAGCTAAGTATCGCCTTAACTAAACCATCAATTATCTGTGGGATTGCAGCAACTATTGCTGCAATGATTTCTGGCAATGCTTCAACTAGTGACACCAAAAGCTGTATACCTGCATCGATAATCTGCGGAATGGCACCAATAATAAAGTCAACTAAAGCGGTAATGATGGCGGGTAATGCGGCAATTAACTGCGGAATAGCGTCAACTAGACCTTGAGCAAGCCCCATAATAAGCTGAAAGGCTGCCTCCAGTATCATTGGCAAGTTGTCAGTTAATCCTTGTACAATCTGTGTTACAGCAAGAACTGTTGCTGGTATGAGTTTTGGTAAAGCCAACCCGATGCCTTCTACAAGTGCAGTGACCAGTTCCACTGCAGCATTAATTAGGAGTGGAAGATTATCAATCAATGCCCCAACAATCGTCATTACAGCTTCAACAGTGGCTGGTATGAGTTCTGGCAAAAGACTCATGAATTGCCTCCAGTACTTGAGAAAACAGTTCCGTAACAGTCCTCAAAAGCATAGGGAGCAAGTCTCCCACAGCTGATAATATCGCACCTGTTGCCGTAGGTAATGCAGTTACGATATTCTCTAAAACTGGGACAATATTAGCAACAACCGATTGAAATGCATCTACAAGATTCTGTGTCAAATTCGTCATATCTGCATCAGCATTGCCAAGTCCTGCTGTAAACGAGCCGAGTGCGGCTTGGAGTAAACCAAGCGAACCTGTGACGGTTTCTGTTGACTCTCGTGCAAAGTTCCCTGCATATTGCTCTGTGTTTTCAAAGAACATTTGCATTGCTACTTCAGCTTTTTCTGCTTGTGTAGCTGTATTCCAAGTGAAATCTAGGCCTTTTGCCAGTGCATAGGCCTCGATATTGGTAGCATTCATAGCAACACCAAGGTTATCCATCATGGTGAAATTACCCTTTGCTGCTCCTGCTACTGAGTCCAGTGCCACTTGCATATCAATACCCATTACAGATGCCATATCCGCTGCTCGTTGCATAGCTTTTTCTGTCAGTTCAAGACTTTTGCGCTGTTCTATGCCAGAGCCTTGGAACAATGCACCCATTTTGTTTGCCGTAGCAAGATACTCACTTTGGGAAACACCGAGATTTTTGTAAGCCTCTTCACCAGCTTTTTGAATTGATGCGGCATATTGACCGAATACTGCCTCAGAGCCACCGAGGTTCTGTTCTAACTCTCCGAACTGAGCAACTACCTCTTTACCAAGCTTAATCGCAGCAGCTCCTGCGGCAACAGCAACTGTACCCATCGCCACACCGATACCTTTAAGGACACCGCCCAGCTTCTCAAACTTGCTACCAGTCTCATCTGCAATATTACCTGTATCCTCAAGTTCCTCTCCAAGATCATCTGCTTCATCAGCTGTCTCTTCTAGTTCTCGTTCCATATCATTAAGTTGGGCTTTTGCATTATTCAGCTGAATAGCCCAATTTTGTGTACGTCTATCGTTCTCACCAAAGCTCTCAGAAGCATTTTTTAGAGCGGCTTCCAGTGTAGAGATTTTATCCTTCTGTGCTTCAATGGCCTTGTTCAAAACTTCATTTCGAGCGGTTATCGCCTGAACACTTTTATCATTTCTATCAAATTCCGAGGACACGAGTTTCATCTCACTACCTAGAACCTTAAAGGACTGATTGATATCACGAAGGGCATTCTTAAACTCTTTTTCTCCCTCAATGCCAATCTTTAAGCCAAAATTATCAGACATACGTTAATGCCCTCCTTTCTAATTCAATCCTTCGGGAATAATATCCTCAATGAAGAGTTCTCGCTTCCGGTTAGCAAGCCCCAAGAACTGGCGATGACAATCCCACAAGTCCATGAGAAGCCCTAATGGTGTGAGCCATGTTTCTTCCTCAGTACGGTTCAGGTGCACTGTTCCGTAATAAAGAAGCCGAGTAAACAATTCATCATCGCTTACTCGGCCTCGGTGTTTTTTGGGTTATCTTCACTTTCAATATTTCTCTTTGTTCCTTTGAACATAGCTTCTGTAATGGCACTTTTATAAGTTGCAAGTTCTAGTGGTGAGGTGAGCAGTTCCACCTCATCCTCGGTCAACACATCCTTTGGAGCTTCTTTATTTTTAAGATTGTGAATGAGAATGGATTGGTTTGCCAAGAGAGTAATAAGCCATATTATCTCATCCAAAGCCATCTCAAAGTTTTCAGATTTCAGCAATTTGTCTCCCAGATTTTCCAAACCACCATAGCGACGGGCGATTTCTTTTGTAGCTTTGGTCGTGAGGATAAGCTCATGTTGCTGTCCGCCAATATTTATCGTTGCACTTCTATCGTTATCCATCCTTATTCACCTCCGCCAGAAACAGCAAAAACAGGTTCATAGACTTCCGTATACCAACCACTGATAGTAGCTGGTAAAACTCCTTCATCATCTTCATTGACCTCCGCTTTCCACGGATGATTACCATTTCCATCTAATTTATTTCTGCGCGATACAGTTCCCTCAATGGTTGGTGTAGAAAAAGTGATAGAATCTCCCTTTGTAGCCAGGTTGGTTGAAGGAACACCAAACTTTACCCTGTATAGCCAGAAGTAGCGGTAATGTCCATTTGCCTTTTTCGCTCGAAAACCGATAGCAACAGGGCTTCCTCCATCCTCACTAGCTGAAATAAGTACACCATTATCATCTGTAGTTGCTCCTGTGAGACTCTCAGCAGCTTTACGTCCAATGTCATCCACACCAAGGGAGAGTGTTCCGTTTTTGAATTCTTTTATAATCTCTGCCGCTCCGTCATCAGCGTAAAGGGTAGCTTCCGCAAGTTCAATGGATAGCTCTGCGGAGATTGCCTTTGCCAGCATAACGGGCGTACCGTAGGTTTCGTCTCCGTTTTCGTCCTCTGTAATGGGAGCATAATAGAGACGGTCAAGTCCTATCGTTGCCATAATCAAACCTCCTGTAATTCATATTCTTTTGCCACATCAATGGCATAATGATGGTAGTCCGTGTCATCCTCATGTCCAATATAACGGCGATCCGTCACTGTAAAGTCTGCATCCAGGAACGCACGGACAAGCTGATTCTTTCGTACTTGATAGTTCTTTTTGCTAAATAACGAAAGCCGTGCTTCCTGTATCTCATACTGTGGACGATTGTCTGAGTGAACATCAAAGGTATCCGAAAGAGGTGTGATCACAACATACTCATCAGGGGCTTTGTCCTTGAACACACCCGTTTCCACAAGAATGCCTAGACCATCCACAATTCTATTTAGCTCCAATAATATACTCATAGTCTGTTAATCTCCTCCTCCAGTTTGGCAGTCATGGCCTCCACACACTGGTTTCTTGATTTAGATTTTGCGGGTTTTAGAAATGGCCTTGCAGGCTGCCCATGTTTACCATATTCAATGATATTAGCAATTTTGGCATTGCTACCACCATCGCTTCTCGGTTCTGAAAACCCAACCTTGACATTATAATTACCTTTACGGTCTTGTTTTGCTGAAGTAACACCAAGGGAGGATACAAGTTCTCCCGTGGATTTGGACGGGTATTTTGTTCCCTTTCCAACAACAGAGCGTAGATTATCTTTGACTTTAGCAAGCACAACTTCGCCACCAACTTCTAGTACCTTTGGGATAATCACATCAGTTTGCTCAGCCAATTTAGATACCTTAAGAAGAAAGTCCTCAGGAATTCTTACATCCACTTTAGCCATTCGATGCCACCACCTTTTTTGCTAAAACCTCAATATACATTCCTCGGCCTTTTACATCTTCTACACTGGTAATTTCATACCGCCCATCACTATCTACAATGACCATTTTTGTTGTCACATGGATACTAGGGATCCTTCGAAAACAAAAAAGAGCGGTTGCTTCAGAAAATACCGCCCTGTTTGCCCATTTCTCATTACCATGTCGTTCTTCCTTATACGCACGAACCGAGGCAATAATAGTGTCACTGATTGTACCAAAGCCCTCGCTATCCTTATCGTTTTCAACGGAAACTATATCGATAAAGGTATTCATTTTCCCATAACTCATAGGCTACACCTTCCATTCACGATCTAACCGAAGTAGTAGGTTCACCGTGTTCCAAACCTGCTGCCCCGCTTGTACGCTATCGGCGAAGAAACCAGCCGTCGAGCCATCTCTGCTTTCGTAGAAATGACTCGACAGCATGATTACTGCCTGTTCAGTTGTTGGGGGCATGATGTTTTCAGTGTAATAACCCTCAGCAACATGCTGATAACTTTCCGCATAAGAGACGGCGGCTTTGATGTAATGCAGCAGAAGTCCATCGTCTGCGTCATGCGTCAGGATCAGATTTGCTTTTACTTTAGGGAGAAGATTATCAGTTGTCATGCCGTCCGCCTCCTTCCGGTCATTCTTCGTCTGTAGCCATTAACCCAGCCGCTTTTAGTCTAGCGAGCAGAGCATTAAAATCCGTGACAAGAGTGGCTGTATCCTCGGCTATGCTGTCGGCTTGATTAGCAGCCATTTTTACCAACCCTAATACTGACTCCGTAGCATCGGTAGGATATGCTGGAGCATACAGCTTACCATCTTCACCAATTTTGATTTCGACAGTATCACCCTCATCAGCAGCTGCGGCTTTTACACCACCGAGAGTCTCCTCTGTTGCCACGAGAAGCGGATCGGCGGAGAGCCCCGTTACCGAGGCTCCTTCCTTGATTTCAAGTGTTCCGCCTATAACAGTTTTTTCTCCGCCTTGTTCGGTATAATTCTTAGTGTTATAGCTCATAACGCACCTCCATTAAGCTTTCTGCTGAAGTACTTTTATGGCTTCAGGTAGAATTAATTTTCCATCCACACGCTGAGTAGCAACAAAGCCTACTTGACCAGTAACAGCATAAAGTTCATTAAGCCTCTTAAATACACGACCCTGACGATCAGCTACCCAGTAATAACTAAAATCACCAAATGCGATACTCTTCGCAGCTGCAGCAATAGTTGGCATATATGCAGAAGTATACAATGGTCGATTGAGGATAGTATCCGGTGTACCTGTCTGTAAGGAAGGTTGCCATAGGTACTGTCCTTGACCATCCTTTAGTTTACGGATTGCTTTTACAGTGGCGTCGTTCATAACGAATACAGCCTTATTACGGTAAGGTGCCTTTAATGAATAGAACAGATCAAGAACCTCGTCCATAGTGATTGCCGTAGCACCTGCAGTAGTTACACCAATTTGGGCACCACCTGTAGAAGCAAGGATACCTGTCGGTTTTCCAGATCCATCACCGGTAAAGAACGCCTCTTCCTCTTTGTTACCGATACGCCTTGCAAACTCCTTAGAGATGTAGGCTTCAAGATTGAACACAGAATCGTTAAGAAGCTCCTCGGAAACTTTGATCATGGTAGCGAGTTTGTAAGCTCCTATAGAAACCTGTCCGAAACTATCATCGCTATCTGGGATAGTGCCTTCTTCATCCACCCAGGAAGCAGTACCTTTTGTAGCTACAACAGGAATTTTCCTATCGCCAGAAGATGTATTGATAACATTGGCCAGTGAACGGAAAATGTTCTCTTCCTCAAGAGCTTCTACTAAGGTACGTTCAAACTCGTCAGGCACAAGATAACCACCCTCGGAGTCTGTACCGATTTGAAGGGCATTTCTTACGTTTACATCAAGGCCTTCCCCTGCACGAGTACGCATAGCATTCCAGAATGCTTTCTTGTACTCTGCAGACGCACGTCCTGTCTTATCTTCAGCATGTTTGGACGGTGTGTTTGTAATAGGGCTACTAGTGGCTTTGGAAAGTTCTAAGTCAATAACCGCCTGACGTTCCAAACGTTCTATTTCCTTGCCAAGTGCAACAACTTCAGCTTCCATCTTTTCATAGGTTTGTGTGTCCTCTGCGGATAACAATCCATCACCGCCACGTTTTGAATCAAGGAATGCCTTCGCCGCATCCCAAACCTTAGCGCGTTTCTCGCGCAATTCAAGAATTTTACTCATTGTTATTTCCTCCTTTAAATTAGTGAGAAATTAAAGAAAGCCGCTTATCCAGCGACTCTATAGATGTACCTGTCTTTTGTTTTTGTTTTTTTGGGTAGTTTGCTAATAAGTGAGTTAGTAACCGCCATCCTGCTAAAGATAAGGCTATCTGCCAAATCCGGTGTTTCATTTTCCATAAACATGATCTTATCTGCAAAACCCAGTTCGATGGCTTTATTTGCATTCATCCATGACTCTGCATCCATCAGATGAGAAAGCTTTGTTCGGGAAAGACCAGTCTTTAACTCATAGGCATTAATAATACTTTCCTTAACCTCATCTAATAGAGCTTTAGCTCGCAGCATTTCCTCGCTATCACCGATGGCAATGGTCGAAGGGTTATGAATCATAATCATGGATACCGGCGACATATATACATCTCCACCCGCCATTGCAATAACAGAAGCTGCACTTGCCGCAAGCCCGTCAATTTTTACAGTGACCTTTCCTGTATAGTCCATAAGCATGTTGTAAATCTGAGCTGCTGCAAACACATCCCCACCAGGAGAGTTAATCCACACTGTAATATCACCGGTGCCAGCCAGCAGTTCATCTTTGAACATCTTAGGTGTGACCTCATCACCCCACCACGTTTCTTCGGATATCACTCCATTTAAATAGAGAGTGCGCCCTTCATCAGAATCTCGCACCCAATTCCAGAACTTCTTCATTTACTGACCTCCTTCGGTTTTGGCAAACGCTCCTGCGTCAGCCAATTTCGTCATATTTCCGTTAACCAGATATAAATCGCCACCTTCCTCAGCTGGGATACGGTTCATGTCCTCCAATTCACGGATATCATTAGCTGACATCCAGCCATTTTGCCGCCCAATAGCATAGCCATTCATTCGGCTTTGATAATCGCCGCGAAGCAGACCATCTAAATTGAACTTGATGAATACTGATGTTTTCTCAGAAGGCAAAATAAGCGATTGCTGGAGACTTTGCTCCCATCTCACCACCCACGGATCGAGAGTGTATTTTACAAACTCCAAAGACTGCTGCTCGATATTAGAGAAGCTAGATTTCTCAAGATCTCCCACCATATGAGGAGGCACACGGAAAATCCTTGCAATCTCATTGATTTGAAATTTCCGTGTTTCTAAAAACTGAGCCTGTTCTGGAGGTATACCGATGGCTTGAAACTTCATGCCCTCTTCCAATACAGCGATTTTATGTGCCTTAGCTGTGCCTTGGTAAGCACTATTCCAGCTATCCTTGACTCTCTGTATGTCTTTAATTACTCCTGGGTGCTCCAGCACACCGCCGGGATTGGCTCCATTAGCAAAGAATGCCGCACCGTACTCTTCAGTAGCAAGTGACATACCGATTGCATTTTTTGCCATAGCAATGGGGCTATAGCCAATGAGTCCATCAAAGCCTAAGCCTGGTATGTGAAGTACATCATCTTTGCGAAGTGTGACATAGCCTCCTTTTGGATTCAGGCCACTTTCGTCTGTATCCCGGTAGTAGGTATAAACCAGTTCACCATTTGATGCTCGACTTACTTCCATCTTGTTAGGAAGTAGGGGATAAAGCGCAATTGCCTGGCCACGACCATTTCGAACTATCTGTGCATAAGCATTGCCCCAAAGTAAAAGATGACTCATCAGTGTTTCTCGAAACACAAATGAAGTCATCTCTGGATTTGGTTCATCATGAAGAAGGTAATACAAAGGGTGAAAAGGAATCTTTTCTTTACCTCCATCAGAACGATATCTATATACATGTAGTGGCAGTCCAGCAATAGCTTCAGCTAGTATTCTTACGCAGGCATACACCGCTGTTGCTTCCATTGCAGTACGCTCATTTACTGTTTTGCCAGATGATGTACCGCCGAATAGGAAGGAAAATGCGCTACCCACACGGTTTTGTGGTTTGTCCCTTGAACGAAACAGTCCTTTTAATAAATTCATAGGCCTCACCTCCAAATTGAAAGAATTACATCACAAACAATCATTGAAATTTATAGAATTATTAAACCTCTCTCGTCATACACCGAGTCTCCACTATTACCTGGTCCACAGCGGATGGCGCGGTCGAGTGCCATAATAGTTGCCACTGCTCCATCTATTTTTTCTGTACTTTTTTCCTTGTCCGGTTTTATATTTCCAGCCGGATCTGTTTTTATATAGATGTTATCCATCATCCACCGTAGTACTGGATGCCCGCCGTGTGCTATTCTTTCTTCTAATGTCAATTTCATAAGTTCCTTTGTAGGTGGTGACATATCTTTAAAACCTTGACCGAAAGGAACTACAGTAAAGCCTAACCCTTCAAGATTTTGCACCATCTGAACAGCGCCCCAGCGGTCAAAAGCAATCTCTCGAATGTTGTACTTTTCCCCCAGTTCTTCAATGAATTTTTCAATGTATCCATAATGGACTACATTTCCCTCGGTGGTTAAAATATAGCCTTGCTTCTCCCAAAGGTCGTATTGCACGTGGTCTCGTCGAACTCGGAGGTCAATATTATCCTCCGGCATCCAAAAATACGGGAGAACGGTATATTTATCAGTTTCATCTTCCGGTGGGAACACCAGCACGAAGGCTGTAATGTCAGTGGTAGAGGATAAATCAAGTCCTCCATAGCATACTCTACCTTCAAGGCTCTCTGGTTTTACTGGAAACGCACAGGCATCCCACTTTGCCATTGGCATCCAACGGACAGATTGCTTAACCCACTGGTTCAGACGCAGCTGTCGAAAGCTATTTTCCTCAGCAGGGTTCTGTTTTGCGCTTTCACAAGCTGCTCTAACTTTATCGATACTTACTGTAATTCCTAGGCTTGGATTTGCTTTCTTCCATACTTTGGGATCAGTCCAATCATCCTCTTCTTTGGCACCGTAGATTACGGGATAAAAAGTAGGATCGTATTTTCTTCCCTCAATAATATCAACCGCTTTTTGGTGTGTTTCATAGCAGATACTCTGGGTATCCGTCCCTGCAGTGGTGATAAGAAAATATAGCGGTTGGGTTCTCGCATCACCAGACCCTTTTGTCATAACATCAAATAGTTTCCTATTTGGCTGAGTATGAAGTTCATCAAAAACAACACCATGTATATTGAAGCCGTGTTTTGAATAGGCTTCAGCCGACAATACCTGATAAAAGCTGTTGGTCGGCAGGTACACCAGTCGTTTAGTTGAAGCCAGCAACTTCACTCGTTTATTCAGCGCTGGACACATCCGCACCATATCGGCTGCTACTTCAAATACAATTGATGCCTGCTGGCGATCTGCGGCACAACCGTATACCTCTGCTCGTTCTTCACCATCTCCACAAGTGAGGAGAAGTGCGATTGCTGCTGCAAGCTCGCTTTTTCCCATCTTTTTAGGTATTTCTATATAAGCCGTGTTAAACTGCCGGTATCCATTAGGTTTTAAGATACCGAATAAATCACGGACAATTTGCTCCTGCCAATCGATAAGTTCAAAAGGCTTGCCTGCCCATGAACCTTTCGTATGGGAGAGTGCTTCGATAAAAGCCACAGCGTAATCAGCAGCGTCCTTATCGTAATATGACCCTTCAGCTATAAAGGCGGTCGGCTTATATTTCTTCAGTTTCCGCATAAACACCGCCCCTTTTATGGAAAAGGACATAAGAAAAGAGCCTCAATCCTATAGATGAAGCCCTTTTCTCTATCCTATTTAGATTTAGTTATTTCTTTTTATCCACTTCACCCGTCAGTATGAAATGGGCATATTCTGCTTTATGGTCTATTAAATAGACTACCAATTCATAAAACCCTCGTTCATTTGCCTCATACTGTA
Organism: Christensenellaceae bacterium; assembly: GCA_050952565.1. Classification (GTDB taxonomy): domain Bacteria; phylum Bacillota; class Clostridia; order Christensenellales; family Christensenellaceae; genus QANA01. The sequence goes on from JBMNLE010000001.1 coordinate 18,858, forward strand.
CTCGGTCCACATCAAACATATTTGTGACTCCACTTTCTCGGATGGAAAGGATTTGTTGCTTAATTATCTCATTCATTGGCTACCTCCTCCGATTCTATTGAATCAGTTGTAGCTTTGCGCAGAATTTCCACATCGAAGCCCGCACTCTTATAGCCTTCTAAAATTGTACTGTAATAATAACAACTCGGCTGTCCAAGCGGTCTACCATCATTCATGATGTAGACCATCGCCTTGACGGTTTTGCTTCCCAACTTCACTTTTATTGTTTCCTTTCGATAAAGGAACGGCCATCCCTCGTAACGGTCAAGTGCCGCTTCATCGGTCGGTGTAATCTCCCAAACTAAAACTGGTACGTTGCCACCCTCAAAAGGCTCGATTGTCGCCACAGCGCCCGCGTGTGCCCCTCTAAATAATAGGCGGTGGTCATTGATTTGACTTGCTCCTACCACCTTCGCTGTGGGGCATCTGTCGGCCATTTGCTTTAGATTAAGGTTGGAGCCATAGGCAAGATATAATTTATTCTTCATTGTAATCCTCCTTCTTAGCTTTGTGGGTTAGGGGCAGCTCAGGCCGCCCGAAACCGCCATGCAGCTGAACCCGAAAGTGCTGCTGTCAAATGTTCTCTGCAGTTTGCAAATTCATCCCCAATGAAACCAATCCGGTTTAGATAGGTTCTCATGGCAAATTTCTCGTTTTCCACCTGCGGTTTCTTTGCTGATGCACACTTTTGTGTTAAGGCTTGGTGGTTGATGGCAAGTGCTAGAACAATGTAGCTTCTTATCTTTCCTGCATGAAGTTCGCTATTGAACCCTCTAAGTTCAACTGTATGGTTTCCGGTAAAAAAGCTGTGAAGGTTGAGGAAATGGTAGCGGCTGTTGTGATAATGAGTGCTTCTACTCTCGCTGTAGCCCTCGTACCAAATGTCCTCAATTTGTCTCATGGTTCTAGGCTTTTTACGGTTTATCTTCTCAACCAAAATGCTGTCCATCTTTTTGCAGTAATTCATTCTCTGCGGTGCAATCTGAAGTGCTTTATAAAATAAGTCATTTTTACTTGCAATGATATTTACAAAGTTTCGAATACTTCGTGGGGTATGTTCAGCACCGTCTAGATGAATGTGAATTCCGCAAGATGTATTTGTAAAGGCTCCAGCTTTGCGAAGCTTTCTTACTAGCTCTTGCAAAGTTTCAATGTCCTCCCGATAGGTTAGTATTGGGCTAACCAGCTCAACACTATAATCTCTACCTGCAGCTACTTTTCTTCTACCTTCTTTTCTTTGGCAGTTGATGCTCCCATCGTACATAAACTTCCACACTCGACCATCTGAAGTTTTTACCTTCTTGGTGTCGTAGTAAGTCCCGCCTTCACTGTAAATGCCTTGCAAAAACTCTGCAGCGACTCTAGCCGCCCTTTCCCTTGTAATCCCGGTAAATTCAATCTCAATCCCGAATTTCGCACTTAACATCGTGTCTCGCTCCTTTTAAAGTGTGTTTGTCCTTTCGACATGTACATATATCACTCTAAAAGGCTTATATAGCAAGACAATTCTGCAATATAAATCTACATATTTACTACCATATTGGGCTTAAAATGTGTGTTTTTACTCTTCGATTTTCTTGCATAAATCCTCTCCGAAGACCACTCCAAGGGAACTGCCTGAATCCCAACTAACGTGGATAGTTCCCATATCATCAACGCTAGTAACCGTACCTTTATCTCCTGGCTGAAGCTTGGTATAAGGGTCATTCATCTTAAGTAGCATGACACGAGTTCCTGGAGTGTAATAACTTCTAAGTTGCTTTAGCATTTCTGGGTGAATGATATTCATTATTCACTCACCTCCTCATGCTTGGCACTTCCGCTTTTGAAGGCAGAGCTACCCGACAGTTTGGAGAGGAGAATTTTTCGTTCTGTTTTGTATTCTGGACCGATAAAGCCAAGTCTTAGAAGGAAACAACGGAAAGCGTACTTTTCATTCTCCACTGATTTCTCGGTCGAGTTGACGCGGGTCTGTTTCTTTGCCATTTCACAAAGTGCTGTTACAAAGTGGGTATAAGCCTTAACCTCCTCTGCTGAGCACTCACTTTGGAACCAAGGGAAGGTTATAAATTCCTCATTTACGATAATGGGAATAGAGTCAGTATCAAGTGCTTTCTTTATAAGGGTTTCTTTGCTTTCTACCAATCCTTTTAGGTTATCAAGTGCAGTTTCGCTAAAACCCTCCCTCGGCATTTGAATAATTAAATTAACAGTTTCTTCGGTTTCATCTGATTCGCTATATACGGGAGGTTCTTCGTAATCACTATTTGGACTTACCCTACAACCAAGAGCCGCTTCATTGGGAACTTGAATATTTTCAGGAACAGGCTCTGCTTCTGGAAGTGGTGTGTCATATTCTGCTGTAACCGCATTGAAGTCATAAAGGCCTAGTAGATCATTAACCAGTTCAGAATTATCTGGTCCTCTGACTACCCCGTTTTTGTCAATGTTGTAGTCTGCCACCTCATATGCAAATGTAGGTGCTCCAAGATATCTTGCAGGAGCATTAAGTTTTTGTCTTATTGCGTTGACTAACTCTTTTCTTTTTGCTCCTGTGACATTATAGTTTATCTGCATTTTTTATACCGCCTTTCTATTTTCGGTACATACATATATCACTCTAAAGGCTGTTAATATCAAGTCATTTAGAGCATCTTTCTGTAGAAAATACTGTTCCATTAATCGGCGGTAGCAACGTCTGGCAGGTCACAATATCTTATTTTCGAACCATCTCTTAGGAGAAACACACTGTCTGAGTTTCCAACTTGCTCAATATACCTTTTCACAATAACATCACAGTACTTTTCATCCAGTTCAATGGTGTAGCAGATTCTATCTGTCTGCTCACAGGCAATCAGTGTGCTTCCTGAACCACCAAAAGGATCAAGCACGATACAATTAGAAAGGCTTGAATTCAAAATAGGGTATGCCACAAGTGCAACTGGCTTCATCGTAGGATGATCACTGTTTTTCTTCGGTTTCTCAAATTCCCAGATGGTGGTCTGCTTTCTATCGGAATACCAGTTATGCTTGCCTTTCTTTTTCCACCCAAAGAGAATAGGTTCATGCTGCCATTGATAAGGGGAGCGACCGAGAACAAGGGACTGCTTTTTCCAAATACAAGTACCGGAAAGATAAAATCCTGCATCGGAGAATGCTCTTCTAAAATTGAGTCCTTCGGTATCCGCATGGAATACATAAATAGAAGCGTCCTTCGCCATTACTGCTTCGGTGTTCTGAAATGCTGCAAGCAAGAAATCGTAGAACGCTTCGTTAGCCATATTGTCATTTTTGATTTTTCCAGCAGTGCCTTCATAGTTAACATTATATGGAGGGTCCGTAACTACCAAATTAGCAGTTTTCCCATCCATCAAGACATTAAAGGTGTCTTTCTTTGTACTGTCTCCGCAGACTAATCGATGCTGTCCAAGTAGCCAAATATCCCCTAAATGCGAAACAGCGGGCTTTTTCAGCTCGCTGTCTACATCGAAATCATCTTCTTTTATATTATCCTTAAGGGAATCCTTGAAAAGATCGTCCAACTCTCCTGGGTCAAAACCTGTCAAAGACACATCAAAGTCTGAAGCATTTAAGTCCGTGATGAGAAGTGCTAATTTGTCTTTATCCCAATCACCACTTATTTTATTTAGTGCAATGTTCAGCGCCTTCTCCTTTTGCTCATCCATTTCAACAACTACGCATTCTATCTCATCCATGCCTATACTCAGCAGGATTTTCAAACGCTGATGACCTCCGATGACTCTGCCTGTGGTCTTATTCCATATTACGGGTTCTACATATCCAAACTCCTCAAGGGAGCGTTTAAGTTTCTCATATTCCGGATCACCCGGTTTTAAATCCTTCCTTGGGTTATATTCAGCGGGGATGAGTTGTTTCGTTTTAATCTTCTCTATCAACATACTTTTCCACCGCCTTTCTAAATTCACTGTACTTATTTACATCCTCCCACGGGAATAAACAACTATTAAAGTGACCATAAACAGCTGTATCAGAGTAAATCACATTCCTTAGACGCAACTTCTCTATGATTGCCGCAGGTCTTAAATTGAAAATCTCCTGTGCAGCAAGAGTTAATATTTCGTCAGAAACAATACCTGTGCCAAGAGTATTTATAGAAAAGGCTACAGGATTTGCCTTACCAATGACATAGGATATACTAACTTCACATCTCTTTGCATATCCACACCAGACGATATGCTTTGCAATGTACCGAGCCATATAGGCACCGCTTCGGTCAACTTTGGTGGGGTCTTTACCACTAAGTGCGCCACCTCCATGGGATGCAAGTCCTCCATAGGTATCAACCATAATTTTTCTACCAGTTAAGCCTGTATCGGCAGCGGGACCACCTTCGACAAATCTACCAGAGGGGTTAATGAGAATTTCTGTTTCATCATCAAATGGGAAATCCTCAAAGCACTGCCATAGGACATTGTTAAGGATATCTGTCTTAAGTTCTTCCTGTGTTTTATTCTTATCATGCTGTACCGATATCACAATAGTCTTTATTCGCACTGGAGTGTCCCCTTCATATTCCACCGTCACCTGCACTTTACCATCTGGATGGATACCTTTTATCAGTTTCCCTTTTCGGCAATCATCCAGTCTCTTTACAATCCTGTGAGATAGTACAAGGGGTAGGGGAAGCATTTCTCCTGTTTCCTTTGTAGCATAGCCATACACAGTTCCTTGGTCTCCAGCACCTATCGAACCATACTGTTCATTTATTCCATTTCTTACTTCCAGTGCAGTATCCACGCCAGTTGCAATATCTACACTTTGTTTGTGTACAAATACATAAATCAAGAATTTAAGAGGGTTGTATCCAATCTCTTTAAGGACATTCCTAACAATGTATCGGATGTCTATTTTCTCGCTGCAGGAGATTTCGCCCGCCACGATAATTTTCCCTTTGGTTGCCATTACCTCACAAGCAACACGTGATGCTTTGTCTTTACGTAAACATGCTTCTAAAATGCTATCTGCTATGATGTCGCATAGTTTATCAGGATGTCCAGCACATACACTTTCAGCTGTTAAATATCTTTTACTCATTACATATCTCCTTATCTTTATTTTCCTCTGCGGGCAGATAGCAGTCGCTCCATCACATCGTCCTGTGGGTTTAAACCAGAATACTCTGTAGCACAATTCTCTTTAACGATTTGATAAATCTCCATCCACAATCTGTTTGTCTGACTCATAAAGTTCTGACTCATAGCTACATAAGGACTTTGAATAGCATTGCCGGTAGTTGGATGCTTGGCAAGAAAGCCAAACTCAGTTACCGCCTCCTCACACTGTATCCATCTGGCCGCACTCATGGCATATCGTTCTAGAAGCTGTGGGAGCACCAAATGGGCACAGCCTCGCTCCTCAAGCCATTTCCAAGTAATTTCATAAATCTCGCTGGCTACTAGGGTTTTCCCGTCCTTTTGCACCGCTGAGAGCATGGCCCTTGGCTTTGGCATTTCCTGCCCCTTTAAATCAGCGGTATTTCGGAAGTCGATAATTTCTAGCTTTCTCTTACCTGGATTACCCTGTGCAATTTTATCAGCAAGTGGTTTCTTTTTTTGACCAGAACCTATACGCGCACCGCCACGATTTGTTCCATCTTTGGCCATTCACTCACCTCTTTTCGTTGATGGGTCTATTACCCTGTTTGAAACCGCGAATTTTCACGCGTTACCCCACGCCCGTTGCACGATCGAAAGGGTGTAAGGATTAATTACCCCCTACCCCCAATGTCAGAAAGGAGGAGTGCCTTATGGCTGAGAAGACCATCTGCGTTACCGAAAAGGTAATCGGTGATACTCTCTACATTATAGAATCAGCAGTCAGCAGCACTGCCAAAGAAACTGCCTATGACAAGCTGAAACGCATGATACTTAACGACACAGCAAAGCTTGAATTAAATAAGGCTTCTTAATCAAAATAACTTGACTTCTTCGCGGCAGTACGGGAACATAGAGTACCGCTTGAAGACTGTCGGAAAGGAGGTAAACATGAATAGCAGGCAGTCTTATACTGCTGTGAAGAATAACGATAAAATAACCGCTCTGTATTGCCGTCTTTCACGAGATGACGAACTGCAGGGTGATTCTAACAGCATTAAAAATCAGAAGACCATTTTACAGAAGTACGCTGATGACAATGGTTTTACAAACACTGAGTTCTTTGTAGATGATGGCTATAGTGGTACGAACTTCGACCGCCCGGATTGGAAGCGCCTTATCTCCCAAGTGGAAGAAGGCAGGATTGGCACCATCATTGTCAAGGACATGAGCCGTCTCGGAAGAGATTATCTAAAGGTCGGCTACTATACCGAAGTGCTCTTTCCCGGCTCCGACATTCGCTTCATAGCAATAAACAATAATGTTGACAGTGCCAATCAACAGGACAGTGATTTTACTCCGTTTCTTAATATCATCAACGAATGGTATGCCAAGGATACGAGCAAGAAGATACGCGCCGTTTTCAAGTCGAAAGGGCAGTCCGGCAAACCACTCTGCACCAATCCGCCTTACGGTTATATCAAAGACCCGGAGGACAAGACACGCTGGATAGTCGATGAAGAAGCCGCCAAAGTGGTACGCGAGGCATTCCACTTGTGTATGCAAGGGTATGGCCCTTCGCAGATAGCCAAGGAATTCACCAATCGCAGAATTATGAATCCAACAGCTCACGCCAGGAAAAACGGAATCAATATTCCGGACAACAGAGGCCATGACGATGATTATGTCTGGCGAGGCAGCACAATAGTTCATATGCTTTCAAGGCAGGAATATTTGGGACATACGGTTAATTTCAAAACTTACCGTAAGTCCTATAAGCAGAAAAAGCAGATGAAAAATGACCCGTCGGAGTGGATGATCTTCAAGAATACCCACGAAGCAATTATTGAGGAATCCGTATTCGAAGTAGTGCAGAGAATCAGGGATGGCAGACGCAGGCTCACACCGATGGGTGAAATGCCGCTTCTCTCCGGCATGATATTCTGTGCGGATTGCGGAAACAAAATGTATCAGGTGCGCGGGCGAGGTTGGGAACATGAAAAAGAGTATTTTGTATGCGCTACCTACCGCAAGGTAAAAGGCGGCTGCAGTTCACACCAGATACGCAATGTGGTCGTTGAGGAATTGCTCCTTGACGGTATCCGCCGCGTAACGGCTTTTGCCAGAAACTTTGAGGAAGAATTCGTGGAGATGGTAACTAAGAAAACAAGGTCAGAGTTTGACAAAAGTATGCGTGACAGCAGACGCGAATTGGAACAGGCACAGGCCCGCATCGCCAAGCTGGACGAGATTATTCAAAAGCTCTATGAAGATAACATAGAGGGCAAGATATCCGATGAGCGTTTTACAAAAATGACCGCAAACTATGAAGCCGAGCAGCAGACTCTTGAGAAGCGAGTAACGGAACTGAAATCCATTATGACAGAGGAAAAAGAAAGCGCTCTCAATGTTGACCACTTCCTCACTCTGGTTAGAAAGTATACGGACATAAAGGAACTCACAGCCGAGATTATCCGGGAATTCGTTGAAAAAATCTATGTTTACAAGGCAGAGCGCATTGATGGCAGACGTGTACAGCGTATCAAAATTGTATGGAACTGCATTGGCGAGTTTGACCCACCGGTTTCTACATCCACCACAAAGAATGAAAAATCGGCATAGCCGGTAAATACATACCAAACTATGCCGATATTTTTCCGGGATTGATAATCCCTAAGACGCACCCACAAAGGGTGGCGTTCTTCATGCTTATTAGTCAGGCCATAGTATAACCGTTTTTTAACTGTTTATGGCATAAATACAATCACACCATGGGTGATTTCGTCGTCATCGGCTGGAACGGGAAAAACCACGGCCCTGCTGTAATAGCCGGACGCGGAAGCGCTTCGTTTTGCAATTCCCGGAAACATGGAAAATGGATTCTCCAAACCTTCCAGGTAGAAGGTATCCCCTGAAAAGACACGCGTGATCGCTGAGGCCAGTTGGGTGTCATCAATTCTGTATTTGAGGATGCAATCAACTTCCTTTTCAGGGCTCTCAGCCAATTCTTTTGTTTCCGCTACAAAAGCCTTGTTCGCCGTAACCACCGTATACTGCGGTGTAAATATGGCGATAGGATAAGGGAACAAATCGATTATTTGAGAAAACAGCCCCTCATTTGTCAACAGCAGCTTATAGTCTTTTACCATTTCGCCCTGAACCTGTATTCTTTCCTCCAGTATTCTCTGAACTCCCGCCATTTCCTCAAGCAACTTTTCTTTTGATCTCGCACCCATAAGAACGCACCTCTCCAACATAAACCGCTGCCATTCAGACTGCTGCTTATATTTTAGTTTCGGGTTCGCCTTTAAGGATATACTGTATATGATTATTATTAGTACAGAAATTGTTATTTCTGATAAAAAAAGAGGCGGGTACTCCGTGCTAGCCTCCCTGCTTTCCTTTACCACCCGAGTTTTTATGTACTAATTCCGCATTGACATCTTTTCCGGTATTCAGACGGGGTAACGCCGACCTTCTTTTTGAACAGTTTCGCTGAATAGCCGTTATAATCTATGTTGCAGGCGGCAAATGCCTGGGCTATGGACAGGTTGGTATCCAGCAGTATCTCTTTCAATTTGCTAATTTTGTAATTGATATAGTATTCATGCGGCGTAACCCCGGTATGCTTCTTAAATAGTTTTATGAATTGCGCCTTACTCAGGCACGCGGCTTTGGCCGTCGCAGCCAAATCAAATGGCTCCCGCCAATGGTCTTTTATGTATTGCTTGCCCCAGGTAATTTCTTCTTTACCCCTATATATCTTTTTAAATATAAAAACAGCGGCAAAATACTCTATCTCTTCTTCAGCGTTTACGAGAGGAAAACATGTAATATCTGAGCTGATGGTCTGTATATCCCTGTCAACCACGTTGAAATAACGGATCATGTCCCGATAGGGCGCATTGAAATCAGTGAGGTATACGGTCTTGCCAGTCAATACCTGCTTGACCTGGTCCATAAAACCAAGATGTTGCACGATAGGATCTTCAAAAGCATTGTATTTGCCCACATGGGACTCCATGCTTCTGATACCTATCATCTCCAGCGCGGCCCTGTTGATCATTCTCGCAGTTCCGTCAAGGGAAAAAATCTGGATTGGATAGGGAAAGAACTCAACCACTTTGGCAAAAAGTTCTTTTTCCTTCAAAAGTGATTGGAGTGTCTTGGCCAGGTTATTTTGCGCATTTTCAATATAATCGCTCATGGTTCAGATCTCGTTCCTTTTAGCCTGACTCTTTCGATAATCGGAAGGAGTTACACCGGTTTTTTCCCTGAATATTCTTGCCGAATAACCGTTATAATCCATATAACAGGTCGAAAAAGCCTGGGCTATGGACAGGTTGGTATCCAGCAGTTTCTCCTTAACTTTGCTGATTTTATAATTTATATAATACTCATGAGGCGTTATACCTGTATGCTTCTTGAACAGCTTGGCAAAATGGGCTTTGGATAGGCATACCGCTTTTGCCGCGGCATCCAGGCTGAATTTTTCATTCCAATGGGTTTCTATGTATTCCTTCGCCTTTTCAATCTCATTTCTTCCGCGATAAACCCTCCTGTTAATAAAAAACGCAACTACATACATCACTTGTTTTTTGTCATCAAGAATAGGAAAAAGTGTGATATCCTGATATACAGCTTCAACATCGAGATCCCGTATGCCGTAGCGCTCGGCGATTTCTTCCAAAGGTACCCTGACATCACTAAAAAAGACGGTATCTCCCTGAAATGCCCGCTTCAATGCAGGAATCTGGCCAGTCGCGATAACGGCAGGATCTTTGAATATATTGTATTCTCCAATAATCAAGTCCGGATCGCCGACACGGTTTTCTGCCAGCATAACCTTATTTACAAACACCGTTGTCCCATCCGGCGCGAAAAACTCGATCGGATAAGGGAAGCATTCGATCACTTTTGCAAGCAGCTCTTCACTATCAAAGAGCGATTGAAACGGCGCTATTAAATCATTCTCTACATTCCCAAAGGTTCTATCCATTCATATCACCTTTCGATACCAGCCCATCTCCGGGGTTCGCATCCTTGGTGATCAGCCGCATATCGTTTATTTTCCCACTACTTCTGCATTTTTCCCATGATTCTCCCATACGCCGTCCTCGTGTTTCCCGTTCCCAGGCGGCAGCTTCCCAGCTTGTTTACGCTATGAGTTCATCAATTCTTATAAAATATATTATATAGGAAGACAGAAATAAAGACAATGGATCTGATGTTATGGAGCAAATCTTACCTATAACCCTTTTTTCAAAGATGGACGCACAGCAGTCTGACCCCCAAAAAGTATACAAAATGGGGACGGTTGTGTATGTCACTCCAAACTGGTCTGACCCCCAAAAAGTATACAGGATAGGGACGGTAGTGTATGATTGAGGTAGGGGGGTCAGTTTTTATGGCTAAGAGGTATTCTGATGAGTTTAAACTAACGGTCATTAAGGACTACTACAGCAGCCCTTTGGGTGTCAGAGCGATCGCGCTAAAATATGGTTTGCCATCGAAGAACTACATTAACAAATGGGAAAAGGAATTGATAGCAAAGGGATTATTGCCCCAGGGATCAACTAAGCCAATAAAGAGCGCTGGAAGATCTCCTGAATCGATTATGAGAAAAGATACCCGAACGGAAAGAGAAAAGCAATTGGAGGAAGAGAACAGGGTTCTTAGGGCGAAAGTGGCATATTACGAAGGCTTAAAGTCATTGCAGCCATATTTAAAAAAAACGAGAGAAAAAATACGAAGTAATAATGTCGTTGGAATTGGAATATCCGGTACAGTTACTGTGTGAGATAGCAGGTATAAGCAGGTCCTCATACTACAGATACAAGAAAAGGCCAGTAAAGAAGGATACTGTTATTGAAGCGAAAATTGTTGAAATATACAAGAAATCTAATAGAAGGGCTGGATATCGCACAATAAGGTACATTCTCAGGAACGAGTACGGATTAGTTGTAAACCATAAAAAGATACAAAGGATAATGCGAGAGAACAATATTCAATCAATAGTAAGGAAGAAGCGCAAAAAGCCGGAAGAGAAGAGTATTATCAAAGAGAATATACTTAACAGGGACTTTAGCGCATCCAGGCCTGGAGAAAAGTATGCAACAGATATAACATATATACCAACATCCCGGAAGATGGTGTATCTTTGTACAGTAATAGATTTATACAACAACGAGCCTGTGGTGTGGAATATAAGCGATACAGCAGATAAGGACATAAGCTTAAACACAATAAGATCATTATCCAGGAAGGTTGACCTCAGGGACAGTATCATACATAGCGATCAGGGGGTTGAATATACCAATAAAAGCTATGTAGAACTGCTTGAGAAGCTTCGAGTAAAGCAGAGTATGTCCAGAAAGGGCAATTGTTGGGATAATGCAAAAGTCGAAAGTTTCTTTAGCCAATATAAATGTGAAGCAATAAAACTAATGAAAAACAAGATAAAGGATTTGGCGATGTAAAGCAAATAACAAAGGAGTACATGGATTACTATACGAACCATAGACCGCAAAAGGCACTTGGGGGATTGTCCCCAAGCGCCTACAGGATAAAAACACTTAAAAAATCAAGCTAATCTAACCGTACCCAAAGTGTACACCGTCAGGGGGTCACCCCAAACCGTACCCTTGACAGTACCCTCAAATTATACCCTCTGAAAAAGAAATGATATATTTCTTGCCAAAACATCAAAGTATCGATCAAGGCTTAACTCCGATAGTTTATCCTGAAGCGCCTTATCAAGAGCATCAAAAGCCGAGGCTTTCATTATCGCCTGTGTTTCATCGTCTGAAAGCTTTCCCACTTTCTTCCTGTCCAACACACCTTTATTTGCAGGACATTTTTCCTGGCACCTGGTACAACCTACCAGGCTATTATGCCAGTCGTCCTGTATCCACTCCGGCATAGCGCCTTTCGTTTCATTATAAAATGTCAGGCATTTATCAGCATCTATCTGCACTTCATTTTTGCAGATAGCGCCGGTTTTGCATTGCTTTATGCATATGCCGCATTTGCTGCACCTGTCCATTTCCAGGTCTGAAGCCAACTCAAATCCTTCCGGGCAAATCATGTCGGATCCAAATACGGTAAGGCGATGACATGAACCCATTCCTTCAATATATAAAAGGTTGTTTCTCCCGTACCTGCCAAAACCGCTCATTGCCGCAAGCAGCTTTTTGGGAAGAACGACCGGCCACGAATTAAGATGATATAGTTCAAAAACATCTCTTACTATCTTCTTTATTTCAGAAAGCTGCTGATCTCTATGTACGTAAACAGGCGGGATATCGGCTTCCACAGTCCTGGAATTCCATTCAATTTCGATATAGCATGGAGGAGAAGGAAGCGCGACTATAACCAATGATTTGATGTCTGCTTCCAATGAAAAGTCGAAATAGTCCTTCAGCATTTTATTATACATATCCGTTTTTTCAAGCCTGTCCAGGCACCTGTCCCATTCTTTCTGAACATGTTGCAATATACTGGCAGGCACTGTTTTTATCCTGCCGCCGATGCCATTAATTCTTTCTGCCAATAAAGCCCCTGCCTCACTCATCGGTGAATCCTCCTTCCGTCCAGCCATACTGTCCCTGCAGTTCTACAAACCTGACCATTTCCACTGTTTCCATCTGTATATCTCCGTCGTCCGTCTTCGTGATGAGCTTCAGTTCCTGCACAAATGGAGGACCGATTGGAATAACCATCCTGCCGCCGTTTGCCAACTGGTTTACCAACTCACCGGGTAAAACACGCGCCGCGGCAGTCACCATAATCCTGTCATAGGGAGCATATTCGTGCCATCCCCTGCTCCCGTCCCCAACTTTATAAAAGACATTCGAAAAATTCAATGCTTCAAGCCTCTTTTTTGCCTTCTCCATCAACTCCACGATTCTTTCCACTGTGTAAACTTCTGCTGACATTTTTGCGAGAATGGCTGTCTGAAATCCTGATCCTGTCCCGATCTCCAGGATCCTGCTATCCTTTTCCGGCGACAGAAGCCGTGTCATTTCCAGCACAAGACTGGGCTGAGAAATTGTTTGCCCGAAGCCTATGGGTAAAGGCTGGTCCATAAAACCAAGATGTTGCACGATAGGATCTTCAAAAGCATTGTATTTGCCCACATGGGACTCCATGCTTCTGATACCTATCATCTCCAGCGCGGCCCTGTTGATCATTCTCGCAGTTCCGTCAAGGGAAAAAATCTGGATTGGATAGGGAAAGAACTCAACCACTTTGGCAAAAAGTTCTTTTTCCTTCAAAAGTGATTGGAGTGTCTTGGCCAGGTTATTTTGCGCATTTTCAATATAATCGCTCATGGTTCAGATCTCGTTCCTTTTAGCCTGACTCTTTCGATAATCGGAAGGAGTTACACCGGTTTTTTCCCTGAATATTCTTGCCGAATAACCGTTATAATCCATATAACAGGTCGAAAAAGCCTGGGCTATGGACAGGTTGGTATCCAGCAGTTTCTCCTTAACTTTGCTGATTTTATAATTTATATAATACTCATGAGGCGTTATACCTGTATGCTTCTTGAACAGCTTGGCAAAATGGGCTTTGGATAGGCATACCGCTTTTGCCGCGGCATCCAGGCTGAATTTTTCATTCCAATGGGTTTCTATGTATTCCTTCGCCTTTTCAATCTCATTTCTTCCGCGATAAACCCTCCTGTTAATAAAAAACGCAACTACATACATCACTTGTTTTTTGTCATCAAGAATAGGAAAAAGTGTGATATCCTGATATACAGCTTCAACATCGAGATCCCGTATGCCGTAGCGCTCGGCGATTTCTTCCAAAGGTACCCTGACATCACTAAAAAAGACGGTATCTCCCTGAAATGCCCGCTTCAATGCAGGAATCTGGCCAGTCGCGATAACGGCAGGATCTTTGAATATATTGTATTCTCCAATAATCAAGTCCGGATCGCCGACACGGTTTTCTGCCAGCATAACCTTATTTACAAACACCGTTGTCCCATCCGGCGCGAAAAACTCGATCGGATAAGGGAAGCATTCGATCACTTTTGCAAGCAGCTCTTCACTATCAAAGAGCGATTGAAACGGCGCTATTAAATCATTCTCTACATTCCCAAAGGTTCTATCCATTCATATCACCTTTCGATACCAGCCCATCTCCGGGGTTCGCATCCTTGGTGATCAGCCGCATATCGTTTATTTTCCCACTACTTCTGCATTTTTCCCATGATTCTCCCATACGCCGTCCTCGTGTTTCCCGTTCCCAGGCGGCAGCTTCCCAGCTTGTTTACGCTATGAGTTCATCAATTCTTATAAAATATATTATATAGGAAGACAGAAATAAAGACAATGGATCTGATGTTATGGAGCAAATCTTACCTATAACCCTTTTTTCAAAGATGGACGCACAGCAGTCTGACCCCCAAAAAGTATACAAAATGGGGACGGTTGTGTATGTCACTCCAAACTGGTCTGACCCCCAAAAAGTATACAGGATAGGGACGGTAGTGTATGATTGAGGTAGGGGGGTCAGTTTTTATGGCTAAGAGGTATTCTGATGAGTTTAAACTAACGGTCATTAAGGACTACTACAGCAGCCCTTTGGGTGTCAGAGCGATCGCGCTAAAATATGGTTTGCCATCGAAGAACTACATTAACAAATGGGAAAAGGAATTGATAGCAAAGGGATTATTGCCCCAGGGATCAACTAAGCCAATAAAGAGCGCTGGAAGATCTCCTGAATCGATTATGAGAAAAGATACCCGAACGGAAAGAGAAAAGCAATTGGAGGAAGAGAACAGGGTTCTTATAGTATCTGTACGTGGAAACATGTCAACAGGTTTTATTAGCTTTTATTAAAATGGACGTTCGAGGGAACATATCAGCATTTATATTGGTAAAGCCCCTAAACGCAAGCCTGTCCACTTCCTATTTTGATAAAAAGTCAGGTTATTTTCTTTTACTTGTGATAAAGTATACTGTCGTAAAGTAAGATAGAGATGAATTACTATGAACGCGTTCAAAACTCAATTGATTATATCGTAGAAAAATTAAAATCTAAGTTGTCTTTGGAAATAATAGCTTCGAAGGCATATATGTCCATCCAGTGATTCCCCAATAATAATCATATTGATACGGGATAATTTTCCTGCAATTGACCAGGCCCAGAACAGTTGCTATGGAACGGCTATTACCAAAATCAGCATCATCCAGGGGAGCATGAAAAAAAGCATGTATTATATCATATGCTTCAAGCATTTTATAGCATTCCTTCTTCAACTCCGACATTTGGGGGTGATGTTTAATCAAAAAATCCACCCTAAGTTGATGGGCCTTCTCAATAATCTCAGGTGTAAGGTTTACTGCTATATAACCTTTCGCCAAAATTAAATATAATTAATCCCAGTAGAATAATCGTGCCTCCAAAGATTGTCGAGCAATCCGGTATCTCCTTTGATATAAGGAAACCCAGAAGAGTTGTCAAAAAGGGTGTAATGAACATATAGTTACTTACGGTGGATGCATTTTTTGCCTTTGAAAATGCCTTAGACCAAGCCAAATATGCAATGGCACTGGAAAAAATCCCAAGTATCAGGATATAGAGCAGGTGGATCGGCATAGCATTCCTTATCTCTTTTACCGAGGTCGGCAGGAAGATCGTAAGCATAAGTGTACCTGCAAAAATACTAAAGGTTGATACCTGTAAAGTAGAATAATCCTTCAATAATTTACGAAGTAACAGGTTATAAGTACTTAATGCTATGGCTGCAAAGAACAGCCAAATAAGTCCGGTATTTATCGTAAATATTCCGTTCATCAGCGTCAGTATAATAACACCTAAGAATTCTATTACAATTGCAGCCCATTGAAACCATTTTAATTCTTCATGATAAATAAAATAAGAAAATAATGCTGTCATAATAGGTACCGTCGATATGACCACACTACTCGTAGATGCCGTAACCCTTTCGCTGCCTTTGTTAAAAGCAATTATGTAGAAGAAAAAACCTACAGCACCCGACATAAGAAACCACTTTAAATCAGCTATTCTGGGTATTTTCATTTTCATAAGGAGAGCCGGGACAACCAGGGTACAGGAAGCTACAAAATATCTCAAAAAGCCAAACGAACAGGCAGAAAATTTTTGCAGTACAACACGGGTCAAAACATATGCCAAAGACCAAAAAATAATGGTGACTATTGCATACGGATGCGGACTGTCATTTATTTTCATAAGGCTACCTTCTCCTTTTCTTAGTATTATTTACATATGTAAATTTATTTGTTAAAATCATATCACAGTGAATTGGTTTACTAAAGATCCAATTCGAATGATATTATATTGAGCCAGCTATGGAGTGAGAAGGATATGTTATATCTTGAATTAGATAAGAACAAGAAGCGTCTTGTGAAATTACAGATATACAATCAGTTACGGGAAAAAATTTTAACCGGTGAGCTCAAATCCGGTATGCGTCTTCCTTCCACCAGAGAATTGTCCGGTGAGTTGAATGTATCCAGAAATACTGTCCTGTCTGCTTACGAAATGTTAATATCCGAAGGATATGTGCATAGCATTGCCGGCTCCGGTGTTTATGTAAATAATGGAGTTCATGCAATTAAGCATACGGACCAAATGATAGACAGCCGTGTTTCATCGCTCTCCAACGATGTAATAACACAGGACATCATTGATTTTGACAGTGGAATACCAGCAATTGATCTGTTTCCCAGAGGAAAATGGAATAGAGTTGTTACACAGGCTTTTAATAAAGCTCCCGTATCTGCTCTGGGATATGATTATCCGGAAGGTAGACCGGAGCTTCGGAAAACACTTGCTGATTATCTGAAGAAAACCAGGGGGATACAATGTGAGCCGGAACAAATTATAGTTACAACGGGAGCAAAACAGGGGATCTCACTTATTGCAAAGTGCTTGCTTCACCAGGATAGTACCGTATGGATAGAAGATCCTTCGAATCACAATGTGGAACAGATATTTTCCTATCATACCAAACATATTACGCCAATCGCTGTTGATGAAGAAGGGATTCAGACTGAATTATTTCCCACGAACAGTATTCCGACCGTCATTTTTGTTACACCATCCCATCAGTTCCCGATGGGAGGTATCCTTTCAACACAAAGAAGACTTAAGCTGGCTGAATTTGCCCGAAGAACCGGATGCTATATTATAGAGGACGACTATGACAGTGAGTTTCGATTTAATGGTCCACCGATCAATTCGTTACACGAACTGAACAGTGAGCAGGTAATCTATGTAGGTACCTTCAGCAAAATTCTCTTCCCCTCCCTGCGTTTGGGGTACCTGGTCATGCCATTTTCACTTGTGAAGCAGTGTAGAGAGTGGAAACGACTTGCAGATCATCATTCTAATTCTATAAATCAGCTGACTTTGACACGATTCATTGAAAATGGTGATTTGGAACGTTATGTAATGAAGGCAAAAAAGCTGTATATGAAGCGCAGAAATCTCCTGATTTCATTGCTCAACAAACACTTCTCTGGTAATGTCAAAATCTATGGTGCTCCTGTCGGGATGCATATCGTTGCGGAATTTGATTCTGTTCTTTTTTCAATGGAATTGATTAATCGTTTAAAAGAAGATGGTATCAATGTGATACCGGTAGAAAATCATGCTATTGAAAAAGGAAAGCACACGAATCAGATTATATTAGGCTATGCTCATCTAAGTCCCTCAAAGCTTGAACAGGGAATTATAAAAATGAAAGCTATAATAAGCGACTTGTCATAAAGGCAGCAGATCACTGTAATCTCGACCGTAACCTCAATTTCTTGTTCCATGCCATACCAAAAGGATAAAAATAGGTTTCCAGAACTCTATAGCAGAACAGCCAAGAGGAAAAAATGTATGGAAATCCTTTATTTACAAGCAATTTGAGCGTTCTATTTTTCAGCCCTTGACATCCACGTCACGCACTCAACATGCGTTGAGGCATCTGCAATTTCATCCAAAGATGCATTTATCTTTTCTTTGTCTTCTGCCTTTTTTGCAATTTCCGTCATGCCGGTAATGGCATTGAGCGGTGTACGCAATTCGTGGCTCATGCGTGCCAAGAATTCACTTTTCACCTGCGAAGCAACTTGCGCCGCTTCTGTCTGTTTTTCCAGTTCCGCTGTTCTCAAATAAACCGTTTCTTCCAGCGCATCGTTTGCCTCTTGCAAGCGCATGCTCTGTAAGAAATTTGAAACATATAGACGATACAAAAAAACAGAAATACAAATCGTCAGCCCGGTAATGATAATAAGATTCGCCCAAGTATCCGTCAATAAAATAGAATTCCATGCTTCTGAAAAACCACGGGAAGTATACATAACGCCCACAAGATATATCCCTGCGCCTAAAATCGTAGCAATGCTTTGCAGCGGTGGCAAGATGGGAAATAGTCCAACAATCAAAATCGCGATGATATAGCTGTTAATACCGCCCGTTGAAATAACGTTTAAGGTGCAGAACACCATTTGAATCCCCAAGTAAATATATAATAAGCTCTGCACAAGAAATTGCTGCAGCGCCTTGCTCTTTAGCTTTCCTTTTCGTACAAAAAGAAACAACACGCAATAAAGAATACCGAGTAACAGCGTTCCCATAGAAAGGTATACATAAATCATGATATCGCTTGATTTACTATCGCTGGGGCGAATCATATTGATGATGTTCAGCAAAAGTTGCACGGCAATAATGTAGATGGAAAACGCATACATTCTACCCACATTTGTCGCCAGGCGATTCTCTTCAAATTGCGGCTTATAAAACGATGGGATTCTTCCGGAAATCCCTCTTTTTTCTTCGTCGTATTTTTGCGGCTGCTGCTCCCTTTGCGTCTCTTTCATATACGCTCCCATCCGGTACTTTTTCATTCGATTCTTTAGTTAATTGTACCATACAAATAAGAAGAGGAAAACCGTCAATTTCTCTCCCTGCAGACATTATATTTTCCCTTTCTTTTTGATATTCTTGTAAGCATATTGCATCATACAAAGGAGACCACATCATGTTAAGCAAAAAAACACATTTATCCCTTGTCGCCATTCTCATTTCACTCTTACTTTTCACCGCCTGCACCAAAACTTCCGCGCCCTTAGAAGAAGCTGTGGAAATTGAAGGTATATTTTATTCTTTTTATACAGGCGAAGGCTCTTATGAATTTCAAAAAGATGGTGTCGCTTTGAGAAAATATGACAACGACCCCAATGGAAGGGCTTATTCAGATACATGGGAAAGTGACGGAAAGACTGTTACCATCACAGAACCGCTGACCAAAAGAGCTGTCGTTTACACCATTTATAAAAATTACCTAGTGCCAGAAGTATATTCCTTTCCAGAAGAAGTGCCTGCGGGCGATACATTTGACGCCACATTTGTAAACGACATTGACCCTGATGCAACGTTAAGCTTTGCAAAAGATGGAAGCGTCTCTCTCATCAATGCAAAAGAACGGCATGGTACATATACGCGGGAAGATGAAATTATTACGCTGCACTTTCCGGATATTACGTTTCGGTTTCTAATTTATGATAACAAGCTAAACAATAGTGTTTATTATAAAGCTTCTTAAAAAAACGCCTCAATGAGGCGTTTTTTTATATACTTTCATGCTGGCGCTCCATACCAAACAACTGTTTTGTTTGGGACTTTCATCGTTCCTCCTTCTGCGTATTTCAAGAAAAGCGCCTGCAATGCCTCTTTATAGGGTTCAAATGCTTCATCTTGTTCTATCAAAGAATACGAAGAAGAAAGGCTTCGCGCCAAAAATGTTTCCGGCGTATAAATGAGATCATTTTGTAAAACCTCTCGCCTCGACGTTACAAAAAAAGATTTGTATGCTTTTTCTGTAGCATCTGCGCCATGCGAAAAACTGGTAAAAGTCGGGCAAAAGGTGCGGCAAATTTCAGCCTGTGCTTTTGCAAGCGCTGTATCATTGTCTCTCGCGTTGGTAATTAGGAATACCATACCTTCTCTTTTCAAAATGCGCTTACATTCTTTTTGAAAGGCTTCTTTTGAAAACCAATGGAACGCCGAAGCGACTGTGATAAAATCCATACTATTTCCCAAAAGTGTTGTCGCTTCTGCACTTCCTGCAACAGCATGAAAAGATGGATGTTTTTCTAGCCTTATTTCTGCTTTTCTGCGCATCTCCATATCTATCTCTACGCCATAAACTTCATACCCGCGCGCCAACAAAGCTTCAGAGAAAATCCCTGTTCCCATACCAACATCCGCCGCTTTCCCTGTTTTGAAAAAACGCGCAATCAATGAAAATACTGCTTCACTATACCCTGTTCGCCCCATGTCGTACACTTCAGCTTTTTGCTGAAACAAATCCATTTTTTCGTTCATGTGCTTCCTTTCTCATTTGCCTTATTGAAAATATCATTATGCTCTTTTATTTATAAAAACAATTCCTATGCTTTCTCTTTTTTCAAAATGCAGGCAAGCCCTATCTGCCTTGCATTGCCCGTACCCGCATGTTACAATGATTATATGCCTTATCGATATGGTTTTATCGTAAGGCAACTTGGGGTAAAGGATGGAGGATATGATACACACTTATTCGCTACATACATCGCAGATTGATGTATTGGAAGCGGCTCTTTTTGATATACAAGAAGGATTGCAAGGCATCTCCTTATCAAAATATTCTGTTGGAATTATTGCTTGTCATTATGATTATATCAACAATGGTATCGTTTCTGCAATTGCAAAGATGCTTCCTTTCCCTCTCATTGGTTTTACCACGTATTATCAAGCCACACCCAACGACAACGGCTTATTTTCGCTTACCATTACTGTTTTAACAAGCCCTGATGTTGTTTTTAAAGTGACTTGTAGTGATACTACAGATTACCCTGATACTCTTTCGCCGGAAGCGCGCATTGCATCTGTTTACAAAGATTCTATCGCAGGATTCTCTGCGCCACCAGCGTTTATTATGCCGTTTGTCTCGCCCAAGCGCCCAATTAGCGGAGATATATTTTTGGAACTCTTTGATGAACTAAGCGGAGGCGTTCCACAGTTTGGTGCTGTTACTACTGGCGAAGATGAAGTGGGAACCAATGTGTTTGTCATTTGCGGTGATAAAGTCTTTACAAATGGTTTTGCACTTCTTTCCTTTTATGGCGAAGCACATGTGAAGTTTTATTATGGCAATCATCAACCTGAAAATTTGCTCATGATGCGCGCATCTGTTACAAAAGCTTCCGGCGCCGTCGTGCATGAATTGAATAACAAACCTGCAACCGATTATTTGCAACGGCATGGAATTGAAATTTCTGAAGACACAAAAATGTTACTGCCAACCATTCCGTTTTGTTTCAAAAAAACCCCGCAAGACCCGCTGATTGCCAGAACCATGGTTGATTTTTTACCGGATAAAAGTGCTGTGTTTTTAGGCGATATTCCCGAAGGTTCTATCTTTCGTATTGGTACGGCAAATACAGAGGATATTCTTGCTGTTTCTCGTTCCGTTATGGAAGAAGCTGTAAAAGACATTTCTGAAAACGCCTGTTTTTTTATTTTTTCTTGCGTGGGGCGTTATATTGCATTGGGGCTTGATATTACGGCTGAACTTGATCTTGCTTCTGCGCTAATTCCGAAAGAAAATACTTATCTTTCCAGTTATGTGGGCGGTGAGTTTTGCCCGGTTATAAAAGATGGTACATGTGAAAATTATTTTCATAACAGTTCTTTTATTGTTTGTGTCATAGAGTAAACCAATTAGGAGATAGCATAATGTGTAAACATGATCCGCTTCTACAAAAAAGCAATCCTGAGATGCTGCAAAAAGAAGTCGACGATTTGAAAATCGCTTTACAAAAATCGAACCGCGAACTTGCTTCTGCACATGCGCAAATCGAACGTTATAAAGCAAGTGCGCTGGGGAAAGATAATATGAGCCGCATGATTTCTGTTGAAAATGCATGGCGGGATTTATATATGGAAAATTTGCTGCGGGTGATGCCCGAAATCGTATTGTTTATGGATTCAGATCTTAATGTGGTCATGTGTTCTGCTTCTTATCTAAAAGCCGCGCATATGACAAGCTATGATGAAATCATCGGCACGCCTGGTATTCCCACGCGCCTGGAATATCCGGATGATCAGCCGCGTGAGCAAGTAGAGGCAGAGCTTTTCGAGACGATGCGAAACAAAGAATTCTTGGAAGAAGAAATCTATTTTACATTTGTCAAAGGAACACCGCGGCGGCATTATAAAAAATATACACTTCCCATCTGCGATCAAACAGGAGAGCCTGTGGGCGTCATGCTCTATTTCAATGATGTAACGGATATTGTAAATGCCCGCGAAAATGCTGAAAATGCCAGCCAGGCCAAAGGCGAATTTTTAGCAAATATGTCTCATGAAATCCGTACACCCATGAACACCATTGTTGGCATGACCAGCATCGCACAAGGAACGGATGATCTGGCGCAAAAGGATTATTGCTTGGAAAAAATCAAAAGCGCTTCCACGCATCTATTGGGTGTGATTAACGATATTTTGGATATGTCTAAAATCGAAGCCAATAAGCTTACCGTTTCTCCGGAAGAATTTGATTTTGAAAAAATGCTAATGCGTATTGCAACAGTGGTTGGCTATAATATGGAAGAAAAGCGACAAAAATCTCATATTCATCTTGATCCTGCGATTCCACAGTATCTTGTAAGTGATGATCAACGGCTTTCACAGGTTATTACAAACCTTCTATCCAATGCCATTAAGTTCACGCCGGAAGAAGGCGATATTACATTGAATATTGCGCAAATACAGCGAGATGATTCGGCCTGCGCATTGCAGTTTGAAGTAATTGATACAGGCATTGGGATTTCTAAGGAGCAGCAAGCGCGCCTCTTTACTTCTTTTGAACAGGCTGACGCCAGCACTTCTCGTAAATATGGCGGTACCGGGCTAGGGCTTGCCATCTCGAAAAAGATTGTAGAAGTCTTGGGGGGCGATATTTGGGTAACTTCTGAACTAGGAAAAGGTTCTACCTTTACATTTACCATCAAAGCGGAAATTGGCGAAACAGCGCTTATTTCACAAAATGGTATACAGAATAATATAGATTGGCAGGCACTACGTGTTTTGCTGTTGGATCCGCGAAATATGCTCCAATCTTCTTTTGAGAGCTTGCAGCAAAAACATCCGTTTATCTTGTCTGTAGTGGAAAACGAAGCCGCACTGGAAGAATTATTGGCAACGGCAACAGTGCCTTTTGATATCGCTTTTCTTGATATTGATACCTCTATGGAAAATCCTTTTTCAATTGCAGCAGTGATAAATGGAAAGGTAAATACTTTGGTTGCAGCCATGTCTACCACTGAATGGACGGTATGGGAAGCTGCCGCAAAAGAAGCAGGCATACGGGAATTTATTGCAAAGCCACTTTTTGCTTCGGCAATTTCTGATGCTGTTATAAATCTTTTGAGCGACGCATCTTCTCTTAAAAAAGAGGCAGCAGAAGAGATTTATGATTTTTCAAATCATACCATTTTGCTTGCAGAGGACGTGGATATCAATCGTGAAATTCTGGCAACACTTTTAGAACCCACGGGCATCAACATTGAATCCGCAGAGAACGGAAAAATTGCAGTTGAACTATTTGAGGCAAATCCTGAAAAGTATGATGTGATTTTTATGGACATTCATATGCCTGTCATGGATGGATACGAAGCCACGAAAGCGATACGCAACCTTTCTTTCTCTTATGCGAAAGAAATCCCTATCATTGCCATGACGGCCAATGTGTTTAGAGAAGACATCAAGGCCTGCCTTGCCGTTGGCATGAATGACCATCTGGGCAAACCACTGGATATTTTAGAGGTGGAACAAAAACTGGCGGAATATTTATAATAAAAAGATTATTAAAGGCTTTTTACGAAACGCTTCTTGTAACTAAAAAATTTTGACAAACTAAAAAAACATGATTCTTGTTAACAAGAATCATGTTTTTATTTACATTTTAAATCTAAGCGTGTTTTACGGTACTGTCACGGTATTCGAATAAACCGGGCTGGCATTATAGATATCTGTCTCCGGATAGCGATAATAAACCGTATGGCTCCCTGAATTGACACCCGTAACATCGTGATAATTATTAGCAGTGGCGCCGCTTATCGTAATCGGTCCCTGCCAATTACTCGAACTATCTATACTATATTGTATTGTTATAGAAGTCTGATCTGTGTTTACTTTTCTATTGACAATTCGTATCTCACGATTTCTAACACCCAATGTTGTTATTACATCATCAGTCGGCGCCGCTTGGTCCGCCTTTCCAACCGTTCCAGTCGTTCTTGAAACAGAACCATCCGCTGCGCTACTGGTGATTACGCAAGTAATGGTTGCGCCAATATCAGCTTGTACCAATGTATAATTTGTTCCTGTTCCAATATTCGTCCCACCTGTACCACCACGTTTCCATTGGTAGCTAAATGTATTGGCGGGCGCTCCTGTAACGCTTTCTGCATTCACAGTCAGCCTTTGTCCATATTTGAGTGTTCCAGCAATTGTTGCCGAGCCGCCCAAAACAGGATTTGTCGCTGTAACCGTTGTGGAAGCCTCAGGGCTGGCTTCATGTGTATCTGTCTCTTCGTAATAGAATGTTACGGTATGTGCTCCAACGCTCACTGTTTCATTGATTGTGTTTCCGGCACTGAGTGATTTTTCTGCCCCGCCATCAACGGAATACTTTAACGTATATCCCGTTTTATTGTTCTTCAGTGTAACTTGTACCGGGCCGCCGTAAACTTCCACATTCATACCCGAACCGCTGGTGCCATACGTTGGTGTATCTTGCTCTGCTTTTTCAATGGTACTGTCTGTTGTTGCCGTAATGCTGGCGCTGGCCGCGTTGCTGGTAACAATACAGCTAATTGCAGCGCCAATATCTTTTTTTACCAGTGTATAAGATGCTGCCGTCTCTCCATCAATGGTTACGCCATCTCTTTGCCATTCATAGCTGAATGTTTCAGGAATTGCCCCGGTTATATTTTCTATATCAATGCTCAGCGTTTCGCCAAACGCTGGTGTTCCCACAAGCGTCGCCTCTCCCCCTAAAACAGGATAAGTCGCTTCCACTTCGACAGAAATCTCTTCGCTTTCTTCGTGTGTGTCTGTTTCTGGGTAATAGAGCAATACATCATACATGCCGTGTGTAACGGGTATTGTTATTTCTTCTCCGGCAGGCAATGCTTCCCATGTATCGCCGCTGTCGATGGAGTACTGTAACTCCAGTGTTTCATGGTTGTTAACGATTGTGATTTCTTGTACACCACCATAAACTTCAGCATCTGCGCCAGAACCTTCTTCGCCAATAACAGGTTTTTCTTGTATCGCCTTTTCCGTCGTTACTTTGGCTGTAGCCGTTGTCATACCGTCTGTCGCGCCACTGGTGACAATGCAACCTAAAACAGCGCCAATGTCCTCTTGCGTTACTGTATATGTTCTTTCGGTAGCGTCTACAATGGGTTCCCCATCGCGCAACCATTGATAAAGAAGCTTTTCTTCATCTGCATCTTCTAATCCACTAATATCGATGGAAAGCTCTTCTCCAAAAGCAAATGTACCTACAATCTTTGCTTCCCCTGTCAATGTTTTCACGTCAAAGAAGATTTCCAGCGTTACCTCGTCCGCTTCGCCGTTTACCGTTACTTTTTCTGTAACTGAAAAATCCATGTTGTCGATTTTCGCGTAGGCTGGGCGTGCCAACTGCACGCCTGAAAGAATCATCGCCAAACAAAGCAGTATGCTCATAAATTGCATCTGCATTTTTTTGTTTTTACGCAGCAAGTAAAAGAACCCAACAATCGCGCCTAAACTTATTCCTATCCATATGAGTAACGTCTCTGTTTGCCCTGTTTTGGGAACACTACCACCGTTATCATCATTGTCCCCATTCTCGTTTTCATCATCCGATTCATCTGCCAAGGCGATTGCTTCTACTGTCTGCGTTTTGGTTTCGCCTGCTGCCAGCTCTCTGATTAGAATTGTTCCCTGTTGTCCATCCTGTAGGCGCATGCCTTCTGGCAATGTTAACACTGCGCGCAGATTTTGTACTGCGTATTCTCTCAAATTTGAAATTTCTATTTTTGCCTGTACCGGATCTTCTATTGCATAATCCTTTTTATCCAATGTCAAAACAGCCTTAATTCCTTCGTGTGTTCCCTCTGCAGCTTGCGCTGCCATAGGCATAATTGATAGGATGAGCGCGAGCAGTATTATAAGCCCTGCTTTTATTTTCTTCGTTTGCATGATGCACCTCTTTTTTATACAATGCTTTATTGTTCTAGAATAAAATCACAACACATTTCTACATGTTCAGTATAAAGCAGCATGTACCTACAAAGCACATCAAAACACTTCTGCTTTAACCCATTGGTTCGTATTTAAAAATTTGTTTTTTTACGGTATTACATCATGCCATATCCGCTTCCACACTCACTCTCTTTTTTCACAAATAAAAAACAGCTGCTATTTTTGCAGCTGTTTTCACTTTCATATTATTTAAGCAACTTTTTCTTCTCTTTTTACGATAATGCCATCTGCCATGTCATAAATGTGATCTGCATATTGCAATAAGTCTTGATCATGGGTTACCATGATAAGCGTAGCGTTAAATCGTTCTGCCACATCGATTAAAAGCTGCATGACGGCTCTTCCATTTTCCTCATCCAAATTTCCTGTTGGCTCATCGGCAAATAAAATATCTGGGCCATTGATGACGGCTCTTGCGATGGCAACTCTCTGCTGTTCACCGCCGGAAAGCGTACTGGGTAGCTGTTTCAGCTTATCTTCAATATCCAAAACTTCAATAATTTCATCAAAACGCGGAGATTCTTTTTCACCATTTAGATAAACTGGCATCATAATATTATCCTTGACTCTTAACTCAGAAATCAAATTATATGATTGATATATGAAACCAAAATGTCTTCTTCTGATTTTTTCTTTCAGATACTTAATGCTCTTGTTTTGATAAAGATCGTATTCGCCGTATAAAACATTCCCGCGCGTAGGCTCTTCCAAGCCTGCAAGCATATGCAACAACGTGGATTTCCCACAACCGCTCTTCCCTACAATCATGTGAATGCCCGGCGCGAACGCCAAAGTGGCATCATTTACCGCAACAACATCTGTCACACCTTGCCTAAAAACTTTCGTCAAATGATTGCATTCTAAAACAATACTCATATACGCCCTCCATTTTTAAGCTTCTCGATTTTAAGTTCTTTTGTAATACCATAATACGTGCGTTTTTTGCGCAACATGCAGTGCGCCAAAAATGCCAATATACCATTACAAAACATTGCACTTACAAGGGAAATACAGCTTACAACCTGTACAACCTCAGTTAATAACTCTTGCATCATGATAAGCCACCTCGCTCAAAACGTTGTGACACTCTACCATAAACGCAACTTGCTCCTACTTCATATCTTGCTACTATCTTACCACAAACTTTCGTCTAAGTTGTAACTTTTTTACAAGAAAGTTCTAAATTTCTTTACAGCAACAAAAAAAGAATGTGCATGCACATTCTTTTTGCTTTTCTTATGTAATTCTTGGCCGTGGTCTACTCCGTACAGGCCGTGCCTCCGCTTGCTTTCGCTGCTCAACAGGCGTTCTTCTTACCTCAGTCTTTCTCGTACCACTACCCGCAGCTTTTCTCGTTTGTGCAACCCGCCTACGTTCTACCGTGTCTGTCGCTGGGCGCGTTTGCCTGGTCTGTTTGCGCTGTTTCCGCGCTGCTTTTACAGGCGTCTCTTCTTTTCCTTGGTATGTGCCGGAAAATCCTGCTGCCAATTTTCTTTTTCTGCCACGGTTTAACCCAACTGCCTTTATAACAATAAATGTTATTACAATCAGCGGAACAACCAGCCACAGCCATACGTATTTTTGCGTTTTAACGGCCTGTTCTTCTCCTGCGGAAATAGGGCTAATGGGGTCAATGATTGTTGTTCCCGTTAGTTTTTTATAGTCCTCGGCCGTCATGATACCATCCGCTGCTGCCAGATTCCCTGAAAAAATCTGTTCTCCGTTATAATAAAGTTCAACTTTGCCGACGATTTCATCTTTGCCCACAGGTGCGGCAATTGTCTCCACCGGGGAAACGCGATACTCTAAATCTGCCGGCGAAACATCTTTTGGTAAAGTAATTGAGTTTGAGCCCGTCTCCGCCATGGGAACGCATTTCATTTTCAGCGCTTCTCCATCTACCACAGCGCTGCCTACAACATCTACCATAAGCGCTTCCACTGCGAAATCTTCCAACTTAATGTTTTGATACGCAGAAAAACCATACTCAAACATATCCCGCGCCAATTTCCAGCGTTCTGATTCCCATTCCGAGTTATCGCCATAAACAAGCGCAATGAGCCGCTGCCCATCTTTTTCTGCGCTGGCAACAAGGCATCCTTTTGCCATCGTTGTGGAACCTGTTTTTAGCCCGGTGGCATATTCATAAACTTGAGAGGGATATTCAAATATTTCTCCGTTGGCATCTGGTTCTGATTTTGGCGTATGCAGCAAGCGGTTTGTATTTTCCATGGGATAACTCACTGTTTTATCCACCGTTGTTCCCACATAGCTTGTTGTCCCTGCAATTTCCACCAACTTTTCATGAGACAAGAAGCGTTGCGCCAAAATAGACATATCGCGTACCGAAACGTAATGCCCTTCCGCATCCAGCCCGGAAGCTGTTACAAAATGCGAATTGGTCATGCCCAGCGCCGCCGCTGTTTCGTTCATTTTATCGGCAAACGCTTCTTGTGAGCCGGAAATTTCAATGGCCAATGTTACTGCCGCATCATTGCCGGAGCATAAAAGCATGCCATATAATAATGTTTCAACCGTCAAAACATTGCCCGGTTGCACATTCATGAGCGTTCCTGTTGTCATCGCTTCTGCGGGAACTGTAATTTCTTTATTGAGCCCCAGCGCTTCTATGGCGATGACTGCCGTCATCAACTTCGTGGTACTGGCAGGCGCCAATTGCTCATCCGCATTTTTTTCGTATAATACTGCGCCGGTATCTGCATCAACGAGCATAAATGCGCGCGCGCTATATTTTTCTCCATCAAAAGATTTTAATGATTCTTCAGCTTCCTCGGCAAACGCCGAATATATGACGCTAAAAACAAGCGCAATAATCAGAACAAATGTTGCAATTCTGAATATCCACTTTCCTTTGTTACTCAAGATCTTGCACCCCCAAATCATGACATCCCCTAGACTGTCACACAGGCATATTATATCACATTCATTTTCACTTGCAAAATTTATAGCCATATCTACGAGAAGCTTCCCAAAAATTTCACATTTTTCTTACAAACAAAACTTACAGTCTCTTTACTTGAAAAAACTTTATTTCACTGTATAATTTTCTTTGTATGGATACTACCAAGCAAGAGACAAAAGAATTCGAAGCATTTTTAAGCGTACTGCATGCCTACCCTGCCCACTTTACAAGAGCAGAAAAAATGTTGTTTTTAGAGCGCATTGCTATATTTTTCAGTAAAACCGGCCGCTCAATTCTATTAGAGCGCAACGGATTTTTTGGCATACAGAATATCAACTTAACAGCAGGGCATATGAAAACAGCGCGTTACATTATTGCTGCATCTTATGACACTCCGGCGCGCAATCTCTTTGGCGGTATGCAATATCGTTTCCCAAGAATCAGTAAAGTTATATTTTCTTTGTTGCCTATTTTGTTTCTTTTGCTCATAGCGCTGGTGTTTATCAACTTGTTACATTGGCCGCTTATTTCAGCAGTTTTACTGGTTTGCCCGCTCTATCTGTTTTGCGTTCGATTCTTTGGAAACCGACAAAACAAAAATGCCTCTTCCGGGCTTGTGGCTGCTTATTTGCTCATGCAACAATTACCGCCGAATATCTGTCTTGTATTATGTGATCATGGTTATCTAGGAAAGCTGGGATTGCGCAGCTTTCTGAAAACCAATAAAATAAAAATACCTGTGCTTTATTTGGAAGCCTTAGGCGTGGGGCAAATGCAGTTATTGCAAGCAACAAAAGCCGTAGCTCCGCAGGAAACGCCAATTTCTGCGCGGCTTACGCAGCGGCTTTGGCAATACCGCAAATATAAGCTTTTTTGCTTGTCTTCTGTTACGCCTTCGCCTTTTGGCTATTATGTTCCGCATATTGGGACGCCAAGAGATACAAGCATGCATTTAGAACAAATTATAGATATCACAAACAAAATAAAGGAGTCTTTGCTACCACAATGAAAAATTATTTCTTTTTCTCCCCTTCCCATGATGCCCCGCAAAACATGGCGTATGATGATTTCTTTTTAGACCATATCGAAGAAGATGAATTTCTTTTGATGTTTTATATCAATGACAATGCTGTCATCATCGGCAAAAATCAAAACGGCTGGAAAGAATGCAATTTAGAAGCCATGGAAGCAGATGGCGTTACGTTGGCGCGGCGCGTTTCCGGCGGTGGTGCTGTCTATCATGATATGAAAAATTTAAACTTTTCGTTTATTGCCGGCAGCAAGCGTTATGATGTGGAAAAGCAGCTTTCCCTTATTGTAGATACCTTGCAAAATATGGGGATTCCCGCCGTATTTTCCGGCAGAAACGATATTTTGGCAGATGGAAAAAAGTTTTCGGGCAATGCTTTTTGTCGTCGCAAAAATATTTTAATGCATCACGGTACATTAATGATCGATTCTGATTTGTCAAAACTCCCCAAATACCTCAACGTATCTCCGCTAAAGATAAAATCCAAAGGTGTAGACTCTGTACGTTCTCGCGTCTGTAAGTTGACAGATTTTTTGCCTACGCTAACCATTGCGCAACTAACCGAAGTAATTTTAGATGTTTTTGAAAAAAATTATGGCGCTTACGAAACATTTGTCTTCACACCGGAAGAAGAACAAACGCTAAAAGCATTGTATGAAAAGCATAGTGCTTGGCAATGGCGCCTTGGCGCAACGCCCAAATTTGATATTCAACTGGAAACCCGTTTTGCTTGGGGAGGCGTTGATTTATACCTTGCTGTGGAAAAAGGAATTGTAAAAGAGGCAACTGTATTTACCGATTCTCTTGATATTGATCTGGCTGAAGCGCTTAGCGCCGCGCTTACCGGTGTGCCCTTTCGTTCTGCTGCCCTTGCCGCCGCGGTGCGTAGCCGGCTAAAAAGCCAAACAGGAGAAGATCTCGCATCTTTTTTTGAAGCGCAATCCTTATAAATAAAAAAGCAGTAGCTGTACAGCTACTGCTTTTTTATTTTGAAACCACTGCCATGTATTCCATGGCGTTTTCATCGTTTTTCCAGAGCCGCTCAATATCATAGAACGCTCTTTCTTCTCTGTGGAAGACATGCACTAAAATATATCCAAAATCCACAACAACCCATCTGCCCTCGCGATATCCTTCCACGCGCCGTTTCTCAATGCCTTTTTTGCCCATTGCTTGCGCGACTTCATCTGCAAGCATCCTCACTTGCAGCGGCGAGCCACCGCTGGCAATTACGAATGTTTCTGCCAAAATAGTCGCATCACTCACATCTATTAGTACAATATCTTCTGCTTTTTTATCATCCAATACTTTTGCAATTTCCAGTGCTGTTTCATCAAACTTTTTACTCAAAACATACCTCTCTTTTTGTTTTTAATAATTCATTGTACGCTGCAACAGATTTGGGATGTAGCGAAAGCTGCCGCTCTAATACATAGCACATTGTATGCGCGAGCGCCAAAAGCGTCGCTTCCTCCAAATCTCTTGCTGCTGTTTCTCTTATAATATCTATTCCACAAAATTCTCGCGTTTCCTCTATCAAATCCGCCAAATAAAGGATTTTTTCTAATTTTCCGGCACCTGCCCTGAGCGTTGTATGGTTTGCAATTGCCGCCAATATTTCTTCATCTTCTATGCCCAGCGATTCTTTTGCAACAATCGCGCCCACCGGTCCATGCAACAACCCCGGCGAAGCAATTTCTTCTTCTATCAACCCAAGTCCGCTTTCTTGTGCTTTTTGCAAAAGCATTTCTTTGTTCCATTCTTTTGCAATATCATGAAGTAATGCCGCAGTACTTGCCTTTTGTACACATGCATCAAAGCGCTCTGCCAGCGTAATTGCCATTTTTTCTGTTGCCAATACATGCCGCATGCGCTTTTCTGAAAGTTGTGTCTTTGCAAATGCGATATGCGCTTCTCTAGTCATAAATTTTCTGCTCCTCAATGTATCTGGCAATGCTTCTAGGAACATATTTTTCTAACGGCAAACCCTCTTTTGCGGCTTCTCTTACCATTGTAGAAGAAATAGCAGGACCCACATGGCTGGAAAGAAGAATCTCTTTTCCATACGTCGCTCGAAAAGCATTTACTTGCGCATCTACTTCCTTTTTCTGCTCTCCCGGTCGCATGACGCAAACAAACGTCGCCAAGGGCAATACTTCCGCGAAATCTCTCCAGGAGTGCATGTAGAGAAGTGTATCTGTCCCGATGATATAGTATATTTCTGCATCTGCATCCATTGCTTCATGGAACGCGCCAAGGGTATCTATGGTATAAGTATATCCCCTGCGCTCTATTTCTATGGTGCAAACTTGAAAAAACGATCTTTCTTTTGCCAGCAGTTCTGTCATATGCAGACGATCTTTTTTAGATGCCACTTTCTTTTTATGCGGGGGCATCCCAACGGGCAGTAGCAACAATGTATCTAGACCATAGCTATGATAAACCGCTTCTGCAATGTCCATATGCCCATAATGCGGCGGGTTAAATGTCCCCCCCAATATTCCAATTTTCTTTTTCCCTGCAATTTGTGCTTTCAAGTTTTCCATTGGCTAAAAAACAATAATCGGTTCTTCTTCGTTGCGACGAAACAAAATGAACTTTCTACCTGTGGCGCCAATGGGCTCTGCGCCAAGCGCTTCAGCAAGTAAACCTGCCGCTTCTTTTGCCTCCAACGCGCAGTTTTTCCCCACAGAGCCTTTTACGAGTTCTTTTGCTGTAAGCGCAGCATCTGCATCTGCCAGCAAAGTTTCTGTAATGCCTTCTTTTCCAATATAGATAATAGGTTGTAAATGATGCGCCATTCCACGCAACGTTGCTCTTTGTTTTCCTGTCATTTTATTTACTCTTTCTTATTCTACTATTCTACAAAATCAAATGTCTCGCCGTTTAGGCGTACTTCTTCATTGTTCTTCACGCCATAATTGCGCAGCGCTTCTATTAAACCAAAATCTTCTAATAATTTGCCAAAATGCCGCATGGAATCAGGATCATTGGGGTCAGTCCGCTCAAAGAGGCTATCAATCAAGCTACCATTGACTTCCACAATACCATCTTCGCCGCGCCCGATTTCATAAGTCAGCTCTTGCCCATAATTTTCCCATTCTTCGATAACGCCTTCTTCTTCAATTGGCGGCGGGATTGGAATCTCCAATAATTTGACGGCGATCTCATGCATAAGTTCCCGTACACCTTGGTTTGTTACTGCCGAAATGGAGAAAATCTCTCGCTCTGGCAACGCTTCATGCAACATTTCAAGCCCTGTTTCTGCGCCGGGCAAATCCATCTTTGCCGCCACGATGATTTCAGGCTTTTCCGCCAATTCCTCGCTATAGGCGGATAATTCTTCTCTGATGGCATAGTAATCAGTAACCGGGTCTCTGCCTTCAATGCCCGAAGCATCGACCATATGTACAATAAGCCGCGTTCGTTCAATGTGCCGCAAAAAGTAATGCCCTAAGCCCACACCTTCGCTGGCGCCTTCAATAAGCCCCGGAATATCCGCCAATACAAAACTGCCTGCCGCTGCGGAAACAACACCGAGGTTCGGGCTTAGCGTTGTAAAGTGGTAATCTCCAATTTTAGGCTTTGCCGCAGATACCACAGAAAGCAATGTGGATTTCCCCACACTCGGATATCCCACCAACCCCACATCTGCAATGGAGCGCAATTCTAAAATGATTTCTCTCACAATCATCTTTCTTCCCGGCGTTGCAAAGCGCGGTGTTCTTCTTGTGGCTGTTGCAAAACGCGCATTACCTTTGCCGCCTCTGCCGCCCCGCAAAATTACCTTTTCTACGCCCGGCCCAATATCTGCAACAATGCGTTCTGTTGCAGCATCAATAATAACCGTACCCGGCGGCACTTGAATAACAAGATCTTCTCCGCTTTTGCCGGTCATGTTATTTCCTTTTCCTTTTTCTCCGTTTTCCGCCGCATATTTACGCGTATAACGAAAATCGATGAGCGTACGCATGCTATCTGATGCCGCGAAAATAATATCGCCGCCTTTACCGCCATCGCCGCCATCCGGCCCGCCCAAAGGAACATATTTTTCGCGACGGAAACTGACTGCGCCATTGCCACCATTGCCTGCTTTTATTTGTATTTTTACTCTATCAACTATCATGCTATCTCCTTTGCAGGGCAAATGTCTTTCAAAAAACATGTTTCACATTTCGGCTTTCGCGCGCTGCAAATCTCTCTCCCATGCCAAATGAGCCAGTGATGCGCATCGCCCCATTGCGCTTCCGGAACCAGCGCGCATAAATCTTGCTCTGTACCCTCTGGGTCTTTCGCGTCGGAAAGCTCCAAACGATGCGATACACGAAAGACATGTGTATCCACCGCAAAGCCGGGAATACCAAGCGCATTGGAGAGCACAACATTCGCCGTTTTCCGCCCCACGCCGGGTAGCTTTGTGAGCGCCTCCATGGTTTGGGGTACTTTTCCATCATATTCTTCTACTAGTATTTTTGCCGTTGCAATCAAATTTTTTGCCTTTGTGGTATAAAAACCACAACTATGAATTTCATCAGAAAGCGTATCAAAATCCGCTTCTGCCAACGCAAACGCATCAGGATAATGCATAAACAAATCCTTTGTGATTTTGTTAACGCGTACATCTGTGCATTGTGCTGATAAAATCGTGGCAATTAAAAGTTCATACGGATTTTTAAAATCCAACCCTGATTTTGTATCTTTATATTTTTCTTCCAAGCGACGAAATACTTCATTCGCATATTTTTGATCTACTTTTTTTTGTTTCATGCATTATAGTATATCATATTTTGCCTAATAGGCATATTCCTTTTCCACGCAGAAGGAAGGCTGAGATTCTCTTCTCAGCCTTCCTTCTATTTTTCTTTTTAACTTATTTGGCTTGCAAGTAGGCATCAATGGCTTCTGCCGCATCTTTCCCAGCGCCCATGGCGAGGATAACCGTTGCAGCGCCTGTTACAGCATCTCCTCCGGCATAAACCCCTTCCATACTGGTTTTACCGCTAGGCTCTTCTACAACAATGCCGCCCCAGCTTTCCGTTTTTAGTTCCGGTGTTGTACTTTTGATGAGAGGATTCGGGCTTTGCCCAATGGCAATGACCACAACATCCACATCAAGTGTATACTCGCTACCCAAAATTTCTACAGGCCGCCGCCGCCCGGAAGCATCCGGCTCACCCAGCTCCATTTTAATATTTTTAATGCCGATAACGTTTCCCGTTTCATCGCCTAAAATTTCCACAGGATTTTGCAGCAGCCTAAAATCAATGCCTTCTTCTTTTGCATGATGCACTTCTTCTAAACGCGCAGGCATTTCTTCTTCGCCTCTTCTATAAATAATGTGAACTTCTTCTGCCCCTAGCCGCATTGCAGAGCGCGCTGCATCCATCGCAACGTTTCCCCCGCCTACAACCGCAACACGTTTTCCCTTTTTAATAGGGGTATCATAGTTTGGAAATTGATACGCTTTCATCAAGTTTACGCGCGTCAAAAATTCATTGGCCGAATAAACACCGTTTAAATTCTCGCCCGGGATTTTCATAAAGCTTGGGAGCCCAGCACCGGTACCGATGAAAATAGCTTCATATCCCATCTCTTTTAATTCTTCTATTGTGAGTATTTTGCCAATAACCATGTTTCGTTCAATTTTTACGCCACGGTTCACCAAGCAAGCAATCTCTCTTAATACCAAGTCTTTGGGCAATCGAAATTCAGGAATGCCATACTGTAGTACGCCACCCGCCACATGAAATGCTTCAAAAACTGTAACATCATACCCCATTTGCGCCAAATCCCCTGCGCAGGTAAGCCCTGCCGGGCCGGAACCAATGACAGCAATTTTTTTGCCCCCTGTTTTTGGTGGCGCACATTCATCCACATATCCTTCTGCCATTGCATAATCTGCGCAAAAACGCTCCAGCCGCCCAATGGCAACGGGCTCTCCTTTGATGCCTCGCACGCAAAGCCCTTCACACTGTACTTCTTGCGGACACACACGCCCGCAGACAGCCGGCAAGCTGTTTGTTGCAACAATGGTCTCGTATGCTTCTAAAAATTTCCCTTCTGCAACCAATGCAATAAATTCCGGGATATGCACTCTTACCGGGCATCCGCCTACGCAAGGCTTATGCTTACATTGCAAACAACGGCGCGCTTCTTCCATGGCCATTTCCGCTGTATAGCCCAGCGTAACTTCTTCGAAATTTTTATTGCGCACCATTGAGTCTTGCTCGGGCATGGGCACTTTCTTTAGCGACATATTTCGTTCGTAATTCATGACTGCATGCCCTCCAATTTGCAAGTATGGTCTTCCAAACTTTTGTTTTCTTCTGTACGATAAATGCCCTGCCTACGCATTGCTTCATCAAAGTCCACCAGATGCCCATCAAAATCGGGTCCATCCACACAGGCAAATTTGGTTTCACCGCCTACTGTAACGCGGCATCCACCACACATACCCGTTCCATCTATCATCACCGGATTCATGCTAACAATTGTAGGTATCTCATATTCCTTGGTCAGGAGCGCTACGAATTTCATCATAATAAGCGGACCAATGGCAATCACAAGATCATACTGCTCTCCCGCTTCTATGCGTTCTTTCAACACATCAGTCACCAGCCCTTTTCTGCCATTACTGCCGTCATCCGTTGTAATATATAAATTCGCAGAAACTTCTTGCATCTCTTCTTCTAAAATCACAAGGTCTTTGTTGCGGAACCCCAGTATCACATCAACGCTCACGCCCATGTTGTGTAACTTCTTCGCTTGCGGGTATGCAATCGCCGTCCCCAGACCGCCGCCAATGACTGCAACTTTTTTTATATCTGCTTCAAATTCCGAAGCCTTCCCCAGCGGTCCTACAAAATCCAGCAAAGCATCTCCTTCTTCCAGCTCTGCCAGCTGCGTCGTGGTCTTTCCAACTGTTTGATAAATAATCGTAATTGTCCCTTTCCCCGAGTCAAAATCTGCGATTGTAAGCGGAATTCGCTCTCCCGTTTCATCAATGCGTAATATGATAAATTGCCCCGGCTCTGCTTTGTTTGCAACAAGCGGCGCTTCTATAACCATTTTTACCACTTGCGGGCCCAATACTACCTTCTCAAGAATTTTGTACATGACTATCTCCTTATAATCCATTTCACCATGTTATTATAGTAAAAACCCATTGAAAACGCAATACAAATACGCATATCTTTCATTTTTTGAAATCCGTATTTTCGTATCAATATCGAGGTATTGATTTCTATGGGTTTTGTTACGCTTCTTCCTTTCTCTCACACCTCTTTTTATGAAATTTCTATGCGCCTACTTGCAAAACGAAATCATGCTTGCTTTGCCTTTGCTACTTCTTTTTCTAACAATGCTGCTAAGTTTCGCGGCAATGGAACAACGTGTTCTGGGGAAATTCCTATATTCCGCAATTTTTCTGCCACCGCCTGCCCCCAAGGCACACCCTCTTTATGCTGCAAAATCTCCATGGTTTCTGCTTCAGTAAAACCAACGCTTGTTTCTATATTCTTTTCGTTTTTTGCATTCATCGGGCAGCAATCTTGGCATAACATGCAGCCGACAAGACTGTTATGCATTTCTGCTGTAATCCATGCGGGAAATGCGCCAGGAAGTTCGTTGCTATATACAATACAATGATTTGCGTCGATTAACTTTCGTTTTTCATCAATGGCATCCGTGGGGCATGCTTGAATGCAAGCCTCACATGTTTCGCAGATTTCCATACGAGATAGCGGCAGCCATGGCCCCTCTTCGCAAGGCATATCCGAGAAATAAGACATGATATATAAATAGCTACCAAACTCCTCGTTGTAACAAATATTGTTCCTTCCATATTGCGCAAGGCCTGTGTGTACCGCTAACATTTTTTGAGGTACAGTCACTGCCGTAATAGCAGAAAAACCATATGGCGTTAGGTAATTTTGAATATCACATAATGTTTTATCATTACTTTCATAAAACTGCGAAAAATACGGTGGCAGCACACAATGAATTTCTTTTCCTTGATACATAAAAGGAATTCTGACTTTAGGTCCTTGTTTTATGACCGTAATAATAGAGAGAGGTGTAAAATCTATCTCTTTTGGCATAAATCGCGCTTCTTCACTTGTAATATGTAGAATCA
The DNA here is from genome assembly GCA_050952565.1 of Christensenellaceae bacterium. Lineage (GTDB taxonomy): Bacteria > Bacillota > Clostridia > Christensenellales > Christensenellaceae > QANA01. Next base: position 57,413 of record JBMNLE010000001.1, read on the forward strand.
TGCGATCCATCCAGTCTGTATGAAATGCATCGTTTTTTAAAGAAATCATATCTCGCTTCAAATCTTCTATACGCGTAAACGGTACAACCGCACTTTTTCGTCCATGCATCGCCAATGTTTCTTGCAAGCCTTGTATCATGTGCTTCCTCCTTTGTTGTTGTTTTTCATCCTAATTTCGTCATTTCAAGAAATAAAAGAGCAAGACAACGTTTGCTGCCTTGCTCTTACTTTTGCAAAAAAGCTTCTTACAAAAATTTTAACCCACTGCTGCCGCGCCTTTTTCTAACGCCTCTTCATTCACCGGAATAAGATGCGCTCTGCGCTCGCCGAAAGATCTTGCAAGGCATGCAATTGCCGTTTTAGGGCTTACCACTGCCGTTTCAGCAAGTAGCGCGCCCAGCATAACCATATTGGCAACCCGCGCGTTGCCCAACTCATTTGCAATTTCACTTGCAGGAATATAATAAACATCAATATCTTCTCTTGCTGCTTTTACATCAATAATTGAGCTATTGATAAATAGCTTACCGCCGGGTGCGATGGTATGCTCAAATTTTTCAAGGGATGGACGGTTCATGACCACCACACAATCTGGTTGTACCACAACCGGGCTTCCCACTTCTTCATCTGATACAACAACACTACAGTTTGCCGTTCCACCGCGCATTTCTGGTCCATAAGAAGGCAACCATGAAACATTTTTCCCTTCGTCTAATCCTGCGTAGGCAATTAACTGCCCGAGCAGCAGTACGCCTTGTCCGCCAAAACCTGCGCTGATTAATTCAAACTTCATATTACTCTACCTCCTTTTTTACCCCAAGCGGATAATAAGGAATCATATTTTCTTTTAACCAATCAAGAGAAGCAACCGGTGTCATCCCCCAGTTGGTTGGGCAAGTGGAAAGTATTTCTACCATTGTGAATCCCTTGCCGGCAATTTGATATTCAAATGCTTTTTTGATGGCGCGCTTTGCTTTAATGATGTTGGGCACGTCGTGAAGTGAAACACGTTCAATATACGCAGCACCGTCTAGCGTGGAAAGCATTTCTGCAACGCGAATGGGCGCGCCCACATGATTTTCTTGCCGTCCGTAAGGTGACGTAGTGGTCACTTGCCCCACAAGAGAGGTCGGCGCCATTTGTCCTCCTGTCATGCCGTAAATTGCGTTATTGATAAAAATTGTTGTGATCTTTTCGCCACGCATTGCTGCATGCACGATTTCTGCCGTTCCGATGGAGGCCAAATCTCCGTCGCCTTGATAGGTGAATACCAAATCTTCCGGATGTACGCGTTTTGCGCCTGTTGCAACCGCCGGCGCACGTCCATGCGCTGCTTCCATCATATCCACATTAAAATAACGATAAGCAAATACAGCGCAACCAACCGGCGCAACACCAATTGCTTTATCCTGCATGCCTAATTCTTCAATACATTCTGCCACAAGACGATGTGCAATCCCATGTGTGCAGCCGGGGCAATAATGCGTCGGCACATCTGTTAGCACATTTGTTTTTTCAAATACAACTGCCATTTATTTGCCCTCCTTTAATTTCAAAAGTTCTTCTACAATGCTATCCGGCGTAGGAACTTCTCCGCCAATGGTGCCGTGGAAAACAACCGGTGCTTTTCCGTTGACCGCCAGTTTTACATCTTCTAACATCTGTCCCATATTCATTTCCACATCCAAAAAGCCTTTTACATGCTCTGCTGCTTTTTCATAAATTGCAGAAGGGAATGGCCATACCGTAATGGGGCGAATTAGCCCAACTTTAATGCCCATGGCACGTGCTTTTTGAATGGCGTTTTTACAGATGCGTGCTGTGGTTCCATATGCAGTAATGCAATACTCTGCATCTTCCATCATAAATTCTTCAGCGCGTGTTTCGTTTTTCGCAATTTCCGCGTAGCGTTTATAAAGGCGTGCTGTTACTTCTTGCATCTCTTCTGTTTCAATGTAAAGCGAGTTGATAACGGCGCGATCTCTCGATTTTCCGTCCCAACCGGTTGCTGCCCAATCTTTTGCTGGCAACTCCCGTTTTTTGGGTTCGTTAAACGAAACGGGCTCCATCATCTGCCCAATCATACCATCTCCTAAAACCATAACAGGAATACGGTATGCATCTGCAATTTCAAACCCTTCCATGACCATATCTGCCGCTTCTTGTACTGTAGAAGGCGCTAAGACGACCATATGGTAATCCCCATGTCCGCCGCCTTTTGTAGCTTGGAAATAATCCCCCTGCGCGGGCAAAATGCCCCCAAGCCCCGGTCCTACGCGCATGATATTTACGATTACACAAGGAAGTTCCGCGCAAGCAATGTAGCTAATGCCCTCTTGCTTCAAGCTGATGCCCGGGCCGGAAGAAGAAGTCATAACCCTTGCGCCGGCGCCTGCTGCGCCATATACCATATTAATTGCGGAAACTTCACTTTCCGCTTGTAAAAAGCAGCCGCCTTCTTCAGGAAGTCTTCTGCTCATGTATTCAGGTATTTCGTTTTGTGGGGTAATCGGATATCCGAAAAAATACTTACAACCTGCCTGTATGGCGGCCTCTCCGATTGCCTCGCTACCTTTCATTAATTTTTTTGCCATATTATAAAACCTTTCCTCATAAATTATTTTTCAATTGTAAATACCAAATCAGGGCATATGCGCGCGCAAGATGCGCAAGCAATACAAGCGCTCTCGTCCGTCACAGTAATCGGGTGATACCCTTTCCCATTTAGCTTTTCCTCATGAAATGCAAGAATCTTTTTCGGGCAAACGCCAATGCATAGCCCGCATCCTTTGCAAAGATCTTCGCGAATTGTTAATTTCGCCATAAGCACACCTCTTTTATATAAAATTACATAAATATTATGTCGATTGTCGATGGGTTTGTATGGAAAAGAGAGTTACGCCTGTAACCCTCCCCTTTTACAAACCACATTTGCCTGTTTTATGCTCAGGTTATTATCCTATAGAATAGCATAAAGCGGGCCGCATCGCAACAATTATTCTCTAATTTAATTCGTCTAACGTTAGACCATAGCTGGGCAAAAAATGTTGCATAAAATACTGCAGCGCCGGGTGATCCATCTGAATCAACTCTTCACCAATTTTTATTTTTGCCTTTTCAAACTCTCGGTTGCCTGATTTTAATTCTTCCACGCATTTGATGTATGCAGATAGTTTGTCTGCCATTTTTACGTATAAGTAAAGGGCTTCATCTTCTTGCATGAGTAACGGCGCATATATTTTTCGCATCTCTTCTGGTAGCATGGCAATGATTTTTTCCATGGCAATTTCTTCGACTTCATCGTAAGCTTCTCTTATTTTTGGGCTGTAATATTTAATGGGCGTGGGCATATCTCCTGTGAAAATTTCTCCAACTTCATGTAACAAGCCCAGCGCCATTACCTTTTCCGCATCCACATCCCCATCAAAATAAACGTTTGTAATCACTGCCAAGCCATGCGCCAATAGCGCCACATCAAAAGAATGCTCTTTGATGTTTTCTTCTTGTGTGTTGCGCATTAGCCCCCAACGTTTGATGTGTTTCGTTTTGAATAAATAGGCAAAAAAATGATTCATATCATTACTCTCTTCGTTTTTCTTTTAGCATACACAGAAGTTCTTTTTCCGTCAATGATTGACCCCTTTTTCATTTCAGTATAGAATAAGTTGGTGAGGAGCAGAACAATATGATTGGAAAGATTTTTAAACTCGCTTCAGGGGTTATTGCAGCAGCTTTCGCTTTTTTTATTTTTCAAATGGCAAAGTTGTTTCCAAAAGCAACGGAAAGCGTTTATGCAAGGGGAATTTACCCTGCCATCGCAAAGTTTTTTACAGCATTAACAGGAAAAACTTCCATTAGCATCGGCGAAGTTCTTGTCTATTTCGCGCTGGTCTTATTGGTCTTTTTAATCGTTTATATTCTATTTGCTTTCTTCAAACCAAAAGGACAAAAGTTGGTTACGCTTGGCAAACGCTTACTTGGGCTGCTCACAACCTTTTGCATTTTATATACAACGTTCGTATTCTTTTGGGGACTCAATTATGCGCGCATGCCGCTTGCTGATTCCATGGGGCTTACGGTAGAGACTTATTCCAAAGAAGAGCTTATTTCTCTTTGTGAATCGTTGATTGTAAAAACCAATGATGCCCGCACTGTTGTACTGGAAGATAACTATAAAACATTTACACTTTCCAGATCGCGCGAAGATATTTTAAAAGACGTTGATCGCGTTTATGCAGAAAACGCAGAGCCTTATATGCATACCGTTTCCGGTGTCCATGTAAAGAAAGTTTTAACGAAGAATTTGCTCTCCACCACATTAACCAGCGGTATTTATTGCCCGTTTACGTTTGAAGCAAATATTAATAATGAAATGTATGATCTCTTTTATCCGGTTACTGCGGCGCATGAATATGCGCATTTGCAGGGGTTTGCGCGGGAAGATGAATGTAACTTTATTGCTTGGTATGTCATGGCAAGCTCAGATGAGCCCGATTATGTCTACTCCGCCTATGCTTTTGCGCTTTCTTACGTGATGAACGCCCTTTATCAGGAATCTCCCGAAGATTATAACCGGCTATGCGAAACTTTTTCGGATGGTGTCAAAAGAGATTTCTCGCGGGAAAGCGCTTATTGGCAGGCATTCCGCAATACAAAGATTGCAGAAAGCAGCGAAAAAATATACGATACTTACTTGCATGCTAACGGCATTCCTGACGGCAACAAAAGCTATGGGCGCATGATTGATTTAATCTTAGCGCTCAAAAAAGAAGAACGACCTTTATTTTAACTGTTCAAAAAATTGGAGATAAGAAAAAGACAGCGCAATGATGCGCTGTCTTTTTTTATTTTTCTATATACTAACTTTGTTTCTCCACAATTTCCAGCAAACTTGTCGCCGTCATCATGACGAGCTCCATGTTTTCATCTGCTTCAATTGCAGCAAGCGTTTCCCAGCCTTCTTTTGCAATGCCCTTATAAAAAGCAGATACCGCCAAAGGCTCGCCCGATGCTTGCTTTTCAAACGCTGCAATGACTTCAAAATCACCCGTCGCATCTATTGCTTCTTTTAGTTCCGCCAATAAATTTTCATTTCGATACATATTTCCCATCCCCCTTTTTTAAAAGTATATCGCACTGCTGGGGGAAATGCAAAATCTTTTCTACACTTTTTATATACCCTTATTTTCGCTATATGGTGAAACTTTACTCCTCTTTTCGCTTCCATTCTTGTATGTTGGCATACACATTGCGAAATACAAGATTATGCTGCAACTGCAGCTCTGCGCTACAAACCACTGCCGATTCTTTGCAATATAAGCCGATGATGGGCATCGTCTGCAGCAATTCATGCTGCAGCGCATTCATCGCAATGCCGGCTTCTTCTTCTGTAACGGCACTGTCGCAAGCATTTGCCAAAACGCGCAAGTCACTCCAAGCATACGCGCCGTAGTTATAAGGTTCAGAAAATAAAAATGTAATATCATGATTGGCATACATATAAAAATTACAGAATGCCATATCAAAATCTTTCTTGCCCAACCGCTCCAAATAAACTTCTTGTGATTCTTTTGTGATAACAACTTCAATGCCGATGCGCGCCAAGTCTTCTTTAATAATCTGTATCACATTGCCGCGGTATTCATATTCCGGGTTTTCCGTATACAGAATTTCAAACTGCAAATATCGCTTGGTACCGTCTTCGTTGGTCATGTAGCGCAAAGGCCCTTCTTCGCGTTCTTCATCAAGGTAATACCCTGCTTCATCCAGTAAGGCATTTGCCTGCTTTTCATCATAAATTGCCACGTATGTCTCTTCGGTAAACGCCCAATAGTTGGGGCGCAATGGTGTTGCCGTTGGTTCTCCTAGGCCAAATAACCCAACAGAAATCAATTGGCTTCGGTTAATGGCCAACGAAACTGCTTTGCGAATTGTATTGTCTTGTAATATTCTACGGTTGAAATTGGGAACCAAGCAATCCATATATGGCGTAATTGTACTGTATAACTCGGTTTCATTTGCCACTACATACGAACCTGCTACCACATTCGGCGTGGTCAGCACTTCTACTTCCCCCATAACATCACTGCCCAGCGTAATGCGCTCGCCGGCGATGGGTAGTGCAACAATTTTTTCGTAAACCGGCGCTACTTTCCACCAATTTTCGTTGCGCACAAACACAAAGCCGTTTTCTGCTGTATAGCTTTCTACCATATAGGGACCTGTCCCCAGCGGTGTTTTTTCTTTTGTTGTAAAGCTTGTGCCTTCATAATAATCTTGCGCCAAAATTGGTGCAGTCAATAGATAAAGAATTTCATTGGTCTTTCTGGTTGTGGTGATCCGAAAGGTCTTTTCATCTACTTTTTCGTAAGCTTCTATAGCATCCGCATAGCGGGTATAAAGAGAATCTGTCGGCTCTGCTTCCGCGATGCGTTTGATTGTATATAAAAAATCTTCTACCTGTAGCAAGTTCCCGTTATGCTTTGTAATGTTTTCCCGTATCACAAAGGTATATTGAAGCCCATCTTCACTGACTTGCCAGCGCTCAATTAAACAAGGCTCCATTTTCCCATCCACCGTCAAGCGAATCCCCGGCTCTAATACCAACGAAAGCAAATTGCTGATTTCATCGTTTTTTGTTGCCAGCGGGTGTAGCGTATCGAACTCTCCGGGCATGCTAATGGTAAGCTCGTTTTTTGTTGTATCTGACGGCGCGCTGGGCGCCGGACTTACAGAAGGCGCAACAGAAATATCATTGAAAATATCAATGGGCGCTTCTTCCGTTTTCTTTTTACAACTCACCATACTCAATATTAAGATCATACAAAGCACGACATAAAAAACACGCTTAACGTAACTTATATAAAACCTGGTAAAGCTTTTTTGCTTTTTGAATTTTCCCCACATACTTTTTTGTTTCCTCGAACGGAATGTCATCTGCATCTGGCAGATGTCCTTCTCCCCATGTTTCTTCCCATTCTGCAACACGGTCCTGCCCCGCGTTATACGCAGCAAGTATCTTTACTTCATCTTCCAGAAAGCGTTCTTTTAAAAAAGATAAATACCAGCAACCAAACATAATATTGGTGTTTGGATCTTTTAGCTGCTCTTCCTTGTAATCTGAAACGCCTAACTTCCCTGCAATCCATTCCCCTGTTTCCGGCATAATTTGCATAAGCCCAACGGCACCGCGATGTGAAGTCACTTCCGGTCGATAGCCACTTTCTGCCCAAATAACCGTCGCCACCAAGCTAGGCGCCAAATCATATTCTGCCGCATAGCGCACAATCAAATCTTCATAACGCAACGGAAACTTTTTTTTCAATACTACATAGCCTACGATGCAGATTAATATCAGCGCCAATATGATGAAAAAAATAATAAGCATTCTTATTTTTGCTTTGTTTGACATCTTTTCTGCATCTCCTCCCAAAGCCCAGCCACCGTTTCTTCCAACGCTTCCTTGTCTTTGTTATTCTCAATAAAATATACTGGGGCACAAGCTTGTTCCTTCTTTTCCTGGCTGCGTATTCGCGCCTCTGCCTGCCGGTTGTCCAGTCCATCTCGCTGCATTATTCGTTGCAATCGAACGCTTCTTGCTGCTCGCACAATCCAAACTTCATCGCATAAAACATCCATACCTGCTTGTAAAAGAAGCGGCGCATCAATGACGAATATGCCTTCTTTTTCTTTCATCTGCATCAACGTTTCTTCAATGACGCGTGGATGCGTTATCTCGTTTAGCTGCTGCAATGCTTCCGGGTCAGAAAACACACGCGCGCCTAATTTTTTTCGGTCCAGTGTTCCGTCTGCATGAAAATATTCTATACCAAAATATGCTTTTATCGCGTTATGCGCGGGTTTCCCCGGCAATACCACTTCTCGCGCCAATAAGTCAGCGTCAATGATTGTTGCTCCTTTTTGTTGCAGATAAGCAGAAACCGTCGATTTTCCGCTGGCAATCTGTCCGGTGAGTCCAATTGTATAACGCATTATTTCGCCTCAGCCCAAGTTTTACCCACTGCCACATTTGCAACCAGCGGTACATTTAAGCGGATAACGCCTTCCATCGTCTCTTTCAAAATTTCCGAAACCCGCGCCACTTCTTCTTTTTTTGCATCTACAATCAACTCATCATGTACTTGCGAAATCAGCTGCGACGCCAGTTTTTCTGCTTCCAGTTTTTCTTCTACGCGTATCATGGCAATTTTAATAATATCTGCTGCTGTTCCTTGAATGGGCGTATTGAGCGCAACCCGCTCTCCAAACATTCTCTGATTATAATTGGAAGAACGCAATTCTCCAATGTAGCGAATCCGTCCATATAATGTCTTAACATACCCCTGTTCTTTGGCGCTCGCAACAATGTCTTTCATATACTTGCTCACGCCGGAAAACTCTTGCAAATACTTTGTAATATATTCTTCTGCTTTGAAGACAGGAATTCCTAAATTTCGCGCCAAACCAAAATCGCTAATCCCATAAACAATGCCAAAGTTTACTGCTTTCGCATTGCTGCGCATCTCTGGCGTTACTTCACTTTGCGGTACGCCAAATACTTCTGCTGCCGTCCTTGTATGAATGTCCTCGCCTTTGTTAAACGCATCAATCATATGCGCATCTTCTGAAATATGCGCCAATACCCGCAGCTCAATTTGCGAATAATCCGCTGCCACAATTAGATTTTCTTGCGCAGAGGGGATGAATAAAGAGCGGATGCGAGAAGTAAATTCAGAACGCACAGGAATATTTTGCAAATTGGGCTCAATGCTAGAAATGCGCCCCGTTGCTGTGGCTGTCTGGCTAAACGTGGTGTGTACTTTATCCGTCTGCGGGTCCATTACCTTTTCCAGCCCATCCAAATAGGTGCTTTTTAGCTTGGTCATGGTTCGGTATTCTGTTATTTTTTCGATAATGGGATGCGCATCTTGTAATTTCTCCAAAACTTCCGCATCTGTAGAATATCCTGTTTTTGTTTTTTTGATAACAGGAAGATTTAATTTTTCAAACAAAATAACACCTAACTGTTTTGTAGAAGCAATATTAAAGGAATCATCTCCCGCCAAATCGTAAATTTCTTGCGTCAAATCTACAATGCGCGCTGCGTATTCTTTCGAAAACTGCTCTAATTTCGCTCGATCCAGCTTAAAACCGCTGGTTTCCATATCATATAGTACATGACAAAGCGGCATTTCAATTTCATAGAGAATGATTTCCAGTTCATTTTTTTCAATGTCTGCCATCTGCCGTTTTTGTGCAGTATAAAGTGCCGCCGCATGTCCATCTCCATCGTAGCGCATTTTCAATTTTTCCACTGAAAAATCTCGCTGTGTAGGGTCTAAGACATACTCCGCCAGCATTGGGTCAAAATCAACAGCGCCAATTTCATAACCCGCATCATGCATCGTATGCATAAATACTTTTGCGTTATGTATCAGCGTTGTAACCGTCTCGTCTTCGAAATAAGGCATAAGCGCTGCAAACACAGCCAAAAAATCAAGTTGATCTGTGAATAATGATTTTTCTGCGCTTACGCGATATTCCTTTTTTTCATTTGCAGCGATGTAATAATGATTCTCAAAAAAACAAATGGCCAATTGTTTTTCTGCTTCAATTTCTTTTTTGAGTAGCGTAAGCTCTACTTCACTTTTTATTGTAATTTCTTCTACTTGACTTAGCTCTTTTGTCTGGCTTTCCAGCCCCCAACGCTTGATAAGGGAGTGAAATTCAAAAAAGCTTAGTACTTCCAATAATTTTTCATCTTGTAATCCGTCAAACGTAAGCGTTGTTGGAGATATTTCAATGGGAACATCTTTTTTAATTGTAGCCAATTCTTTTGAAAGCCGCGCCGAAGCTTCGCCCGCAACAATTTTTTCTTTCATTTTGTTGTTGGGCAATGCATCAATATGTTCATAGATTCCATCAATGGAGCCATATTCTTTTAATAACTTTAATGCTGTTTTTTCGCCGACGCCACGAATACCGGGAATGTTATCCGAGGCATCACCCATAAGCCCTTTTAAGTCAATGAATTGTTCTGCTGTCAGCCCATAAACCTCTTCCAAATGTGCTTTGTCATATAACTCTGTTTCGCTAACGCCTTTTTTTGTCAGCAATACATCTGTATGTTCGGAAATAAGCTGTAAGGCATCTCTATCTCCAGTGAATACATAAGAAGCAAACTCCCCTGCTTTGTCTGCTGCATGCGTCAACGTGCCAATAATATCATCTGCTTCATATCCTTCTTTTGCAAGCACTGCAATGCCGAGATCTTTCAAGGCATCTTTAATAAGAGGAAACTGCGCCAATAGTTCTTCCGGTGTTTTTGCGCGCGTCCCTTTATAATCTTCATACATTTCCACACGAAACGTAGGACCTTTTAAATCAAACGCCACTGCAAGATGCGTTGGTTTGTAATTTTCCAGTACATTGTATAGCATTGTAAAAAAACCATACGCCGCGTTGGTATTAATCCCATCTCTTTTATGCATGGGCGGCAGCGCATGAAACGCACGAAAAATCAGGCTGTTTCCATCGATGACGATTAAACGTTTTTCCATAGATCCCCCTACTGTGAAACTTTTAAGAATGTAGCATATCTCTTTTCAAAATACAATGAATAAATCTAAAACATTTTTAGTATCTTGCGGTTACAAGCGTTTGCGGAAGGCTCTATGGCGCGGTTTTTCCACCTTAGCGGTTGTCTGAATTTGCGCCCACTAGTAACACGATAGTAACAAAAACGGGTTCTCTTTTGAGTTTCCGTTTTTGTTACTCTCATTATAGCATAAAGAACATAGCCTGTAATCATATTTGTGCTATTTTATTCTCCTGCATCTTCTTTCTTTATAAGCTGATTAAAAAGGTTGTGCATTCCTGTGCTTGCTAGTCCGCTGAATAACCCCGACAATATGATTTCTGCGTTAATAACAGGCAGGTTGATAACAATATTGACTGCCAGCCCTAAGCACCCCATTATCAAGGGTATATACTTGTTCGGTATAAAATCTAAGCTGTGTTTTATCATATACCCCACACACAAGCAAATCCCAACTATTACTGGTACACTAAATTCATTTAACCATTCCATTTTCCTTTTCTCCTTATCCTAATATATGTTCCGTTGCCTGCTCGTTTAGCATATTCAGGTAGTCCTGTCTCGCTTCTTCGCAAGCCTCCATCGCACTACTCATTTCACCGTTTACCTTATGGTGTTGTACTGCTATCGCTGTTGCTTCTGTTAGTTTCAGCGTTGCCATGCTTACCTTTAAGGACAGCAAGGATTCTTTCTTTCGGATTTCTGCCCGCTCTGAAGCCTCTCTTTCTCTCTCTTCTGCCCTTTTATCAAGTTCTTTGTCGCGCCTGTTCTGCGCCCTCTGCCAATAAAACAAAATTGCTCCTGTTAAAATAGAGGGGAGAATACTTAACAAAACCGCCATAGCCATTTCCTCCATTTTCTACCCCCTACTTAACTAACGCCTTGACAGTGTTCACGCCTACAATGCCATCTGCTGTAATCCCTACTTTGCGCTGGAACGCCACAACCGCATCTTTTGAAGCGTGTCCGTAGATACCATCTACCCCAGCCTTGCCGAGATTAAAACCCAACTCTTTTAACCTTGTTTGCGTCCAATTTGCAAAAGAACCTCTCATCATTGGAGATTTCAACATAAGCATATTCTTTTTGATTGCTTTCTCCGTATCTTTCCCAATAATGCCGTCTGCTGTTACACCTAAAATGTGCTGCACCTCTTTGATGCGCTCTTTTTCGGTTTTCCCTGCTGGTTCGGGCGCAGGCTTAGAAGCGCTGCCGAAAACGGACAAAACGCCATCAACAACGCATTGCATCAACTTGTCAAAGTTGCTGTCAAAGGACTTGTTGTCTGCGACGTTGGTTACAAAGCCAAATTCAAGCGTATTTGCAGGCATTTTTGTATGTTTCAATACAGTCGCACTCTGCGAAACAACGCCGTTTCCATGCCGTAATTTAAGCCCTAATGCACCAACTCTTTTTGCTATCTCCCCTGCTAGTTCGATTGATTTCTTGCTTGCTGTGGGGTCGTGCAATATCTCATAGCCGTTTGCGTTGGGGTCGCTGAAGGCGTTTCTATGGCAAGAAATAAACACATCTGCTTTTGCGTTGTTTGCAATATTACATCTCTCCGTTAATGTTGGATAGGTGTCCGCTGTTCTCGTCATTACAACTTCCCATCCGATAGCCTTAAAGCGTTTCTGCAAATCAAGCGCCATCTTGAGGTTATCGTCTTTTTCTCTCCTGCCCCCAATGCCTACTGCTCCGCTGTCTGTGTTCCCATGTCCTGCATCAATACAAATTTTCATCTTCTCTCTCCTTTGTTCTTTTATTATTCTGCTGCTACATACACGCCCGAACCCATTAACAACGTTCCTTCGCTGTCGCTCCATACAAGATGCGTTTCCGCTACGTTTGTGAAGCTATTGTTCGCTGCTGCCTGTGTTCCCCGAATAATGAAATCCCCGCTTGAAACCATGTTCCCATAAAGCATTGAAAAATTTACGCCCATGCGGTACCAGTACATCCCCAGCGGCATGGCATCTGGGATAACTTCCAAATCTGGCGGAAACGGTAAGCCTGTTACGAAAACATAGCTTCCTACGGGGCTTGCAAACGTTCCTGCCTGTAATTTAAAAGTAAAAAATACTAGCTTTCCTACCCTAAAATACTCACCCCTATTTCCAACCGTGGGAAGAGTTATCCCGTTCGAGTTCCGTTTGAATGTTGGTGTCCACACCCCTTTTGATTCAACCGATATATCGCTTCCGTTTACAGTGGGTTTTTTATGAAAATTAGCATCCCAATAGACCGTCAACCCGTCATTTTCAGCAACCCCGCCTATCCCCATTCCGTGACCGTTGGACTTGACATTCAAAATCCGCTCCGCTGTTGGAACCTCGGTTGTGTGCGTCGAGCTGCCATACCAATCTGCAACGTAGCCTGTTACCTTGCAAGTTACCAACTGCCCCACATAAACAGGGTCTGTCCATGCGTCTATCGTGGCATTGGCGTTTGACAGCGTTTTTACAACCGCAGAACCGCCTTTCGGCTCAAACGTGACCCTAAACAATCTTGTGTTGACGTTAGGGCTTCCGATTACCTGTGTTCTTGCTTTTAATCGCGCTTTCAAATAATCCCCGACGCTGTTCGCTGTGCCGTTACTATCACAACGCACCACTTCAAGCGTTTCAACCGCGGGCGGAGAATACGGATACACATAGATATCCTTGTACCAGCTGCTAGTTCTCCCACGCGAATCCGTAACCATTCCCGAAATTCTTACGCTTCCATAATCCGTTAGAGTTGATGAAAAATTTTGTCCTGCATAAGATGCGTATCCCACCTTGCCCGAATAGCTTTTGATTGTAGAGCTGTAACTTCCTGCGCCTGTTAGGGCTACCGCTACCCCTGATTTTCCCTGTACGTAGTAGCCGCCCAGTTGGTTTTGAGGGGTGATTGCTCCTGACAATGTAGGCACAATGCTTGAACCCACAAGCAGGGTTGACGAGGTAACCTTCTGACCTATCCACGTATCGCCACTCCAAGTGTTAAGGTAGACTGTCATTGTTCCTGATGTGGCATTTGGAATACCATTTATCCACTCTAGCGGGATAGGAACACTCGCCGATGTAACCCCTGCACTCAAGCTATGGTTCAGCGCACGCCCTGCGAAAGTAATATATACATCATGCCGAAATGCACTTGATGCTGCGCTTATTGTTACGCCTAGGTTACTGCCAGCTGTTACCGATGACGAAACCGATACTCCGCTTGCTCTTGGGATTGTAGGCAGTGTTACCGTTGCGCCTGCGCTTGCTGCTCCTAATAGCGTTGTCCCGCCATTGGTGCTGGCGCCGATGTATATCTGTTTGGTTCCATCGGCGTTATGCGCAACTGTATAGACTTCGCTTTGGATTAGCTTCAGTGTGGAGTTCCGAAAATCGTAAGAATAGCCCGCACTTCTGTTTACTCCGTTTACGCTTTGATACGCGGTTTTGTTATTACCGTAGGCGGTTTGAGTGGCCTTATCTTTTCTTATATATGTGTTAACCGTAACTGTTGATGTATTATTCGTTACGTTTTGAGATACGAAATATTCGATGTAAAAGGAATAGTATTGTGCAAATGTTCCGCTGGTAAAGCTTCCGTTAATAATCGCCATGCTATCCCCTCACTTTCATCAAGCTAAGACTTCCGTTTGATTCTGGACTCCATGCGAAATTCCCAAGAATTAGTGTGTTTATAATCTCTGCATCTCTTATATACAGCTGACCGCTGTCCATATATGCCCATGCTGTTGACTTGTCCGCTGTTTCATCCGCGCCTGTAAAAAAGAAAAACTCGTTGTTGTTTAGGCATAATTTGATGTTGCTATCCGATGCACCAAAAAGCATATTGCCATCTAAAAAGCGGATATACTTTGTAATTTCTTCAAATTGCGCCGAGGTTTCCCCGTCCATGTTGTTAATGATCTGTGTTACATTCTCAAAATCAATACGTACTTCGTTTTGTAAAATCTGCAAAGAGGTTGTAATGCTCGCCAGTGCTTCTTCCATTCCCTCTTTCGTTGTGTATTCTCCGTTTACTGTTAGCAATATTTCTTCTGCTGATTGAGCAATTAACGAGGATAATGATTCTTTTGTTTCGGCAATCGTTGTTGAAACTGCGTCATTGCTCGCATAGTTTTTTTCGATGTTTTCAAACCGAACAACATTTTCACGTTCTACCTCCAGCCGTGACCCCGTCAGCGTCATGCTTGTGTCGCCGAGTGTAATTCTTGCGTTGGCTGGATTGTTCAGGGGGGTAATTGCCCTTTTTGCGATGTAGCTTTTATTCATGTTGTGCAAGCTGGACACCACGCGGATATACTCGCCAAACTTCAATGGTGCTATGCTACTGTCTACGTTGTGCAAGTCTACTGCCGTCACCGACACCGTTTCTTTCAGTGTTGTTGCAGTTGTGTTTAAGTAGTTCAACCCCGCTTGATACAGGTTTTGAGGGAGCGTTATATCATCCCATGTTGTCTTGTCTACAGGCGCGACAATCACGCCGTAGAGTGCTTCTAGCGCCTCATTAGCAATATAGTCTACCCCCGCCACACTTTCGATTGTAAGGCGACTTTCCGCGCTCTCACCCTCTATCCTTGCGCCCAAAGGGATAACCCTTGTGTATGTCTCGCTCGCGGATTGTTTGAGTAAAATGCTCTGCATATTCTCTGCATACTGCACTATTTGTGTAGAGGTGTACGGATAATCTTCTAAATAATCTAAATACCTATTTCCGTTTTCATAGCGGATAACTAAAAAACCGCCCAACGGAGTGAGCAGTCTTGTCTTAATCGCTTCCCATGCGGTTATATATTTTTCCGAATAGCGGTAAATGTAATCATTCGCATCTGTTACGGTCACATTTCCCACTGTGAATTTTTGATAATCGTTTACCTGCGCGTTGTGTTCGTCAATGAATTTTGTAAACAGTTTTTCAGGCGATTGCTCCGATGGCTCGAAAGGTCTAATCATAGAATCTGCCAAATAAGACAGAAACACCTTCTGCGACTACTTTTTTAGTTAAATCTATGCTTTGCTCATCGTCTACGACCCTGCCCTCCCACTCAATAACACCATCACGTCTAACCGTTAAAACCGTTTCCAGCTTTACTATATCGTTATAACTTGGATGTGTGGGGGAAATATTAAAAGAAAGGATCCCGACTGCGTTTATTTCTTGTGTCAAAGAGGCGTTGTATATGTCCTTAGTCGCTTGAATTGTGCTGTCAAACAACACTGTATTGCCCATCGTGATTTGATACATTACAACAACCCCTCTCTCCAATTAAAGGTGATATTCCCGTCCCCTGTTACGGATATGACCGTATCACCTTCTTTTAACTTCATATCATATCTTTTGTTGTACGTTCCTTCTGCAAGCACAATCTGTGCGCCGTTCCATTCAATCGTCATCTGTCCACCCTCTACAATCACCTGTGGAAACGTGGACATCCTTGCGTTGGTAAGCGTCATTTCAACCGTTCCTGCTACCGCGCTTGATTCCGTTGTTAATTCTCTTTTTAGCTTGTAAGGGAAGGCGGTCATTCTAAGTTCAATGGTAGATACGTTTTCTTCAGGAGATAGAGAAGTCATGGACATTCTAGCGTCATAGTAGACATCTTCTTCATCTTCAAACACAACGAAAAACCGCTTGCCGTGCAGTTTATTTGCAAGAAGTGTTGACAACTGCGCCCAGCTTCGGCTAGGGTCAAGTCGCTTAAAAAAGAGAGTGTCCACTCTGTTGTCAAAGTGTACCTCTCCATCTACTTCTGTTAGGTCTACATCCCCATCTCTGCCCGCTATCGCTTGATAGTTGGTCTTAACCGCTGGCAGTGACCGCATCACTGGCTGGAGGGTAACTCCTAAATCGCTATATGCATCTATCTCTTGCGCCCAATCTGTAGAATAAAATTTAACGTTAGGCATATTTTTCTCTCCTTACCGCGATTTCTCCCAATTCTTCATCCATTGATGGGGCGATTGCGCCGACAAGCTCCCCTGTATCTAGAACAAGCTGAAACTTTTCAAGCATTGGCAAATACCGCGATAAAATGCTCATAATACCGCTTGTATCGCCGCCCTGCACAGATATGGGCGTGTCGGGAATTATCCCTTTCACATCAACGCTTGCCGTCTTAAACAGGTCGTTTTGCTCTGCCATCATGACGCGTGTCATTTTGTCAAACTGCTTAGGCATTTCTTGTTCAAATCCTATTCCTGTTCCTGCCGCCATCATCTTACCCAGCTCATCACGCCAAACAGTAGAGGGCGAATGCACCCCTGCCGCTGCTTTTGCCGCGTTCAGCGCTTTGTTTACGGCAGATTTCGCCGCATTTGTGATAACAGTAGAGCCTTGTCTGATTCCCTCTGCAATCCCTGACGCAAGGTTTTTGCCGAGGTATAAAAACTTAGTCTGATAAGCGACAACTGTTTTATACGCTTGTTCCATCGCAAGATAGATAGAATCTGTAATGCCTGTGTTGCTTTTGATTGCGCCTGCGGATTTATCCACCATGCCCGATGCTGCGGTTGCTGTAGCAGGGTTTTTCATCTGCGTAATTAAATCGTTTACAGCGTCCATCCCGCCCTTATCAAAGGCTTTTTGCAACTTGTCTAATTCTGTATCTGACATTCTCGTCATCATGGCGATTGCGTCCGCTGCTTCGGGTCCGAGTGCCTTTAATTCTCTGCTAAAGTCACCGCTTAATTTGCTTCCTAGCGCGGTTACGTTCGTTGCCCAATCTTTAGTAGCCTGCTCTTGCGTGTTTAAGTCGCGCGTCATTGATTGCGTTGCTGTTCCTACTGCTGCCGCTTCTTTCTTCGCCGAACCCTCGACCGCTGTCGCTGCGCCTGTGCTACTGCTTGCCACTTTATCATTGCTACTTGCAACTTCGTCATTGCTTGCCACAACTGCATCATTTGCGTCTGTTTTCTTTCCCGCCGCTTCTGTTGCTGCATCGCCTGACGCTTGAACCGCATCCGTATTCTCTTGCGTTGCTGCGGTGTTGTCCTTTAATAGGGTTGTGAGGTTCATCTCCTCGATGTCAAGCTCAGTAACTGCTGATTTAGTGTCTCTTAGCTTTATTCCTAGCCCGTCAAGGACACCTTGAGAGACTGTGAGCGCATCATCTGCTGCTGTCTGCTTGGTCAAAAGAAAGTCTAATGCCTCGTTGTAAGACATGACAGGGTTGCCCGCTTCGTCATACTCAATGCCGAGTGCTTCCAATTCTGCCCTGTGTGTCTGGAATGCCCCCGCACCTGCGTTTAATGCGTCGTAAACCTCGTCAACATGGAGCTTGAATGCTTTCTTGTCTGCCACCTCTTTTTCCGCAACTCCGATTTTTTTAATCAAGCGGCTTTCTTCCAGCAGCAAGTCAATACGTTCTTCCGCTGTGGCTGCCATTCTCGCCCTATACGCTGCCGCCAATCCTGCTTCTTTAGAGTTCTCGATATAATCCCTTAACTGGTCGTTTGTAAGGTTTAACGTGCCGTTTTCTTCGTCAAATTGTAGGTTTAACTCTGGATAAAGCGCGTTTAAGTTAGAGACTAGCGCAATCATCCGCTCTTTTTCTGCTGCGGATAGACTTTCTTGCTCTGTAAGCTTTGCTAATTCTTCTGCCATCAAACTGGCGCTGTCCGCATCTGCGTATATTTCCGCTAACGTGTCCTTGTGGTTCTGCGCGGACTGCTGCATTGCTCCAAACAGCGCATCAACGGATGCGGTCGATTCTGCCAATTCGGCATCAATCGCTTCTTGTATGCCTAACGCCCTGCCGTTGAAAATGGAAGCAAACGCTTTTCCAATACCCTCTATCAGCTTAGGGATTGCCATAACGATACCTTCGAGAATGCCCCCAATAATCGCAACGCCTAACTCTAGCATACGCGGAATGTCTGTTAGCAAATTAGTTAGTATGTCAAAAAACATCTCAACGACTTTAGGGATAAGGTAGGGAAGCTCTTTTGCAATTCCCTCTACGAGGTTAAACAGAATCTCTAACCCTACATCAATAATTAGTGGCAACAAATCAACCACTGCATCAACGAAGGACGAGATGACGGAGGTTGCCGCTTTCACAATATCGCCCGCGTTCTTTTGGATGCCCTCTAAAAAGCCTTTTAATACGTCAGTGCCTGTCTTAATGATTTTGGGCATGAAATTAACGACTTCTTTTACTGCTTGAGATAAAACGTCGCCTATTTTCTTTGTCAACCCAGCCAAACCGCCCTTGTTAAACGCGTCTTGCAATTGCGTCATCCAGCTTCTAAGCATGGGGATAGCCTTCCCCTTAATGGAATTGGTTAATCCTGCCGTTATATCTCCCAACAAGGACCTGAAGTCATCTTTTAGGTTATCCCATGAACCTGAAAGCGTCTTGCTCTGAGCTTCCATAGCGTTGAAAAACTGCCCGCCCTCTTGTGTTGCGTGCTGGAAGGCTTCTGTCACCATTTCAGCTGAAATTGCGCCCGCCGCCATCTCTTCTTTCAGCTGCCCGATGGACTTTCCTGTCATCTTGGACATTTCATTCAATGGGTTAAACCCTGCATTAATCATTTGCAGTAAGTCTTGCCCCATCAACTTCCCTGTGCTGCTCATTTGTGCAAAAGCAAGGGTTAAGCTGTCGAATCTATCCTTGTTACCCAAAGACACATCACCCAGCATCTTGATAGTGTCCATTACCTTATCGCCTTCGATTCCAAAGGCTAATAATGTCTGTGTTCCCTTGGCTATATCTGGCATTTCAAAGGGGGTGTCGGCAGCAAACTTTTTCAAGTCTGCCATCATCTTGGTTGCCGCTTCTGTGCTGCCTAGCATGGTCTCAAACGACGTGAAAAACTGCTCCATCTGCGCATTGTATTCAACGCCCATTTTCACGCCTGCGCCTAGTCCAGCTGAAATAGCGCCTAGTGCTACCCCGATTGATTTTGCCGCCGTTTTAGCAAAGCTCCCAGCTTTAGAGAAAGCCGTTTTCCATTTGCTACTCATTTTGTTTGATGCTTCGTCTGACTTTGACTGAATATCTTTTATTGCCTTAAGAAAATCATCTAGGCTTATTTTGGTATCAAATACTAAACTGCCATCACTCGCCATTGCTACGCCTCCCCTCCTAATAAATCGTCTATTGGTTCTCCCGCCTTTAATCGGCGTGTTATTTCTCGCTCTAATGCGACTTCTGCGCTTGTTCTGTTATCTGGTAAAGCTACGCTCTTCTTCGCCTTTTCCGCTAGTGCCTTTGCTTCGCCCTTTAGCTTTGAAGTGTCTCTTGTCCGCGCGATTACTTTGCGTACAAAGGGCGTTTCTTCGCCCAAGCCTGCGAACAGTGCGCTAAACTTGTACCAATGCAGAAAGTCAATGTCCACAATGTCTATTCCGTACTGCTGTAAGAAAGACGCGTATATCTCTTGCGCGTCAAATTCAAAGCAATATTCTTGTTTTTGCTCTTTTGGCGTTTCTTTCGGTTCTCCAACTAAAAACCGCATCATCGCCATGTATACTTCATCGAGTGCGCCGTTGTTTTTCGCCAACAAACAATACATCGGGAGACTATAAAACCATTGCAACGAAAGCAAAACTTTGCTTGTCCCTTGCACGTTCCCGTCTCCGTGAATACGAAAAATCTTTAGTGCCACTCTGTAATCTGCGTTTATTAAAAAAACGCTCCCCGCCACCTCTACGGTATTGGGGAACGCCTTTATTTTGTTTCGAGATAATGAAAAATTATTCATACTCCTCTGCAATGTAACCCGCGTATGATTGATTCGCTGCGTCAAGAATCACTCTCAACACTTCAAGCATTTTAACCATTCCTACGGGTTTCCCTCCGCTCATTCGTTTAACTGCGCCTTTCCCGATGATTTTCTCAATCACCTTGTTGGCTTTCATGCACATTTCCAGCCGTTCTTCTGTGGTGGAGCTTTCAACGTCAAAAGCTTCATATTCGTTTAATGTTTGCATAATGAGCGTTACAATTTCCGCATCGGAAAGCAGAAGATTAAAGACTTCTCCGTTAATCTCTATCTGTGGCTGGTCAAATTGAATTGTTAGCTTTTGCATCTTTACTCTCCTATTCTGCTGGTGTGAATGTCTTGCCTGTTGGGTCAAATGTCCCTTCTTTGAAGTCGCCTACTTGGTGCAAGTTGCCTGATACGTGAACGGTCTCCGTTCCTGCGCCTGAAATACTCGAGACTTCTACCGCGGTTGTGAAAAGTCTTGCGGGCTTCCCGCCACCTTCGGCAGCTTTGAATAATTCGACGCGGAGATATTCAACTTGTGCATCTGCGCCTGTGGCTTGTCTTGTTCCGATTTCATACAGCTTTTCGATTGTGTCGTCCGATTCAATCAAGTCTGTATCAAAAGCGAAGTTGTTCGCATAGCCGGTGATTGTTCCTGTTGCGGACTTGTCACTGATATATGCCTTGCTGTCAACTGTAGCAGACGGGTTTTCGTCTAATGAGTTATAGCCGAAACCCATAAGCGCCCACTCTGGGGATTCTGTTGTGCCGACGTTCATATAGTCGGCGATGTTATATCTAATAACCGTCATTTTATAAACTCCTTTTTGTATATTCTGTTTGTAGTTGCACCTGATAAGTGCCCATGTCGCCGTCGTCTTGCAAGTCATAGAGCATTGCATTAGATGCCGTTACGCTTGCAAAAGAAAAACCCGCCGCTGTTGGCAGGTCTCGTTCTTTTACTCTCTCGTCAATCCATGTAACGAGGTTCTCGTAAAACTCGCTATTTGCAAGTCTATCCGCATCTTCTATTGTCATTGCCCTTGTTTGCAACACAAAGCTGTGTTCTTTGATTATCGTTCCATCAATGTATGACCGAATTGTCCTTGAACCGTTGGAAGCAAGCCCAGCCTTTACCGTTGCCGTCTCGTCCATCAAGTCAGGATATTCAATCACTATTTCCCCTGCTTTATCAGCCAAAAACGGACAGGTTATAAGCCATGCTCTGACCGCGTCTATCGCTGATGCAGGGTCTTTATACTTTCGTGCCATTCGCACCTCCTACTTTTGCCGCGCCCCTTAGAATGTCGTTTTTCTCGTTTGCTTTCATGCGCTCAAACCACATCTTCCGCGCCTTCCGCTCCCCTTATTGCCGTAATATTGCCGTTTCGCATACGGAGTCACACTTTTAACCTCGCCCGAACCTATCTTAGTGTGCGCCGTTGCAGACTTAATAAGCGCACCTGTTAAAAAAGGCGTGTATGGTTCCATGCGTCGAACAACTTCGCTGTCAACATACATCTGCACCCTGCCGCCAATTCCTAGCCCGCGCTCTTGCTCCATCTGGACTATGGACTTCTTCATCTTCAGCTCGAATTTCATTTCAGCGTCAACTCCCAATGCCACATAGGTTTAGAACCGTTTTCTAGCTTGTTACAGGCGGTTATCTTAAAGGTGTCATAATCCTGCGCCAGATTGGTTATCGTGTAATTCTCGTCAATCTCCCGCGTCAAATCGCCTTTTACAATACGGCTATATCCATCTGCCTTAATATCAATGCTGGTGTCGGGAACGAAAAGGACCGCCTTGTCATCTTCGCCAATATTGCTGGCAAGATAGTTAATGCCTTGTGTCCACTCCCACCAAACAGCACCCAGCAGAACACGCGTATACGTTTTATTTACAGGATTGTATCTGTATAGCGTTGCAGTTGAATTTGTCCTCATCCGTATACACCTCGATATAAAAGCCCAGTATTCGCAAGATAAAGCAGGGCGGAATCGTATAACTCCGCCCTATTCTTGTTTATCTGTGCGTCAAGCTCCCCCGTGGTGTAAGAAACGGAATAACTCCCGCTCTTTTCGCTGGAAATGTTTCCGTTCAGGGTAGCGTCGGCAGAAAGCTCATGTCGCTTATAAGTGTCCACAACGGCGCAACACGCCATCTTCACTTCATCGGTCACATCATCAATGTTGCCGAATGTAATCATGTTAAGATAAGCTTCCGCGCGCTTTTCATACACTGGAAACTCGCTTTCTTTCACGATTGTGCCGCCGTATTTTGCTGTGTAATACTCATAATCCGCGTACATGGTTACTCTCCTCCTTCACCTCCTGTCTCTCCTTCATCTCCTGTCTCTCCTTCATCTCCTGTCTCTCCTTCATCTCCTGTCGCTTCTTCATCTCCTGTCGCTTCTTCATCTTCTGTCGCTTTGGTGTTTAGATAGATCCCTGCAACTTTGTTTTCGTAAACGTCTGTCAAGCCATAAGCGCGATACATAAACAGCCATTCATCCGAATCTTGGTTAGCTTCTGGCGTGATGACTTTGTTCACGTTATGCTTGGTGTATTGAAGGACAGCGGGCTTATGAACAATCATAAAGTTGATGTCTGCTGCGTCCTCTGCTTTCGCAAATCCACCTGCTTCTTCGCCTGTTGTCGTTCCGTCTTTCAGCTCAATCGCTGTGTAGAAACGTGTTTGCGGTACTTCTACCACGCCTGCAAAGCTTTCTAGCACTGCTTTATTTACGTCTAAATCAACCGCTTTTGCCAACCCTAGCAAAGTAGGTGTGATGAAGAGGTATCTTTCAGTGTCAGGTACTTCATCTTCTGAAAGTCTCGCATTTGCTTCAACAAGCGCAGCAAGGATAGCTGAACCTGTGGTGAATGTTGCTGTTGCTGTGGAAATTCCTGTCGTTCCTGCGTAGGAAGCGAAGCGGAAAGCGTCTAGCTCTGGTGTAGACTGTGTTCTCACAAACTCACCTGCCAGCATTCCGAAAGCTACACCTGCTGTTTCTTCGTTGTCCATTGCGTCAACGCCGAATTTGCGCCCACGGTCATAGTTGAATCTTACTGTTTCATAAACCAAACCAACATCACCGCGCACATACCCGCTGTTTCTGCTGTAGTCTGCAAGCCCGCTCATTGTCATTTTTGGAATAACAATCTCGTTTGTGTTTGTTCCTGCTTGTACAAGGCTCATATCGCCGTCTAATACAGCGGTTTTTGCGCCTTGCTTATAAACATCGTCTAGTCTGTCAATGTACTTTTTGAATAATGCTATTGAATTAGCCATCTTTTATGTCTCCTTAATCTCTTTTAATGCCCATGATTGCGTCAATTCGTGCGTCATCATCGGGTTCTTTTGGTGTCGGTGCGCTTCCGCTGGAGAATTTCGGTTTACCCTCTTCCTCTTCGCTTGCAAAAGCCTTTTCGTCTTGATCTTTGTAGGTTTTTACATAATCGTCAAAGCCTAAGAGTGCGCCGTTCTCTAGTGTCAGCCCCTTTTCTTTTACATCTCGTTCAAATTGCTTTTTTGCAGAATTGCTTGAGAATTTCAGCCCTGCCATCGCCTTTTCTATCGCACGCTCATACTCAATTTCTGCGATTCGTTCAGCTGCTGCCGTCTCTGCTTGTTCCGCTTTTTCTTTCCAGTCGTCAACCTCTCTCTTGATGGTCTCGACGTCCATTTCTTTGAAAGATTCAATCGTTGTGTTCGCTTCGACAAGTTGGGTTTCGAGGGTTTCTTTTGCTTCTTTCAAGTCCGCGTTTTCACGCTCGATTTCTGCAAAGGCTTTCCCCTTTTCTGCCATGATTTTGTCAATCACTTCTTGCTCCAGCCCTAATTCTTTCAAAAACTCTACTTTCATCAGTACTCCTTTCAGGTCGGCTTTTTACGGTGGTCGCCTCCACCTGCCCTATTCCCACTTCGGCAGGGAACGCCGTTTTTTGTATCAAAAAAGCACCCCGAAAGGTGCTGAATGATTAAACTGCTATCTTTTCTTTTGCTTTTCGTGCTGCCCATGTAGATAGGCTACTTACGCTTCTGTCAAAGCCTATGACTTGTGTCCTTGCGCTCTGTTCGTACAACCCCGCTGCGCTGCTAAACTCCTTGTACAATTCTCTTTGTCGGCGTAGCTTTACACTCGCTGTTGTAAACTCGTCTGCCAGCCCTGCTGCCTTGTAGCCTACCACCTCACGCTTTGTTTGGCGCATCATTGTTTCCATACGCCTTTGCTGTTGCGTCGCTTCGTAGGCGGTATATTTGCGCCCTTGATAGGTAAACGCTGGAGGGTCTATAGCCTTTAACTGTCTGCTGCTGTAATTCCGTTTAGACAACCCTACAAGAAACGGCGAAAAGCTGTGTCTACAGTTCCAACCCATCAATCCCTCGCCTGTTCCGTAGCCTGTGGCTTCTTCAAGATTGGGGTAACCTGCTTCTGCGCCGTGCATCTTATATACTTTCCCTTGCCAATCGGCGTGGTCGGGTCTTGCCCCTGCGTGTGCGGAAACTTCAACGTAATCTGTACCTAGCAGCTGCATATTCATCTCGCTTATCTGCCCGCTTATTTGAGATGCGCCCGTCATGATGGCTCTTCTCGCTGCAACGTCTATCTTATTTGTTCTCCCACTGTCATATAGGACAGTAGATAACCCAGCATCACACAAGCGTTTTACCGCGCGTTTAATCGCTGTATTGTAATCTGTTGCGCCTGTCAGTACTTCAAGCACCGCAGAATCAAGCGTTCGCTGGTATGCCTCCATCACTCCTAGAAAAGGGCTGTTTGGTAGCTTAAACCCTAGCGTGTTTGTGATGTTCGCGATCTCCCCGCTGGTCTGCCCGATAATGCCGTATACAATCTGTCGCATTGTCGCGCTGTCCGCTAATGTCGGCGCTTCCATCCCTAACAGAGCAAAGACCGTTCCATCGGACAATGAGGATATATTCGCTGCGCTTTCCAAGAGTTCAACCGTTCTTTCGATTGAAACTTCTCCCAGCGTGTCTATAGCGCGTTGTAGAAAGTAATTCGCTTCGTTCAACTCTGCTAGTCTTGTCATCTGCCATTCAGAATAACTGCCAACCTTGCCCGCTCTCGCGATACGCTCGCTTATATCCGCCAAAATGTAATCCTCAAACTCTCTATACAGCCGAACCACATATGCAGGGATTGAAAAAATCTGTTCAGGTGAAAGCATTCACTCACCCCCCAAACACTTCTGTCATCTCTGGCAATTCTTGCTTTGCTTGTTCC
Organism: Christensenellaceae bacterium; assembly: GCA_050952565.1. Lineage (GTDB taxonomy): Bacteria > Bacillota > Clostridia > Christensenellales > Christensenellaceae > QANA01. The sequence continues at coordinate 82,977 of JBMNLE010000001.1, forward strand.
TCTGGAATGCCAAAGTACCAAGAATAAAAGGCTTCTGGCTTTAACAATCCTGCCTGCACCATCTGCAAGCGCCGTTGATATTCAATACCTGTATCTACAATGATAGAATCATCCCATTCAAACGCCATTACATACTCACCTGCTGGCGCAAGATTGTACAATGTGGCATAAACATCAAGAGCGTATATAAGTTGCTCTAAACAGCGCTGCAATGCTTTTTGTGTGTCGGCTACCGTTGCGTAGCTTCTTTGACGTAAGATTTTCAATTCTGTCGCTGTTCGTGCGTTGTCATATTCTGTGTTTGAAAAAGTGCCTCTTGATAGCCCTGTCATATCCTCTATCCTGCACAGAAGCTCATTCATTCCCCTTGCTAACGCTTCATCCCTTATCTCTGGGGAGAACGTCTCCATCAACGCGCCGTTCACTGGCTGTAGATTGAGTGTCTTGAATAGCCGTTCTTTCCCTTTTGGGAGTACATCTTGAATATCTCCTGCTCTCCGCTCCACCTTTTTGAATAGTGAAGTATCTGCATATATAGATAACTCTGCGCCTTCAAATTCCCACAAATAGCGCGAATATTGGCGGTCAAACTGTTCTATCAATCCCCTTGCCTTTTCGTACACCGATATACCAAGAGGGCTGTCTGGCTCTACTGTATTTGCCAGCGGAACACGATAATAACCGAAAAGCATTTGCTCTACATTTTCTATCACCGTATAGGGTGCCATTCCTGCCCATTCCTCTACTGATTCAAGTAGGATTTCTCTACCCAAAGAGCTTTTATTCTTTGAAGTGTACGCCCTGTTCGTTACGATATAGCCGTTTCCTTGTAATTGGTGCCGTTCTATTCTTGTCAGAAAGTCTTTCCCTTTCGTTAATAGTTCTGCAAAAATGCAATCTGTAATGTTTAATGACGCGTCAAAGTCCACTGGAAAGAATCTGCCTGCTGGAATTGCTTCTATTGCAATCTCGTTGCCCACAGGGTACGGTTTCAGCACCATTCCACCTAAAGCGTTCCCGCGCTCGACGTATTCTCTTAAGTTCTCAATCCCTTTTTGATATTGCTCGTCGATATATTCCGCTCTAGGCGAACCTGCGACTTTCGTTTTCATCTCGATGGTTGCCAGCCGCGCTATCTCGCTTGCAATCGCACTTGATATGCCTGCCGTTTTAATGTCTCCGCTCGCCAAGAAGGCTCATTGCGATACATCCGCTCCCACTCTTCGAGGGCTTTCGCCATCTTGTCAGATATGGCAATATCTATGTTCAGCGATTTGCTAATGTCGCTCTTGTTAAACATCCTGCTAATAGCCTCCTTAAATCTTGTGAATATACTCATTTCTCACCCCATTGATACCCCGCCATCTCACCATGCATGATGGTGTTGACAAAGTATCTAACTTCGTCCATCGCGTGGTCGTTCTTTTTTATTGGCGTGTCGCTCCCTTTTTTCTCATCCCATGCGTAGGTTCCAAACTCTCTTATCGTGTTCTCGCAACTTTCGTGTATGAAAAGAGCGCCCTTATTGAGCGCCCCTGCTGTTCGTCTTATTCCGTTGGTTACTTCGTTATTTGCGTCTCTTACGATAAACTCCCCAGCCCTGCGGATTTCCTCTATAAACGCTGCTGCCGATGGGTCAACGATAATGCTTCTTACTGGGGCTTTCCCTATAAACTCTCTTAGCATCGAATAATATTCGCTGTTGGTCTTTTGTCTATACGCTTTTTTGCTGTCGTAATATAGTTCTTTTGTCCTATAGGCTTTGCCCTCTCGAACACACCACAGCCCCGCAGAAAACGGGTTAATCGTTCCGTAGTCAACGCTTACATACCATGCGCCCTCTTTTGGCTGCTCGTTGTATATGTGTCTCTTGTGGTCAAAGTTCGCGTATACAAGCCCCTCTGCTAGTGTCCACTTGCCAAGAATAAATCTATCGTAGTAGACCGTTCCGAGATATTCTTTCTTTAGCTGCTCCACAAAGAACGGCGTTAAAAAAGGATTGTCGTCAATGGTGTAGTCCTGTCTGTATATGTCTGCGTCGCTCTCCAAAAACTTCTTGAACCAGTGAAGCGGGCTGTCAGGGTTACACGTTCCGTCAAATGCGCTGTTGGGCTTGTCTAGCCTTGATTTGAGCATCTGAAATACATCTTCTGCCCATGTTGTGACTTCATCGCCGTAGCAGTATTCTATTCCTGCGCCTTGTATCTTTGAGACTTGGCTTATCTTGTCTGCTCCAAACACGTGGCATTTCTTGCCGAACAATCTAACAGTGTTGTACCCTTGGCTAACATTGCCCACTAACTTACTGCCCCAAATTGTACGCATCGGGTCTAGCACGTTTCTTTCTAGCGTTGTTCTTGTGTTTCCGATAAGAGCGATAAGCCCGCTCCCTGTACAGCTTGTTATTCGTTTAGGGATTACAAAAGCATAGTCTAAAAAGGTTTTTCCGCTCCGTGTTGCACCTGTTTTAATGTTCCACCGTTTAGTAGCGTTATCAAGGTATTCTTGCTGTAATGCGCTAAATGCCACTTCTAACACCACCTAATAGGTCAATTGCTCGTTTTAGTTCTTCTTCTATATCGCTATCTCGCTTAATCTTGTCTAGCATCGCATACTTGTCTAATAATGTGCCTATAACGGTTGATATTTGCGCTACAGTTGCTTTCTCTATCTTTTCTCTATCCATCAACGCTTGCAAGTAGGTGTCTATTACCCCAATTACCTCTGGGGCTTTCGCTCCCATATGCTCTAATACGGTTTCTGACACCTCTTCTTTTTTTTGTTTGCATTTTTCTGCAAAGTCTGCATTATTCTTCACTGCATTTTTTACTGTATTCACTGACACACCAAATACTCTTGCGGTTTCGCTATAATTTCTTGTCTCGGCATAATGGGCAACAAGTTGTAGTTTTTCTTCTTCTGTTAATCTTCTCGCCACATTATCACCTCTCTTTTATTTTGTTTCCCTATCCTGTATAATTTATATATGTTTGTATATCTTGTCTCTTACCGCTTTGCGGACAATAATGATGACGTGCATCTTGATTTTTTTAATGAACTTGATGCACTCGGTGAAAACATCATGCCGTATAATGGTGCATATTTTGTTGTCTCGATCTTGTCTGCTGTTGGTGTTCGCAATCATCTTCAGCCTTTTTTTACTGCGCATGATTGGTTTATCGTCTCCAGAATCAAACGTGACGATGCTGCTGGCAAGCTGTCACCAAAAGCAAAATCATTTTTGCAGAAACATCTCAAATAAAAAAGAGCCCTGTTATAGGCTCTATTGATTCTCTTATCCTTATTGTTGATATTCTGCGCTGTCAGCTTCTAACTGGAGTGTCCATTCTCTTAGCTTGTCTTCTGCTTTTTCTACCGCATCCGTTTCTTTCCCTGTCGGTATCTCTTTGCTCTTTAAAAACTCTATATCTCCTATCGCTTCTTCAATCATGAGTAACAAGTCATTTCTTTTTTGTGCCAACCTTAATTCAATATTTTTATGAGGGTTGGTCTTCTGCTCCTCCAGTCCATGACTGTATAGCTCCATTTCCTTTTCTATCTCCGCATATGGTATCTCTAAAAAACCCTGCGGTAGCGTCCCGAGAAACTTCGGTTTGAAAAACATGTTCTCTTGCCTCCTTTTTTTGTTTATTATACTACAAGAGAAGCATTTTTACCCCATGTTTTTCGTGCATATATTTACGGTAACATTATATCATTGTTTATACTGTTATTTACTGTTCTCTTTGCGATTCGATGAATTTTGAAACAATGGTCTTCACTATAATGCAACGCCCCTGCAATCTTCTTCCACTTCATTCCGTCTATATATCGCATTCTCATAACTAACTGCTGTGTAGGGTCTGTTAACACCTCTATCTCCTCTTCTGCCTGTAGGCGAAGATATTCTAGCTCTAAGCGTGCTTCTCTTTCTTTCTCTTCTAGTTCGCCTAGTGTAGATAACCCGTCAACCAGCTTATCTTTTGGACTTGTGGAGCGTGGAAGGTCGGTTAAATAGACGGTGCTTTTTTCTAATGATGCCATCAATTCTTCTTGCCGTTCTTTTAGTGTGTTTATTCGGTGCAGCAGTAAGCGCACCTTGTTGTAAAAGTCATCTGTTAAAACCATCAACTCACCCTTTATGCACTAATTTTTAATACTTCCCCGTGATTCTTGATACTTTTCTGTGTTTTTATGCAACCTCGTGTATCTTTACTTTCACCCCGTCGCCACCCCAGTACCCCATGCAGATATATTTCACATACTTTTTTGTATCGTCGTGGATAACCCAGCCTTTCAATGCGTCCTCGACAATCTTAAAAACATATGAATGATTGGAGCAGTCCAGCCGACTATTAAAAAGCATCTCTATTTCTACAGGCTTTTCTATTGGTTCTCTTGGTATCTTTCTAGCGATGAGCGCCCATTTCACCGCTTCGGCAATCTCCTTTTTGTCCTTCGCTCTTTTTGACCAATGCACCCCTGCATATATCTTGTTCGCACTTAGCGCGCTTGTTATGTTCAGTGGAATTTCAAATTCAATCATACTTACCCCTTTTCATGGTTTGGGCAAGAGAGTATCCCGTTCCCCGCCTTAAATTCTGCGCCATCGGGTACTTTTTTTAGCGTCCTCACCCATATGCAAGCAAAGGCATTTGTAGCGTGCTTACAACTCCAACATATAGAGGCTTTCCTATGCGCATTCGCTTGTTTCTGCTGCCTTAACCCCATACGCTGCATTATCTCGCCCCACAGTATGCCGTATTTTCTTTCTATCAAAACCGCGTGCTTTCCCGTCGCTCTCAAGAACATATCCTTTGTAGGTGCTACCGTAGGCGCTAAATCGTATTGCTCCTGCGCATCTGCAACACCTTTTCTTATCTCCTCTGCGAAGAGGGCGAAACGCTTCTCCTTTGGGTATAGCATCGCCCTCTCTTTTGTTTGAGGAATTATTAAGTATTCTCCCATTCTGCCACCTCTTGATGATATTTCCCCACTAGAAAGGTAACATATCATCATCCATCATTATTTCTTCCGCTTCTTCTGCAAATTCCGCTTTTGCCTCCCCACTTCTCGCCAAAAACTCAACGTCATCTGCCTGTATCTCTGTTATGTATTTCTTTGTTCCATCCTTTGCATCATAGCTTCGGATTTGTAATTCTCCTGTCACTGCTACCTGCTGCCCTTTTTGCAAGTATTTTGCACAATTATCCGCAAGCCCCCGCCATGTGACTATGTTGATAAAATCCGTTGTTTCCCTGTCTCTCCGTCTGCTAATCGCAATTGTAAACGTTGTTACGCTTACCCCGTTTGGAGTTGTCCTTGCTTCTGGTGCTTTAACTAATCTTCCTATGCCTATCCATTTATTCATTTGTTTTCTCCTTTTCTGCTAGTATCGTGGAAAGTTGCCATTTGCTATTCTCTTAATATTTTCTAATACTTTAGTTTGCCCAATCATTCCTCCACCCGCTTTATCCAATATCGCCTTATTACATTTTTAGTTTGAGTACCAAATGTACCTAAACTTCTGTTTCTGCACCATCTAGTTATAAAAATGTAACCAATTAATTCATCAACTACTGCGCTTATAGAATTGCAAGAGCAACCTATACTGGTATTATTAATTCTTAAAGTCTCCCGCTGTCCGGTATCGCAAATCTCATAATCATAGTCGGTAATATTAAATGCTTCACATATTGGTTTTATAGCGTTCAAAACCGCTAATCTTTTTTGTTTGAGATATCCCGCATCTCTCATTGCTCTACCTCCTCATTCAGTTGTTTTATAAGCATATCTGGGTCAAGGCTGGTAAGAAGTCTATACCAGTCAGAATGAAAGAAACGTTCAACTTCTTCTTTTGTATTTAAAGCAGCTTGATTTCGTGGATGTTTATTTAGTTTTCTAAGTGCAGCACGGTAATCTTTAACTGCGACCTTTAGTGCTGCCCGTGTTAGAACAATGGTATTAGCCGAACTTTCATATTTATCATTCATTGCTTTTCTCCTTTTCTTTGAAGTACGGTCTTTCGTCAGTTTCCGCTCTTTTTATTTGCTCATCTATCCCCCTAATGCAGCGCTATTCATATAATCAGGCAAAGGACACTTTTCACAACCTTCATCTTGTATCAATCTGTCATAGCATTCTACATGGTCATCTATTGTAAATCCTTGCTCTTTAATCCATTTTCCAAAGTTAGTCATATCTGCTCTCCAATTCAAAAACCGCCCATTCTGTGGCTAGTTCATAGCTTTTTTCGTGTCTCGTTCCGTTGTGCGTTTTTTTGACTTGCGCTTTAAATTCTCCTAGCGTTCCAAAAAAGCACCCTGCACGAACAAACATTCCCTCGTCTGCTTTGAAAAAGTATGTCTTTCGCCGTTCACTTCCGATTCTGTCAACTGCCACATAAACGCTACTCGTTAAACCCTCATGAGAACAGTTTGCGCCAAAACTGCAACGCTCGCCAAAACCGCACCACTCGCCAAAGCTGCACCACTCGCCAAAGCTGCACCACTCGCCAAAGCTGCAATCCTCGCCAAAACTGCAACACTTGCCAAAGCTGCAACACTCGCCAAAGCTGCAACCCGCGCCGAATCTGCACCACTCGCCAAAACTGCAACACTTGCCAAAGCTGCAACACTCGCCAAATCTGCAACGCTCGCCAAAACTGCAACGCTCGCCAAAATTCTTAATCTCTGTATAATCCCCTGTCGGACAATGTTTAATTCCGTATTCATCTCTTTCTATCGCATCAAATTCCGCTTGAGTGTATTTTTTCATTTTTCAACCTTTCCTGCATTGCCACAATCTCGCCTTGCGTGTAGCAATCCTTTCCGTATTCAGCATCATTCATCATTTCTAGTATTATTTTTGTGCAAAATTCGTGTATTTCTTTGCTCATATACGCCCTTTCTGTTACAATGTTCTTGATTCCCAAACATCAAGCATATCCCCCTGGGAATTACTAGAGCGGTTTCGTCAGTTTCCGCTCTTTTTATTTGCTCATCTATCCCCCTAATGCAGCGCTATTCATATCAAATATGCTTTGCTGCACTGCCATATTCACAAGCATTTGCTCTTTTGCTTTTGTGTAGATTTCTCTTGACACCTCAAAGCCGTAACTGTTACGCCCTAGCTCATATGCCGCCCTTAATGTTGACGCACTCCCAGTGCATGGGTCTATTACTACCTCGCCCTCATCTGTAAAAATGGTTATAAATTGCTTTAATAAATTTATAGGCTTTTGCGTTGGGTGGATTTTGGGAATGTCTTTTCCGTCACGATTAAATTCAAACCAGTTTTTAATCATTTTTTTGTTGTTATTAAACTTCGGCAACTTGTCACGATATAACACTAGCGCATATTCTGTTGCGCCCACTATTTTCATGTTTGCTTTTAGCACTTGCGCAGAAGATTTTTTAATAAAAGTTAGCGGTATATAGTTCTTAAATCCATGTCGTTTCCCTAGTTCAATCACTTCAAATTGTTGTTGGAAAGAACAAAACACTATCATGCAAGGGGCTTTCCCTTTTTCTTTCGGCTCTTTTACAAGTAGCTTGCTGCAAAAGTGGAAATACTCCGCTAAATTAAAGCTGCCGTCTGTATTAAAAAAGTTGCTGTTTGCCTTTTTGCTCTCGCCGTTCTTGTTATCCCCTCCGTTGTACCATTCAGGGCTTGACGCATAGGCATTATTCCCCAAGTTATACGGTATATCCGCAATAACTAATTGCGCTTTGGGTATGTTATATTGCTTATAATTCTGAAAATTATCATGGTATAGCTCGCATTTTATGCTCATTACTCTTCTCCTACTTATATACTTTCACTGTCAAAAACTGTTCGCCCCACTCACTCCCGCAAGTGCAGACTTCCCTATATCCTAAACAAACGTCTATCGTTCCCACTGAAAACCCGCCTGTATCACACGCTACCCCTCGCCCATAGTTTGGTATTTCAAATACCGTTCCATAAGCAAATTGGCTTGTCTTAACTGCAACCGCTCCGTAGCCTAATGGGTGTATGTTCGGTCTTGCAACCGTTCCGCCCGAATTGCAAGCCGTACAGTATGCGGTTACTCGTAAAGTGATTTCGTAGTATTCGCCTGTTTCGCTTGTCGGCGTTTCTGCCTTTGCCTTTGGTGTAGCAACCTCTTTTACCTTTGTTGCCTTAAAACTGCTCTCTAGCTGGTACAATCCGTTCTCATACTCCGCAGGATTCCACGATTGCCCTATGTGCGCTGGTGGTGTCCATTCGTCTAATTCTTGTGCGAATATCCCTTTTAGGTGGTATCTTGGTGTGTACAGCGTCATTAAGATTAAAAACAAAATTACCAGTAGGAATACGATTATTTTTTTAATCATCTGCGCTTGCTCCACTGATGCATGTTGTCAATTTGCATTCCCGTGATATCCGATTCTCGCTTTGCGTTTTTATGCGCGATCTCTTTTTTCGCCTGCATAGCCTGATACGCTTCGCACCTTGCATAACAAACTGGGTACTCCCTCTCTTTACAGTTCAAACAGGTTTTCTTCATGTCTGTAACCCCTCAAATAACTCCGTCTTCTGCTCGCTCACCTTTTTGCGCATACTGTTCCCCTCAAAAGCGATTGCCAGCGAACACATTTCCCCGATTCTATCAAACACTCTCTTTGTCGGGAGTGCTTCGTTCGTCATGTCGAGTGGCGAGTAGTTCGTTGTAATCACCGTTGGCAACTTCGCCTTGTATCTCGTATCAATCGCAGAAAATAATTTTTCATAACCGTATGAGGTGGAGCGCTCTGTTCCGATGTCGTCAATGACTAAAAACTCCGCTTTTTTCAAATATGCGTACTGGTCAGGGAATGTATCTATAATCGCGCTTGCCGTCGTGTTGACTGCCAATATTCCCTTGTTCCGCAAATAGTTGCTCATGGCATGTGCATAATAGCTTTTCCCCGTTCCTACGTCGCCATACATCAAAATACCTATGTTGTCGCGTCTTACCGTTTCCCAGTTTGCCAAATACTTATCAACGCTTTCTCTAACGTTTGGATTCTGCAAGTTGTCAGTGGCAAGGCTTACCTGCATTGTGCTTCTGTCCATCACTTTTTCAGATACAAGCCCATCAATAAACAGGTCGTTCTCCGATTTCTGCGCAGCGTTTTTTGCTTCTCCACGCTCGCAATCGCAAGGCTGGTGAAAAACAAAGTCATAGCGCGGGATGTATACTTGTCTCGCTACCCCACAATTCCCGCAATGTGCCAATCCATCTTTCATCTCGTCCGTTCTCCTAACAGGGTTACGGATGATGTTATGAACGGCTATTTCCGCCAAATAGTGGCTCATTTCTGATGCCCCGTGATACGCTTCAATTTTTGGCAAAATCTCTGTCATAAGCGCCGAAACCTTTTCTTGCCTATCGTCTTCTCGCTTCATGAAAATCTCGTCAAACATGTTGCCCAAGCCGTTCCACCTCCCTCCACCAATTCTCTCCGTACTTCTTCAACTGCGGTCGCCAAAAAATACCGTATGCCGTTTTCGCTTCTTCCTCGCTGTCATAGCCTATCTTAGGAGCTGGCGGGGCTTCTCCTTTTCGCCTGTTTTCCCATGTCCTAATACAAGCCTGCCAATCTTTCATAGGCTCTTTACCAACGCGCCAGCCCTTGCTTTCATAAAAATCAACAAAGGTTTGCGCATCTATGGTGTTCTTTCTTTCTTGGCAATAAGCCCTAACCTCTTCTACCGTTGGTTTTCTAAATCGCTTTGATTTTGGCTCGTCCTCGCGCGCGCGCCCTAGAGAATGCGAAGCATTCTCTTCTGTGTGTTTATTATCTGTGTTTATATCTGTGTTTATATCTGGTATAGGTTCCACCGTTTGCGTGTTTTGATTTTGCCGTTCAGACAAATCCATTTTTCCGTTTTGCAAAATGCAGTTCTCTTTTTTGTCTGGCTCGAGCAACGAAAGCACCCCGTCTGTCAGTGTGTACCATTTTGTTCTGTCGTATGCTGACGCATTATAATTCCCCGTGAGTATCGCCCCGTTGTTCTCTAAGCTTTTTAGTATCCTTTCGACCTGTCTTTTTGAAAAATAAGGGAAAAGCTCAGTCCATGCTTTAATGCTATTAAATGTCCAGTGTCTCCCGTCATGAAAATGCCTCCCATTTGCTTTATTCTTGGATATCCAAAAGTACAAATTCTGAATAAAGATTGCCTCTTGTACGCCGTATTTTTTTGCTATATTCACATCAAATGAATGTGTCATGCTCTCCCCCACTCCCTCTTTAGTTGTTCGTCTAAAATCCTTATGTTGATTTTGTATGTATTGATTGCTTCTTGGGCGCTTTTGTATACCACTTCCGCCACGTCTCTTTCAAAGGCTAGTCTTGCAATTTCTTCTTTCCCTCGTACAACGTCTTTTAGTATTGTTGCAGGTGTGCCTTTTTCTCGCTCTAGAAGCAGTTCTTTGCTCAATGCAATCCTGTAAACCCTCTCTGCTTCGGACGCTGCTTCCCCTCTCTTCCTCAACTGGTTCAAAGCATTGTCCAGTAGCGCCGTTTTTACTTCTAATTCTCCAAATAATTGTTGTCCGCTCATAAATAACTCTTTCCAAAGGTTTCTCTAAACTCTTCTCTTGTCCAGCCTGCACCTTCTAGTCGTTTTTGACATTTTTCTTGCTCTTGTAATCGAAAAGCTTTATTCCTATGGATTCCGTTCGTTCCTGTGTGGAGATGGCGGGGCAGGTAGATCACGCAGCCCCACCGTTCCGAATGCTTTCTGTTCGCTCCACCATATACATGATGCCTGTCAACTTGCGCGTTCGGTTTCTTCGGTTCGGGGAGTTTTACTCTCATGCTTTAGCCTTTCAATTTCTTTTATCCAGTCGTTCAGATTTTCCATCTGTAAATCTTCATGCTGTTTTTGCTTGTGTTTCCGCATTTTTCAATTCCTCCGCTTCTTTCAAACTTTTGTAGCAGTTCCAGCAAAGCCCGCCTGTGTGTTCTTCTATCCCTTTTGCTGTTTTAACAAGTTTCCCTGATGCGCTATAGTATTCTGTTATCTCTCCCCCGCAATCGTCACAGATTAAAGGCTTGTGTGAAGCTGAATATTGCGGTTTAGGCGCTTCTTCTTCCTTTGGCTTGGTGTTTCCCTTGCTTTTTGGCTTTTCGTTATTCTGCGCCGTTTTAGAGCCTTGTTTCTCGCTCCATGTAAACGTCTTGCCTTTTTCCTCTTCTTTTATCTTTAGACTAGTTATTTTCCCGTCTGTTACTGTCATTTCTGTAACCTTGAATTTTGGGAAACCTTTTACTTTCCAGCGTGAATTGTCTTTTACCGTTTCCACGTTCAAAAAGATGAATGGTGCTGTGTATAACTCTCTTCCAATCCCCCAAGTTGTGCCCGCTCTTTTGAATGCGTCTGACGTTTCGCCCTTTTCTTTTTCTGTGTTGCTCTCCGTTCCGCAATCTTGCTTTTCTATCCACTGGTTTTTCTCGCTATCCCAAACGGATATTGTGCAAAACTCTTTCCCGTTGATGACTTCATGATGTCTTTTCCAATTCAGCGCACCAAATGTTTCATCTAATATCCGCATATCGCATCTAGCGTCTTTGTATAAAAGGAGTATCGCCCCTTTTTCTGTGGCGGATTGTACTCGTGCTTCTACCTCATCCGCTCTCAATGCTCGTATTTGTTTATTCATCTTCTCTTACCTCCTCCACTATCAACGGGCATTCTCTCCCCACCATATCTACGGTTAAGAGTATTTCGTTTGTTAAGAAGCATTTGTGCCTGTCTCTTACGCCGTCTCCTCTGCAAAACTTGCAAAAGTAGCAACATACGCTGTCTTCGGGGAAATACACCTTTACGGTAACCTCTGCTTCCGTATACCAGCTAACCCCTTTTGGAAAGTCTTTCTTCATCTCTTCTTATCCTCGCTATCGCTTTGTATGTCCCTCGCAATGTTTCGCTTATGGAATCTCTTCTTTCATACTCTTGCTTTTGGAAGCGCTTAATCTCTTGAATGTCTGTTGTGAGGTAGTACCCGCGCCCGTCTGAAAAGTTCATGATAGGCTCGCCCTTTTTTCTTGCCTTTTCAATTAGCTTTCTGTTCACTCTGTCAGGCAAGCCTGTTTCATTTTGAAGCTGAAAGCGGTCTTTTGCGTTCTCTTTGCCGTATCGTAAATGTGCAATTATGTTGATAGAAGTTTCTTTTTCTTGCATTTTTATCTCCTATGTGTTATCTTTTGATTAGATTTTTCATGACAATCCTTTTTTGAAGAAGAGCTTTTTGCGTGTAGTGGCGCATAGGCTCTTTTTCTATTCCCCATCATCGAAGTAGTCCTCTACATAGATTTCTTTATCTGCCAAGTACTCTTCTTTCTCTTCTAAGTACTCTCTATGCGCTCTTTGTCTTTCTTCAAATTGTGTAATTTGTAACCAGTCCATTATTCGCACTCCTTAAAAAATATCTTGTCCAGTTTTTTAGCTGCTCTCTTCCCTGTTCTCGTTTCTCCCAAAAAGCCAATAATGACAATTGGTGTTGCTCCTATTAAAAACGCTAGTAGTATTTCAAACATGTGTATCCCCTTTCTGTTTACCAAATGCTTGAAGAAGCAAGCCCCAGCAATGAAGCTACTTGAACCATTGCTTCTGTGATGAGAATCAATTCATAATCATCACATTCTTTCGACCGCTCATGGAGTAGTTCCAGCTGCTTCATGAGCATTTCTTTTATTGTTTTTTCCTGCTCTTTCATCTTTACACCGCCTTCCCTTTCGCCCCGATACTTTCTTCCATGAGCGCCAGCATTGCATCTTTAGTTCCGTCTATATACGCTTTTAACAACCCCTCGCTAATGTGATAAGACCATTGGCTACTCATTTTCACTGCTACCCCGAAAGGTAGCCTTTGTGATTTCAATCCCTCTCGGATAAACTGTTCTGATACACCGAGCATTTCCGCTGCTTCCTTTACTTTTACTCTTGCCATCATTCCCACTCCTCATTTAGCCTGTTCAGCTCTTCCTGCACCCCTTTCAGTGCTTCAATCATCATGTCTAGTTTTGCCAACATTTGATTCTCCTTTCTATGCATCTTCATAAAAAAGCGTCCAATCTTTCTCTAACAATTCACCTATTTTTTTTGCAACTCTTACCGATGGGATTCTTTTCCCGCCCTCGATAAGAGAAATATAGCTTTCTGAAATGTCAAGTTCTTCACCCAACTCCTTCATTGTCATGCATCTATCTTCTCTATATTTCGTCAAGGCTCTGTGCATTTTATTCCTCCTCTCTCTTTACGTTTTGTAAAGTATATTGTAATATTATATTATTCTTTATGTTTTGTCAAGTATAATTTCAAAAATACTTTTGGATTTGTCAAGTATATTTACATTACAATTTGTAAAGTGTATAGTTTAGGAAAGGAGTAGGACTATGAAACTTAGAGAGTTGCGAAAAGAAAAAGGAATGACAATGAAGGAACTGGGGGCTGCTTTTGGAATGTCAGAAAGCGTTATTTCTATATATGAGACAGGGAAAAGAATGCCAGACGTGAAAACCCTTCAGGATTTCGCTTCTTATTTTGGCGTTTCTCTTAATTATTTGCTTGGCGAAACCGAAGAAATAGAGAACAATTCCGTACAAATCCCTGTTTTGGGTATTGTTCCTGCTGGCGTGCCGATAGAAGCAATACAGGAATTTGTTGACGAATATCAAGATATCCCTGCTGCTATGGCAAGAACGGGCGAATATTTCGGGCTTAAAATCAAGGGTGATAGCATGTATCCATACTATATGGAAGGCGATACGGTTATTGTAAAAAAGCAGTCTGATGTAGAGAGCGGAGACAAGGCTATTGTCTATGTAAACGGTTATGACGCTACCTGTAAGATAGTGCAAAAAACCACATCAGGCATTCGGCTTGTTCCGTATAACGTGGCGCACCCGCCAAAAGAATACACATTCGAGGAAATAGAAAAGCTCCCTGTGTCTATTGTGGGAAAAGTAGTTGAAGTTAGAAGAGAAGAGAGGTAGAAAAATGAAAAGAATAGTAGCATTTTTGTTGGTTTTCTTGTTAACAGTCGGAGGATGCTCTTCAAAAAGCGGAATAACTGAAATATCAGCGTCGCCCGAGCCATCCAACTGTGTCCAAAATCTGCTTAATATTCTTAACGAACAAAAAACAGAACCATTCGAACGAGCGATTCCTGCGTTTTGGGAGGCTTCATCTTGGCTTGTTGGGGAAAGCATATCTGTTATGGATGACGGCTCGTTTAAAGAAGTGAATGAGAACGAACTGTGGGAGACTTCTCTTGTGTTTTGTGGTTATGACGTAACCGTCCATGTAAGCTCTGTTGACGGCGAGACTATCGTGGGTACAAGTTTATACGCTGACCGCACAGACAAGGACGTTTCTTTTTTCAAACCACTGCTCAAGAAGCTCTTTGCAAACAGTCCTTCTGATAAATATTCGCAGGTTGATGGGGATGCAATTACTGATTGGAACGACTTCTACAAGGCAATCAATAGTGATACAAGAGAGTTTCATTTTAGAGGGCATAAAAACGTTCTCATTGCTGGTTCTACTTACAGTTCCTCCCTTTGGTTCTATAGGAGCAATTCATTAGCGCTTTATTTTTCTAAATCATTAAGCGAATAAAAAATACATGTAATTTTTGAAACCTTCGGAGGTATATAAAATGAAGAAATTAGTTGCACTCTTGTTGATATTCGTGCTGGTTGTTGGAGGGTGTTCTGCCCTAAAAAAACCTGACAATCCACTTAAAAACTTTATGCAAGTCGTAGATGAAAACATGAGTTCTTCTAGAATTGAAGCGTTTGAAGCTGTAAAGGATGCTGCCGTTTGGGTTGTAGGGCTATCAGAGGAAGAACTTTTAGAAACGCTTGAGGTAGAAGGAGAGCCAATTGCTTACAAAATAAAAGGCAAGTTGCTATTCAAAACCTCTGTCGACCTTGACTTTTCCGTTGGACGCGAACATATTCGGTCTGCTGGATTTGTATATAAATCAGATACTCCGATGACTGAAGACGACCTGTCTTTCTTGGGAAAACATAAGAAAGCAAAAACGCTCTATCTGTCCATTGGAGAACCTACGAATAAATACGATACATTTGAAGAGTTTTCCATTCGCTTAGAAAGCAATCCTGAAGAAGATTTTAGCGCACAATTAAGTGATGCTTTTTCAGTAGGGGGAAATTCTTATTCTATCATGCTCTCTCGCTCTTTTATCGGAGACCAATATTTCTATCAATTCAGAATAAGCTCCCCAACTATCACAAACGAACTCTACGGAATAGACGAATAATCTCATTCAATCAAGCTCAACTCAATATTTTAGACTTCTGCACACGCAGATGTCTTTAATATACAAATTTTTAAGAAAGGAGGTAATGAAATGAGAAACCCAAACGGATATGGAAGCGTTGTCAAGCTATCAGGAAAGCGAAGAAAGCCGTACATGGTACGAAAAACAAAAGGGTTTAACGAGAAAGGGCATCCGCAATATGTTATTCTGGGGTACACTCGTACAAAAAAAGAGGGTATGATGATGCTTGCTGAAATCAACAAGCAAGATTTATCACTGGATAACGCAGGGATAACCTTAGAAGAATTGTTTGAGCGATGGAAGAGAACACCCTTTTATACGGATTTATCCGCGTCTTCTAGGCGTCTGTATAATACTGCGCATAAAAAGACCTCTTCGCTTCATCAAACGCCGTATAAGGACATTAAATACCCCGAAATGCAAGCGATCATTGACAAGGACGCAAACAAAAGCACGTCAACGCAGCTTGGAATAAAAGTATTTTTTTCTGCACTCGACAAATACGCACTGCGCTTGAACATCATAAACAATGGATATGCCAATTTACTTCACGTTGTACAAAAAGAAAGTAAAAAGAAAACGCCGTTTACAACAGAAGAAATAAAAAGGTTGTGGGATATGCAGGGATTACTTACAGTTGACATTGCTCTAGTCCTACTCTATACAGGCTTTCGGCTCTCTGCTGTACTGGAAATGAAGAAAGAAAAGGTTTTTCTTGACGAGGGATACTTGCAAGGCGGTGTAAAAAACAATGCCAGCAGGAATAGAATTGTTCCAATACATAAAAAAATACGCCCTATCATTGAAAGGCGTATGCAAAATTCTACCGAGTACTTGTTCGCCGATAAGAGCGACAGGAGAATAAAAAAGGAGAATTTTCACAAGGAACACTGGAACAAAGAAATAAAATCCGCAGGGTTCGACCATACACCCCATGACGCAAGACATACTTTCCGCTCTGAATTAGACAGAAGAGACATAAAAAACACAACAATAAATCTCTTGATGGGGCATTCCAGCGGGAGTATTGGCGAAAGAATTTACACGCATAAAACGCTTGACGAGTTAAGAGACGCAATCGACAAAATCACCTATAATTTAGACGATTAGCGACGTACTAGTAACAAATAATACGCAAAACCCTTTTGTACAGCCTATTTTACCGCATACTAAATCTAAAACATTTTTAGCTGGCTTTTCGCTCTGTAATTTTATCACGTAACGCTTCGCGCGCACGAAACAATCTGGACTTAACTGTTCCGAGAGAAATTTGCAGTATCTCTGCAATTTCCTCATAACTATATCCATCAATTTCACGCAAAATAATGGCGCGTTTTTGTACTTCGGGCAGCTCATCAATGAGCTTTAACAAATAATCTCTTGTTTCTCTTTGCTCTGCCTGCGCTTCAGGCAAAGAACTTTCTTCTGTTGCCAACTGCAAATCTGCATACTCCGGCAATTCTTGTTCATGAGAGGTTTTTCTGCTTCGTTTGCGCAAGTAATCCAGCGCAGCGTTTCGCGTAATGGCGTAAACCCATGTTCCAAACGCAGATTTCCCTTTGAATTTTTTAATGGCACGGTATATTTTTATCATGGATTCTTGCGCCACATCATAGGCATCTTCCGGATTTCTGGTCATGCGAAGCGCCAGTGCAAAAATTTTGCCCTGGTAGTTTTGCATCAGCGTTTCAAACGCCTCTATTTCACCTTCTTGTGCCTTTTTGATCAAAGCTTTTTCATCCATAGAATTCTACTTTCTTTTTCTTGACTGTAAAAAAAGAGTGTGCTATGATTACTCTTGCGAGCCGAAGTGATGGAATTGGCAGACGTAGTGGATTCAAAATCCACCGGTGGAGACACCGTGCCGGTTCGAGTCCGGCCTTCGGCACCACATCGTCGGAGCAAAGTACGCTTTGCTCCGTTTTTCTTTGTCAAGAAAAACTTCCGCCTGCTCCCTTGCGCCTCCTCTCCATGAAAAGTCTCGCTTACGCTACCAACTTTTCATGGTAAAATGCTCGTGTTCGATCCCGTGAATTCTTTTCACGAGTTTTTATACTCTCATCTATCTTTAAGCGCCAAGTTTTCTCTAGCAACATATATCTTCCAAAACCGCTTACTTTTCTATTCCCAACCTTGTCTATCCAAGGCTGCGCCGGTTTCTTTTAATTTCGCCTGCATCGCTTTATACTCTTTACAATATGTTTCTACAATCCCCCAAAATACTTTTGAGTGAGACATCTCTTTTGTGTGCGCCAGCTCGTGTATGACCACATAATCAATCGCATCCGGTGGCGCAAACATGACGCGCCAAGAAAAGTTCAAGTTTTGCTGCGATGTACAGGAGCCCCATCTGGTCTTCGCGCTGGTGACTTTCACTGCCGCATAAGTCGTTTGCATTTTTTCTGCCCAGAACGCCACCCGCTCACTTAGAATTTCTTTCGCCTGCTTTTTATACCAAGTAATCATTTTTTTGCGCCGCTCTTCCACAGAACCTCGCGGCAACAAAAATGCATTGTTTTCAAACTTTATTTTCGCGCCATCATATAAACGCACTGGGTATGCTTCCCCAAGAAAAATTACTTCCGCTAATGCATATTGTTCTCTTGCCTCTTTTTTTGCTTCTGCAATTTCAAGTTGCGCCAAAAGCCATTCTCTTTTTTTTAAAACAAACGCATCAATTTCTTTTTTCTTCATGGAAAAAGGCGCAAGCACTTCCACCGCCGCATCTTTTGTGACGCGCAGCAAGATGCTTTTGCGAAACCCTCTTTTTAGTTGATACATTATCTTTTTTTGCTTTGCTTCTGGCATACTATCATCATACCATAACCCACTCTGAATTCAAACATTTAAAAAGCCATCTATGGGCAGCTTTTTTAAATCCTACTTTTCATAAAATGTTTGTGCAATATTGTTTACTCTTTCATTTCAAAGGGAATTTCTAGTGCATCCAGTCTTTCCGCCAAAAACTCACCGCCCACGTCAAGCGAAGTAAAACTAGCACATTTCTTTTTGCCACAATACAGCGTAACCGAATTGATGCCGCCGCTTGTTACAGCTTTGCCCACTGCTTTTGTAATTTCTCGCATCTCAATAGAAAATAGCTTTTTAAAAGGCTTTTTGATATATAATGTCTCCCCTTTTACTTCAATATACCATCTCCCTGCAATCATCCCAATCATCGCCATCCCTAAAAAAAGAACACTGATAGTTTTTACCGAAATATCTCCTTCTTCACCAAACCAAGCGCGAGAATAGCCGCTGAAGTAAGAAATCAAAAATAACCCACCAAATAGAACGGCTGTTACAATAAAAAGCCATTGCGCCCCGCGCGAAGGCTTTACCATAAAATGTTCTTTTGAAATTTCTCTATTTTCTTTTTTTGTCTGCCGTAAAAATGCATCTAGGATAAACCCTGTAATGATAGGCGTTAAAATATATACAAAGATTTTTGAATTCAATATAAGCTCCTTGAAAAGAATACACAGAAAGCCTAAGCTTTCTGTGTTTTGTCTTTTTCTTTCTTATGAAATTGCTTCTTTGAAAGCCTTGGCTGCTGCTCTTGGATCATCTACTCTGGTAATTGCACCACCTACGATGATAAGATCAAAATTATACTTTTCGATAATCGGCAACCGCTCAATTGTAATACCACCGGCCACAGAAAGTTTTGGCTGAAAATCAATGTCTTTCACGCGAGAGACAACGCTTTCAAACGCTGCATCATCTGAACCGGAATCTGTCGCCACGTGAATATTCACATAATCCACGCCCACATCATTTAGCTTTTGCGCATGCACAGAAAAATCAGGAACGTGCATTAAATCTGCCATTACATAATGCCCTGGGCCTGCTTCTTTTACCGCTTCTACTGCGCCTGCCAGTGTTGGTACATCCGCATACCCTACAACTGTAGAAAAGTTTGCACCATATTCAAACACACGCTTTGAAGTCCCGTATCCGCCATCCACAATTTTCACATCCGCCAAAAGCGTAATATCCGGAAATGCATCGCGGAATGTTTTCACCAACGGATAGCCAAACATGCCCATAAAGCCTGTTCCCAGCTCAAAGATATCCACATAATCTTTGGTCTCTTCAATGAGCTTCATCCCCACATCAATGTCCTGTACATCCAGTGCCACTTGTAACTTCATAAGTACCTCCTCTTTTTCCTCTTTATTTTAAAATCTCAAATTATGCTTCGTAAAATGCTTTTGCAACTGCAACCGGATCTTCTGCTTCTTTGATGGCGCGCCCTATGATGACGTGATACGGATTTGCCGCTTTTACTGCAGCAATATTCTCTTCCTTGATGGCGCCAGATAATACCAACTTGGCATCAAACTGATGTTTTTTAATTTCGTTTATCATCTCTTCCAAGCGTTCAGTGGTTTTTGCTTGTCCATCTCTACTATCATCCCCTGATAAGTGCGCGCAAACATAATCCGGCTTTAAGCGGTTGATCATATCTACATATGGCGCAAAATCATCCACCGCCACAAGATCCACAAAGCATTCTTTCCCGGTTTCTCTGGCTGCGCGAATGGCTTCCGCAACGGTCTTTTCTTTTGCTTTTGCACAAACAGTTATAATATCCGCGCCTGCTTCTAAACAGGGCAACCCTACTTTATAACCAGAATCCATGATTTTAATATCCGCCAAAATCTTCTTATCCGGAAACAAATCTTTGAACTCGCGTATCGCCATATGCCCATAACGAGAAATGAATTCCTCTCCCAACTCAATAATCTCTATATAAGGCGCAATTTTGGTTGCAAGAACAATTCCTTCTCCTAAACTAATACAATCAACTGCAAATTGTACTCTCATAATAATAACACTCCCTCTTTATCCTTTGCTTCGTATGTCTTATGCATCAAAAAATGCTTTTGCCAAAGCTGCGGGATCTTCCGCTTTGTTAAATGCACTACCGATGTTAACATGATGCGGGTTTGCTGCTTTTATAACGTCCATATCATCTAGCGTAATCCCGCCAGACAATACGATTTTTGCATTAAACTGCAGCTTCGCAATGGTATCAATCATCTCTTTTTTGGTCTGTTGATGCCCGTCAGTTCCAATTGTGGAAATATCAGAAGACATATGCGCACAAACGTAATCCGGACCGATTTCATTGATATAATCCACATATTTTTCATAATCGGCAATGGGTACGCCAATGAAATCTACCCATGATTCTTTGCCCAGCTCTTTTGCTGCCTGTACAACCCCGCGAATGGTGTTTTCTGAAGCCGTTGCACAGACCGTTACAATATCCGCGCCAAACTTGATGGCGTTTGTTGTATGATGATAGCCATCATCCATAATTTTAATGTCCGCCAGTATCTTCTTTTCCGGGAACACATTTTTAAACATGGTAAGCGCACCAAAAGAATGACGGAAAATCATCCCTTCGCCCAGCTCTATGATATCAATATATTCTCTAATTTTATTTGCAATCTCTTGTGCTTCGCTGATCGGTGGCCCGAAAGGAGGGCCATCAATTGCATATTGTATTTTCATAAATCCATTTCTCCTTTACGCCTCGTAGAATTTTTTTGCTACCGCAGCCGGGTCTTTTGCCTTGATTAATACACCGCCCAAATTCACATGATGCGGGTTGCATGCAATGATTTCCGGCAGATAATCCGGTGTCAACCCGCCTGACAACACAACTTTCGGTTTAAAGTTTAGCTCGCTTACAATCTTAATGGCATCTTTTCTTGCGTGAATGCCCGGCTCATCTGCAAACATACCGCCGCTTAAATGCGGGCAAACATAATCTGCATCAAGTGCGTTGATCGCATCTACGTATTTATGATAATTTGATGGCGCTATCCCAATGAGGTCAATCCAGGCTTCTTTGCCTGCTTCTTTTGCAGCGCGCACAGTACCTCTTTGTACTTCTTCATCTGAAACAGCACAAACCGTTACCACATCCGCGCCCAATTCAAAAGCTTCTTTCGCCTGTGAATAACCACCATCCATGATTTTCAAATCCGCGACAATTTTTTTCTCCGGATATGCATCTTTTAGTGTTTTAATACATTGTGTTGAATTACGGCTGATTGTACCATCGCCCAGTTCTATATAATCTACATAATCGTAAATCTCTCTAACAATGCGAATGCCTTCGCCTATACTAATTCCATCTATTGCAAATTGAATTTTCATTTGCATCCTCCCTTAAAATTATTTGATACTTTTCATCTAGCGCCTTCTTGCGCTTTTCTATCTGTAAAGTAACTAAAGAAAGTCCTTTCCTCTTCCTCTTTCAAATTTCTCAGAAGTGAGATCTTAGTTATAGTTATCCTAACATTTTGACATTGTATGTGCAAGAAATTTCCCTTGTTTTTCTCCGTTCTGTTGAAAATTGCAACTTTAATTGCCCACCATTAATTACCAGTTATGTTTGTATTGTTCCCTTACTCTACCCAAAGGTGAGCGTAAAAAAATTAACTTTTCTCTATGCCGCCGCCATCATTTCATTTGCTGTCTTATAGCCATGAATTTTTCGGGGATAATTATTAACCCAGTCCTCTATTCGTTGTAATTCTTTAGCAGTCAGTTTCCCAATATCCGTACCCTTTGGAACAAACCGCCTGAGTATCCGATTGCCATTCTCGTTGCTTCCGCGCTCCCAGCTGCTGTATGGGTGGGCATAATAGACTTCACCACATCCGGCAGCCTTCTTGATTGCTTCGCTGTCTAGAAACTCACTGCCGTTGTCTGCTGTAATGGTCCTAATTACTGCAGAGAAATCACCTCCTACTCGCCGCCGCGCTCGTTTGATTGCCGCAATTACTTCTTTTTGTGTCTTATTCTTCACGAGCACATAAAGTGATTTTCTTGCCTTGCGCTCCACAAGCGTCAGTATGACTGGTTTCGTGCCCTGTTTACCAACAACCAAGTCGATCTCCCAGTGACCTGGTTCGCTCCGATCATCAGCCCCTTTGGGACGTTCTGTTATACTTTTACCGTTTCTGTTGTTTAGGGCAACAGTTCTTATTTTCTTGTAATCTCGCTTTTTAGCGCCATCCTTTTTGACCCACAGATCCTTATTTGTAACTTCACGAAAGATGCCCTTGTCGATATAGTTGTAGACCGTCTTGGTGCAGATTGTTGTCTTGTATGCCCAGCCTTTTGCTTTGAGCCTACCGATTATTACATCCGGTGACCATTTCTCGTTTTTAATTTTACTTTCGATGTGATCTGCTAGCTTCTGGTCGTTCCCTATTTTTAGCCCTCTGCCTTTATTCGCTGCCCGCTCTTCGTGCACCGTTTGCGCCCTGTCTGCCTTATACACTAGTTCTACGATATACAGAGGTGCATATTTGTTGTTGGTGGGATTTATCCGCTTTTGTTCAACTAGGCCGGACTTCAGCTCTCGCTCAATAGTCCGTCTGTCTCGCTTGGGGCTTAGTGCATTTCCTATTTGTAAGGGAGTCAGTCCTTGTTCATACAGTGCCTCAATTTTATAGCGTTCTTTTTCAGAAATCTGTTTCCATTTTCGCTTGCCCATGTTATGCTTTTCTAGATCCATTCTGGTTCCCTCCAGTCGCTTTTGTTCATCAATTTAAGCATAACTGGTTTGACCGCAGAATGGGTCATTTTTTATTTGTTTGGGCAATTCATTTTACAACTTGCTTGTTTTTCTCCGTTCTTTTGCGAAAAAATTCTCAAAATGATACTGCTCCGTTTCGTTGCATTTATATAAGGTAGACAGTATACTAATACATGTAAAAAAGAAGAAAAGGACTAGGGTATGCGAAAATTACTAAAGTATTTAAAAGATTTTAGAAAGCAGGTATTTTTGGGGCCACTGTTCAAGTTGGTAGAGGCCATTTTTGAGCTCATCATTCCTACGCTGATTGCAAAAATCATTGATGTGGGCGTAAAAAACAATGATGTAGGCTACGTCCTAAAAATGGGCGGGCTCATGGCTGTTCTCTATTTTGTCGGGCTGGGAACTTCTTTTGTCTGCCAAAAATATGCGGCCGAGGCCTCGCAGGGCGTGGGTACGCGGCTTAGAGATGCTATGTTTCAAAAAATCATGTCATTTTCTCATGCGGAAACAGATAAGTTTGGCGCAAATACTTTGATTACGCGAACGACGGCAGATGTCAATCAGTTACAATTGGCTGTCGCTATGTTGATTCGCCTTGTTGTACGCGCGCCTTTTCTGGTCATTGGCTCTATTATAATGTCTATGTTCATCGATCTGCAGCTTTCCATTGTCTTTTTGGTGATGGCGCCTGTGGTGGGGCTGGCAGTCTTTATCATTATGGGAAAATCCATTCCCTTTTTCCGTGTGTTACAGACAAAGCTGGATAAAATTTCTCTCATCGCCGGCGAAACGCTTTCCGGCGCCAGAGTCATCCGTGCTTTTTCCAAGCAAAAAGAAGAAGCCAAAAAGGCAGAAGAAGCCAGCGATGATTATGCAAAAACAGCAATGCGCGTAGAGCGCATCTCTTCCCTCCTTAACCCAACTACTTTTCTGATTATGAATATCTCTATTATTGCGATTATTTGGTTTGGTGGCGTCAACGTTAATACCGGTCGCTTAACCCAAGGGCAGGTTGTGGCGTTTGTCAATTACTTGACGCAGATTTTGATTGCACTTTTGGTTGTGGCAAACCTGGTAATCATCTTCACCCGCGCTGCTGCTTCTGCTACGCGTGTCAACGAAGTGTTAGATACCGTGCCCAGTGTTACGGATGCCGGGAACGAAGTAAAAACCATTCAGATAGAAAAAGCACATCCAGTACTTTCCTTTGCGCATGTGGATTTCGCCTATCCTGATGCAGGCGCCAATGCACTCACTGATATTGATTTTTCCATTTACCCCGGCGAAAGTGTAGGGATTATCGGCGGAACAGGTTCAGGAAAATCTACGCTCATCAACTTAATTCCTCGCTTTTATGATGTACAAGCGGGTCATGTGAAAATATTCGGCATTGATGTGAAAGAGTATCCTTTGGCGCAATTGCGCAATATCGTCTCCATGGTATCGCAAAACACTTCTCTATTTAGCGGCAGTATACGCAGTAATCTATCCTTACGAACAGAAGATGCAAGTAATGCGGATTTGGAAAGTGCTCTGCGCATCTCGCAAAGCGCTGAATTTGTATCCAATTTACCCGAAGGGCTGGATACTCCTGTTTTTGAAGGAGGTAAAAACTTCTCCGGCGGGCAGCGGCAACGCTTAACCATCGCCCGCGCACTTGTAGGACAACCCAAAATCCTCATTTTAGATGATGCATCAAGCGCGCTGGATTATGCAACAGATGCAAAACTGCGCCATGCACTTGGAGAAGATAAGGATATCATCTGCCGTATTATGGTTTCGCAACGCGCCAATTCTATCAAAAATGCAGATGTGATTTTGGTGTTGGATGAGGGCTTGCTCTGCGGAATCGGAACCCATGCAGAATTGCTAAAAACCTGCAGCGTATATTACGAAATCTGCAAATCGCAATCTGTCATCACTGAAGAGGAGGTTGCATCATGAAGTTAAAACGCGTATTAAACCTCTTGAGGCCATATAAAACACAAATCATATTCGCTTTTGTTGCAGCGCTCGTAAGCGTAGGGCTTTCTCTTTTAGGTCCTGTACTCATCGGGCAAGCAGTGGATGTTATCATTGGGCAGAATAACGTAGCCTTTCAAAAACTCATTTCTATCTTAATTTGGTTTGCCGTTACACTCATCATCAGCGCCGCAGCGCAGTGGCTGGTCAGTTTGCTCACCAATCGCATTGTATTTCTCGCAACAAAAGAATTGCGAATTGCTGCCATTGAAAAAATCAATCGCACGCCCATTCGCTACATTGATACCCATGCCCATGGCGATGTTGTCAATCGTGTGGTATCGGATATCACGCAAATTGGAGATGGCCTCATTCAAGGGCTTACTCAATTATTTACCGGCGTTGTAACAATTCTAGGTACATTATGCTTTATGTTAAGCATCAATGCGCTTATTGCACTTGTGGTGGTCGTGATGACGCCACTTTCCATCTTAGCAGCTTCGTTCATTGTGCGCCAAACCAACAAATACTATATGTCTCAATCTGAAATACAGGGCAATTTAACAGGACATTTGAATGAAATGGTGCAAAACCAAAAAATTCTTACCACCTTCCAGTGTCAAGCCGGCGCCATTCATACCTTTGAAGAAATTGATGAGAAGCTGCATGAGATCGGCGTAAAGGCGCAATTATATTCTTCGTTGGCCAATCCGGTCACTCGCTTTGTCAATGGGCTTGTCTATACTGCTGTTGCATTAATCGGTGCAATTTCTGCCATTCGCGGCGGTTTGAGCATTGGGCAAATTTCTTCTTTTTTAAGCTATGCCAATCAATATACAAAACCATTCAATGAAGTTTCGGGAGTTGTAGGGCAAATTCAAACCGCCATCGCTTCTGCCAATCGTGTTTTTGATTTGCTGGATCAACCGGAAGAAACCGATGCGCCCGAAGATATTATGTTAGACAATGCGATTATCAAAGGTGATATTACAGTCGAAGGAATTACTTTTTCTTATACACCGGAGCAGTCTCTCATTGAAGATTTGAGCTTTTCTGTAAAAGCCGGGCAAAAAGTTGCCATTGTCGGCCCAACAGGTTCTGGAAAAACTACATTCGTCAATTTGCTTATGCGCTTCTATGAATTGAACGCAGGGAAAATCCTGCTAGATGGAAATGATATTTTCCATATACAACGCAATAACCTGCGTGGTCAGTTTGGAATGGTATTACAAGATACTTGGCTTTCCACAGGCACAATCGCAGAAAACATCGCATATGGAAAACCGGATGCTTCCCGAGAAGAAATAATAGAAGCCGCTGTCTCTGCGCGTGCGCATAATTTTATTATGCGCTTGGCTAAAGGGTATGATACCGTCATCAGCAATAAAGATAGCAATCTTTCAGAAGGACAGCGACAACTGCTATCCATTGCGCGTATCATGCTGGAAAATCCCCCAATGCTGATTTTGGATGAAGCCACCAGCAATATTGATACAAGAACAGAACAATATATTCAAGAAGCCTTTGATAAAATGATGGAAGGCAGAACCAGTTTTGTTGTCGCGCATCGCCTTTCCACCATTGAATCTGCCGATTTAATCTTGGTATTAAAAGATGGACAGGTGGTAGAGCAAGGCACACATCAAAATCTGCTGGCAGAACAAGGCTTTTATGCATCGCTCTATAATAGTCAATTTGCGGCCACAGCATAAACAAAAAGCAAACGCAAAAAAGCACAGCGCCTTAAGGCGCTGTGCTTTTTATGTTCACATCTCTATTTACTCATATCTTCTATCAATCACACGCGTGGATTTCTTTTCAGAACGCGGCAATTCGCCTATCGGCAATACTTTTGCTTCTATCTTAAAGCCTACCTTTTGGCGAAACGTTTCTTTGATGCGTTTTTCCAAAAGAAGCGCTTCCACGCCGTTTTCTTTTTCCACCATCAAGGTCATGACAACTTTGGCATCAATCGTATCAATCAAAACTTGATATTCACTGCTGACCCCTTCTATCTCCCGCAACAATTCATCAATCTGCCCCGGGTATACGTTTACACCTTTTACTTTAATCATGTCATCCGTACGCCCGAGAATTACATCATGCCTTGGATACGCTACCCCGCAAGGGCAAGTTCCGGGAATAATCCGCGTCAAATCTCGCGTTCTGTAACGAATAAGCGGCGCTGCATCTTTTCTGAGCGTGGTAATAACCAGTTCTCCCAGCTCACCATCAGGCAAAACTTCTCCAGTCTCCGGGTCAATGATTTCAAAAAACAAGTAATCATCCCAATAATGTAGACCTGTATGAAAGTCACATTCAATAGAAATGCCCGGCCCATAGATTTCTGTTAGCCCATAAATATCATGCAGTTCAATGCCAAGTTCATCAGCAATGCGGTTGCGCATTTTCATGCCCCAACGCTCTGAGCCGATGATGCCGCGTTTTAATGCAATTTGGTCAAGCAATCCCCGCCGCGCAACTTCTTCTGCCAATAAAAGCGCGTAAGAGGAAGTGGCACATAATACAGTAGATTGTAAGTCTAGTAACATTTCCAGCTGCTTTTCTGTATTGCCCGGTCCTGTGGGAATTGCAATGGCGCCCAATTTCTCTACGCCCGCTTGAAAGCCAATCCCTGCTGTCCATAGCCCATATCCCGGCGTAATCTGTACCCGATCTGTGCTGGTAACGCCGGCAAACTCCAAGCAACGCGCCATCATAAGCGACCATATTTCAATGTCAAAACGTGTATAAGGAATAATCACCGGTTTTCCGGTGGTACCGGAAGAAGAATGAATGCGCACCACCTCTGATTCATCTACAGACAGTAAGCCCAGCGGATATGCTTCTCTTAATTCTTCTTTTGTGGTAAAAGGTAGCTTTTTAATGTCTTCATAAGTCTTAATATCGCCTACTTGCAGGCCGATCGCACCGAATTTTTTCTGATAAAACGGTGTTTTTTTCTCGACTTTTTCCAGCAACTGCAAATATAACCGCAGTTGGTTATGGTTCATTGCGCCCATAGTATCTCTCCTCGTCTCGTCTTTTCTCAAACCATTCTCATTGTAGCGTACAATATTTTCTCTGACAAGTTAAAAATCGAATCGATTCCCCATTTTGTTGATTATGCTGGTGAAAAAAGCATTTAGAGGAATACCTGTTATCGTTACAAAAGCAATCATAATCCACATGCTCAAACGAATTGGCGCGAAAAAGAGGAGTGCGCCTGCGCTGGCAACAATGGCAAAAAACGCTGCTACAAGCAGGCCAAATAA
Organism: Christensenellaceae bacterium; assembly: GCA_050952565.1. GTDB lineage: Bacteria > Bacillota > Clostridia > Christensenellales > Christensenellaceae > QANA01. Next base: position 111,099 of record JBMNLE010000001.1, read on the forward strand.
GATACCTTTTAACCATGTGAAAGGTATGGAGACTTTTGCCAACACCACAAACGCCGAAATCCCCAACGCTATCGTACAAAGCGTAGAAACTTCAGATTGGGTATAGCCTAAAATCTCTCCATATGCGCTTAATAAAAGAACGTATATAACAATGCAAAGCGCGCCTGGGAATGCTTTTTTCAAAATATCCCCCATAAAGTGACCTTCTACAATGTTCTTGTTTGGTTGTAACGCCAAGAAGAACGAAGGGATTCCGACGCATAAACTACTCACCAGCGAAAGCTGAATCGGCTGAAATGGGTAAGCCATGGGTAAAAAGACAAATGCCACTGCCAAAATACAGGAATATATGGTTTTCACCAAATACAGGGAAGCAGATTTTTTGATATTATTGATATCTCTTCTGCCTTCCATGATGACATGATAGATGGAATATAAGTTTGATTCCAGCAATACAACTTGCGAAATTGTACGCGCTGCATCGCTCCCTGATGCTACCGCAATGCTGCAATCCGCTTGTTTTAATGCCAAAACATCATTGATACCGTCTCCCGTCATTGCCACAACATGCTCTGCGTCTTGCAGAGATGCCACAATGATTTTCTTTTGCTCCGGGCTAACACGCCCGAAAACATCATAATGCCGCGCCGCTTCATAAAGCGCCTCATCGGAAAGCGTATGCACGTCAATATAATCTTGTACGCGAATCCCCGCCCTTTTGGCAGTATCTGCAACCGTTTTGGCTTTATCTCCGGAAATCACTTTAATGGCAACATCTTGTTCTTGTAAAAAGGAAAAAATCTCCGGCGCCTCTTCGCGAATCTTGTCTTCCAAAACAATGAGCGCTACAGGGCGGTACATGCCTTCTAAAACAGCATTGCCCGCTTCGTTTCGTCTTAATGGTGTATCGCTTTGCATGAGTAGGAGTACGCGTCCTTGCGCTGCTTGGTAGGCTTTATTAATTTCTTCTCTTTTTTCTTCTGCCAAATACGGCAAAAGCATATCCGGCGCGCCGATGACATAACTTCCTTTTTCCGCGAAAGTCGCCCCGCTCCATTTACGTGCAGAAGAAAAAGAAATCGCCTCTTCCAGTTGCCAACCCAGTTCTTTTTTTGCATATTCGCCAATGGCAATTCCTGTACTATTGCTGTCCTTTGTTGCCGTAATCACTTCATGCAAGATGCCTTCCACATCTGCTTCCATAAAGGAAATCACTTCGGTTACATGCTGCTTACCTTCTGTGATGGTTCCTGTTTTATCAATGCAAAGCACATCCACCCGCGCCAGCGTTTCAATACAATACTGCTCTTGGATTAAGATATTATCCCGCGACAAACGAATGACACTCACCGCCAATACAATATTGGTCAACAAAATAAGCCCTTCCGGAATCATGCCGATGACAGCTGCGGTTGTAGAAGCGATGCTGTATGCCAAAGGTTCTTTCGCCAAAAAGAACTGTTTGGAAAATAAAATAGCACCCACCAGCAAGATAAACATACTCAAATATTTGATTAATGCATTAAAAGAGCGCAAGATTTCTGAATTGATCTTTTTCTCTGTACGCGATGCATTTGTAAGGCGCGTGGCGTAAGAGTCACTCCCCACTTTTTCTACAGACATTACAATATTGCCCGAAGTCAATAAACTACCTGATAAAAGCGTATCTCCAGCGCTTTTATAAACCGGATCTGCCTCTCCTGTTAAAAACGATTCATCTACCTCGCAATTGCCGCTTAGTATCATGCCGTCCGTCGGTATTTGATTCCCTGCGCCCAACATAATGACATCATGCAATACGATTTCTTCCGGTGGAAGTTCTACAATTTCTCCATTCCGCAATACGCGTGCCTTTGCTTTGGAAAGCACCGTAAGTTTTTCCACTGCCACTTTGGCGCGAATTTGCTGTAATGTTCCAAGCAGCAGATTGACAAACGCCACCACCAAAAAAAGAGCGTTTTGTATATGCCCCGTTCCAATGACAAGCACACCCAAAACTGCGTTAAGCGCATTAAAAGGCGTCAATAAATTCTCTTTTAGAATGGCGAAATAGGATTTGGCGCGTACTTCCGCGCCACGATTGTCTGCACCCAGCGTATGGCGCAGCTCCACCTCTTCCGCAGATAATCCCACGGAAGGGTTGGGTTTTTTTAGATTTTCAAAAGGGATTTCGGCTTCTTTTTCTTTCAAGTGTCATATCCTCACAATTTACCGATATAAAAATAGACCGGCAAAGCGCCGGTCTATAGGAAATTTACTAGTCATCCATCTGAATTCTGCGCGGCGATTTTTTCAAAAAGATAGGAAGTTCCGGCTCTTCTTCTTGCCCTTCTTCTTCTCTTGTTTCAATGGTTCTGCCGCCTGCAAAATTTGCTGTCGGCCTTTGCTGCGTTTCTTGTTGCTGTGTTGCTGCGCCCGGCGTACGAACAGAAGCTTCTGCTGGTGCTTCATTTGCAGCCGTAACTTCTCCGCCGCCAAAACCTGTTGCAATCACTGTCACGCGCGCTTCATCTTCTAGGTTTTCGTCGATGTCAGCGCCAATGAAGATATTTGCATTTTCATCTGCTGCGCTCTGTACCAATTTTACCGCTTCTTCAATTTCTGCAAGCCCGCCGGTTTTATCCATGATAATGTTAAAGATAACACCCTTCGCGCCTTGAATTGTTGTATCCAGTAGCGGACTCATGACTGCCTGCTTTGTCGCTTCCAATACTTTGTTTTCACCATACGCAACACCAATGCCCATATGCGCTGTTCCATGGTCTGTCATGACTGATTTTACATCTGCAAAGTCAAGGTTAATGAGCGCCGGTTTTGCAATGAGCTCTGTTAGTCCTTGAATCCCTTGCCGCAGTGCATCATCCGCCAATTTGAAAGATTCTGCCAGCGGTGTATTTTTACCCATAACTTCTAATAGCTTGTTGTTGGGGACTTTTACGATACTATCTACATTTTCCAGCAAATTTTGAAAGCCTTCATCTGCGATGCGCTCTCTTGGTTTTCCTTCAAACCAAAACGGCATCGTTACAAACGCCACCGTCAACGCGCCGCTTCCTTTTGCAATTTCTGCCACAACAGGCGCTGCGCCTGTTCCTGTGCCGCCGCCCAATCCTGCTGCAATAAATACTAAGTCCGCACCTTTTACCAGTTGTTCGATATCATCTCTGCTTTCTTCAGCCGCTCTTTTTCCCGTTTCCGGATCCGCGCCTGAGCCCAGCCCTTTTGTCAATTTCTCACCGATTTGAATCTTTTGGGGGACATCGCTTAAAAATAACGCTTGTTTATCTGTGTTTACAACAATAAATTCTGCACCTTCCAGGCCATATGACACCATACGATTGACGGCATTCCCGCCGCCGCCACCCACACCGATGACTTTAATCTTTGCAAAATTACCGTTTCCTGTATCCAGTTCAAAAGGCATTTATATTCCTCCTAAGCATCTATGCTTATTTTTAACATACAATAAATGTGCACAAATACACACCATTATATCAATAATATACTCCCCTGCAAGCCTTGTCAATAAATTCTCTTCTCTTTTTCCTATCCGCGCCAACTTCTAACAGTTTGTTCAAGCTCTCTACACATTCTCATTCCATAATAATGGTTAGGAATTTTGCATACGGTGCCTTTGTCATTTGTCCATGCGGTGCGCTGGGGTCAAAATAAATGCTATCCCCCGCTTTTAAATATAACTCTTTGCCGTCATAGATGACAATCATCTCCCCCTCTAAGACATAGTTAAACTCCTGTCCTGTATGGGTTACCATTGTTGGTGGGTTTTCTTGCGGCAATAGTTCTACAATCATCGGGTCCATAAAGCGCCCTTTGAAGTTATGTGCCAGCGCAGAAAAGCTATATTCTTTATAACGCTCCACAGAAACGCCTTTTCCGTTTCGTGTTACCGTGTATCGGCTGTTTTTAGGCGCCTCTCCCGTCATCAGCAGCGTAGGATCAATCTCCATTGCTTTTGCCACAGCATAAATGGCGCTAATGGGAATGGGCTGTTCCCCTGCTTCGTATTTTTTATAAGCCTCTTCGCTCAATCCGGCTTGCGCTGCAATATCGCTTTCCTGTAAAGATAACACTTCGCGCATTTCCCGCATTCTATGGGCAATTTCTTTTAATTCAGGATTCATGTTCTACGCCTCCTTTTTCATATTATAGCACAAAACAAGGCATAGGAAAACGCATTGCATCTCGCAGAAAAAGACAGTATACTGAGCATATGCAATCATTTTTACGCCAATATGCGCTTTTATATTTTCTTCTGATGAACATCATTTCGTTTGTCTTGTTTGGAATAGATAAATATGCCGCAAAGACAGGAAGATGGCGCATTCGCGAGCGTGTTTTGTTATTATTTGCAGTGTTTGGCGGTGCGGGAGGTGCGCTTATGGGCATGTATGTGTTTCACCATAAAACAAAAAAGAACCCCTTTCGTTATCTCGTTCCTCTTCTATTTCTGCTTTATCTTTTTATATGGGGGCTTCTTTTGTTATGACAAAGAAAAGCCAAGCAAAAGTATTCTCTTATCTAAAAAAGAATCGTTTGTCTTTGATACTTGTTGCATTGTTCATACTTTTCTTTTGCAGCAGTTTCTTTCTTTCGCCAAAAATTGATACACAAGGCATGCTGCATGTTGTATACATCGATGTGGAACAAGGAGATGCTACGCTTATCGTTTCGCCCAATGGGAAAACAATGCTCATTGATACAGGAGAAGCAGATATGTGGGAGCAAGTATCAAAAACCCTTACCGCTTATGGCATTTCTCAGATTGATGTTTTTCTCTGTACCCATCCGCATGCAGATCATGCCGGTGGTCTTTTGCAGCTAAGCCGACGGTTTCCAATCAAAAAAGCCTATCTTCCAATCGTTCCCGCGGAGAATGAACAAGATATTGCATTGCAAGATGTTTTGCAAGCCCGCAATATTCCTTTTACTTTCATACAGGAATATACTGAAATCTCCTTTGATGAAGTATGCCGTTTTGAAATTTTTGGGCTTTCTAAAACCTATAAAGAAACCAATAATTATTCTTTGGTTTCCAAATTGACTTATCAAAATAATACATTTCTTTTCACCGGAGATGCTGAAAAAGAAGCAGAAGGGTTTCTCATTGAAGCGTATGGCGATGCCTTACAAGCGCAAATATGGCAACTGGGGCATCATGGCAGCAACACTTCAAATTCCGAAGCGTTTTTACAGGCAGTACAGCCTGCTTATGCTGTGGTCTCCTGTGGTTTGGCCGGCTCCAGCGGGCATCCCCATGGCGAACGCCTCGCCTTGTTAAACGAAAATAATATTCCCTTGTTCCGTACCGATTTACAAGGTAATATTACGCTCATCAGCGATGGGACAACAATTCGTACTGCCATAACGCCGGAAGTTCCCACGCCACTAACAGAAAATTTTTCGATTGTTTATAAAACACCTTCTGGCGGCACCTATCATAGAGCTTCTTGTGATGTGCTATCAGAAAGTACCCTGCAAATTTCAAGAAAAGAAGCCACCTCTGCCGGGCTGGAAGCTTGTAAGAAATGCTTTAAGCATTGAGGGATACACTGTCTCTCCACCAATAACCCTCTTCTTTGTCATATAAAATACCCAACCCAATGAGTTCTCCTTCGGTTAAGTTTTCCTTGTTGTTCAATTCATGTGTTACCGCAATATAGTAATCTTTGTTTTTTGCTTGCGCATAAAAAGAAATGTCTTTCTCCTCTTTTTCTGATGTAATCTCTTTTACAGGAATCCCCAAATAATTTTGATATAACGTAAGAAGCGCTTGCTGTTCTTCCTCTGTAATTTGTATGCGCCAACTGGCAGATGCATAAACCCCAATATCAAGCCACAAGACCACGCCTGCCATGGCATCTACCCGCACATAGAAATAAAGGTCGTTTCCTGCCGAAAAATGAAGCGCCCACCACCCATAACCAGACACACTCGTCTTTTTATACAATTCTCCGTTGATCAAAGTGAGCGCTTCCATGTTAATCTTTTCGTTTAAACCGGATCGCTGCAAGAGGGAATGAATCATATCTTTTGCCAAGTAAGCTGCGGCGTCGAGCGAAATATCTGTTTTCATATTCTCAGCCACAACGCGCCTGCCATGCCTCCATTTTTGCATGCGATACGCAATTTCTTCTTCACTCAACAAACGCAACAAACTCAAATAATCCGTATTTTCCGGCGTCGGCAATGGTTCTTCTTCTATTTCACTTTCTTTGTTTTCCACAAAAGAAGCCGCGAGCATTGTTTTGTTTTGCGTGTTCAACAAGACCGTGGGCAAAATAAGCCCGCTCAATAGCACAACTAGAATGATACCCACTGTAATTACCGTTGAAATATCTCTTCTCATGATGCACTCCTTATCATTCTGAGCCGGAAACTGATTGTTGTTCCTACGCCCTCTTCGCTTTCTATTATAATGCGTGTACGGTGTACTTTTGCAATTTCACTGGCGAGCGCAAGCCCAATCCCTGCGCCATGTTGCGACCGCGCGCGAGCTTTGTCCACCATGTAAAACGCTTCTTGCACATATGGTAAATCTGCTTTGGGAATTCCTTTCCCATCATCCTGTACTGAAATTTTATAGTTCATGCCGGCAATTTCACCAAAAATACGGATGTTCTTTGCGTCAGCCTTTACCGCGTTGTCAATCAGGTTCAAAATAACCGTTTTTAATAAATCTGCTTCGGCGCGTACATACAGTGCATCTATCGCAATTTCCATTTTCACATTATTTTTATCCAGCAACGGTGTCACCGAAATAAAAATATCTGCAAAAAATTCATCAATGCGCAGTTCTTCCAAAATAAAATCTTTTCGGCTTAATATGATAAGATCCATCAATTTAAAAGAAAGTGCTTCTAAGCGCATTCCTTCGTTTAGAATATATTCTGCGTAATCCTTTACTTGCTCTTTGCTATGCTCTCTTTGGTAAAGCATATCTGCATATCCAATCACTGAGGTCAGCGGTGTTTTGATTTCATGGGCAAAGCTGGCAACAAAATCATCTTTTTTGCGCGTCTCTTCTTGCATTTCATCAATTTTTTCTTCCATCATGCGGGCCATACGGTTAAAGTTACGCGCCAATTGCCCCAGTTCATCTTGTGAGGAAACTTCTGCGCGCACTGAAAAATTACCCCGCGCAATGCGATAAGTTGTTTCGCTTAGTTTTTCAATGGGGCGCGTCAAAATATCATATAGAATATAAAGCGCAATCATGCTGACAAAAATAAGCGCAATATAGGTTACAATATACGTCTGCACCATCTTTGACTTATCGCTGAATGGCGCAGAGATGTCCTGCATTGTGTGCAAAGAAATACTACGATTGCTGACGGCAAAACCGCTTACCACTTCGAGGCGGTAGTTGCCATAAACTTGATAAATTTTTGCCGTTACATCCAGTTGGGAAGGCGCCAGCGGCGGTGATCTGGAAAAATTAGTATTTTTGCTCACCAATGTGTTTTTTTCATTTTCGCCTTCATAAATAAAAACATCCATCTCAAGAGGTACATTCTTCATCGCCTGCGATGCCACAATGCTCAACAGCCCATCAGAAATCTGCCCCTGCTGGCTTGCATCTGCAATTTCTTGCAGCAAAGTACTTTTGATCATTTGATGCTCTACGCGTGCTTGATCCACATGCCGCGTAATGGCATGCGAGAAACTTTGTGATATCAGAAGATATCCAAAGACAGCAAGCGCGAATGTCATAATCAGTAATGTGAATAAAAAAACTTTGCTGAATAGCTTCAAGGTTATGCCTCCAAGCGATAGCCGATGCGGAATACCGTTTTGATGTAATCATTCCAATCAAGCTTACGGCGCAAGCGTTGAATATGAGAATCCAGCGTTCTTGTTTCCCCAATAAACGGTTCTTTCCAAACCATTTCATAGAGTTTTTCTCTTGGAAGTGCTACATTTTTATTGCGGAGCAGTTCAACCAATAAATCAAATTCTTTGACAGTCAGCTCAATGGGTATGCCTGCTTTTTTTACAATGCGAGATTCTACGTTAACTTCCACGTCATGGGCTTCCAAATTCTGCGCGCTTTTGCCCATGCGGCGCAACACCGCTTCTACTCGCGCCAACAGTTCTCCCACCTGAAACGGTTTTGTAATATAATCATCTGCGCCCAGCTTTAGTCCCTTGATGCGGTCTTCCACACCAGCTTTTGCGGTAATGAAAATAACCGGCATATCTAGCGTTTTCACATACTCCAGTAGTTCATAGCCATCAATATGCGGCAACATAATATCTAGGAGAATTAAATCATAAACCGATGCTTCAATTTTATCAGCAGCCTGTTTTCCATCAAATGCAACCTCACAAAGACACCCTGCATCTTCAAGATTCACCTGAATCAAGTGTGAAATCGCACGTTCATCTTCTACAATTAAGATTTTGATCATACTCTTACCACCTCACTGCTATTTACTCTAGTATACTATAAAAATGTGTTATACTTGTAATTTTTTTGTGTGCTCTTTTCTATACAAAAAAAAGAGACATCTCTGCCTCTTTTTTGTTGTTTTATTTTATATTGTTCTATTCCAATTCCAGCGCACCTGTATACAGCTGATAGTAACGGCCCTTTTCAGCAATCAACGATTCATGATCGCCCCGTTCAATGACTTCTCCGTGTTCCAATACCAAAATCGCGTTGGAGTTTCTTACGGTTGAAAGTCTATGGGCGATAACAAACACAGTCCTACCTTGCATCAGTTGATCCATACCTGCTTGAATCAAATGTTCCGTTCTGGTATCGATTGAACTTGTTGCTTCATCCAAAATAAGTACCGGCGGATCTGCAACCGCTGCCCGCGCAATGGATAAAAGCTGCCGTTGCCCTTGGCTTAAATTTCCGCCATTGGCTTCTAGAAGCGTATCGTATCCTTGGGGCAAACGCCTGATAAAAGAGTGTGCATTGGCAAGTTTCGCCGCTGCAATGACTTCATCATCTGTTGCATCCAATTTCCCATAGCGAATATTATCCATAACGGTTCCGGTAAATAGGTTGGTATCTTGCAGTACCACCCCTAGAGAACGCCGCAAATCATCTTTTTTGATTTTGTTGATGTTAATCCCATCGTAGCGAATTTTACCATCCGGCACATCATAAAACCGATTGATTAGGTTCGTAATCGTCGTTTTCCCAGCGCCGGTAGAACCCACCAACGCAATCTTTTGCCCCGGTTTTGCAAATAAGCTAATGCCGTTTAATACAGGCTTGCCTTCTTCATATTCAAAATGTACATCTTCAAAACGCACATCGCCTTTTAGCTCAACATATTCGAGTGTACCGTTTCCATGCGGCCATTTCCATGCCCATTTCCCCGTGCGTTTTTCAGATTCTGTAATATTGCCATCTGCATCTACAATTGCATTTACCAGCGTTACATAACCTTCGTCTACTTCCGGTTTGGTATCCATTAGTGTGAAAACACGTTCCGCGCCGGCCAATGCCCCTAAAATATAATTGGCTTGGTTGGAAAGTTGTGTCAACGGGCGTGTAAAAGATCTGGAATAGTTCAAAAACGCTGCGACAGAGCCGATATCCACTGTACCATTGATGACCATTGTCGCGCCCACCATCGCGCAGATTGCATAAGATACATACGCCATACTCATCATTGCTGGCATCAACATAGAAGAAAAGCCAACGGAATTTTTCCCTGCCACACGCAGTTCTTCGCTGATTTCTGCAAAATCTGCTTTGACATATGATTCATGGTTAAATACTTTGATGACGCGTTGCCCTTCCAGCATCTCTTCAGAGAATCCGTTCAAAACGCCCATACCCTCTTGTACACGTCTAAAGTAACCATGGCTGGCACGAGTCAGAATCAAGATTCCAATGCAAATGACAATCATCATCCCTACCACAATCGCTGTCAGCGTAAAATCAATGCTTATCATGGCAATAAACGTAGCTACCATCGCGATAATTGAAGAAATTACCTGCGGAAAAGTTTGGCTTAACATCTGCCGCAGCATATTGGTATCGTTGGTGATACGGCTCATGATTTCGCCATGTGTATGTGTATCATAATACTGTATCGGTAATGCTTGTAGTTTCGTAAACAAGTCCACACGTATTTTATACAACGTACCTGTAGAAACTGTTACCATAATCCGTTGATAAAGATATCCTGTTACAGCACCGGTCAGATAAATGACACCCATGACGACCAAAATATGTATCATCTTTGTAAAGTCAGGATTGTTTACGCCCACCAACGGCATAATATAGTCATTAATGAGTGGCTTCAAGAAATACGAGCTGGCAACGTTTGCAATTGCGTTTAATGCGATTGCCAAAAACACGAAAAATAGTTGCCCACGAAATGTGAGCATATAGCTCATGATTCGGCTTATTGTGCCTTTCATATCATCCGGTCTTGGTTTTCTTTGGCTTTTATACCGTCTTTGCATTTATGCCACCCCCCTTTGCTGTGAATCATGTAATTCTCTATAAATATTATTGGAAACCATGAGTTCATCATGTGTTCCTACAGCCATAATGCGCCCATCATCCATAACTACAATTTTATCTGCATCGCTGATGGAAGAAATTCGCTGCGCAATAATAATTGTCGTCATGCCTTTTAGTTCTGTTCGAAGTGCTTTTCTGATGTTGGCATCTGTTGCTGTATCCACTGCGCTGGTGCTATCATCCAGTATCATGATTTTAGGCTTTTTCAAAAGTGCGCGCGCAATACAAACCCGCTGCCGCTGCCCACCGGAAAGGTTCACGCCGCCTTGTCCAAGGAACGTATTATATCCTTCCGGAAATGCCATAATAAAGTCATGGGCTGATGCAACTTTACAAGCCGCGTAAACTTCTTCATCTGTAGCATGTTCATCGCCCCAACGCAAGTTTTCCATAATTGTACCGGTAAACAATACGTTCTTTTGCAAAACCATGCCCACGCTATCTCTTAAATGTTCTTTTGAATATTCGCGGACATCAATATCGCTAACGCGCACACTACCATCCAAAATATCGTACAATCTTGGAATCAATTGCACGAGAGAAGATTTTCCCGCGCCGGTACTTCCGATGATACCGACCATCTCACCGGGCGCAATGCTAAGGTTGATCTCTTCCAGCGTTAAATTATCTGGGTTTTTGCTATAGCTGAAATTCACATTGTCGAATTCAATTTTCCCGGTTTCCACAACAGCGTCTAGCCGTGCCCCATCATCTTTAATATCTATCTCTTCATCTAATACTTCAAAAATACGCTCACCTGAAGTTTGTGAAACAACCATTTGTACCGTTGCTTGGCTAATCATCATCAGTGAAACCAAAATTTGTGAAATATAACTCATGTATCGCATGAACTCACCGGTGGTCATTGTCCCGAATACGATCATGCGCCCACCAAACCATGCAATGGCAATCATGCAAGCATACATGACAAGCTCAAATGCTGCACCGTTGAATGCAATGATTTTTTCTGCTTTGGCTTGCGTATCTCTCACATCACCGGCAGACCGTTCAAATTTTTCGATTTCATATTCATCTCGTACAAATGTCTTTACCACGCGAATACCAATTAAATTTTCTTGAATATCTGCGTTTAATTGATCCATTTTTTTCATCATGACAATAAAAAGTGGATGTGCATTTTTGAATACTAGGTATAGAGAACCACCCAATAGCGGAATGGCACATAAGAATACAATCGCCAGTTGTGCATTGATTTGTACTGCTAAAATTGTAGTCATGATAAGCATAATCGGCGCACGCACCAACATACGAATCATCATCTGAAACGCCATACGCACTTCAAAAATATCCCTGGTAAGTCTTGTTAAAAGAGATGCCGTTGAGAATTTATCGATATTTGAAAAAGAAAACTCTTGAATCTTATTAAATTCTGCAACGCGGATTTCTTTCATCAACCCAGAACTTGCAACTGCAGAGGTATACCCGGATGCACTCCCCACCGCCATAGAAAGCAGTGCAATGATAATCATCTGTATCCCCAGCTTTACTACATAATCCACATCATGGTTATTGATTCCGTTATCGATAATATTTTGCATCAATACCGGTAGAATCAAATCCAAGACCAGCTCCGCCAGCACAAAAAAAATTGTGATAAACACAAATTTTTTAAATCGTCCCATAGAGCGATATAGCCTTCTAAACATCTTTTACCTCCCGTGTTCTCTCTTCTTGCTTTAATTTGTTCACAAGTGCTGCCCGGCTAAGCGGCGAAAGGCGCTTGCCCTTTCCATCCGTTAAGTTAGACACCATCTTATCTGTACAGTAATTTAAAAAATCCAGCTCCGCCTCCGTAAAATCTGCAAACATGGTTTGACTGACGCTACGAAAAATGCCGCGATGCTGCTCAACCTTCTCTTTCCCTTTTGCTGTAACCCGCAAACGGTTTTGTCGCAAACTCTCTTGATTGACCTGCTTTTCCAGCAATCCTGCTTTTTGCAACCGCTTGGTGGAAATCGCAATGGATGCCGGAGAGACATGCAACACTTTTGCAATTTCTACTTGCGTACAATCTTCATTTTGTATTACATAATCTAAAATCGGCCATTGCGCCATATGAATTGACGTCCCGGAAAAATGTTTTTGCAATGCTGCGCGTCGCAAAACATGTACTGTTTCAAGTCCATTTGCCGCTTCTCGAAGTTTTAAAGGATCCATTCTGCCTCCTCTCAAAAAAATTAAGCGCAAAATTATTAAGCGCTTAACTGTTAAGCATCAACGATTATAGTATACGGACTTGCAATTTGTTTGTCAATTCTTTTTAACGAATAATTTCAGCAAAAATGCGTTGGATTTTTTAAAAGAAATTTCCTTCATAGAATACCCAAATTCTCTAACAATAAAACATCGTTTCATTGCATATTTTTATCATATTTAGTATAGTGTTTTTAGAAAGGAGCATTATTATGTTGTTTTTATGTTACCCTAAATGTTCCACCTGTGCGAAAGCGAGAAACTGGCTGCATGCACACAACATTTCCTTCCAAGAGAGAGACATCAAAGAGGAAAACCCAACTTATGACGAATTGAAACTCTGGTATGAAAAAAGTGGTCTTCCGCTAAAACGGTTCTTCAATACCAGCGGAATGCAATACCGCGCGCTTTCATTAAAAGATAAGCTTCCTGCCATGTCCGAAGAGGAGCAACTACGCTTGCTCGCTACAGATGGTATGCTGGTAAAACGTCCAATTCTCGTGCAAGGAGAAACGGTTCTTGTGGGCTTTAAGGAAGCAGAATACGACGTGCTTTTTAGTACAGAATAGAGGCATATGATGCATATCCGCTTGTTAACGTTTACGCTTCGTGCGCCATGGTGTCATTCGCTAAAAGAAAAGCGCATGGTGGTAAAAAGTCTGCTGAAAAAAATCCAAAATGAATTTAATGTATCTGTTATAGAATCTGATTTGCAGGAAATCCATCAAAGCATTGAAATAAGCTTGGTCTATCTTGCCGGCAGCAATGCGCTTGCTGATCAAATTTATGGAAAATTGCAAAGTTTTATCATTCGCGCGACAGATGCAGAAGTGGTTGATATACAAAGCGAAGTATTATAAAGGAGAGTTCCTAGATGTTACAAATTACGATTATCGGCGCAGGAAAAGCCGGGCGTGGCTTTATTGCACGCTTGTTAAACGAACAGGTAAAGCTAACGTTTCTCGATAAAAATGAGGCGCTTATTGATGCGCTCAATGCAGCAGGTTCCTATCAGGTGCGTTTTTTTGGTGGCGCGAAAACTGTTATAGTAAAAGATTATGTTGCCTATCATATTGATACGCCTGCCGCTGTTGAGGCTATCCAAAAAAGCGATGCTGTTTTTGTTAGTGTTGGAGGGGAAAACACGCCTCTGGTTGGCGCATGGTTAAAAGATAAAATTGATGAGAAAACGCCTGTTCTCGCCTGTGAAAACGCGCTACTGCCCTCTTCTCTTATGGGACCTCTCAAAGAAACTGCTATTTCCGGCGCTGTTTTTTGTACAACCATAGAAGATGGTCTGCTTAATATTGCCAGCGAAAACTATCCTGTCTTGCATGTTGCACAGCAAGGATTACCGGCAGAAATTGATGCACTGGAGGGTATTTCTTCTACCGATAACTTTCCTTTGCTCATGTTGCGCAAAATCTATACCTATAATGCTGCCAGCGCGATTATTGCCTATATGGGCGCTTATAAAGGCTATGAACTATATGCAGATGCCGCCAACGATGCTTTCATTTCTCGCTTAACCGGCGGGTTTTACCGAGAGATCGATCTCGCCATCAGCTTGGAATATGGCGTACCATTGGAAGCACAAAATTCTTTTTCGGCAATGGCCGATGCCAAATTCAAATCCAAAGAAATCGTAGATACCATTGCCAGAAACGCCGCTTCCCCTGCGCGAAAGTTAGGGCCTGAAGAGCGTATTATCGCGCCCTCTCGTTTGATTTTTGCGCATGGCGGCGATCCAACGCCTTTGCTGCTTGCCGGCGCGGCCGCGCTTTTGTATATGAATATCGAAACAGTTGAAGCTGCGCAGCAAGCGCTAGAGACATACAGCAAATTAACATCAGACGATCCATTGATGCAGCAAATACTGTTTCATTTTTCACGTTTGTTGGAGGAGAAGGCATGATAAAGATAACATTTATGGGCGCCGGTAGTACTGTATTTGCGAAAAATGTATTGGGAGATTGCATGCGCACGCCTGCGCTGCAAGATGCAGAAATCGCGCTTTATGATATTGATCCCTTGCGTCTCGAAGAGTCAGCGCTTATCATTCGCGCCATGAACGAAACCATCAATCAAAATCGCGCCACAATCCTTACTTACTTAGGTGAAGAAAATCGAAAAGAAGCGTTAAAAGAAGCTTCCTTTGTGGTAAATGCCATTCAGGTGGGTGGGTATGAACCCAGTACCGTCATCGATTTTGAAATCCCAAAAAAGTATGGTTTACGGCAAACCATTGGCGATACGCTGGGCATTGGCGGTATTATGCGTGGTTTGCGAACCATTCCCGTGTTGGAAGATTTTGCGGCTGATATGATGGAAGTCTGCCCTGATGCACTCTTTTTAAACTATACAAACCCCATGGGTATTTTGACAGGTTATTTGCAGCGGCATACGCCCATCAAGTCCGTAGGGCTTTGCCATAGCGTACAAGTTTGCTCCGGCGATCTTTTGCAATCGCTTGATATGGCAGATAAGCTTCCCGGTCGCAAAGAAAAGCTAGCAGGCATCAATCATATGTGTTGGTTGCTGGAATTGTATGATAAGGATGGTGTAGATTTGTACCCTGAAATCCGTCGCCGTGCAGCACATAAAAATAAAACCACAAAACATTCTGATATGGTACGGTATTCGTATATTGAGCAGTTTGGGTATTATTGCACTGAATCCAGTGAGCATAACGCAGAATATACGCCTTATTTCATCAAAAACGCATACCCTGCGCTCATTGAAGATTTTCAAATCCCACTGGATGAATATCCACGCCGTTGCGTAAACCAAATTGCTGCGTGGACAGCGCAAAAAGAGACGTTGCTAAATGGTGGCGCAGTTGCCCATGATCGTTCTTCTGAATATGCCTCTTATATCATGGAAGCTGTTGTAACCAACATGCCTTATCAATTTGGCGGAAATGTTCTAAACAATGGTCTGATTCCCAATCTGCCACCTGAGGCATGCGTTGAAGTTTCTTGCTTTGCAGATAACATGGGAATTCACGGCACATATGTTGGCGCATTGCCTTTACAGCTTGCAGCATTAAACCAAACAAATATCAACGTACAGCTGCTAACCATTGAAGCTGCGCGCAGCAAAAAAAGAGAAGCCATTTATCATGCTGCGTTTTTAGATCCACACACTGCTGCCGAGCTTTCGCTTGATGATATTCGTAGCATGTGTGATGATCTCATTGAAGCCCATGGCCCATATATGCGTATGTATCAATAGTTCTTTTCTTTTTTCACTCTTTTTTGTATACTATAACAAAGGAGTGAAGAAAATGAAAAAATATGTGCCGATCTGCAAGCGCAGCAAGAAAGAACAGCGTGCGTTGGTGGCAGAAAAGCGGGTAACATGGGAAAGCATTTCTCCCATTACCAAAACAAAAACCAGCAAAAAGGTTTATAGTCGAAAAAAATCTCGACAATGGAAAAAAGACATTCCAACTGCCGAGATTTTTTATATACATCTATGCAAAAACTTTATGTACTCTCTTCTTTTTCCTGCGCTTGTTCCGCTTCTACTTCTTTTTCTTTTACGCGTTTGTTGATATAAGAACGGAACAGTGCATACAAGACAGAACAAACCGGAACAGCCAAAAGGATTCCTGCAATCCCAAAAAAGCTCCCGCCCAGTGTTACCGAAACCAATACCCAAATGCCCGGCAACCCAACAGATTGCCCTACCACGCGTGGATAAATCAAATTCCCTTCCAGTTGTTGCAGTATGACAATAAAAATCAAAAACCCAATGGCCTTAGGAAAAGATACCATGGAGATTAGGAACACACCTACTGTGGTTCCGATAAAAGCACCAAATACCGGAATGAGCGCTGTTACACCGATGAATATTGCAATGGTCGCCGCATATGGCAACCCAAAAATAAGCATTCCAAAATAGCATAACACGCCAATGATAACGGCTTCGGTTAATTGCCCTAATATGAATTTTGTAAAAGCTTCATCTGCCATTGCCGCAACAGAAAAAATCTTTTCTGCACGCTTTGGTTTTAATAGCGCATGCCCTGCCCGCCTTACCTGCGCTCCCAGTCGCTCTTTATCAAATAATACATAAAGCGAAAAAGTCGCCGCCAAAATTGTAGTATAAACACCGTTTATGATGGCCGAAGTCACATCAATGGTGGTGCCCACCAAAGAAGAATCAGAATCCAAAAAGAAATCTTTAATTTGTTCCACAACGGTAGGCCAGTTGATCTGTAAATCTTTGAGCCCCTGATTTTCAATGCCCAAACGATCCGTGATGTCAATTGCCCAACCACGTACTTCTTCCATATAACCGGGTAAGTTGCTCAGCAGCATGCTAAAAGAACGCTCCAGTTCAGGGACAACAATCAGCAGTAAAATAAGGATAATCCCCAGCACAATGACAAACGTTAGAAGCAACGCCAAAACCCGTTTCACCTTTTTCCAAACAGGGCTTTTCCAGCGATCAAAAAAGAAGAGGGCATGGTTCTCCAGTGCGCGCATCAAAACATTTAATACGAATGCCATTGCCAGCCCAATGGTAAAAGGCAAAATGATGTTTAATATGGTAAGCAGCGCGCCCCAAACATCTCCAATATGCTGCAGCACTGCCCATAATGTTACGCCGAACGTAATATAGAATAGTATTTTTTTGGTCTGCTTTCGTTCCATTGCCGCGCTCCGTAATCTGCTTACTTGATTTTTTCTAAGGAAAACCCTAAGTAATCGCAAGAAGTGAGATGGTAATTTACTTCATTAATTGTGATGATGCGTTCCATTTGTTCTTTTAGTTGAGGGCCATGTAAATGTCCATAAACAACGTTCTTTACACCATAGGATGCATATAAATCTGTTACTTCGCTTGCGCCTCTTGCCGCGCTGTATGGCGGATAGTGAGATAGTCCTATAATCTCTCCGCCCAATTTTTTCGCTGCATCCAAAGAAAGATTTAAGCGCATGCACTCGCGCATATATATTTTTTCATCTTGCATGTCAAAGCCATCGCTTTCTCTTTGCACCCATCCTCTCGTACCGGCAAACGTATAATCTCCGATGCGTAGCGCATCATTTTGCAAAAAATATGTATTGTTGAATAATCTAGCTCTGGTTTTGGAAATAGAGGCGTGCCAGTAATCGTGATTTCCTTTGATCATCACTTTATGCCCGGGCAGTTGGCAGATTTCTTGCAAATCCTGCTCTGCTTCTTCATAGTTCATCGCCCAGCTAATATCTCCTGGAATCAGCACCACATCTTCTTCTGTCACTTTCCCATGCCAATCTTCTCTTATTTTATCCCAATAATTTTCCCAGTGCTGCCCAAAAACATCCATGGGTTTGTCCACACGCGAGGCAAGGTGCAAATCTGAAATTGCGTATACCTTCATTCCATCTCGTCCTCTTCTTTGACATACCGCTCCATAATCGTGAGAATTTGCTCTTTTCCAACTTTATCGTAAGCGGAAACCGGAATGACATCCATACATGTGGGGTGGGCAATGGCCAGCCGTAGCTTATCGCAGGCTTGCTTGCGTTTGGATTTTGCAACCTTATCCGCCTTTGTCGCCAGTATCACATAAGGAATGCCGTAATAATCTGCGAGATCAATCATCGCCCGATCATCTGCTGCGGGCGTGCGCCGAATATCAATTAAAATAAAAATCATTTGCAACATGGGCGCGCTTTCAAAATACACGCCCATCATTTCATCCCAAGAAACTTGCTCGCTTTTGGAAACTTTCGCATAGCCATACCCGGGCAAATCCACCAAATAAAAAGCATCGTTCAATAAGAAGTAATTGACAAGCCTGGTTTTCCCAGGTGTCTTTGCAACTTTGGCCAATTTTGAATTATTGGTCAAAAAATTAATCAGAGAAGATTTCCCCACATTGGATTTCCCCACAACCGCAATTTCCGGTAGTGTATCATTAAATGCTTCAAAATCTTTTGTTAAGCTTTTTATAAACTTTGCGCTTCTAATCTGCATATTTACTCCTATTGCAATCCAAAGGAAAAGACTTCGCTGACCTCTTCCACCGGATGGAACGTAATCGTTGCTCTTATTTCTTCCGGAATCTCATCCAAATCCGCCAAATTTGTTTTGGGGATAATAATATAATGAATGCCTGCACGGTATGCTGCAAATACTTTCTCTCGCAGCCCGCCGATGGCAAGCACACGCCCTGTTAACGTTACTTCTCCTGTCATGGCAAGATCTTCTTTTACCTTTCGATGGGACAAAGCAGAAGCCACAGCCAGCGCCATTGTAATCCCTGCCGAAGGTCCATCTTTTGGAATGGCACCTTCCGGTACGTGAATGTGAATGTCTTTTTCCTTATAGAATTTTTCGTCGATACCCAGTTTTTTTGCCCGCGCGCCAATGAGCGAAATCGCTATCTTTGCGCTTTCTTTCATGACGTCACCCAAGTGTCCTGTGAGTTCAATGTTCCCGCTGCCGTCCACTGCAGAAACCTCAATGGGAAGCGTGCTGCCGCCAGCAGCCGTCCATGCCAGCCCAATGGCGACGCCCACACTTCCCTTTTTGGAAATTTTCATTTCTTGATACTTTGGTTTGCCCAAATATGTTTCCAAATTGCGTTTGGTTACGCTCACAGGTTTTCCTGTCTCCACATATTGATATGCCGCTTTTCTGCAAATGGTACCAATCATGCGCTCTAGCGTCCGCACACCGCTTTCTATCGTATAGCTTTGTATCACTTCTCGTAGTGCGCCCGAAGAAATGCGCAGCATTTTATTTGTCAAGCTATGTTTTTCCAGCTGCTTTGGAATGAGATGTCGTACTGCGATTTGTTCCTTTTCATAAGCAGTATAGCTATCCAGTTCAATGATCTCCATGCGGTCATAAAGCGGCACTGGAATTTCCTCTGCGTTGTTGGCAGTGGCAATGAACATCACATTGGATAAATCAAAATCAATGTCTAAATAGTGGTCTTGAAATGTTTTATTGACAGATTCATCCAACACTTCCAACATCGCTGAAGCAGGGTCTCCCCGAAAGTCATGAGACATTTTATCAATTTCATCCAGCAAGAAAACAGGGTTCATGCTTCCGGCTCTGCGCATATTTGAAATGATGCGCCCCGGAATTGCGCCAATGTATGTTCTGCGGTGCCCTCTGATTTCTGCTTCATCTCGCACACCCCCAAGAGACATGCGCACAAATTTCCGCCCCACTGCTTCTGCAATGGAACGGGCAATGGAGGTTTTTCCCACCCCGGGCGGTCCAATAAAGCATAAAATATTGCCTTGTATCTTCCCTGTCAATTGCAGCACTGATAGATGCTCTAAAACGCGCTCTTTTACCTTTTTCATGCCATAATGATCTTTGTCCAGCGTACGCGCGGCATGTGCAATGTCCATATTGTCTTCTGTATAGACGCCAAAAGGCAAGGCAGCAATCCATTCAAAATAGGTTTGTAGTACGTTATAATCCGGTGATTGCGGGCTCATTCGCTCCATACGGCTCAGCTCTTTTAACAGCTTTTCCTTGCTCTCCGCCGCCACATCCATTTTTTCTACAAACGCGCGATAGCCATCAATCTCTTCTTGTATTTCATCTTCTTCTCCAAGCGCGCTTTGAATGGAGCGCATTTGCTCGCGCAAATAATGCTCTCTTTGCGATTGCTCTAAGCGCTGGCGCGTCTTATTGGCGATTTCGTTTTCCAACATGGCTACATTCTTTTCTCGCTCAATAAAGGTAATCACTTTTTCTAAGCGAGAACGTACGTTTAATATTTCTAACACTTCTTGTTTTTCTTCTGTCCGCCGCAATATGCTGACTGCAATGGTGTCTGCCAGCTTTTCCGGCGCAGTGATGTCCATCATCGCCACCACCGCTTCATGAGAGATGGTCCCCGCCAGCGCGCCGTATTCTTCATATTGGGTTACAAGATAGCGCATATACGCCAGTGTTTCAGGGTCATTGCTCAGGGTTTGCTCTACATTTTCTACTACGGCGCTAAAGTATGGCTCCGTATCGCAATCAATCAGCCGCGCACGATAAAGCCCTTCCACCAGCACACGCACCAACCCACCCGGTACCCGTAATACATAACGGATTTTGCAAACCGTTCCTACTTCATAAATGTCTTCTTTTGTGGGCATATCAATCCGCGGATTCTTCTGTGCCACCAGAAAAATGCGCGCATCTTCTTCCATGGCTTTGTCTAATGCTGCAATGGAAGTCTCTCTCCCCACTTCAAAATTTGTCACTGTATTTGGAAATATCACCATGCCCCGCAGGGGAACCATGGGAAATGTTTTTTGTTGATTCATACCTATGCCTTCCTTTAAAAGATTTCAGTTTCTATTATACATGAAGCCTTGTTTTGAAACAACTCGCCCATTTTCTGTAGACAAAAAAACCAGCGTAATTGCTGGCTTTTTGCTATTTACTTATTCTCCACTGACAAGCGCTTTTGGCGCATCCAGTTCGATGAGTTTCATTTTCTTTGGGTTCTTGATGGCTTCTTTTGTCACCACGCATTTTGCAATGTTACCTCTGGAAGGCGCTTCATACATGGCATCCATCATAGATGCTTCCATAATCGATCTAAGCCCTCTGGCGCCGGTATTTCGCTCCATGGCAAGCTTCGCAATTTCCCGAATGGCCGGTTTCTCAAATTGTAATGCAATCCCATCCATGGCAAACAAACGTTCATATTGCTTTACTAGCGCATTCTTTGGCTCTGTCAAAATTTTAATCAGCGCCGCTTCATCCAGCCCTTGCAGCGAGACAACAATGGGCACGCGCCCTATTAGTTCGGGAATCAAGCCAAATTTCAACAGATCTTCCGGCAGTAGCTCGGCAAACAACTCGCCTGCATTGCGCTCTTTTTTGGATTTTACTTCAGCGCCAAAGCCCATGTTCTTTTTGCCGACACGCGCTTCAATAATCTCTTCCAAACCAACAAACGCGCCACCACAAATGAAGAGAATGTTGGTGGTATCAATTTGCAAGAATTCTTGATGCGGATGCTTTCTGCCGCCTTGGGGCGGCACATTTGCAACCGTACCTTCCAGAATTTTTAAAAGGGCTTGTTGTACGCCTTCCCCGGAAACATCCCGCGTAATCGAAGGATTTTCGCCTTTTCTTGCAATTTTATCGATTTCATCGATATAGATGATCCCTCGCTGTGCCTTTTCAATATTATAATCTGCCGCTTGGATCAGTTTTAGCAAAATGTTTTCCACGTCTTCGCCCACATATCCGGCTTCGGTCAGGTTTGTTGCATCCGCAATGGCAAAAGGTACTTGTAAAATTCTTGCCAGCGTCTGCGCCAAAAGCGTTTTCCCGCAGCCTGTTGGCCCCAGCATCAAAATATTACTTTTCGCCAGCTCCACATCTTCTTTTTCTTTCGCAGAAGCAATTCTTTTGTAATGGTTATAGACAGAAACCGCAAGGTATTTTTTTGCAGTATCTTGTCCGATTACGTAATTGTCCAGCTGGTTTACGATTTCTGCAGGTTTTGGTAGATCTACAAGGTCTAAGCTATAATCTACTTCAAAATCCTCATCGATGATTTCTTGGCAAAGCTCTACGCATTCATCACAAATGAACACACCCGACCCGGCCACAATGCGCCGCACCTGTTCTTGTTGTTTCCCACAAAACGAACACTTGATTTGCTTTGTATCATCTACTTTATTGCTCATAATTACCTCTTGTTATCTTTTTGCAGGGATGACTTCGTCAATGACGCCGTAATCTTTTGCTTCTGCTGCAGACATATAAAAATCTCTTTCCATATCCGCTTTTAATTTTTCAATATCTTGCCCCGAATGATCTGACAAAATGCTTGCTAGCTTTTCTTTGATTTTCAAAATTTGCTTTGCTTGAATTTCGATGTCTGTTGCTTGTCCGCGCGCACCGCCCAATGGCTGATGAATCATGATTTCGCTGTTTGGCAACGCTTTACGCTTTCCATCTGCGCCGGCAGCCAGTAAAAACGCTCCCATAGAAGCTGCCATACCAATGCAAATGGTAGAAACATCACATTTCACATATTGCATGGTATCATAAATCGCCATACCTGCCGTTACAGACCCACCCGGGCTATTGATATACATGAAAATATCTTTATCCGGATCTTCTGCCTCCAGGAAAATCATTTGCGCAACGACCAAATTGGCCGATACATCATTGACTTCTCCTGTCAAAAATACAATTCTATCTTTCAGCAACCGAGAAAAAATATCGTAAGAGCGTTCTCCGCGGTTTGTTTGTTCTACAACAATTGGTACAAAACTCATAATAGTTAACTCCTTTTCAATTTTTAATTTTTATGTGTAAAAATTGTAGAGTTACGCCTTTAATCTTCTTTCTTTTCTTTAGACGCAGTTTCTTCTACAACTTCGTCCCTCTTCTTTGTGGCTTTTTTCGCAGGCTTCTTTTCGCTTGCTTCGCCTGCTTCTTCTTTTTTCTTTGCAGCAGCTGTCTTTTTCTTCGGCGCAGTTTCTTTTTTCTCTTCTGCATCCTTTTTCGGCGCTGCTTTTTTCTTTGCCGGAGCTTTTTTCTTGGGCGCTTCTTCTTTTGGCGCGACTACCTTTGCTTGTGCAACCAGGTAATTGCCCAGTGCCTCAAAATCAGAGCGATTCTGTAAGTACTCCATTTCTTCCGGCTTCACTTCTTTTTTATACTCTTCTAGCGTTTTGTTTTGCATGGTAGCGTATTCTTCCAGCGTTTTATCAAGCTCTTCTTCTGAAGCTTTAATACCTTCTTTTTCTTTGATGGCTTCTAAAACAAGCTGTGTCTTTACCCGCGTTTCAGATGGCTCTTTTAATTGCGCGCGCATGTCTTCCATGCTCATGCCTGTATATTGCAAATACTGCTCCATGCTCATCCCTTGGTACATCAGGCTATAAGTCATTTCTTGCAATTGATTATCAATTTGTGATTCAACCATCGCTTCTGGAATTTCTACCTTTGAATCCGCTACAATGGTTTCTACAACTGCGCTTTCTAAGCGGTTTTTGTTTTGCGTTTCATTTTGCTCTTCCAGTTTCTTTTGCAAATCAGCCTTATATTCTTCAAATGTATCAAATTCAGAAACGTCTTGTGCAAATTCATCATTTGCTTCCGGCAATTCTTTTTCTTTTATTGCGCCTAACTTCACTTCAAAAATTGCTTCCTTGCCGGCGAGGCTCGGTTCATGGTATTCTTCAGGGAACGTAACGGTAATTTTCTTTTCGTCGCCCACGTTCATGCCCACAACTTGCTCTTCAAACCCGGGAATAAACATGCCGCTGCCTAAATCAAGTGTTTGCCCTTCCGCTGTGCCGCCATCAAACTTTATGCCATCTACGCTACCTGAATAGTCAAGAATAACGCGATCGCCATCTTTTGCAGCACGTTCCACATCCACATATCTTGCATTGCGTTCTAATACAGAATCAATCTCCATTGCAACTGCATCTTTTGCAAGTTTTTCTGGTGCAAAGACAACTTCTTCGCCTTTGTATTTACCAAGTTCTACTTCCGGTTTCACATACACTTCTATAGACAGCCTGATGGGTTCATTTTGTTCCATAGAAATAATTTCTAACATTTCCGGTTGCGAAACCACAAACAAATCAAGTTCATCAATCGCTGCGCGATAAGAATCAGGAAATGCCAAATCAAACGCTTCTTCAAAGAACAATCCTTCGCCATAATAGCGTTCAATCACTGCCCTTGGTGCTTTCCCTTTGCGGAAACCGGGAACAGCATACTTCCCTCTGCTTTTTTGAAATGCTTTTTCTGTCGCTTCTTTTAGCGCATCTTGCGAAATTTCAAATTCTACTTTTACTTTGTTGTTGCCAAGTTCTTTTACACTCGCCATTTTCTGTTCTCCCTCCTGCCCATGTAAATCACACGGGGGTACATAAAAAATTTTATACTTAAAATGATATAAATTTTCGGTTTATAGCAAATTATAGTGTATCATAAGCGCCCTTACTCCGCAAGTAAAAATGCATCAAACCGCGCGCTTCGTGAGCTATGCTAAAGTGCAAACGGAGCAAGAACAAAATGCAAAACATACACTGTTATTTTCCCGCTTTCTCAATGCTTTTTAAGAGCAACGTTTGCGTCAAGCACAATGCAGCAATATTTTCTTCCAGCATGGCGTACTGTCATGTTGCTTGCTTCAAATTTTGCTTTGCCTTTTCGCTTTTACTGATAAGCGAATAAATGGGCTTTATCGCTTGTTTTAGCACTTCTTCGGGAAGATTCTTTTCTCCTTTAAGCAATACGCATGCAGTAAGAAGTGCCTTCATCCTATTTTCCAGCAATGTATGCTGCGCTGTCCCCACTGCAAACTTCTCCGATGCATGTTTGCTTTTTTCAAGCATACGCATCGTTGCTTTTCTTGCCGCTTCTCTTTTTTCATGCATCATATATAAAAACCTTTTTGATTCATAAAAACCATGGCAAGCCATGGTTTTTATATATTTGAGTCGGACCGTAAGCCGAGTTCTGTTTATATGGCCATCTATCTAGGCCTATCGTCGCCGATAGACTCATGCGATTACATGAAGCTTGGCGGGCCGCCATTGAATGCTCCCATATCAATCTTGCACCGGATGGGGTTTACAGGAAATCAAAGTTACCATTGATTTCGGTGAGCTCTTACCTCGCCTTTCCACCCTTACAAAGCAATGCCTTGCGGTATATTTCTGTTGCACTTTCCTTAGAGTCGCCTCCACCGGGTGTTATCCGGCATCCTTGCCCTATGGTGCTCGGACTTTCCTCACTTCGAGAAGAAGCGTAGCCATTTGTTCCGCTCAAATAAAATTTATAACACGACCAAAATACGGCCGCAGTTTTCGCAAAGTACAGGGCTGTCCGAAGAAACAACCCTCCCTGCAACACCAGAAGGCAGCTGCATGTTACATCCTGTGCAGCGGTTTTCTTCTAAAACTGCCACAGGGTTTGAGCGGATGCCTTTGATTCTTTTGTATTCTTCCAACAGCGTTGGCTCAATTTCTTTTCCAATGGCAGCAACAGAAGCTTCCATCTCCGTAATTTCACCGGAAACTTCTTGCATCTCTGCGTCATATGTTTCGCGCAATGTATCATATTCTTTTTTCGCAACGCGCATTTTTTGCAACAATTCGCGAATGGCAGTATCGCTCTCTTCTATCTCTTTTACAATACTGAGCAATTCCTTTTTGATGTTTGCTGCTGTGGCGTCAAGCCCTGAAGCCGTCTTACCCAGTTGCTGTACTTCGTTTTTCTTCAGTTCTTCTGCCTCTGCTTCAGCAAAATAACCCATATCTCTCATGAGTTCATCTAACTCGCCTTGTACTTGCTTTGTTTGGTTCTCCAAGCGGCGTACAGCCTCTTGCTTCAAAATCGCCTGTTTTTCAGCATCGCTGATTTTCTTTTGACTGCTCTTTAAATAACGCTGTAATTGCACCAAACGTTTGCGCGTTGGTGTATCTTTTACCTTTGCTTTAAAAGCATCCAGCGCCAAATCTTTTTCTTGATATTCCAATAATTCTTTTAATCTATCCAAAACGGCACCTCCGTATTTTTTATGATAGAAAAACATCCTCGTAAGGACGTTTTTCTTGTTCTGCTCTAAAAACCTTTGTCCTATATTGTAACTGATGAACATACATTTGTAAACTCTTCTGCATTTCTGCTACAAAATGTTTTTCTGTATCGTAATGCCCTGCTTCTATGAGCAGAATATTTTCTGTTTGTATAAACTGATGGTGTTTTACTTCGCCTGTAATAAACGCATCTGCACCAATTGCTTGTGCTTCTAAAATAAAATCTGCGCCCGCGCCACCAATGCACGCCACTGTTTTTATCTCTTCCTTTTCGCCTGTGATGCGCAAGGCGTTGAGCGATAACTTTTCGCCTACATAACGCGCAAATGCTTCTTTTTTGAAGGGCTTTGTAAGTTCTCCCTTGACGCCTGCCGCCGCATAAACAATCCCGTTTTCTTCAACTTCTACAGCAAGGTAACGATTGTTTTGTAATTCTAGCAAATTTGCCAATGCCATATTCATACCATTTGGCGCCACATCATAAGACGTATGCGCTGCGTAAATGTTCATTTTGTGTTGGACCGCCGCAATCAAAACATCATCCACATAGTGATCTTTTTGCAAGCTTGCAAGCGGCGCAAACAAAAGCGGATGATGGGAGACAATGGTATCTATGCCTTTCTTGATTGCTTCTTCTACCACTGCTTTTGTTACATCCAAACAAACAAGAATGTTTTCGATTTCATCATGTAAATAAAGCGTGGGGCCGCTACTATCCCATTCATATGCATATTCCAACGGCGCAATTTGTTCTATTCCGTTGCATAATTCTTGAAATGTCATCTTTCGTTTTCCTCCGTCAACGCTTTTTTGTAAATATTATATGCATGGTGCATTTCCGCTCGCCGCTTATGGGCAGGCGAATGTTCCAGCTCTTTTAATACGCGCGCTGTTTCCTTTTCTTTTCCGCTAAGGTATGCAAAATATGCAGGAGAAGTTTTTACGTTGCGCCCCAGCAGTAGTTCTTCTGTCGTATATGAAACGCTCGTTTCTGTCGGCGCCACCTTCATGAGTACATAACACTTTTCTTCTTGCATCACGTAATGCTCTTCCATAATATCATATTGATGCGTCAGTAAATAGGTTCGCACGCGTTCAGGATAGCTTTGTGGCGCGAGCATCAAATATGAAAATGTCCTCACTACGTTCTCTGCTGTTTCCAGAAGTGAAATAATAAGCGGCCCGCCCATGCCTGCGATGACTGCTGCATTTGCTTCTCCCGCTTCCAGTATACTGAAACCGCTGCCCAAACGAAATATGACCTTGCTTTCGTAAGCACTCCCTTGAAATCTTTTTTTCGCTTTTGCCAAAGAAGGTTTGCTGATATCTGTAGCGATGGCTTTTTTTGCCTTGCCTGCTTCCAAAAACCCATAAGCAATCAGCCCATGGTCTGTGCCAATGTCTGCAATTACCTCGACTGGGTCACACAACGCTATGATTTTTTCAATTCTGGGCTGTTCTTTTGCCATACTACTCCGATTGTAACAAAAACGGCGAAATGATTCGCCGTTTTGTTTTCTAATTTTATTCAGTATATCAAAATTCCATGCATTCTGCAACGCTTGCTATATATGCCAGCCTGCGCTTTCTTGTTGAATTTGATATAGTTTTTTGTATAAGCCATCTGCCTCATACAATGATGCATGCGTTCCCTCTTCTACTTTACGCCCCTTGTCTAAAACAATAATTTTATCTGCGCCGGCAACGGTCCGTAGGCGGTGTGCAATGACTACAACCGTTTTCCCTTCAATTAGTTCCCCAATGGCTTTTTGAATATGTGTTTCACTTTCCGGGTCAAGCGAGGCTGTCGCTTCATCCAACAAAACAATGGGCGCATCTTTTAGCAGCGCGCGGGCAATGGAAATGCGCTGCCGCTCTCCGCCGGAAAGTGTTGCCCCGTTTTCCCCCAATACAGTTTCATATTGTTCGGGTAATTTTGAGACAAACTCATCACAATAAGCCGCCTTTGCCGCCGCCAAAACTTCTTCTTTTGTTGCGTTCATATTGCCCACACGGATGTTATTGTAAATGGTATCGTTGAATAAAATAACATCTTGAAAGACAAAGGACATATAGCTCATCAGATGTTCCGGATCCATGGTTTTGATATCCACACCATCGATCAAAATTCTGTCCCTATTCACATCCCAAAACCGCGCGATGAGCCTCGAGACAGTGCTTTTCCCGCTGCCTGAGGGCCCAACCAGCGCCGTTAAACTATTTGCCGGAATGGTAACGGACATATCTCGTATTGTTTCCACATCCTCATTATATTGAAAGCTCACATCTTCAAAAACAATATCGAACTGCTTTAATTCTTTTTCTTGATCTCCTTCCATTATTCCCGCTTCCATTAGCGCACGCATACGCTTAATGGCGATTTGATGGTAAAAGAGCTCGGGCAGTAACGTCAGTTCCGTAATAATTGGCCCATAAATGCGTACCACCAGTAACATAAACATGAGCATCGGAATAAGCCCAAGGGAACCGGCTGATAGAAGCGTTGTCCCCAGCAAAACCGTAAGCCCAATGCCTGCTTGTAAAACCACTTGCGCGCCTGTAACAAAAATACCTGTACCAAATTCCATGTAGATGGCGAGGCGTTTCATGGTTTGCAATGCCTCTTCTAATGCACCAAATTTTTCGCCCTCCAAGTTACAAGCGCGAATGACTTTAATGCCTTCTACATATTCTTGTACTTGGCTGGATGCAGCCAGTTTCGCGCCCGCATGTTTTTCATGCAGTTTCCCATAAATGCGCCTACTGATGAGTATGATAAAAAATGCAAGCGGCACAGTAATAAAAACGGCAAGCGCCATACGCCAATCAAAAATTGCCATCATTGCGCAAATGACTGTAATAGAAATTGCATTGGCAAAAAGCTGTGGCACTACATGGCTCATCGTATGTTCGCTCACTGCCACATCCCCCATGATATTTGTTGTAAGCTCTGCCAAATCTTTTTCATTAAATAAGCTCATAGGCAATTTTCTTACATGCTCTGCGATGGAAATTCGCGTTTTTTCGCTTTCCATATAGGTTGCCACATATGTTTTTTGTAATCTAGTTTGCTGCATAAGAACACGATAACTGCCGCTACAACCCCTAACCCAAATAACAGCCACATTGTACCCCAAGAAATGCTTTCTCCTTGCAATGGTTTTATCAGTTGCAGAATCATCTGTATAATAACCGTAAAAGGTAACATCAATGAAAAGTTGGTCAAAGTACAAGCGGCAATGGATTTTTTCAGGTCACTATACCCTTTGTCTGATAGCATGAAGAGTGCTTGTAATTTAGGCATAACGCTTTTCCTCCTTTTGGGTAGACATTTTCCAGCTGCTGGTCTCAATATATGTATGCCACATGTCCGCATACTTACCTTGCCGCTCAAGTAGCGCTTTATGCGTTCCTTCTTCTAATACCAGCCCATTATCCACCACCACAATGTTATCTGCGCTTTGCACGGTAGATAAGCGGTGCGCAATCATGATAACTGTTTTTCCTTGCATCAATTGTTCAAATGCTTTTTGAATGAGATGCTCGTTTTCCGGGTCAGCAAAAGCAGTCGCTTCATCAAGAACAACAATGGGCGCATCTTTCACAATGGCGCGGGCAATGGCGATGCGTTGCCTTTCTCCGCCGGATAAATGTACGCCCCGCGTTCCAATAACAGTATCATACCCCTCTGGTAGTTGCATGATAAAATCATGGCATTGCGCTGCTTTTGCCGCCGCTATAATCTCTTCTTGTGTGGCGTCTTGTTTGCCCATACGAATGTTATCGCTCACACTCTGCTTAAACAGAAAAACATCTTGGAAGACAAAACTTACTTGATCCATTAGGTCCACTGTCTTCATCTCTCGAATATCAATATCTCCAATGGAAATACTACCGCCACTCACATCAAAAAAGCGTGGAATGAGGTGCGCAATGGTACTTTTCCCACCGCCGGAAGGTCCAACAATTGCCGTTACCGTTCCCTGTTTTGCAAAAAAGCTAATGTCCTTTAAAGCTTCTGTTTCTTTTTCCACATCATACTTGAAGTTTACATTTGCAAAAGAAACATCATAAGTTGTGTTTTTCTTTGGTTGCGTCGGTTCTATTAGTTCAGGTATCTCTAATACGGCATCCATCGCTTCTACGCCGTTGATGATGCGCAAGCTATTGGAATTCACATACATGACTTTCATCAGTACAGAGGAAATGGAGGGTACAAAAATCAAGTAGAAAATAAAGGTACTTACAAATTGTGCGTAATTCCCTGTATTGGCGCCAATTAAGATGCCCACCGGCGTCACAAACAGATAAATATTATTAATAAGCGTGGTAAAAAGTGACATGGAATTCTCCCAGCTGAGCGTATAGGGAATGATCATTGCTGTATAGGATTTGATGGTATCGTGTAGTCGACGGAAAGAATATACTGTTTGGCGAAATGCCTTTACAACAGAAATGCCTCGAATATATTCTACGCTGGCATTGTTCATCTCTTCCAGTGAGTTTTGATATTTTGCCATCATGGCCTCTGCGCCTTCGTTTCCGTACATTGCCATTTGCAAAATAAACGCTGCCAACACCCCTGCCAGCGAAGCCAAGCCCAGCCGCCAATCCACAGCGAGGAGTATGACAACCATTGCCACCGGCGCCACAAAAGCCGCCACAATATCCGGCAATTGATGCGCGATAAATTCTTCTATTTTTTCAATGTTCTCATCCATAATTTTGCGCAGTTTTCCGCTGCCTGTGATAACGTGAAACCCTAGCGGGATTTTTGCCAAATGCGAAGCAAAATTAATTTTCAGTTGGTACAATGTACCAAACGCCGCCAAATGAGAGAGCGCCAATGCGCAAAAATAAAGCAGTATATTCCCTGCCACACCGCCAAATGCAATCCACCCATATCTAATCATAAGTGCACTGTTGAGGCTTGCCATGTCCGGCAGCGCTGCCAGCAGCTCTCGTACAATATAGTAAATTGAAATATACGGCACAAAACTTACAATGGACGCCAGCGCTGATAAGATGACCGCGCCAATCATCAAACCTTTTTTTGTGCTGGCAATTTCCATCAAGCGCGCAGTGCCTGTTTTTTTCTTGGCTTCGCGCTTTGTCTTTTCCATTTCCATTCGTTCCTTCTTTTGGTTAGTTTTAACTAACTAAATTTTATAAAAAAAGCATATTGCTTTGTTTTATCTCATTCCAAATAAATAGCCCCATCCTGCTGAAAAAAAGCCCGTAATATGTTTTACATATTGATCCGCTTCTTCTTTTGTCATGTTATGCACCACCGTTTCAAACATTGCCGAAAAATATGCGTTGGACAAAATATGCAGCAAATTTGTATCCGGTGTTTCAAATTGATATCCGTTTCTTTTCAAAACATCTATAAATTGTAGTGTAGAGCGCTCTTCTATTTTTACCAGCGTATGCAAATATGTCTCATACTCCGTACCTGCACTGCCGCAAATCACAAGACGAAACACATCAAAATGTTCGTAAATGTAATTGAAAAAATGCTGCAATTCTCGGTTGGAGTACTGATTCATTTCTGCGATCTGTTCTTTTTCGCTAAACGCAGCAAACCGTGCCTGTGCATCCATAAATCGCTTTTGCATCGTGCCTGCCGCAGGTTCTACCAAATCTTGAAATAGTGCTTCTTTATCTTTATAGTAGCCGTAAAAAGCGCCTGTGGTTACATGGGCTTTTGCTGTAATCGTCCGTAAAGAAGCTTCGCGAAACCCTTTTTCCAAAAACTCTTCCATGGCTGCTTTTTTGATTCTTTCTTTTGTCGCAGTATCTTTCATATCACCTCATGATATAACACCGTTATATAACACTGTTATCATATGAAAGAATATGTTGTTTGTCAAGAAAATTATAAAAAAGCTCCCGCCAATGCGGAAGCTTTTCATTTATAACTGATTAATCATCATCGTCATCGTCGTCCCAGTCATCATCATCATCATTGTCGTCATCCCAGTCATCGTCATCATCATCATCGTCGTCGTCGTCATCGTCGTCATCATCGTCATCATCATCGTCATCGTCATATGATTTTTTGGATGCAGATGGTCGCTCTTCTCTTATATCGTCGTCATCATCGTCGCGATCATCAAAATCATCATCCGACTTCTTTGGCGTTGCAATTTTCCCCGGCTTAGCCCCATCAGCATCATCATCTTTGTCTTTTTCTGCTTTGATGATTTTTCCGCTTTTTGCATCAATCTCATACTCATAATCATACCCGCCTGCAGAAAATTCAATTTCATACTTCATTTTTCCATCGTCATCATCAAGCGAAGCGTCGTCAAAGCGTGCATCTGCCGCATTTACGCCTGCATGTTGCAGGGCAATTCCAATCGCTTCATCTTTTGAAATATAGGTACCTGTGGTCTTTGCATTGCCAAAAGAATCATCATCGTCATCGTCTCTGCCATCATCTTGCATATCATGCTCAAAGCTAAGTATTTTTCCTGTGGTTGCATCAATATCGTATTCGTATTTTTTGCCGCCACTGTAAAACTCCAATTCATAAATTGCTTTTCCATCATCAAAGTCAAATTCTTTATCGTCAAAACGTGCGCTTGATGCATCTATACCTGCATGTGTTAATGCAATTTCCATTGCCTTTTCTTTTGTAATATAGCGTGAATCATTACCGTTTTTATTGTACTTTTCGTCGTAATCATCTTCTCCGATTCTGATGACATTTGCCCCTGCGCCACCAACAATACGCGCCGCTTCATTTACCAACCCCTCCAGGAAATCGTCACTTGGAATATAAGAGCCCGGCTCAATTTGAATTGTTACATTTTTGATGTTCCCCATTGCATCTGCAACAAAGTACCCTGCATTTTCCATGAGCATTACCAAATCTTTTGTTACAACGTTGCAATCTTTTCCAATGTAATCATACCCTTCAATGAGCGCTTTTCCATCTTCGTTTTGCCCTGCCAATTTTGTAACCCGTGCATCTTTGTTGTATTCCATCACAACACCGGGGTTTACATGTAACGCAACAGCACCTGTTAAAACGTCCGCTTCGCTTTCTTTTTTGGCGCAACCGCTGGCAATGGTGACGCACATCAAAATCGCGATAAGCATGCATAATATCATTCTTGTGTTCTTGGTTTGTTTCATTTTTCAATCTCCTTTTGTGCTTCTTGTATATAGATTACGCAATCACTTGATTTTTTTCGGGGTATCGCGAAATATTTTTAATCGTCGTCATCATTATCATCGTCATTGTCATCATCCCAATCATCATCGTCGTTGTCGTCATCATCCCAGTCATCGTCGTCATCATCTCTGTCATCATCGTCGTCCCAATCATCATTTGGTTTTACAATGGGTTTTTCTGGCGCTGGGGTTGTCTCTTTTTCTTTTGGTTGATTTTCCGGGGCTCTGGAATTTGAAGGCGCCGGCGCCTTAGTTGTTTTCTCTTCTTCTTTTTCTGTGTCTTCAGGTGTCGGCGTTGTTTCTTCTGATGGGACACTTTCTTCTTCCAACATATCTTTCTCAATTGGATCTTGCGAAACATCTCCAAATTTTCGAATCACAATTTCCGCCGCCACTTTTCCCTGTAAATATTCTTCTATTTCCATACGCAATGCAATGCCCTTTTCAACAAACCATGCTTCCTCAGGCGCATCAATATCAAGTTGCACCACTCCGCCATCTTTTAGTAACCCAAAGGAAATTGCGCGCTCCAAAAGTTCATCTGTCACCACCAAAATATCCTTTTTCTGATAACTGTACTGTTGCAACAATTGTTTCCCATCATCATTTAGCGCTTCTATTTCTTTTACTTTCCCCTTTTCTGTTACATCAATGCGCACTTGTGGGTTAATGGAAAGATAGAAAGATGCATATGTGGGCTCTAGCCCTTTACTAAATAGTGCAACAAACAAGAAAATAAAACATGCCGCAATTGCTGTTCCTATCGTTGTGATCGTTCTTATTCGTGTGGATGCTTTCTTGTCTTCCAGTAAAATCACTTCATCTATATACTGCCCTTGTTGATAGCCCAAATTTGCAGCCCGCAAGAAACGCCCTGCTTCATCTATTACAACTGAGTAGCTTTTATGTGTTTCCATGACTAAGTATTTCATGCTTTTGGCCCTTCTTCCTTCTGCAATACTTGCTTTAGATGCCCTCGAATCATGGCATATCCATTGGAGTAAATCACAAGCAGCGCGATTAAGTACTTCCGATGTCGTTCAAGCGTCTTTCGTTCCATCCTCGTTCCCAAAGTGAGCTTGGCAATCGGTAGGCGCTTGGTTCTCTTCAATTCTTCCAACAAGTCTTTATGCTCCAATGTGTATTGCAATACACTCTTGCATGCTTGCAGCGTACGAGCTTGTTTTGGGCTATTATCCGCAATATCAGAAAGCGTCAACCCAAACGTTTCTAGCTCTTTTTTAAGTTCTTTCAACTCTTCTCTTGTTGCATCTCGTGTTGCGATTTCTTCATAGACATCATGATCATCTTGCAGCATATTTTCGCGCGTCAATGCTTCATTTTCTTCCGTAGGTTGCTGCAAAGAAAGATGCCCCAAGTGCCTTTTTTCCTTTCGCTGATAATCGATAATTTTTCGTTTGATTACAACACCGGTAAAATTCAAAAAAGAACCTCTGGTTCTGCTATATGCTTCAATCGCCTGATGAAACGCAAACATGGCAACACAAAAAACATCATCTTGCTCTGATACGGCTTGGTATCCGATTGTTTTGCTTGCCTGCGCCTTAATAAAAGGCAAGTATTCTTGTATCATGATATCCGCCGCAGCTGCATCTCCTTTTGCTGCCTGTACACGCGATACAATATCATTTATTTCATTCATCTATATGCTCCTCGCCTTTGTCTATTATAGAATACGTAAAGAATTCTATATAATCGGGGCATTACGCAACTTTATCATATAGGAGCAATTGCCTTTACACAATGCATCCGCAATCGATTTTACTTAGATTTTTCATTTCACAAAAAAAGAGCGAACTGATTTTTAATATCATGTTCGCTCTTTCTTTGTTTCACGAATTCTTTTATGAGAATGCATTGTTTTTAAATATCGCCTTTATTCCAAATAATCCCTTAATTTTTTGCTACGGCTGGGATGGCGCAATTTCCGCAGTGCTTTTGCTTCAATTTGACGAATCCGCTCGCGCGTTACCTGAAATTCTCTGCCCACTTCTTCTAACGTGCGCGCGCGCCCATCATCTAACCCAAAGCGCAACTTCAATACTTTCATCTCTCTCGGCGTTAAAGTATCAAGCACTTCCATTAATTGCTCTTTTAAGAGCGTAAACGCAGCTGCTTCCGGTGGCGCCGGCGCATCTTCATCCGGAATAAAATCTCCCAAATGACTATCTTCTTCTTCACCAATGGGCGTTTCAAGAGAAACTGGTTCTTGCGCGATTTTTAAAATCTCACGCACCTTCTCTTCAGAAATGTCCATCTCTTTTGCAAGTTCTTCCGGTGTGGGGTCTCTTCCGTATTTTTGCAACAACTGGCGAGAAATACGAATTAGTTTATTAATCGTTTCCACCATGTGCACAGGAATACGAATTGTACGCGCCTGATCTGCAATGGCACGGGTAATCGCTTGACGAATCCACCATGTTGCATAGGTGGAAAACTTGTAGCCTTTGGTGTAATCAAATTTCTCTACAGCTTTAATCAGTCCCAAATTCCCTTCTTGAATCAAATCCAAAAAGAGCATACCTCTTCCCACATAACGTTTTGCAATGCTGACAACCAACCGCAAATTGGCCTCTGCCAGTTGCTGCTTTGCTGTCTCATCGCCTTCGCCCATGCGAATGGCAAGTTCTTTTTCCTGCTCTGCAGTTAGCAGCGGGACTTTCCCAATCTCTTTTAAATACATCCGCACCGGATCATCAATATTCACAGTATCCGGCACTGCTTCTTGCATTTCTTTTTCTGCTTCTTCTTGGTTTTTCGGCAGTTCTTTTTCGATTTCTTCGTCCAAAACATCCACATGTGCTTCTTCTAGCTTATCGTATAGAATCTCCATCTGCACAGGCTTTAGTTGAACGCCATCAAGGCGCTCCGTCATCTCTTTATAAGTAATGACGCCTTTTTGTTTCGCGTAAGAAACCAGCTTATCAACCGCTTTGCTTTCTTTTGGCGATAGCGTGCCCGCCATCTTTTCTAACTTCTCCGGTTGTACCGCGTTTGTACTCAATCGTATCACCTTCTATAAAAAATTTTTATTCAACTCGTGTAATGTTTTGTTCAGCGTTGTCAGTTGTTCCATCAGTATCATCTTATCTTCTTCTTTTGCTGTTGCAATTTCTTGTACCAGCGCATCTCGCTTCTTCCTGCAATTTGCAATCTGAATACGCCGCAGCAATGTTTGTAAGTAATCTTCTGCCGTTGTGCCTTCTGGTATTGTTTCGTTGAGTAATGTTGAAAGAGCTTCCCCATCTTGATTAAATACAGATAGTAATTCGGCGCTGGTAGGAAAAACCCCTTTTTTTATTTCAGAAGAAATGTATAAATATATTCTTTGGTATGTCTCGTTGCTAAAAATATCTGCGCTTAGCATCTTTTGCTCTGCCAAATCCGGGCGTTCCAATAAAAGAGAGATTACCTTGCCTTCTTCATCTACTTCAAGCGATTCCAAGAGATGTGTGTTTACAGTTAATGTACTTTCGCTTTTCTTATTTACCCCTTTTTGCAGTTGGCGAAACAAACTCTCGTGGCTTAGACCTGTCTTTTTCGAAATTTGTTTCACATATTGCTCTTTTTCCAATTCATTTTCCAATGTTTCAAGCTGTGCAATTGCTGCAGTCGCGTATTCGACTACTTGGTCTTGCTGGTTCATATGATAGTTTTCTTCCAAGCGTTTTAATTTATAGGCCATACCGGCAAGTGCATCTCGCCCTAGTTTCCGAAAAGCTTCCACGCCGTATTTTTTAATATAATCATCAGGATCCATCCCCTCCGGCAAATCTATGACAGATACGCGAAGCCCTTCATTTTCCAAAATATCAATGGCTCGTAGCGCTGCTTCTTTTCCCGCTCTATCGCCGTCATAACAAATATAAACACGGTTTGTATAGCGCTTTAATAGCTTTGCTTGTTCTTTTGTAAATGCTGTTCCCAGCGATGCCACTGCATTTTCAATCCCTGCGCCCGCGAGAGAAACTGTATCCATATATCCTTCGGTTAGAATAATATTTTTGATTCCCTGCTTTTTGCGCACAAGGTTTAATGCATACAGGTGATAACGCTTATTGAAAACAGTTGTCTCTCCTGTGTTCAAATATTTCGGCTCACTATCGTCTAGCACGCGTCCACCAAACCCAATGACATCCCCGAACACATTTTGCACAGGAAACATAACACGATTTCTGAAAAAATCATAAATCTTGCCGTCACGATGGCGAACAGCGCCGCTATCTACCATCTCTTGCAATGTATATCCTTTCTCTTTCAAGAATTGATATGCGCTATCGTATGCATTTAAGGCAAATCCCAACCCAAAGGGCTTTATTTGTTTTTCGATTTTACGTTGTTGTATATATAGGAGTGCTTCTTCTCCTGCTGCGCTGTACAGATTTTGATGATAAAACAACGCCAAATCCCGTAGCAACAACACCAACCGTTTTCGGTAAGCTTTTTTCTTTTGGTATGCTTCGTTATCTATTTCATCCGGCATGCTCATCCCAGCGCGTTCTGCTAAAAATGCGACAGCTTCCAGGTAAGTAAACTTTTCGTTTTCCATGATGAAGTTAATAACGCCGCCACCTTTTTTGCAAGAAAAGCAATAAAACATATCTTTGTCTGGGCTAACGCAAAAAGAGGCATTCCGCTCGCTATGCCAAGGACAACGCGCCCAAAGGCGTGTTCCTCGCTGCTCCAGCGTAACGTACTCGCCAATCACATCTACAATATTGCTTTTTTCCAGCAGCGTCTGAAGCCATTCATCGCTGAATCTTGCCATATCTTCTCCCTATAATAATGTCCAGCCTTGCGGCACAAAGAGTTCTTCAAATTTTTTGACGGCATATTTATCCGTCATACCGGAAACATAATCGCTCACGCAATCAAGCACCGTTTCGCTTCCCATATGCGCCCGCGTTTCTTCCGGCAATGCTTCAGGATGCTGTAAAAAATAATCCATCAACATGTGTATAATATCTTTTACTTTTTTCTCTTCTTCTTTTGCCGAGTTGTCCTTATAAACCACAGCAAACATATAATCGCGCAAAATATCCGTTGCCTTCTCTACTTTATCGCTCATACGCACATATGGCTTTTCATAGCTGGTCTTCACAATATCCGTAATCATTGTGTTAATACGCGTGCTATGTGCTTCCCCCAGCACCAAAAGCGCTTCTCTTGGTAACATTTCAAACGTAATAATGTTGGCGCGCAGCGCATCATCAATATCATGATTTAAATATGCAATACGATCCGCATAATTTACTGTCATTGCTTCCAGCGTAGCAGGCCGCGTACTTTTCCTGTGATTCAAAATACCATCGCGTACTTCTGCCGTTAGGTTAAGCCCCGTTCCGTTTTCCAGTTTTTCCACAATGCGCAAACTCTGCTCGTTGTGGCGAAAAACCTTATCTGCATACCCTTGTTCCTGAAAAAAAGAGGTGATTGCTGCTTCTCCTGCATGCCCAAAAGGCGTATGCCCAAGATCATGCCCCAACGCAATGGCTTCGGTTAAATCTTCATTGAGAAGCAAACATTTGGAAATGGTTCTGGAAATTTGTGAAACCTCCAGTGTATGTGTCAGGCGCGTCCTGTAGTGACTGCCTTCCGGGTTGATGAATACTTGCGTTTTATCTTTTAAACGGCGAAACGCTTTGGAGTGAATGATACGATCGCGGTCTCGCATATATTCTGTGCGCGTATCGCTCTCCGGAATCGGAACTTCACGCCCTTGTGTATTCTCTGCTCGCATCGCATACGACGATAATATTTCTTTTTCGATTTTATAAAAAACTTCTCGCATGTTCATCATATTCACCTTATTAAGTATTTGACGCCAACACCCGTTTTTCCTCTTTTTTGCATAAGAAGACCAGCACAGTGTGCTGGTCTTAGGTTCTTTTTGTTCTATTACTTTGCGTAATCTACCGACCGTGTTTCCCGGATGACATTTACTTTTATCTGTCCAGGATAGTCGAGGTCACTCTCAATTTTCTTAACGATATCTCTTGCAAGAAGTGCCGTACCAACTTCATCCACATCTTCTGGTCTGACAATGATGCGCACTTCCCTTCCTGCCTGAATGGCGAAAGATGTATCAACACCGTTAAATGAATTTGCAATTTCTTCTAAAGCTTCCAAACGTTTTACGTAATTATCTAGAGATTCTCTTCTTGCGCCTGGTCTTGCCGCAGAGACCGCATCTGCTGCTTGTACCAAAA
The DNA here is from genome assembly GCA_050952565.1 of Christensenellaceae bacterium. Lineage (GTDB taxonomy): Bacteria > Bacillota > Clostridia > Christensenellales > Christensenellaceae > QANA01. The sequence continues at coordinate 150,782 of JBMNLE010000001.1, forward strand.
CGGCTTCAATTGTCTTTGGTTCTACATCTCCGTGATGGGCTACAATCGCATTGACCACATCCGGTTTTTCTTTATATCGTGTTGCCAGCTCTGCGCCCAGCTGCGTATGAGAACCTTCCATCTCATGATCCACAGCTTTGCCGATATCATGCAGCAAGCCTGCGCGCTTGGCCAATTTTGCGTTTGCGCCGATTTCTTCTGCCATGATTGCTGCCAAATGTGCAACTTCCAGCGAATGCTTTAATACATTTTGCCCATAGCTTGTACGATATTTTAAACGTCCGAGTAATTTTACAATTTCCGGATGCAAGGAATGAATTCCCGCATCAAAGACTGCCGATTCCCCTGCTTCTTTGATTTGTGCATCAACTTCTTTTCTTGCTTTGTTGACCATCTCTTCAATTCTTGCAGGATGTATTCTTCCATCGATGATCAGCTTCTCAAGCGCAATGCGCGCAATCTCTCTGCGCACCGGGTCAAACCCTGATAAAATAACTGCTTCCGGCGTATCATCAATGATTAAATCTATACCCGTAGCGGTCTCCAGCGCGCGTATATTGCGCCCCTCACGACCGATAATCCGCCCTTTCATTTCATCGTTTGGTAGTGGCACAACAGAAACTGTAGTTTCTGCAACATGATCTGCCGCGCAACGCTGAATGGCGAGCGATAGTATTTCTCTTGCTTTTTTCTCCACATTTTCTTTTGCAGCCAGCTCGATTTCTCTTACCATAACTGCAACATCGCGGCGTGCTTCTTGTTCTACCTTTTCAAGCAATAAATCTTTTGCTTGTTCAATAGAAAGTTCTGCGATCTTTTCTAACTCTGCAAGTTCTTGCGCCTGTAAACGCGCAAGATCTTCTTTTGTTTTCGATACCTCTTTTAATCTTGTATATAATTGTGCTTCTTTTCGCTCAATGTTTTCGGTCTTTTTATCCAGCGACTCTTCTTTAGATAAGAGGCGCTTTTCTGTTCTAGATTGTTCGTTTCTTCGCTCTTTTGTTTCTTTGTCAAATTCAGTTCTGAGTCTGTGAACCTCTTCTTTCGCTTCTAAAACCGTTTCTTTTCTGATTGCTTCTGCTTTTTTCTGTGCATCTTCAATGAGTAACCCAACAGTTTCTTCCGCACGGCCTATCTTCTTTTCCGCAAGATTTTTGCGGTACGCATACCCGATTGCCAGACCAATTACAAGCCCAACAACAGCAGCGATGATAGTCCATAGAAGTTCCAAATGTCCTACCTCCTTTTTTGATCTTTTTCCATATATTCAATTCTTTTTTTCATCAATAAAAACAAAATAAACATATGTTTTTATGATAATATTATACTTTCTTTTATGTCAACTGTCAACGAATCCATTTACAGCGATATACCCGCCAAATAGCCTGTGGAAAAAGCAATTTGTAGGTTATATCCGCCGGTATAGCCGTCTACATCCATCATTTCTCCTGCAAAAAACAGCCCCGCTACTTTCTTACTCTCCATGGTAGAGGCATTGATATCTTTTACTGAAACACCACCGCGGGTAATAATCGCCTCATCTATTTTTCTGGTTCCTGTAACGGTTAAAGAAAAATGCTTTGTTGTTTCCGCAAGGCGCTTTCGCTCTTCCTTTGTAATACTATTGACGTATTTTTCGCCATCAATGTTCGCTTTTGCAATGATTTCCGGCGCCAAATTTTTTGGAAATAGGGAAAACAGTGCATTTTTAAGCTGTTTGTTCTTTGCTTCGTTAAAATCTCGGATGATGCGTGCATCCAGCGTCTTCTCATCCAACGCCGGCTTTAAATCAATTTCTATTCTCGTTTCTGTAAACCGGTCATCTTTTATATGTGCACTTGCAGATAATACCAACGGCCCGGACACGCCAAAATGCGTAAACAACACCTCTCCTTGCTCCGCATAGCGCTTTTTCCCTTTTTCAAAAAGTGTCAAAGTAACGTTTTTTAACGTTAACCCCATAAGACGCTTGCAAAGCGCTTGTTCTTGTATCGTAAACGGAATTAGCGAGGGGCGCATGGGGACAATAGTATGCCCAACCTGTTCTGCCATTTTATGCCCCAGCCCTGTGCTGCCTGTGGAGGGATAAGAAAGCCCGCCTGTTGCCAGTACCACACGCTCAAACATCTCTCTTCCATGCCTGGTTTTCAATCCCACAACCTGCCCTGCTTCTACGAGCAACGCCTCGACGCTTGTCTCGTAACGCACGTTCACGCCTGCTTTTTTTAATAAATTCGCAAGTGCACGGATAATATCGCTGGATTTATCGGAGGCAGGAAAAACGCGCATACCCCGCTCCACCTTTGTCGCAACGCCTTGTGTTTCTAGCAATGCCAACAAATCTTCATTGGAAAAACAATAAAACGCACTGTATAAAAACTTTGCGTTGGTAGGAATATACTGAAAAAACTCTCCTTGCGGGCGCGCGTTTGTTACGTTACAACGCCCCTTCCCAGTCAAAAAGAGCTTTTTTCCTAACTTTTCGTTTTGTTCAAATAAGGTAACCTCATGCCCGCTTGTTGTAGCAGTATATGCCGCCATCATACCCGCCGGACCGCCACCAATCACTGCGACTTTTTTAGACAAACTGATCTCCTTCATAGCTGGGCAAATCATAATCATGCATGGCATAAATTTTCTTTTCCCGCCAAACTTGTTCCATGACGCTGAAATTTTCCAGCAATTCGTTTTTCTTGCGCAATCCAATCATAATAATGAGTGCATTAATAATGCTCAGCGGCGCCACCAGCGAATCCACAAAAGAATTGATATTGCTTTTTGTTAAAATACAATCATCTGCAACAGCATAAAGCGGTGAAAGTTTATTGTCCGTCAGCGTGATAATTTTCGCGCCACGCTCTTTTGCAAACTCTAGTCCTTCTACCGTCTGCATGGAATAACGGGGAAACCCTAAGCCGATGACCACATCTTCTTTATCTACATGTACGAGTTGAGAATAAATGTCCGCTGCCCCCAGCGTAATTTGCTGCGGATTTTCAAAAATAAAGCTTAGATAATAGGTTAAAAATTGCGCCAACGGTGCGCTGCTGCGAAATCCAATGACGAATATTTTTCTGGCCTGCACAATGGATTCAATGACATCCTCTAAAACTTCCATATCCAACATCTGCCGCGTGGCTTTTAAATTGTTAGTCTCCATTTTCAAAACAGAATCAATGATATCTTCTTCAGAAAGCCCTTCCATTAAGTTGAGCCGCTGTACATTGGTCAGCTTATTTTTAATGATTTCTTGCAAATGTTTTTGTAGCTCCGGGTATCCGCCATACCCCAGCGCATAGGCAAACCGTACAACCGTTGATTCGCTAACCCCTACTTCTCTTCCCATGGCACCGGCCGTCATAAACGCTGCTTTGTCATAGTTCTCTGAAATATATTTGGCAATGGCTTTTTGCCCTTTGCTGTAGCTTGCATATTCTTCTTGCATTCGTTCTAATAAATCGAGTTTTGTATTCATGACTTATCCTTCCTCTGCAAATTCATTGCATAAAAAATGGGGCATATTAAAAAATACACTCCATTATAACATATTTTGCAAGCCAATAAAACAAAAGCTGCATTTTTTAGATTTCCATATCCTCTAAGAATGTGATGTTCTCCAGCGTCGGTAAATCTGTATACTCATACCAAAGCGGCGTGATGGAAATATTTCCTTGACGGATTTCATATGTATCATCTCCCGGGCCATCATCTGCTTGATAATCGCCTTTGACACGGTATTCTTTCGTGTTTTCATCTACCTCATTTACTAGTGTATAACCACCAAACCAGTTTGTGTTACTCATTTTTGTAACTTTCACTTCTTTTGGCGTTACTTCGTTTAAGTTGGGGTAGTTCACATTCAAGATTGTACCGATGGGGAAATCAAATTGATCTACCATTTCTGCCAATCTTCTTGCAAATTGTGCGCCGTAAACAAACCCTTCCGGCTCTTCCGTAAAGCAAACATGGCTAAACGCAAGCGCTCTTGCGCCATGAAGCGTTGCCTGTACAGCCGCTGCAATGGTGCCGGACCATAAGATGTTTACCCCAAGGTTTGGGCCTCTGTTGATGCCTGATAGAACAACATCCGGCATTTCATCTTCTTTGATGAGTACTTTATAGGCAATTCTTGCGCAATCCGCCGGTGTTCCATCCACAAAATACGCAGGTACATCTTCATAGCCGGGTATTGTGGTTTTTGTAACCGCAATGGGCCGTCCGAAAATAAGCGAATGGGAATTTCCGCTACATTCTACTTTTGGTGCTACCACCATAATATCATGTTTTCCGTATAATTCCTTTACCAAAGCCAGTAGACCAACACCATGAATCCCATCATCATTTGTAAGCAGTATCCTCATGTAATCCTCCTAAATCGTTTTCTGCCTCATATTATAGCATAAAACCTAGACTGGGTGTACCCTATTTTCTGCATCCAGCTTTTCCGGGTCCACACCATATAAGGCAGCTCTTCGATATTCAAAGAATTTTGGCGCAATTTGCGGGAACATCGCATATGTCAAAATATCTTCTTCTTGCTCCATAATGCCTTCCAACTCTTTTCTGTAATTCTCCAGTTCCGGCGGAATGGCATCTGCCGGGCGATATGTAATCACTTCCGCATCGCCAATGCATTTTTTTCTTACATCTTCATCAACTTCGCCGGGTAGTTGCCCGTATTCTCCGCGCAACAACCCTTTTGATTCATTGGAAACTACTTTATAGCGCTCTCCGCTCAGTACATTCATCACCGCTTGTGTCCCTACAATCTGGCTTGTAGGCGTTACCAGCGGCGGGTAGCCGAATTCTTTTCGCACACGCGGCACTTCTTCCAATACCTCAATTAATTTATCTTCTGCGTTTGCATTTTTCAACTGACTGATTAGGTTAGAAAGCATACCGCCGGGTACTTGATAAAGCAGCGTATTGATATCTACACCTAATACACGTGGATCTAAAAATCCATCTGCCCGCAGACGATCTGCCACCGGGCGCATAAGATCTGCTGCTTCGGTAAGCTTGCCAAGGTCAATGCCTGTATCATATTCTGTATTCATCAGCGTCGCCACCAACGATTCTGTACAGGGCTGCGAAGTACCGTTTGCCATGGGAGAAAGCGCGCAATCTACAATGTCTGCGCCTGCTTCAATGGCCTTTAGGTATGTCATATCTCCTGTGCCGCTGGTGTTATGCGTATGAATATGAATGGGGATTGTGACTCGTTCTTTTAAGCTTTTTACAAGTTTATATGCATCATAAGGCAACAACAAGTTTGCCATGTCTTTGATACACAAAGAATCTGCGCCCATTTCTTGTAGCGTATAGCCAAGCTCTGAAAAGTATTCTAGGCTATGCACCGGGCTTACCGTATAGCAAATGGCAGCTTCTGTCCATGCGCCGTACTTTTTCGAAGCCTCCATGGCTTTTTGCATGTTACGCACATCATTGAGTGCATCAAAAATACGAATGATATCCATGCCGTTTTCCACTGCTTTTTTCACGAAGAAATTCACCACATCATCAGCGTAATGTTTATAGCCCAGCAAGTTTTGCCCGCGCAACAACATCTGTGTCCGCGTTTTTTTCATGACGCCCTTCATTTTACGCAAGCGCTCCCAAGGATCTTCATTTAAAAAGCGCATTGATGTATCAAATGTAGCGCCGCCCCAACATTCTAGCGACCAATAGCCTGCTTCATCTAAAACCGCCGCTGCTTGCAGCATTTCATCTGTCTTCATACGTGTAGCAGCTTGCGATTGATGGGCATCTCTAAAAATTGTATCTGTAATACTTACTTTACCCATAATTTCCTCCAACAATTCTACTCTGCGATTACGGCCAATACATCTCCTGCATTTACCATATCACCTTTGGATGCGTTCAGCGAAGCAATTGTTCCTGAAACTGTCGCCAACAAGTCATTCTCTAGTTTCATGGCTTCCAAAATAAAGAGCACATCGCCTGCATTTACTTTATCGCCCACTTGCGCGCGGACCTCTAAGATCGTTCCGGGCATGGGTGCCGTTACTTGTTCTCCATTTGCCATGTCTATGGGCGCTTGCGGCGCAGGTGCTGGTGCCTCTTCCACCGGTGCGGCAGCAGGTGCTGCAGGCGTCGCCACAGGCGCAGGCGCGTTTACAGGCGTAGCTACAGGTACACTGCCCGCTGCCACTTCATCCACTGCTACATCATATGATTTTCCGTTTACACTAATAATAAATCTACGCATTGTTCTTTCCTCCAACCCTTTCTTATCTCGAAAATTGTTCTGCTCTGCCGGCTTTTGCCCAAGCAGAACTTTTATTTGTATTTGTTACTTCCGCATAACTTTTCACTTTTATATTTTCTGGCGCTGTATCCATCATCATCGCCGCCGCTGCCGTGAGTACAGCAATGAGCTCTTCTTCCTCTGTTCCCGCTGCAGTAGGCGCTGATACACTGCTTTGCTTTGGCGCAGCACCGTTGGATGCAACTTTTTTATTCAACTTTTGGTAAATACCAATCACAAAACACAGTACAACCAGAAACAAAAGTAGTAAGACAATCTCTGCGCCACGAAATTCAATTCCTAATATATTCATAGCGCCTCCTTATAATGGCATGTTGCCGTGTTTTTTGGGCAATTTTGCTTCTCGTTTGTTGATCGCCGCTTCCAGCGCGCTGGACAATACTTCTTTTAGCGCCTCTTTTGTTACAATATCATCTACAACGCCCTGTTTAGCTGCGGCAAGGGGGCTCAAAAACATTTCTGCATACTCAGCAGTGTTTCTTTGATCACCACCAAACAGCATGATGCTGCCTGCTTCTGCTGTAACCGCGCCAATCTCTGCGCCTTCTAGCGCATATACATAATCTGCACCGTTTGCTTTGTTGGACATAAGGGTATATCCTTCGCCAATGACACGCCCGGCAAAAACACTAATCATTGGTATCCCTGCTTCGCCATAAGCGTACGCCAGCTTAGCAAAATCTTTCAACCCAACCGGCTGTTTTTTCGTTTCGACGCCCTTGTTATCGACAAAAGTGATAAGCGGTATGTGATAAGCATCTAAAAAACGAATAAATGCCGCCGCCTTTTTCGCTGCATCAGGCGTAATATATGCATCAGGTGTGTTAGCAACCACACCAATGGGTAACCCTTCAATGGTCGCAAACCCAATACACATTTCTTTTGCATATTCTTTCTTGATTTCTAAGAAACTGCCTGCATCAACAGCCGCTGCAACAATTGCGTTTTCAACTTGGCTTTCTCCCTGCATCGCTTCAAGATAAGGCGTTTCTTCTAGGTTGTTAGAAGGCAAATATCTGCGCAACTGTTTTACGCATGCAAACGCAGCTGCTTCATCTTCACAAACAAAATCCATATGTCCCAACGCGCCTTGTCGTTCTGCGCCCAAGAAGGCTTCTTCCTCCACATCAATGCCATACGTTGCTGCGATGACGGTTGCAGATTTTATACCCAAATGAGAAATATTTTTTACGCCGATTACAAAGTCAGTGAGTGGCGCAAAAAAAGCTGCTGCGCCCAGCATGTCTCCCAACACAACAGAAATTGTAGGCACTACGCCTGATAAATCCACCAACTTTTGCAAGACACGCCCATACGCATCTAAAACTGCCGTGCCTTCTTGTATGCGCGCGCCGCCGGAATCCCATAAAAACAAAATTGGTAGCCCATTTTTTGCCGCATCTTCCATGGTTTTAATGATTTTTGTTGCATGCGCAACGCCAAACGAACCATCCAGTACTGCAAAATCTTCTGCTACCAAATAAATAGGAACATGATCTATTCTCCCCAGCCCGGTTACCACACCTTCCCCAGGTGCTGTTACGTCTGCGTAGCCAAGGGCTGCGTTGGAACGCTCATAATATTTTTGCGTTTCCACAAAACTATCTTGATCAAACAGTTTTTCGATGCGCGTTTCCACCGGCAGCTTCCCTTTGCTGATTTGCCGCGAGACGTCTCTTGTAAACTCACTCATCTCTTATCCCTCCTAATATCTATCGAACACGTTCAAATGTAAAATCTATATTCTATTATCGTATTTCTACACCAAATTTCTTTTTCCTGCTGATCCTCTTACTCTTATAAACTTTTTAAGTATGCGATTTCGCCGGGCTCCAGCATGCGATATTCGCCTTTTTTTAATTTGCCCAAATTGATATCGCCTACGCTAATGCGCTTTAGAAATACAACATTTTTTCCAATGGTTTCAAACATCCTGCGCACTTGCCTGTTTTTCCCCTCTTTTATGATGATCGTCATTTCTGTTCGCTCAGGAGATGCCTTTAGTATCTTAATTCTTGCAGGCGCTGTTTTTCCATCTTCCAGCATAACGCCACGCTCCAGCGCTTCTTTTTCTGCCGGGCTCACATATCCATTTACAATCACCAAATAGCGTTTTGTAATTTGATGGGAAGGGTGTGTCAACTTATGCGCCAACGCGCCATCATTGGTTAACAGCAGCAGCCCTTCTGTTGTAAAGTCAAGGCGCCCAATGGGGTAAATTCGCTCATCGATGCCCTTAATATAGTCTAGTACCGTGCGCCGTCCTTTTTCATCCGCGCAGGTAGAAACACAGCCCACCGGCTTATTTAACATGATATAGAGTTTATCGTCAGGAATGCTGATTTTTTTACCATAGACATAGACCTGATCAATTTCCGGATCCACCTGCGTTGCAGGGTCATACACATTGCGCCCGTTGACCTGCACTTTCCCTCTTTTCAAAATTTCTTCTGATTTCCGTCTGGAAGCAACCCCTGCTGCCGCCATATATTTTGCGATTCTCATAATTTCTCCTCTGATGTTTCTACAGTTTCTGCTTCGTTCCCTTGTACAATTTCCAGATATTCATCTAGCGCATCTTCCGTCTGCGTTGTTTTTTCTGCAGCCAATTCCATGGGAAACAGTTCAATTTCCGGCAATTCTTCTAAGGAAGCAATGCCAAACTGCCGCAAAAAGGCTTCGCTGGTACGATATAATATGGGGCGCCCTAGCGTATCTTTTCGCCCGGCCTCTTCAACTAGCGCTCTTTCTACCAGTAAGTTTAGCGTATAGCTGGTATTTACGCCACGAATCTCTTCAATATCGCCCCGCGTCACCGGCTGTTCGTACGCAATAATGGATAGGGTTTCTAGCATGGCCGTTGAAAGCGCTTTTTCATTTTTCTCGCCAAACATATCGCGCAATAGCCCGCCATATTCTGTTCTTGTTGCCAATTGTATTTTATCTTCCAAGCGGCGAATAACAAGCCCACTTTTATCTTTTCGCGCTTCTATCTCTGCTTCAATGAGCAACGTCAATGCCAGCTTATCATATTCAATGGCTTCTGCGATTTCTGCAATGGAAACAGATGTGCCGGCTGTAAATAAAATATTTTCTATTATGCCAATGATTTTTTCATGTTCCATACTTTACTTCCTGTTTATGATAAATTGCAATTTCCCCAAATAACTTGTGCTGCGTCACACCCGCCTGCTCTTTTGAAATCAGTTCTAGTAGCGCGGCAAACGTGGTAACAATCTCTTGCCGAGAAGGTTGAAGCGAAAAAAGCTCATGAAAAAGAACCTCTTTTTTCTCGCGTAACTGCCGCAAAATCAGCCTACGTTGCCCGCGCATACTATATTCATCTCGATATACCACCACATCTTGCGGCGGCATCTCTTCAATTTCTTTTGCCTGCTCCAAAAGTTTTTGATATGCCGTAAAAAGAAGCGTTATATCCGCCCCCACCAAAACCGGCTCTATGGGCTCCTCTGTTACCATCTCTTCCGGCAATTTGAAAAACTGTTCTTTGTATTCTTCTTCCAGTTGCTTTAACTCTTTTGCTGCTTCCTTGTATTTCTTATATTCATGTAAGCGTTGTATTAACTGATCTTCCGGCGAAAGCTCTTCTTCTAGTTCTTCTTTTATGCGCGGCAAAAGTGATCTTGATTTGATAAATAGAAGCGTCGCCGCCATTTGCAAAAACTCGCTTGCAGCATCTAAATCCGCTAAAACATCTTCATCCATGTAAGAGAGATACTGCTCTGTAATCTCTGAAACAAAAATATCTTTTGGTTCAATTTTCGCGCGGCTGATTAAGTGCAGCAGCAAATCCAGTGGTCCTTCAAAATTGGTCAGCTTCAGCTCATATTGCATCATACAAACAACCCAAAGAACATACCAAACAACCGAAACAAGAAGTTCCCCACCTTCGTTAAAACAAAAGATAAAATGCTGGTTCCATTGATGATGGGAATGAACATAAGCGCCAATAAAATCACATACCCATATTGTTGTAAGAAGTTCACAACTTTATAGTTCTTTCCATGGAACAAACTGGTCGCCACATGAAATCCATCCAGCGGCGGAACCGGCAAGATGTTAAAAATCGCAAAGGACATATTCATATTACAAATCAAGGATAGTAAAAAGTTAAGCCACCATGCCTTAATGTTTACCAAAAAAAGAATTCCATACGTTACAAACGAGATGAGTAAATTCATTGTAACGCCTGCCAATGAAATCAAGGCATCATCTCTTCGATAATTTTTTAAATTATTGGGGTTTACAATCACCGGTTTTGCCCAGCCAAATCCAAACAATACAAACATCAACGCGCCCAACGGATCAATGTGCTTGGTTGGGTCAATGGTCATCCGTCCTAAATTTTTTGCCGTTGGATCCCCCAGCTTATATGCAACATACGCATGCGCCCATTCATGAAAGGAAATGGCGATGCACATTGCACATAGCAGACACAATACATAAACAGCACCCATTGCAGGGTTTTCCACAAATAAATTAATTATATATGTTAATTGACTAAACATTTTCACCTCATTATAAAACCTATTTTATTATACCCAAATTATACCCGAAGAGCAATTTTTACTTCAGCCTTGAATCAGCCCCAAATTGGGCATCAATGGTGCGTATAAGTTGATTTCTTTTTCCTCATGTATGATATTAATGGGCTGCCCTTCTCGCAAAAAACGCACCGTACGAATGCCTTCGATGTTGCACATGGTGTTTACAATGGCGTAAATACACATCAATTGATGTTCCGGCGGCAGTTTATCCAGCGAGCGCTCAAATTCTGCCGAAAAATTGATTTCCAGTTGTGTGCCTAATTTTTGGACAGAAAGCAAATCCCTTTTTCCCATGCCCTCGGGCAATGCAGATAATAAACCATCTTCATCTGTTACGCCCGTGCGCAACTCTTCCAAATAAGTATCCCATAAATGCGCTTGTATTGCGGGAACTGCTTTTTTCCGTTCCACCAGCGCACGCAGCTCTGTTTCAGGAAAAAACAACGTCAAGTTCGTTCCAATCAACCGAATGGCAAGCTCCCAGCCAATGGAATACGGCGTATCGTACAAATAAAACGACATTTGCCGCGCATCTTTTTGCAATGGCATAATCGTCAGAAAAATCGCCACCAACTTGGATTGTATCCGTTCATCTCGAATCATAAACTGCTCTGCTTGCAAAAAAGAAACCATATCCGCTTCTTTTGTTACAAACACATCTTCTTCATGCTCTTCTGTCTCTCTTTGTCTCGTCCAGCTCTCTTGTTTGATAACCGCTGGCTTTTCTCCATTTTCGTCAAGCTCTTGCCAATGAACAGCCATTTCTTGCAATAACGTTTTTGTATTTCCTTCCAGCGTACCATCTTTTTGCAAAACAACTTCGCGTACATGTGGGAGCAAATAGCCCGTTTCTTCATCAACATAAAAAAGCGGTAACTGCACAGTATAAGAAGATACCAGCGCCTCGTTCTGTATTTCCAGCGCTTGATATTGTGCCAGTACATCAGGGCTGCTTTTCTTCAGCAGTCCTGTGGGAACGCCGGCCACTTGCGTGCTGTAGCCATCAATCATAACGTATGCATATTGCACCGGTAAATTCTCCAGCGCTGTATTTGCTGCCGCTGTTGCAATGACATAATGCAGCCAATCCAAAAGATAAATGCCCGAACGCAGTTGAATAATCGCAATATCTCCCGATACTACGACTTGATCTAACACAAGGGACACGCGATGTTTGCCAATGCCGGATAAATTCATAGCCTCAACAAATTGCTCAAACACCAGTGTCGCTTTGCTTTTTTTGGCGTTTGGCGTGATTTCTTTTGTGGAAACTGCAAGCTTCTCTGTATCTTCTTGGTATACATGCAACGTAATCCGCAGCGGTTCTTCTTCCGCCAATATGTTTTCTTCCAATTGCTTTGACCAACCGGCATCCACATTTATTTGATTGTCTTCTTTTAACGTAGAGCATCCTGCTATGAAAAGCGCTACGCAGAGAAATAAACAAAGAATTTTTTTCATTTATTGTCCTATCAGTTTTTTTATGGCCGTTTCACTCATCTTCCAAATGCCGTTGTCCTTGCGCATGCAAAGCGGAATATTTTCAATGCGTTTTGGTTCTCCATCTTCGCCAATGTGCGTATATGTGCATAAAAGGTATACCTGGTTGTCTTTTACGCTTTCTGCTTCTCCTTCTACAAAAAAGGAGTCCAGCGTAATGTTCGCTTCGTTTTGTAACATGCCGATAAATGCAGCTTCCTGCATTTTCTCTGCTCCGGTTTCATCATACTTCGCTGTCATTTCATAAAGAGAAGCATATTCTTTGTTTTGTAAAAAAGAAACAATTTTCTTTGCTGCATTTCCCGCCGTCCATAGCAATGCATCATCGCGTTCTTGCGGCTCCAGCACACCGGATTTTTCGCCCATGCCCAGTTCTTCCAGCTGAATGCGCTGCCCTGTTTTGCTATCATCTCGGTCCACCAAAATTTGTACGCGCGCGTACCCCGAAGCCTCAATAATTGTATTGACAATACTTTTTACCGCCAACATTTTTAATTGTGTGTCTTCTTCTGAAGAATCGTTTTGCAGCAAAAAATCCCAGTTCAAAAATTCGTTGCTCAGTGTAACGATAAACGTATCTCCGCTTTCCGTCATCTGTACAATCTTGGTATGCGGATTGATTAACCCTTTAAAATCACGGTTATTATTGGCAGGCCCTGCAATGAGCGCTGTTAAAATCGCCTCTTCCACGCGCAGGTTTACCGGCGTATAAATTGTTCGCTCTTCCCCCACTAGCATCCCCTCTTTGCTCATGCCAAAATAAAGCAGCACATCTCGTTCGACCAGATTGGGCACGCCTTCTGTTGGGTTGATTTCCACAGGGCTTTCTTCTACTTTCTTTTTGCATGCTGCCCCCAGTGGAAACAGCAGCATTGTTACCAAAATGCAAATGATTATTTTCTTCATGCGTCTGCCTCCGTCGCTTGCCCACGAATGGGTAGAATTAGCGTGAATGTTGAGCCTTTGCCCAGTTCACTTTCTACTTCAATTCTGCCGTTATGCATAATTGCCGTTGTCCGTACCATATATAGCCCAAGCCCTGTACCGCCGGTTTCCCGTGCGCGCGCCTTGTCAATGCGGTAAAACCGCTCAAAAATGTTTTCAAACTCTGAGGTGGGAATACCTTCTCCCGTATCTTCTACAGAAATACAGACATCATTGCCGCTTTCATAAGTATGCACAATCACTTGCCCGCCTTCTTCTGTATATTTTACAGCGTTTTCAATCAAATTCCGCACTGCTTGGCGCAAATATGTGGAAAATGCCCGCAATGATTGATGCACATCCGGCTCAAATATCATTTCAATATCTTTTTCCGCCGCAATGGCGTAAACACTTTCTAGCGCTTCGTTTACCAGATGATCCACATCCACCACATCTTTCTTTTCGCCCTCTTCCACGCTCTGCATTTTGGTGAGCAACAATAAGTCATTGATGAGATCCGTCATACGATCCACTTCAACATTGATTTCACCCAAAAACTCTTTATAAATTTCTTCCGGAATATCTTCTTGGTACAAGAGGGATTCTAGTAAAATTTTTGCCGATGTCAAGGGTGTTTTTAATTCATGAGAGGCATTTGATACAAATTCATTTCTCTGCCGATCAATGTTTTCCAGCCGTACTGCCATCAAGTTAAAAGACCGCCCTAAGTTGGCAACTTCGTCGGCGCCGCGTACTTCCACCCGTTTTGAAAAATCACCACCGGAAAGCGCCAAGACATTCTCGCGCAAGCTTTTTAGCGACTCTACAACACGATCTGTAAAGAAATATAGTATTAAAATAATAATAACAGTACAAATGGCATATATCAAAATATACTGGCGCTTTATGGCATCTGTTTCATTGACCACATCTTGAATGCTCTGCGAAAGCAAAACCGCGCCAATGATTTCTCCGTTTTCAATGACGGCAGAAACATAATATCCGGTCCATGTCTTTTCATTCGCTTGCTCGATTTTATGAAAACCATAAGAAGCTTCCTGATTGCCTGCAAGCACTTCTACCACCTCTTTGTTTTTGCTGAGATAAGTGCTGTTTAGCCTAGAGAAGCTATCAATTTGTACAATGCCATATCGATCCACAATAAGAACGCGCCCTTCTAAGGCATTGCTTTGTTCCACAGAAAAACGATACAAGTTTGCCGCGTTTTGTGATAACAAATCTTGTACAACAGATGAAGAAAGCTCATTCACGCTTTGCATACATTCGCTGATTCTGCGCTGGATGAGCTTGTTTTCAATAATGGTTGCAGTGATTAATGTCGTAAGCCCAAAGGCCAGGACCACAACAACTAAATAGATAAGAATAAACCTCCATTTGATGGAGGTAAACACTCTATTTATCCGCAAAGTAATATCCTACCCCCCATTTGGTCAGTATATATTCCGGCGTTGCAGGGTCTTGCTCGATTTTTTCACGCAACCGGCGCACATGCACATCCACCGTACGCGCATCCCCGCTTTGCTTCCAAATTTCATTCAACAGTGTTTCGCGGTCGTAGACAATCCCTTTGTTGGAAATCAAAAATTGCAACAAATCAAATTCTTTGGAAGTCAAAGAAACCTCTTCTTCTTCAATGAGCACCACACGATTGATAAAATCCACAGACAATCCATTTGCCGCTGCACCGCTTAATGTTTTTAATGTCTTTGCATTGTCCACCCGCCGAAACAAGTTTTTGATGCGTACTTTTAGCTCCAGCATATTAAAAGGCTTTGTCAGATAATCATCTGCCCCATATTCTAAGCCCATAATGCGGTCAATGTCATCTCCCTTTGCCGTGAGCATAATAATGGGGACGTCAGAAGTGCTTCTGATTTGCTGGCAAACTGCCATACCATCCATCACAGGCAACATTAAATCCAGTAAAACCAAATCATATATATTTTCTTCAAAAAGAGCTAAGGCTACGCCGCCATCATATGCCGCATCGACTTGATAGCCTTCTTGTTGCTCTAAACTAAATTGTAACCCGCGAATAACATTGGGTTCATCGTCTACAACCAAAATTCTTTTCGCCATAGCTTTCCCTTCTTTTATACTTTTTTTCTATTATACCATACTTACGCGTTATGCCTGCGGGAGAAAAAAGGTATCCGGATCGTCACTGGTGCGTAATCCTGCATTTAAATCATATAAAAATGCCATATCTTCTTCTGTTAGTGTAAAGTCAAACAAGTCAATGTTTTCTTGCATACGCAAGGGGTTTACGCTTTTGGGGATAATGGCAATGCCCGACTGCAACAAAAACTTCAAGCAAATTTGCGCCACACTTTTTTCATAGCGGGCTGCCATCTGCGCAATGCGTGTATCGCTTAGCATATTTCCTGTGCGCATAAGCGGGCGCCATGCCTGTACGGCAATATTCTCATCTTTACAGAAATTGATGGTATCCCAATCCATAAAATATACATGCGCCTCTATCTGGTTTATCATGGGCTTGATGCGCGCATTCTCCAAAAGCGTTTCCAAGTGATGCTTTTTGAAGTTGGAAACACCGATGGCTTTCACACGTCCACTTTCGTATAGATCTTCAAGTGCTTTCCAGCGAGAGACAAATTCCCGCGCCGGCCAATGCAGCATATAAATATCAATATCCCCCAGCGCCGCTTCGCTTTCTGCAAAAGATACTGTTACTGCATCATAGCTCTCTTTGTCGTTCCAAACCTTAGAGGTTAGCATAACCTCTTCCCGTATGCCCAGCGATAAAAAGGCTTCTTGCAATGCAGCTTCGTTTTTATAATAAGAAGCAGAATCAAACAAGCGATAACCTGCTTCATATGCATCTTTTATGACTTCGCTTACCTCATTGTTATCTCCAATGCGGTAAGTGCCAAACCCAACCATAGGGAGTTCCCGTCCGTTTTGCAATGTGATGTATTTCACTCTGCTTTCTCCTGTCTCCGTTTTTTAAAGGCTTCCACCAAGTTTTCCACAAATGAAATATCTTCTTCTTCCGCGCGCACGACTAGGCCACCTTCTTCCATGTTAATTGTGGCAAAGATATTGTATCGTTCCTGTTTTTCTGCGGCGATGTCTAAAAGGCGTTTCATAAGATCTGCTTCTTTTTCGGAAAACGCAAACGTTAAAACGCGGCGCGTATCTGCCAATGGCATATCTTCTAAGGTTTCATCCAGTACAGATGATTCTACAGAAGGCAGCGCATCTTCTACAACTGGCATCTCATCTTCTGCCTGTACCATGTTTGCTTCCGCCATCTCTTCTACGCTTAGCTCACGCTCCGTCTCTATGGCTTCTTCAACTTGTGAAACGGATGGCGCCTCTATCTCTTCCGCCAAAGCTTCTTCTGGCATCATTTCTTCTTGTATAACGCTTGGCGTTTTTATTGTTTCCTCTATTTGCTTATCTTGCTCCACTTCAATGGGCGCTTCCTGCTTCTCTAATATTTGTGCTTCATTTGATAACGGCCCTACTGCGGGTATTTTTTCTGTTTCTCCCGTATATGCTTGCTCTGTTTCTTCATAAGGCAATTCTTCTACCGCCCCTTCCTCATAGAAAAGCGTGCCATCGGCATACGCTTGTAACATTTTTCGTTTTTGCAGTTCTGTTACCATTTCTCCAACCAGCAAGATCAACAACGATACAAACAAAACGACAAGCGCAATGGCAAGCACCAATCCATACCGTCCTTCAAAGATGCTCAATATATATCCTAAGCCGCCAATGGAGTACATGGCGTATCCTCGAATTGCTGAAACCGGAACGCGCACGCTGCTTTCTGCATCATTCACATAAATTTCCGCCATATCATCTTCAATATCAATTAGTTGCCCAACGTATAGCTTATGATGCTGGGGTGCCTCTGCGTAATAAAACGCAATGACTTCCTCTGCGGGAATTTTCGCTGCATTTTTGGGCTCCCAGATAAACAACAATGCGTTTTCCTGCAACGCTTCATATTCTCCATTGCTAGAAGAAATCCCCCAACGAAAAAGATAAGGAATTTCTCCCTTATCAAAATCATATAGCGAAACCATTACAAAAAAGACAGATAGCAACAATAGAATAAAACAAAGCACCATTGCTGTAATGTTCCAAGCCAAATTCTTTTTTCTTGGCATCTCGCTCGTTCTTGTTTCTTGTGTGATTTCAGTCATTTGCTTCACCTTGTCATGCATTTTCATTTTGCATTTATTATAATATATTTGAAATAGAAAATCTATAGCGGCATATTGCTCTTGTAAAAACCTTTTGTTTTTATTTTGTAAAAATTTATCAGTAAAAAAATATTTATTTCTTGCCAAATGCTATTGACTTTTGTACTTGGATGCTCTATAAATTTATATAATGGGGGAAAATTTTGAATTTCTTTCCCTTGCAAGCTATATAGATCTTTCAAGCAAGCAATCGTGTAGTAGTGATGCAATTGTCAAAAAAGGAAATTATATGGCATTGCCATTGAAATTTTTAACTATTTTGGAGGAAGATGATGGAAACCGGGAATACCAATAAGAACAAAATTGTTGTCATTGGCGCTGGGCGCGTGGGTGAAGCAGTTGCGTATACGCTTATTTTGAGCAAAAGAGCGTCTGATATCGTTTTAATCGATGTGGATAAGGAACGTGCGGAAGGCAGCGCGCTTGATATTGGGCATGGCATTGCTTTTTATACGCAAGCAACTGTCCGGGAAGGTGATTATACGGAATGTGCAGATGCAAGTATTATCATTATTACAGCCGGTATGGCCAGAAAACCGGGGCAAACGCGTCTGGATCTTGCCAGAAGTAATGTGAGTATCGTAAAAGACATTACAAAAAACATCATGGAATATGCAGAAGATCCGATTATTATCGTCATTTCAAATCCTGTAGATGTACTGACATACGTGGTACAGCATGAATCAGGTTTGCCCGCCAATCGCGTCATCGGAACAGGCACACTTCTTGACACTGCCCGCTTCCGTTATCTGTTGAGTCAAAAGTGTGATGTGGATATTGAAGATATTGATGCATATGTTTTGGGCGAGCATGGTGATTCGCAAGTACCTGTTTGGAGCGCTGTTTCCATTGCCGGTATTCCACTGCGCCATTATTGTTCCCAACTAGGTATTGATATTGAAAAAGATATGAAAGATATTGATGAAGAAGTAAAAACAGCGGGTTCAACCGTCATCCAATTAAAGGGCGCAACTTACCTTGGCATCGCGCTCAATACCTCCAAAATCGTCGATGTTATATTAGAAAACGATAATACCATTCTCCCCGTTTGCCATGTTATAAAAGACGATGTATATGGGGTTTCTGATGTGGCGACAAGCCTGCCTTGCGTCATCAATAAAACTGGCGTGGTGCGTACATTAAAATTACCGCTGACGACCCAAGAAGCACTGGCCATGCATGAATCTTCCAAGACATTAAAAGACTTTACACAAAACGCATTGAGCGTTAATAATTAGATTTGAGGTAAAACAAAATGGATAAAAAAGAATTTGCTTTAAAACAGCATGAGCTCTGGCAGGGAAAAATCGAAGTAACTTCCCGCGCGGAAATTAATAACTTTGATGATCTCTCTGTCGCTTATACACCAGGCGTTGCAGAACCATGCCTTGCAATCAAAGATGATGTAGATCTTTCTTACAAGTACACCCGCCGCGGCAATATGGTTGCTGTTATTACCGATGGCACTGCCGTACTTGGCCTAGGTGATATTGGTCCTGAAGCAGGCATGCCTGTTATGGAAGGCAAATGCGCGCTTTTCAAACGCTTTGCTGATATCGATGCCATTCCGCTTTGCATTCGCAGCAAGGACACAGAAGAAATCATCCGCACTGTAGAACTGCTTGCAGGTAGCTTTGGTGGCATCAATTTGGAAGATATTTCTGCGCCGCGTTGCTTTGAAATTGAAGACCGCTTAAAAGAAAGCTGTGATATTCCCATTTTCCATGATGATCAACATGGCACTGCTGTTGTTACTTTGGCTGCAATGATCAACGCGCTTAAATTGACCGGCAAAAAGTTTGAAGAAATTTCTGTGGTTACCTCCGGTGCTGGCGCAGCAGGGATTGCTATCATCAAACTTCTCATTAAGATAGGCCTAAAAGATGTTATTTTGTGTGATCGCGCAGGCGCTATTTACGAAGGGCGTGGTGGCTTAAACAAAGAAAAAGAAGAAATGGCAAAAATCACAAACTTGGAGAAGAAATCTGGCTCCTTGGCAGATGTAATAAAAGGTGCTGATGTATTCATTGGTGTATCCGCACCGGGTACAGTAACAGGCGAGATGGTCCGCTCCATGGCGAAAGACCCGATTATTTTCCCCATGGCAAACCCAACGCCGGAAATCATGCCTGACGAGGCATTGGCAGCAGGCGCTGCTGTTGTAGGAACAGGCAGAAGCGATTTCCCCAATCAAATCAACAACGTGTTGGCATATCCGGGTATTTTCCGTGGTGCATTCGATGTGCGTGCCAGCGAAATCAATGATGAAATGAAAATTGCCGCTGCTTATGGGCTGGCAAGTTTGATTGATGAAAAAGAATTGCGCCCTGAATACGTAATTCCGGAAGTGTTTGATCCGCGAGTTGCAGAAACGGTTGCAAAAGCTGTTGCAGAAGCAGCGGTTAAAACAGGCGTCAACAGAATTTAAGTAAAAATCATGCGCAAACAAAAAGAGCACTTAAGTGCTCTTTTTGTTTGTTTCCATGCGCTATTGTTTTGCAACAAAACGCACAGTATGGTGGTCTTTCAAATCTGTCGGCAAAACAGGTTTTTCCAAATGTTCCCCGTCTAAATATACATCAAATGCTGTGCCCCAACCTTGTATTTCAAAATCCAGAACTGCGTTTTTATAATGCAGGTTTCTCAACTTACTATCGGCAAATGCTTTCGGCACTGCAGGGAAAAACTGCAACCCATCTAGGTCATATGAAATGCCAAATACACCATACAGTATGAACCCAACAAACCCTGCCGAATGCCAAGGCAGCCCCGGCCAACGCCAAGCTCGTCCGGTATCGTTGTCAATGACCTCATGGAAGGTTTTATTGAGCATACCATTGCGCACTTGCTGGAAAATCAGTTTCTCCAGTAAATCAAGCCTACTTTCTCTTCCTGCAGCGGCAGCAATCCCCAGCGTCCAGCTGACCCAACAACTTCCCCAGAAATGATTCTTTTCCGGCTGGAAGGGATACCAATTTAATCCGAAATCGCTCATTCTTGTTTCAATTTCATCCAGGAAACGTGATCGCTGCGCAGGTGTAGCCATTTCAAATTTTGGCCATACACATAGCTCTGCGCCGGTTGCTTCCCATTCCCCTTTTTCATAGGCTGGGCTTCCTTTTGGCCCGCTGCTAAATAAGCCTTTTTCTTCGTTCCAGTAAAGCGCTTTTATGGTATTTAGCATTTCCCTGCCGCGCGTTTGGTATTTGCGCGAAAGCTCTGCTTCTAACTCCAAAGTATCCAAAATATTTGAAACCGCCAAATACATATTGGCGTAATAAATTTCCGTGCCAATACAATATCCTGCATTTTCCGGTTCTTCAAATGCATCTTGCGCTGGTGACATGGCTGCATGCATTAAGCCTTTTTCTTCATCAAATTGTGCATCTGCCTTTTTCGCAAATGCCAATATCCCCGGCAATGTTTCGTATAGGAAAGGTTTATCTCCCGTTGTTACATAATGATCCCAAACGCCAATGGCAGGCATCGCATTGCTATCTACGCCATTGTTAAACCCACTATGCATAATGTGTTTTAAGGATTTTTTAATTTCCTGCGGTGCAATGAAGTTCATGATGCGAAATGCATTGTGGGAAGTATCACGGACCCAAATACCAAAGCCTTCTCCTTTTCCTTGAAACAGCGCCGCGTTAATCAGCCCTTGTTGCCCCGGTAAGTTGTACGTTGGGTCACTGTTCAGATGCAAAATCCCTGTGGCAAGGTTAAACGTGGCGTCAAGCGTAGGCGTGCCGCTTTCTAAAGCGGGATAGTGTTCCATACCTTCAGGCTTTTTCCAGATCTCGCCGCGATCAATCACTCTTGTCATGTCGCCCCAAGGTGTTGCGCGCCATTCAAACTCTTCAATTGTGCGCACGGGAGAAACGATTTTTACGCCTTTGGGCGTTGCCCAGGCCGCCGGAGGCCCATAAACATCATCCTGCACACAGTTTTCATATACTGTGTAATTTTCGCCCTGATATAATCTCTCTCCCGGCGTCATGGTATCTAAAACAGCTTGGGTTTTTCTGCTATATCGCGCCGGGCGCAATCCATAGACATCCATGCGCAACAGTATTGTTGCTTTTCCGCTGGGTGTAATGCGAATATACGGGTCTTTATAATCTCCATATGCAAAGCTTTCGTTGTTTACATTTTCTACGGCATGCTGTATTTTATGCCGATGAAACCCTGCGCCATTTTCCGCGATGATTAGCACTGCTCTGCCGTCTTCCGTAAACAAGGTCTGTCCGATGCGGTCACAGTAAAATTTCAACTTAATCCTGCCCTGCTCCTGTTTTAGCGGGATGACATGCTCTTTGCAATGCAGCGTCTGGGTTAGTGCTTCCCAGCGCCATGCAACGCCGCTAATATCAAAATCGATATGGTGATCTTGCCCTACAAAAAGCTCTAAATCAATTTCTGCCGCTTGGGCTTTGATGTCATCTACCGTATTGTCTTTTGGAAGAATTGTAATATCCGGCCATGGCCCCGGCGCAATGCGAAACCGCATGTCAAAGTAAAAATCTCCATCAATGGCAATCCCATCAAACTTTCTTGTCCACACGCGTAAGTTTTCCAGCATGGGCGCTGGTACAAGCTTGTCTTTTTCCACCACTGCCGGTAAGCCAATAAACTGCCCGATTGGCAAGTCTGCAAAATTCCTTTTTTTGCTTTTGGCAAATAAGTATGTGATGTCTTCTCGCTTTGCTGCAAAGCTTTCTTCCACATCTCCCAGCCAAGCAGCTTTGGTTTCTACTGCTTCTAACGTTGGTGTCTTTGTTACAAGAGCAGGTGTTTGCCAAACATTCCAATGAAGCAAATCCGTGCTAACCGCGTATACTGCTTGCCCCTTATTGTCGCCTGCCAAACCGTCTACCATGTACTGCATGTACCATAACCCATCTTGATAAGTAACAGCCGGCGTTCCGATTATATCTCCGCGATATGTTGTATAGTGAATGTGTGGGCGTAACTTTTCTTCATAGCCGTCTTCTATAAATGTATTGTTGGTAAAGCAGGCTTCTACAAAATCGCCGGCGGCTTCTAACACCAATGCTTCTTGTGTTTCTGGTAAGTAGATACACATCCATGCATCAATACGGTTTTGTGATAATTGCACATTGCCACGAAAAATTTCGCTCTCTCCTGTTTTTACGCAAATGCTTTGTAGCGCTACATCTCTTTCTACCGGAACATGCAGCATTTTGCCCGATGCCAACTGAATTTGTTTTTTCACCTTTCTCCTCCTTTACGAAACTGTTATTTCGTAGCCCTTTTTCTCATAAATTTCTTTTATTTGCTGCAATCGTTCCGTTGTGGGCGCCTCAAATATACCAATTGCCTGCCCAAACGAAACACCTTTTTCTATGCCAAAATTATGATAACTGAGCAAGTCAACTTGTTCGATGTTTTTCAATGTGGCAAGAAATTCAGCTGTATCATAGTGATTTTGCAACGCATCATTTACGCCTTGCAGCAGCGGTATTCGTATCCAGATTGGTTTGTCTGCAAGAGAAAGGTATCGTAAATTTTCTTTGATTCTCTCATTGGGAACATTTGTATATGTTTTGTGCGCAGCGTTGTCAAACAACTTAAAATCCACCAAAAACAAATCTGTATACGCCATGCATCGTTCAATGTTTTCCCAAGGAACATTGAGCGCTGTATCGATGGCAACATGTACGCCTTCTTTTTTCAATAGCCTTGCCATCTCCGCCAAAAAACCACTTTGCAGCAACGGTTCCCCACCGGAAAACGTTACCCCACCGCCAGAAATATCATATAACTTTTTATCGCGCAACAATTCTTTTAGAAGTGTATCGCTTTCATAGCGTTTTCCGCATTGTATCAGCGCGTTTGCCATGCAAACTTTCACGCACGTACCACACGCCGTGCATTTTTCACGCACAAAAATATGTCCTTCTGGCGTCATTTTATGTGCATCCATGGGGCATGCCAAAATGCACGCGCCGCACTGGATACACTTCACACTTTCATAGCCAATGCTAATTTCTTTTGCAATGGATTCCGGGTTGTGGCACCACGCGCAAGATAGGTTGCATCCTTTTAGAAAAGCAGTGGTGCGGATGCCTGGTCCGTCATGCAATGAAAAATGCTGAATGTCAAAAATCAATCCTTGTTGCATACTCATCTTTGCGCCCGCGCGATGATTTCATCTTGCATCTCTTTATCAAGGCTATGAAACAAAGCGCTGTATCCACAAACGCGTACCACCAGGTTACGATACTGCTCCGGATTTTTTTGTGCTGCCAAAAGCTGTGCCTTATCAATGACGTTAAAATCCATAATGCATCCACCATTTTGTACAAACAATTGAATGACACCGGAAAAAACATCTCCTCTTTGCTTTCCTTTGACCAGCGGTAAATCCATGTACAATACACCTCCACCGGCATGTTCTTTATAATCGATGGGTTCTTGCGCGTAAAGCAATGTTGCCGCATCAATCCCTATGGTACTTTCGCATGGATTGACGCCTCTTGATAAATGCGTTCCCTGTCTTCTGCCATCCGCTGTTGCTTTAAAATCCTTAAACCATTCAAATGCATAAAACGTAAAAAAGGAAGATTCAAAATAACCGCCACGCGCGTTGGGAACGCCATTGATTGTCCCTGCCAGGTCACTGATAAACTGCGCTGCAAATGTGCGCACTTCTTCATCAGCATGCCCCAGCTTAGGCATTTTATTCTGTAAATATTGTTGCAACGATATATTCTCTTCAAAATTATTCTGCAATGCTTCTTTTAGCGCTTGCATGCTGATTGCTTTCTCTTCGTATACCGCCTTTTTTATGGCAAGCAACGCATCAATCGTTGTCCCCAGCCCGGTAAGCCCAAAGCTATCTGCGTTATATGTGGCGCCGCCTTCGCTGATGTCGCGTGCGCTTTCCACGCATCCTTCCATAAACGCTGAATATAGGGGGCATGGGTTTGTTACCGGCCATTCTCTTCCAAACCCATTGAATGCCCGCGCAAACGCATGCATCTGTGTCGATAGGTTATAAATCATATCTTTATAAAACGCTGCAAAGGTATCTCGTTTGCATGCCGGCATAATATCAATCTCATCTCTTTTGAGTATGGGCTGCCATGTTTCCGGAAATAGCGAAACATCCAGCATTGCCGCCAAATTGAGATATACATACGCTCTGCTGTTTAATTCATTGCTGAGTGTCGGCTCTTGACAACCTCCTGCCAGATATAGCCGCGCAGAATGAAGATCCTTCCCTGCTTGCTGCTGCGCTTTTATAATAACAGCATCGTTGAATACAGAAAGCACGTTTGTGCCTGCTGCCGCAACTTCGCCCAGCAAAGCAAAATATTCGCTTGGATGATCTTCCAAAACGCGGGCTTGTAATTTGGGGTTGGCAAAACGATGCTCCAAAAAACTCTCCAGAATCATTTTCGTAACTTCATTATAAACAACGCGTCCATCTCTGTCGCATCCACCAATGACAACAGTGGCGTTGGTGCCCCCGGGCAGCGGCACATTCAAATCCCATCTGGCATCTGTTATGGCAAGATAAGCATCCAGCAACGCGCGCGCTTCTCCTCTTGTAATACGCCCCGCCTCGAGATCCGCTGCATAATATGGATATAAAATTCGGTCCAAATGCCCCAAAACGGCAAAGCCAATCCCCTCCAGTGCGTTACACATCTCCCTTATGAAAGTGATGGTTGCCAGCGCTTCGTAAAACGTTTCTGCTGGGCGCGCCGGTACTTCTCGCGCTGTTTTGGCGATCTGCAAAAGAACCGCTCTTCTTGCCGCATCAGCTTCTTCTTGTAACATTTCCTCTGCCTTTGTGGCGAAGCGTTCGCTCAAAAGCATGGCATAGGTCAATGCCTTTTCAATGCTGTCTAAAAAGTCATATGCCTTTTCATCGCTTTCCGCGCTCTCTTTTTGATAAATCACCTGCTCTTGTATACCGCGCAGCCCATATTGCAAAACTTTCTCTACATCCGCATAATGATGCGCAAAATCTGTAAACATACTACCGGAAATCATCAAATTCTCTCGATATGGCGCCATAAATGTATCAAACTTTTCTCGCAGGGATGTATTCTTTTCAATAAGCCAATTGGCAAGCCCCGGCTCATGGTCCCATGTGGAAGTAACACTATTGCGCAATCGCCCTGTGTCCAGCTCAAAATAAAACGGGCAAGCGGGCATGATTTTTACAGCGCAATGCTCTACCGCAACTTGATAAACATACGTTTTGCGTTGCGCATAAGATGCACCTTTGTGCATCTCATCAAGTGCTTCCAGTTTTTCATACAAATGATCCACATTCGTCGGATATGTACGATAATGGGCTTCAAATTCATCTGTTATTTTTTGTTTGTCAAATTGGTACATCATTTTCTCTCCTAAAATGTCAAAACAACTTTCAATCCTTCTCTTGATGCAATCAGGTCAAATCCTTTTTGATATGCATCAATGGGAAGCGTGTGTGTCACAAAATCACTTAAATCAATGCTACCATTTAAAACGCTCGCGATTACCGCATCATGCGCTTTTGCCTCTTCTCTTGGAATTGGCCATTGCACAGAATGCAGTTTGAAATTATAAGGACCGCAATACCAATCAATCCCTTTGTTTTCTTCAATGCCAATGCCATAAACGCCAATGGTACCATCTTCTTTGATGAGAGAAAGCGCCTGCGAAATATTGCCTGTTCTGCCTACGGCATCAATGTATAAATCCAGCGGCGCAGCGTATTCCTGCTGCAATGCTTCTACAAAGTTTACTTGTTTTGCGTTCACTGCCAAATCTGCGTCCAATTTTTTTGCTACGGCAATGCGGTGATCGTGATGCCCCGAAAGGGCTATAAAAGATGCGCCCAAAATTTTCGCATATGCTACCATTGCCAGCCCCACTGGCCCGCATCCGGCAACAGCTACGCTATCACCCGCTTGCATGTTCAAGCGCCTAAGCGCACTATAAACTTCTTTTAGTGTAATAATCATCGTCCCTTTTACCGGGTCAATTTCTTTTGGAATGACTTGCTGGGTCATATCTCCTTCATTTGCCGGCAAGCCATCTGCTAGTAGCGCGTTATAATCAATCACTCTTGTATATTCGGCAAAACCGCCCCATCTGCTATAATAATGCGCGCTGTCGTCAAGCCCGGGACGGAGTACATGATCCCCCAGCTGATAAGAGCGTACTTTTGCCCCTACTTCGATAACTTCGCCCACTGCCTCATGCCCCAAAACCGCAGGATATTCGGGAAACCCATATAAATGCCCTTCCAGCAGTTTTGTATCTGTTCCATTGCAAATACCACAAGCAAATGTTTTTACAATCGCCGTATAGTCGCTTACTTCAGGTTTTTTCAAATCTGTTTCTAATGTTAACGTGCCATTTCCATTTACGATCAATGCTTTCATATTCTTTCCTCCGTATAATTGGAACCGCTTCCAATTATGAGTATGACAGGGTTTTTGCCGTTTGTCAATCCTCATTATTTGTCTTTTTTTCTTTTTTTCTTTATAATCACTAAGAGCAAAGGAGCTTTTATGAAAAAAGAAAATAGCCATATTACCATAGAGGATATTGCAAATCTTGCCGGCGTCGCCAAAAGCACTGTCTCGCGCGTTATCAATAATAGTGGTGCTGTAAGCCAAAAAACACGCGATAAAGTCATGGCTGTTATCGATGCACATCAATTCGTTCCCAATGTCATGGCCAGCGATCTGGGGCGGCAGCTCACTTCTTCTATCGGTATCTTTATTGGAGATATTTCTAATCAATACTATACAGAAATTTTGGCGGGGCTGGAATCTGCAGTGAGCGCGTATGATTACTTTCCGTTTATTTGTCTTGCCATCAACGAAAAGCGTGAATCGTTTTATGTACAAGAAATGTTGCGGCGGCGCGTCAGCGGTGTTGTTGTTGCAAGCACCAATATTTATGATATGTCTTTGTTTGAAAATTTAGCCCAGACAACAACTGTGGTTACCATTCAAACTGATATTCCGGGCACAATTAAAATTGACTGTACCAACGAAGCCGGAACGTTTGAAATGATAAATACGCTTATTTCTCTGGGACATCAAAAAATTGCTTATCTTGATTCATCCGGTGAAAATGCTGTATTGGAAGCACGAAAAAGCGGATATCTAAAAGCCTTAAGCGCGCACAACTTACCGCGCGTTATGGCGTATGAAAAGACAGCCGCGCCTTTTGAAAATGGGTACCACGTTACGCAGGCTTTGCTGGCGCTTTCTGAGCGACCCACCGCCATTCATGCCGCCAACGATCACTTGGCCGCTGGCGCATATCTGGCTTTGCGCGATGCCGGGCTGCATATCCCGGAAGATATCTCTCTTTCAGGATTTGATGGGTTGCAAAGCAGTTCGCTTATGTCGCCACCACTTTCCACGGTGGTACAGCCCATTCATGAAATGGGCAAAACGGCAATCACCACGCTTTTTTCTCTATTGCAAGAAGAGGCGCCTCAAGTTAGCTCTCCTATTTTGTTCCCCACCGAGTTATTACTGCGCGGCTCTATTGCCCCGCCCAAATAAAAAAAACTGCTCAGAAGAGCAGTTTTTTCTTCTTTTTAATGTTCAAATTCTGCTGGTCTATTGGGAATCAAAGTGAAATGGATAAATCGCAATACGTCCATGTAGTCATTTGTTTTTAAGCATAATGTGCGTTCATCCAGCCGTTCTACGCCCGGGAAGAAGCTATAGTTAAATGCCCGTGCATGTGCATTGAACCGCATTTTTACTTCAAAATTTTCAGGCAATTTCGGCACCAACTTGCTCAAATCACCACTTAAGGATTCTTTCGCTACTTTTTTAATTTCTTCTGCCACCAGATAAGGATGCTTGCTCATATTAGCTTTGCCGCAAATGGCTTCCATGGTCCGCACTGTTTTCATGCCGGGCAGCAATGCTTCTGCTTCTTCGCAAGCTGCTTTATCTCCGCTCATAAATACAATGGGTACGTTTAAATACGCCGCCATAAATGCACCTATCGTAAACTCACTCATCTCCACACCGTTAATCGTAAAGCTGTTAATCATACTGCTAAATGTATGTGAAACGTTATTGCCATCAGACCATCCACCTGCATGCGATGCCACAAACATAAGCGCATCATAGTTATCACACTGCAAACCACCAAGCATGATAAACAAATCATGGGGCAATCCGCGGATAAAGCGAATTCTTTCATCTACAGGTAGTCCTGTGGGGATAATGCTAATCCCCGTCGCATGAGAATCTCTTACTGTAACCAGCTCTGCGCCGGCTTCCATCGCCCCTTCGCAAGCCGCCGCAACCTCTCTTGTCAGTTGCTCTTGAAAGTAAGCGCCGGAGCGTGTCGTTGGTGTAAAATCATCAATCAACGAAAACCCTGCAGTTCCCTCAATGTCCACACTTATAAATACTTTCATAGTTCCCCTCCTTCTATTTTCACTTTCTTTCTCGTAAAAAGAAAGCTTCTAATTCCTCTCTTGTAGGCAAGCCATCATTATCGCCCGGTACAACGATTTGCATACTCCCAATGGCATTAGCGCGTATAACAGTTTCTTTTAAGGAAAGCCCTTCAAGTAAGCTACTGAGCATCCCTACGGCAAAGGCATCTCCCGCCCCTACGGTATCGACCACTTCTTTTACCTGAAAGCCCGCTTGATAAAAAGCACCTTCTTTTCCCGAAGCATATGCACCTTCTCCACCCAACTTAATTACAACTGTCTCAATGCCCATATCATGATAAAACGCAGCAATCTCTTCCGGCGTTTCTTTTTTTGTCAACAATTTTCCTTCTGAAATGCCAGGCAAAATCAAGTTTGCGTAAGGTGCAATTTTATGAATGCCTGCGCGCATCGCTGTTTCATCTTTCCATAAAACCGGACGCAAATTAGGGTCGTAAGAAACGGGAATCCCCCGCTCTTTCGCCGTCTGCACCAAATAAAGCGTTGCTTCCATGCAGGAAGGCGAAAGTGCCGGTGATATGCCGGTTACATGTACGCGTTTTACGGTATCAAAATCAATTTTTTCAATGTCGGCAACAGAGAGATGCGAAGCAGCGCTGTTTTTACGGAAATAGGCAACTGGCGGGTCTCCTGCAAGCACTTTCCCCTTTAGCTGAAAACCCGTCAAATAACGATCGTCAATCGTAATGTATTCTGTTTCAATGTTATCTTGCTTGAGTGAATGGATGATAAATTTTGCAAAAGGATCATCTCCCAGCCTGGTGACATAAGCCGGTGTATGTTCTAAGCGGGAAAGCCCTATGGCAACATTTACTTCTGCGCCTGCCAAAAAACGTTTATATTCCTCTACTTCCTCCAATGGCGCAACCGTTGTTGCCCCAAATAAAACCATGGGCTCGCCCATGAGTAATACATCTATCATAATATCCCTCCCTCTTATCACGTATTATAGCATTCCCGCATAATAAAGTATATAAAAAAGCATCAGGCAAAGCCTGATGCTTTTTTCGTGTTTGAATGCTTATGCGTTTTCTTTTGCCAGAATTACTGCATGTGCAGCAGCCAGTCTTGCAATCGGCACGCGGAACGGAGAACATGATACATAATCAAGCCCTGCGTTGTGGCAGAAAATTACGGAGGAAGGATCGCCGCCGTGCTCACCGCAGATACCAAGTTTGATGTCTGGGCGTGTTTTCTTACCAAGCTTTGTGGCCAGTTCTACGAGTTTGCCAACGCCATCTTGATCAATCTTTTGGAATGGGTCAAATTCGTAAATTTGTTTTGCGTAATATTCGTCTAAGAATTTACCGGCATCATCTCTTGAGAAACCAAATGTCATCTGTGTCAAGTCATTTGTTCCAAAGGAGAAGAATTCTGCTTCTGTTGCAATTTCATCTGCCAAAAGCGCTGCTCTTGGAATTTCAATCATTGTACCAACCATGTATTTTAAGTCAACACCGGCTTCTGCAATGATTTTCTTTGCAGTCTCTTCTACAACGTCTTTTACGTATTTTAATTCTTTTACTTCGCCTACCAACGGAATCATAATTTCAGGAACGATATCAATCCCGTCTTTTTTCACTTCGATTGCTGCTTCGATGATTGCCTGTGTTTGCATTTCTGCAATTTCAGGATATGTAACGTCTAGGCGGCAACCTCTGTGTCCCATCATTGGGTTGAGTTCATGTAGGCTTTCTACTGTTGCTTCCAGCTCTTCAAAAGAAATGTTCATTTCTTTTGCCAGTGTGCGAATATCTTCTTCTGCTGTAGGCAAGAATTCATGCAGCGGCGGATCCAAGAGGCGGATTGTAACCGGCAAGCCTTTCATTGCTTTATAGATACCAACAAAATCGCCTTTTTGCATGGGCAATAGCTTTGCGAGCGCTAACTTTCTTTGCTCCACTGTCTTTGAAACGATCATCTCGCGAATTGCTGCAATTCTATCTTCTTCAAAGAACATGTGTTCTGTACGCGTTAGGCCAATACCTTCTGCGCCAAATGCAAGTGCTTGCTCTGCGTCAGCTGGTGTATCAGCGTTTGTGCGTACTTTCAATGTACGAATATCATCTGCCCAAGCCATAACCGTTTCAAAATCGCCGCTGATTTCAGCTTCAACCGTCGGGATGTTTTCTGCGTATACATTGCCTGTGCTTCCGTCAAGAGAAATCGGATCTCCTTCGGTTAAAACTCTGCCATCCAAAAGTTGCATCGTTTTTGCATTTTCGTTGATGATAACATCACTGCAACCAGCAACACAGCATGTTCCCATGCCTCTTGCAACAACAGCAGCGTGAGAAGTTCTGCCGCCTCTTGCTGTCAAAATGCCTTCTGCAACGTGCATCCCTTCAATGTCTTCCGGAGAAGTTTCTTGGCGGCAAAGTACTACTTTTTCGCCGCGATTTTTCGCTTGTACGGATGCTTCTGCCGTGAAATAAATTTTTCCGGTTGCTGCGCCGGGAGAAGCCGGCAGTCCAGCGCCAACAGGCTTTGCATTTTTCAGTGCATCTGCTTCAAACTGCGGGTGTAAAAGTGAATCCAATTGTCCCGGTTCTACTTTCATAACAGCTTGCTCTTTTGTCAGGCGACCTTCGTCTACCAAATCAACTGCGATTTTCAATGCAGCCGGTGCTGTCCGTTTGCCGTTTCTTGTTTGCAGCATGAACAGTTTTCCGCTTTCAATGGTAAACTCTAAGTCCTGCATGTCAGAATAATGATCTTCCAATAGTTGTGCGTTTTTCACAAATTGATCATACACTTCTGGCATTTTTTCTTGTAATGTGGAAATTGGTTCCGGTGTTCTAATGCCTGCAACAACGTCTTCGCCTTGTGCATTGATTAGATATTCACCGTATAATTTCTTTTCGCCTGTTGCCGGGTCTCTTGTAAACGCAACGCCTGTTCCGCAATCATCGCCCATGTTCCCAAAGACCATCATTTGTACGTTAACTGCTGTTCCCCAGCTGCTTGGAATATCGTTCAAACGACGATATACGATGGCGCGCGGGTTATCCCAAGAACGGAAAACTGCTTGCACAGCGCCCATCAGTTGTCCTGTCGCTTCTTGCGGGAAATCTTCGCCTTGTTCTTTTTTGTAGATTTCTTTGTAAGTAACAACAAGCTCTTTTAAATCATTCGCGTCTAAATCCGTGTCTAGTGTTACGCCTTTTGCTTCTTTTTTCGCTTCCAGCGCATGTTCAAAGTTTTCTTTGTCAATGTCCATAACAACATCTGCAAACATTTGAATAAATCTGCGATAGCTGTCATATGCGAAACGCGGGTTTCCTGATTTCTCTGCAACTGCTTCTACAGAAATATCGTTTAACCCCAAGTTCAAAACGGTATCCATCATACCAGGCATAGAAGCTCTTGCGCCGGAACGAACAGAAACGAGAAGTGGGTTTTCTTGATCCCCAAACTTTTTGTCTGCAATCTCTTCCAGATTCTTAACAGCTTCGTTGATTTGTTCTACAATGTCTTCAGAAATCACACGACCATCTTCATAGTACTTCGTGCAGGCTTCTGTAGAAATTGTGAACCCTTGCGGTACCGGCAAGCCAATTTTTGTCATTTCGGCAAGGTTGGCACCTTTTCCGCCCAGCAAGTTACGCATGGATGCATCGCCTTCGCTGAACATGTAAACATACTTTTTGCTCATTACATATCCTCCTTGTAAATTCCAATAAAACACTAAACACTCTAAAAATAAAAGCGTAGTCTGTTTTCTTCATTCGGTTAGAAATTATACACTAAAACGAGGGGAATTACAATAGATTTTTCGCTTGTTAGAGGCATTTTTCAATTATTGCAATAGGAGAAGCGTCTTTGGTTCATATTCAAGTGTGCTGGTCAATAGACGCAGCGCAAGATCATAAATCACTTCATCATAAGGAAGCGCCACCGCAAGCATTGACCGCGAGGGCGTTTGAAAGATTTTTCGGATGGCAGCAATGTGCTCTGTCGAGAGTGTTTCTCCTGGGCAATCTTGGCAAACTGTGCCGCCTGCTGCAAGATTAAAGCCCGAAACTTGCATGTTTCCGCACAGCACACATACATCAAGCTCCGGTTTTAGCCCTAAAATATCCAGTAACTTGAATACAAAAAAGATAAACACTTTTTTTGGCGGCGCGTTTTCTGATAAAGCATGCAGCGCGCTTGCAAGCAACGCAAACATTCTTGCATTTGGCTGTTCCGGCATAACCGTTTTTTCTGTAATTTCAAGCAACAGCATGCCCATCATCATGGCTTGCATGTTCTTGCGAATGCTAAAAAAGTTGTTTTTCAGTTCCGCTTGCGTAATATAGTATCTATCATTGCTCACATTGAATGAAAATGTGGCGCAACAAAATACATCGCAAGAAGAAAGAAGTGAGCTGGCAGGTTTTCTGCAACCGCGCGCCAGCGCATCAATCCGCCCCCAGTCCTGCGAAAACAACGTCAACATTTTATCTGATTCTTTGTAGTTGGATGCGCGCAATACAATGCAAAGTGAATTTTTCCCCATGCTACTCTTTCCGATATCCCAGTTCTTTCAACATAAAGTTGGAGTTACGCCAATCCTTTTTCACTTTCACAAACAGCTCTAAATATACCTGTGTTCCAAATAACATTTCAAGATCCATCCGTGCTGCAGAGCCTATTTTTTTCAACATCGCACCGCCTTTTCCAATGATAATTCCTTTATGCGAATCTTGCTCGCAATAAAGGATGGCAGAGACTTCCGTTAAATCTTCAAACTCTTCAATCTTTTCTATTTCCACGCCCACGCCATGGGGCACTTCTTCCCGTAAAAATTCCAGCGCTTTTTCGCGAATGAGTTCCGCTGCAATAAACCGCTCCGGTCTATCTGTAATCATATCTGCCGGGTAGTATAGCGGCCCTTCCGGTAAATATGAAAGGATGCGTTCTTCCAGTTTAATAAGCCCTTTTCCTGTCAGCGCTGAAATCGGTAGAATATTCTTCTGTGCAACGCCTTCGCCATGAATCCGCGCTGTAATGCTTTCCTGCTTTTCCGGCGCAATGGCATCTATTTTGTTTAACAAAACGAGTAAGTTTTCTTTTGATAACCTTGCTAAAATTTCAATATCTCTTGGCCCTAGCCCCACTTCTCCGTCTATTACAAAGAGCGTCAAATCCACATCCCTGTTGGCATCATATGCAGTATGCACCATATACTCCCCTAACTTATTTTTGGGCGTATGAATGCCCGGCGTATCCAAAAAGATAATTTGATAGCCTTCTCTTGTTAAAATACCTGTTACTTTATTGCGTGTGGTTTGTGCGCGCTTGGTGGCAATGGCAACTTTTTGCCCGACGAGCGCATTCATCAGCGTGGATTTCCCCACGTTTGGGCTGCCCAATATGGAGACAAACCCTGAGTGAAATTGCATCTATTCTATCTCTCCTTTTGTGCGATTCAAAATGATTCTTTGTTTTTGGCGCATGGCCGCTTCTTCTTCGCTTGTCTCGTGGTCATACCCCAGCAAATGTAACATACCATGGGCAACCAAGAATAGAATTTCTTCTTGCTCTGTATTTCCATATTCTTCTGCTTGTCGCGCCGCCTGCGGCAAAGAAATATAAAGTTCCCCTAAGTATGCGCCTTCTTCGCCCGGCTCCGGTACCAACCCTGCAGCAATTTCGTTTTGCCAAGGCTGCGTGAGCGTATTTGCAGGAAATGATAAAACATCTGTGGTCTTATCCATATCGCGATATTCCTTGTTCAGTTCCTGCATAAAAGCATCATCCACAAACGTGATTTCCACTTCAAAGGCATTCAGCGCTTCCTCTTCTGCCGCGCGCTTTACAACAGCCTGCACTGCCGTTTCAAATAAAACATCTTTTGCAAAATCATGTTCTGCAAAAACCGGCAAAAACGCAATACTGCAAATCATTTGCTCTCCTCCGCCGGAATATAAGCTCCTTCGGGGTAGATAACCCGCTCATGTGAAGCGCCTTTATAAACTGCATAAAAAGCATCAATGATTGCTGTAATATCTTTTCTGGTAAGCGGACATTCATCCAGTAGTCCATCATCATATTTTGCTTTGACTAATTTGGCGATGAGTGCTTTTAATTCAGGGTCCTGCCCTGCGTTATTGGCGCGTACTGCCGCTTCTACCACATCTGCCAGCAATAACACACCCGCTTCTTTGGTCTGCGGCTTTTTGAAAGGATAGGTGAAATCTGCTTCGTTGACGTCCTCGTTTTCCTGCTTTGCTTTGTAGTAAAAATAACCAACCTTGCTATCTCCATGATGCTGGGAAATCACATCAACCATGTTTTCTGGAATATGATTTTTTTCCAGTAATTTCACGCCATCTGTCATGTGCCGAATAATCGCCTTGGCGCTTTTTTCTGGCTCAATATGGTCGTGCGGGTTGGGCAAGTTGATTTGATTCTCCTTAAACATAATGGGCTGCCCTAGTTTGCCCACATCATGATAATACGCCGCCACACGCACCAAAAGTGCATCCGCACCAATGGCTTCTGCCGCCGCTTCGCCTAAGTTTGCTACCATCATACTATGATGATACGTCCCTGGCGCTTCAATCATCAGCTGTCGTAAAAGCGGGCGGGAAGGATCTGTCAGTTCCAGCAATCTTGTAGGCGTTGCAAGCGAAAAAACCACTTCCCAAATGGGCAGCAGCCCCACTGCAAGTGCACCTGAAACCAATCCGCTGGCAAACGAGAAAAGAGAGAGCGTTAAAAATTGCGACCAAGTATGCCCTGCCAAAATACCGTAAGAAATGTAAATGACCATAGCAACCAGCCCTGCGCTGGCACCGGCCAATAAGTATTCGCCTCTGTTTTGTTTTTTTCGCAATGCAAAAATCGTAGCAATGGATCCCAGCATTTGCGCCAGTAGCATCCGCACTGTCACGTCATTGAAAAAGAACAGATCTTCCGGCGACATCAGCATAGATGTATAGATGCTAATGAACATACAAAACATAATTGCTGTGCGCCTACGCAATGAAACCGCTGCAATGATCGCGGCTAAAAAGGCAGGCAACAAGCGAAAATCAATGCGCCTGCAAATAAGCGCCATCACTGTGGCCAGTACAGTCAAGGCAGCAATGTTCATGGCGTTTTTCTGGTTTTCATAAACTGCCGGGTCTGCATATACGGCGTATGCCCCGCCAATTAAAAACAATAGTAACAATAAAACAGCGCAAAACAACCATCTGGCTGTTGTAGAGGCCTGTGTGCTGGCTAAGCCCAGCTGCGTAATGAGATTATATTGGGCCTCGGTGATAACGCTTCCTTTTGAGACAATGGTCTGTCCCTTTTGATAACGAATGGGCTCTACCGCATTGGCCGCTTCTTCTTTTGCCGCTTCTGTTTTTTCTTTGTCAAAGAAAAGATTCGCTTCCACATTATTGTCGGTCAAGCGCTGTGCAAGGCTGGCTTGGTCTCTTGTAAACGTTCCGCCTGTCAGCAAGTTGGAGCGGACCGTCTCTCCAATGGTTGCCATATCTTCTGCTGCAACCCCTTCTCTTAGTTGCACACGCACGCTTTCTACAATTGCATTTTTCATCAACTGTATTTGTCTGCGTTCCATGCGCAGCAACGTTACAACATAGCCTTCTTCCATATATTCAGGCAAAAGCTCTGCCAACTCTTTTTCATGTTTCTTAATAAATGTTTCCCAATCCACCGTTGTCCAATCAATTGTGGCAACATCTAATTGTGGGTTTTCTGCAATGCGCTCATTCAAATAAAGCTGCCGCATTTGCGCCCAAGTATCTTCCAGTATTGCAAAAATATCATCCAACGCTTCTTCATTTTTGGGAAGGATGCTCTCATCCACATAATAGATGGGCTTTACGTTTTGCCGCGCAGCTTCTCGCGCCAACTCTGTTGCAGCTTCATCCACAATATCTCGTGGTGCTGTAACTGTTTCATCGCTGATTTTTCCAACTTCAAAGGTATGGCTGGCGCCTAATGTCGCGTTTACTGCAATCACAACGCAAAAAACAAACAATATGGCATAGAGCCCCACTGAAAAAATATGGCTGCTTGCAAGAATTTTTCTGTTTGCCCGTTTTCTTTGCGCTACTTTTTGTTTTGGCATAAACATCCCTCTTTATGCGTTATTTTTTCTTTTGATTTTCTACTTTTTCAAATGCTTTTACAATGTCTTTGACTAATTTATGGCGCACCACATCGCGGTTGGTCAATTGAATTACCTCAATTTGCTCCACACCGCGCAAAATATCTGCCACGCGCTTTAAGCCGCTTTTTCGTTCTTCGGGCAAGTCAATTTGTGTAATATCGCCGGTTACTACAACCTTTGAGCCTTCGCCAAAGCGTGTCAAAAACATTTTAAGTTGCTCCATGGAGCAGTTTTGCGCTTCATCCAGTATAATAAAACTGTCCGTCAATGTGCGCCCGCGCATGTATGCCAAAGGTGCTACTTCTATGGTACCGTTTTCAATGAGTTTTTGATATGCATCCGGCCCCATAAATTCGTATAACGCATCATACAATGGGCGCAAATAAGGATCCACCTTGCTTTGCAAATCTCCCGGTAAAAACCCAAGTTTCTCGCCTGCTTCCACTGCCGGACGCGTCAAAATAATGCGGGAAATGACTTTGTTTTTTAGCGCTACAACGGCCTTCGCCATGGCAAGATACGTTTTCCCCGTGCCCGCAGGGCCAATGGAAAAGACAACTGTATTTTTATCAATGGCTTCCACATATCTCTTTTGCCCCAACGTGCGCGCTTTTACCGGCTTCCCTTTATGGGTAATGGCAACAATGCCGCTCAATGCCTCAATGCCACCCGCGCTTTCGCCTTCGCTTGCCAAATCCAGCAAATAGCTGATTCTATTTTCATCAATATAATCATTGTCTTGGTATAACTTTTGCAAGTTTTCCAAAACCTGCTTTGCCATCTGCACAGAGGCCAAAGAACCCGTAATTTGTGCACCACTGTCCACTGCAATGATTTGTGCGCCAGTGCCCGCCTCTATTTGCTTAATATTTCGATCCAAATTTCCAAAAATCGCTCTTGCTTCTTCCAGCGTATCAAACGCGATTACAACTTCAATTGTTCCTAGTTGTTCCAAATATTATTCCCTCTCTTTTATAAACAAATTTTGTGAAAAAGAAACCTATTTTTCTTTTCATGATACCATAAAAGCCCAAGAAAAACTATGTTTTACTTTTAGGGCTTTGTGCGTCTTTTGATGCGACAAAAAAACAGCGGCATGTACCGCTGTTTTATATTTTAGTGTTTGCGCTTTCTCGCAGCCTCAGCTTTCTTTTTTCTCTTTACACTGGGCTTTTCGTAATGTTCACGTTTTCTGATTTCTTGCAGAACGCCAGCACGTGCACATTTTCTTTTAAATCTTCTCAACGCACTTTCTAAACTTTCATTTTCACCAACGCGTACTTCAGACATTTTTCTCCCCCCTCCCATTGTGTACTGTACTTTGCAAAATTTACTGGCTTTCGCCTGGGAGAATTTTGCTGCTACGATTACTGATGTAGCAAAATTTATTATAGAGCATTTCCTCTAGAAAGTCAATGCTCTAAACGATTTTTCTCTCTTTATCCATCGAGCAGTGCTTTTGCAAATTCTGCCGCATCAAAGGGCTGTAAATCTTCCAATCCTTCTCCAACGCCAATATAGCGAACCGGAATCCCCAGTTCCTCTTTTACTGCCGCCACCACACCGCCTTTTGCCGTACCATCTAGCTTGGTGAGTATCATACCGTCTAAAGGAACAATGCTTGAAAATTCTTTCGCTTGTGCAATGGCGTTTTGCCCTGTCGTTGCGTCCAAAACAAGCAGCGTTTCTCTTGCCGCTTCCGGATAAGAGCGGTCAATCACGCGAGAAATCTTCCCCAGCTCGTTCATTAAATTCTTTTTATTATGCAAGCGTCCTGCTGTATCTACAATAATCACATCACTTCCACGATGTTTCGCAGAATCAATGGCGTCATAAACCACTGCCGCCGGATCATGCCCTTCGCCATATTTGATGATGGGAATGTCCACCCGATCTGCCCAAATACTAAGTTGCGCTGCTGCTGCGGCCCGAAATGTATCCGCCGCCGCAAGCAAAACTTGCTTGCCTTGCGTTTTATAATAATGCGCAATTTTTCCGATGGATGTGGTTTTCCCTACCCCATTTACCCCTATGACAAGAATGATTTTGGGGTATACTTCTTCCGGCAAATCATATGACATCATCTCCACCAAAATTTGATAAAGCGCTTCTTTTACTTCTGCCGGGTCTTTTATGCGTTCTTCTTTGATTTGTTCTCGTAATTTCTCGCTGACTGTTGTGGCTGTTTTTACGCCCATATCACAAAGAATCATTGCCTCTTCCAATTCTTCCAGCAAATCTTCATCTACCCGCGTAAACATAGAAAATACACCGGATAATTTTTCCGATAAATTTTTCCTTGTCTTGCTGAGCCCTGCTTTTAATCTATCAAAAAATGCCATACTTTCTCCTTATGCCGTCATTTTTACAGAAACCAATTTAGAAACGCCTTTTTCTTCCATGGCAACGCCAAATAATGTATCGCAGATTTCCATGGTAGGCTTTCTATGCGTAATAACCAAAAATTGTGATGTGTCAATGGTTTTTAAGTATGCGCAAAGCCGTAATACATTAGCTTCATCCAGCGATGCATCAATTTCATCCAGCAAACAAATGGGCGCGGGGTTTATTTTAATGAGCGCAAACAAAAGCGCAATGCCCACAAGCGCCTGTTCTCCGCCGGAAAGGAGCGATAGGTTCTGCAAATTCTTGCCCGGCGGCTGTACATGAATTTCAATGCCACATTCCATAATATCTGTATCATCTTCTAGGCGCAACTCCGCTTGTCCGCCACCAAAAAGCGTTTGAAATACTTCTAAGAAGCTTTTGTTGATTTCAATGAATTTCTTTTCAAATTCTTCTTTCATTGCGCGCATAATGGAAGCAATGACTTGGCGAAGATCATCTTTTGCTTTTTCAAGGTCTTCTTTTTGCGTCGTAAGATCGGTATGTCGTGTATATACTTTTTCATAATCCTCAATTGCATTGGGGTTTACAACACCAATTTGACGAATCTCTTCTCTGATTTCAGCAATCTCTCTGACGCATTGCGTATAACTCAGTTCGCATTCAATGTTTGCCGCATCCACATATGTCATGCCATAATCTTCCCAAAGCTTATTGCCGGCTGTTTCTATGCTACTGCCCAGCCGCTCAATTTGGTTTTCCATTTTATATTTGCTTTCCAAAAGCGCTGTCTGCTGCAATTGAAATGCGTTTGATTTCTTTTGAATTTCACTGATTTCTTCGCTCAGTAGCCGACGCGCCTCTTCCGCCGCTTTGATTTCATTTGTTACGCTTGCTTCTTTTTTTTGTAACGCAGTTGCCCCCGTCTCTTTTCCTAAAATCTCAGCTTGCATTTCTGCAATTTGCGCCAATAGGTTTGCCGCTTCTCTCTCTTTTTCTTCTGCTTCTTTTTGCCTATCCTCTGCCTCGTTCTTATGGTAAGAAAGTGTTTGCAATACCGTATTTCGCTCGCCCTTTTTCGTTGCCAAAGAAACACGCAATGCCGCAATTTCTTCTTCTAACGCCCCCAGCGCATTTTCCTCTGTTTGTCCTGCCGCTTCTATTTCTGTTTCCAGGGTATGAATGCGCTCTGTTAACACCACAAGCGCCGCTTGCATTTCTTGCAATGTTTTTATTGTGTCTTCTTGCGCTTCTTTTTTTTGTGCATATAGATCTTCCATTCGCGTCAATTCGTTTTGCGCCGCAGAAAATTGATTTTCCTGTGTCTGCAATTTTGTTGCTACTTCTGCAAACGTCACTTCGCCTTGCCGCAATAATTCTCTTTTTGCATGCAATGCTTGTTCTAGGCTTGCCGCTTTGCTCGCTTGTGCCTCTTGGGTTTGCTGCAATGTTTCTAGCGCTGTAAAAAGTGATGCTTCTTGTGCTTTTGCCGTTTCAATATCCCGCTCGCGGGAAAGCAAGCCAAAATTACGCTTTTGCCTGCTGCCGCCTGTAATAATTCCACCGGCGTTTACCACATCTCCACCCAGCGTTACAATCCGAAAAGCGTATCCGCTTTTTTTCGCCAATGCCACAGCCGCGTCCATATCTTTTACAATCACAGTGCGTCCCAGCAAGTATTCCACTGCCGGTCGAACTGCTGCATCACACGTTACTGCATCTTCTCCCCGTAACACATCATTGCCAAGTTGATTTATTTCCGCATTTGACAGATGTCTTATTTTTAATGCATTTAACGGCATAAAGCTAACGCGCCCCAGCTTTTTATCGCGCAAATACGCCACCGCCGCTTTGGCATCTTCATCTGTATACACAACAACATTCTGCAGCGCACCACCTAGCACAGCATCAATGGCTTCTTCATATTTTTGCGGTACAGTAATCAGTTCTGCAAACGTACCCAAAACGCCTTTTTGCAAGGCGCGTTCTTTGCTTACATTACGCATCAAATTTTTAACGCCCATGGAATATCCTTCGTATTCCTGCTTCAGGTTTTGCAAAAACTGTATCTGCGCTTGCGTATCTCGCAGTTCTGCCGTTTTTTCGTTTAACTCTTTTTGCAACTCAGCTTCTTTTTCTTTTGTCTCGTTAAAAAGCGCTGTCTCTTCGTTTATAACGCGAATGGCTTCTTGCTTTTCTTTTTGCAACGTTTCTTTTTGCTCTGTCAAGAGGGATACTGCTTGTTTATATTCTGCTACCATTGCCGCTTGGCTTTCTCGTTCTGCAGCAAGGGTTTTATCGTCTTCTATATTACGCGCTTCGCGCTCTTGCAGTGCAGAATATTTCTGCTCCACTTGTGCCTTTTCTTGCAGCAAATTAAGATGCACCCGCCGTTTTTCTTCCAGCTGCGCGGCGCTATCTTGTAATGCACTTGCCTGCGTATCTCTTTTTTCTTGCAGCAAAAGCACATTCTCTTCCAATGCTTGCTCTGCAGCTTGCAGCGCTTCTACTTCTATTTCATACGCTGCAATTTTTTCGCGCAATGCCGCTTCTTTTTGCTTCGCCAACGCTGCTTCTTCTTGGCGGTAAGAAACATCTCTCTCCATGGTATGAGTACGTTCTTTTAAAATGTTATGCTGCCCGGCTTCTCGTTCAATCTCTGCCAGTAACTCACCATGCATCTTTTGCAAAGTTGTAACCTGTTCTTCTGCCGCTGTAAGCCTTTCTTGTAAGGCCTCTATGTTTTTCATTCCGGCTTCAAAATCATTTTGCTCTTGTTTGATTTCTGATTCAATTTGCAGCAAATCTAAGCGCAATTTTTTCAACCGATTTTGCACCCGCTCATAGTTGCTGACATACATCTTTGCATCTAAAACCTTCTGTCGTTCAAACAAGCCTTGA
The DNA here is from genome assembly GCA_050952565.1 of Christensenellaceae bacterium. GTDB lineage: Bacteria > Bacillota > Clostridia > Christensenellales > Christensenellaceae > QANA01. The sequence continues at coordinate 193,149 of JBMNLE010000001.1, forward strand.
TAGGCTTTTGTTTTTTCCGCCTGCTCTTTTAAAGGCTCCAGTTGCGTGCTCAGTTCTTCAATAATATCGTCAATGCGCGTCAAATTGTCTTCCGTGCGCTCCAGCTTTCGTTCCGCCTCTTCTTTGCGGACGCGGTATTTCATGACGCCTGCAGCTTCTTCTAGTATACGTCTTCTCGCCAAAGGCTTTGTAGAGAGAATTTCATCTATCTTTCCTTGCCCGACGATGGAGTAACCTTCTTTTCCAATGCCCGTATCCCGAATCAGCTCCAAAATATCTCTCAGTCGTACGTTGTTTTGATTGAGCAAATACTCGCTTTCTCCCGAGCGATACATTTTCCGCGCAATTACAATTTCACTATATTCGCTGGGCAGCGTGCCATCAGAATTATCAAAATACAAAGCAACTTCACAGTATGCTTTTTTTCTGCGGCGGTCTGTTCCGCCGAAAATGACATCTTCCATCTTGTCGCCACGCAAGTTTTTACTGCTTTGTTCGCCCAAAACCCAACGAACAGCATCTGCAATGTTGCTTTTCCCGCTTCCATTGGGGCCAACAATACCTGTGATGCCGTCCTCTAGGATAATTTCCGTTTTATCAGCAAAGGATTTAAATCCATTGATTTCAATTCGTTGTAATCGCAAATTTTCGCTCCTTTTTTCGCATATCCAGAAGAATTTTATCATAAACCCCGTCAAATGAAAAGATTGCATCAAAAAAGAGCTGGGTTCCAGCTCTTTTTCATTTTATAAAACGCTTTCGATCAATTCTTTTAGTTCTACTTTATTTAAGACGCCTACGCTTTTTTTAACAGCACCGCCATCCTTAAACAACATAACTGTAGGAATTGTCATCACCTTATATTGCCGCGCCAGTTCTTCTTGCTCATCCACGTTTAGCTTGGCAAAAACAACTTTATCTCCCATCTCTGCTGCCACTTCTTCAAAAATCGGTCCAAACATTCTGCATGGCCCGCACCATTCTGCCCAAAAATCAATGATGGCGGGTTTCCCGGCGTTTAATATGTCTTGTTCAAAATTTGCAACGGTTGCTTCTAACATAATTCTTTCCTCCTAAATGATTGTTATTATATTTTATTCATCTTTCTTTCTAACTATTTGAATGCCTAACTCTTCTAATTGTTCCATTTCCACCGGCGCCGGCGCTTCGCTCATAAAATCTGCCGCGTTTTGTGCTTTTGGAAACGCAATAACGTCTCGAATGTTTTTCGTGCCTGCAAGGATCATAACCATCCTATCAAATCCATACGCCAGCCCACCATGGGGTGGTGTTCCATATTGAAATGCGCCCATCATAAAGCCAAAGCGCTCCCATGCTTTCTCTTCGCTAAACCCCAATGCCCGAAATACGCGTTCCTGCAACGCTGCATCATGAATCCGAATGCTGCCGCCACCAATCTCGTTGCCATTTAATACAATGTCATATGCCTTGGCGCGCACACGCCCTGGATCACTTTCCAGATACTCAATATCTTCATCCAGCGGGCTGGTAAATGGGTGATGCATCGCCACATAGCGCGCATCTTCTTCGCTGTATTCAAACATTGGAAATTCTGTTACCCACAACAAATCTATTTTACTTTCATCTATCAGTCCCAGCCGTGTACCGATTTCTAAGCGCAATGCGCCAAGCGCTGTAAAGACAGCTTGATTGGTGTCCGCAATGAAAAACAAAACATCACCGGGTTCTGCTTCTGTTTTTTTCAGCAATGCCTCCAGCGTCTCTTCGCTTAAGAACTTCGCGATGGGCGAACTGATTCCTTCTTCTCTATAATTGATCCAAGCAAGTCCTTTTGCACCATAGGTTTTTACAAACTCCCCAAAGGCATCAATTTCTTTCCTAGAAAAACCTGCCCCTTTTGCGTTGATGGCGCGTACACTCCCGCCACCTGCCACCGCAGCTTGAAACACTTGAAAATTAGAATCCTTTACAATCTCGCTCACATCAATAAGCTCAAGTCCAAACCGCGTATCCGGCTTATCGCTGCCGTAGCGTTCCATTGCCTCTGTATATGGAATGCGGCGCAATGGCAAGGAAATCTCTTCTCCAAGAATTTCTTTTATAATACGTTTTAGCAATCCTTCGTTTACTTCCATAACATCTTCCGCATCCACAAAAGAAAGTTCCATATCAAGCTGTGTGAATTCCGGTTGGCGGTCTGCCCGCAGGTCTTCATCCCGGAAGCATTTTGCCAGTTGATAATATCGATCCATCCCCGCTACCATCAACAACTGCTTGAAGATTTGCGGTGATTGCGGAAGCGCATAAAAAGAACCTTGGTGAATTCTGGAAGGCACCAAATAATCCCGCGCCCCTTCCGGCGTGCTTTTTTGCAAAATCGGTGTTTCGATTTCCAAAAACCCCTCTTCTTCCATATACGTACGCATGACAGATGCAAGCTTGCTGCGCAGTATCATATTTTTCTGCAAATCCGGGCGGCGAAGGTCCAAATATCTGTATTTTAAGCGCAATTCCTCTTTTACATTGGAATCTTCAGTAATTTCAAAAGGTGGTGTTGTGGCTTTCGAGATCACTTTTAACGCTTGTACGCGTATTTCTATCTCACCGGTTTTTAGCGCAGCGTTGATGTTCTCTTCTGTACGCGCCAGCACTTCTCCTTTTACGGCAATGACAAATTCGTTGCGTAGGCTTTCTGCCAGCGAAAATACTTCTTTCTCAGTTTTCTCATCAAACACAAGCTGTATAATACCACTGCGGTCGCGTAACCATACAAAAATTAATCCGCCCAAGTTACGGTAATTGTCTACCCAACCCATCAACGTAACTTCTTTTCCTACGTCCGCTGCGGTATACGCAGCGCACATCCCTGTTCTCTTCCATCCTGCCAAAAGTGTACTCATGCGCTTTTACTTCTCCCTTATCCATGTAAGCGGCGCGGAAAGCACCACTGTTTTCTCTGTTCCATCTTGCATGTCCCGTAGCTTCGCTTCGTCTTCTGCAATTTCGTTTTCACCAATGGTAATTACATATTTTGCGTTCATCTTATCTGCAAATTTAAATTGCGCTTTCAAACTGCGCGCGTTATGATCCATGTCTGCAGCAATGCCCGCTTTGCGTAACTGCAACAAGTAAGAAAAAGCTTTCTTCCGCGCTGCATCTCCCATCGTACATAAAAAAATCTCTACTTCTTCGGGCTGTGGAATTGTAACGCCTGCATTTTCCATCACCATCAAAAGCCGCTCCATGCCCATGCCAAAGCCAACGCCGGGCATTTCAGGACCATCTAGTTCTTTTATCAGTCCATCATACCTGCCGCCACCGCAAACTGTGCCTTGGGAGCCAATTTGATTCGATACAATTTCAAAAACCGTTTTTGTGTAGTAATCAAGCCCTCTTACAATTTTTGGGTTAATCACATAATCAATTTTCGCTGCCGCGAGGTATGCTTGCAGCGCTGTAAAATGGCTCTCACAATCCGCGCAAAGGTAATCCAAAATGCGCGGGGCTTGCTCTGCCAGTTGCGTACAATGTTCTTCTTTACAATCCAAAAGGCGTAATGGGTTTCGCTCTAGCCGCTCTTTACAGGAATGGCAAAGCTCTGCTTCGTGTGCCTGATAATATTCTTTTAACGCCGCGTTATATTTGGGGCGGCATTCTTTGCAGCCAATGGAATTGATGTTGAGCACTAGGTTTTCATTCACACCCAGTTCACTCAAAACTTGATACGCCAAGGTAATCGCTTCCGCATCTGCTGAAGCATCTTTCGCGCCAAAAATCTCTATCCCAAATTGATGATGCTGGCGCAAACGCCCAGCTTGCGGGTTCTCATATCGAAATACCGGCGCTGCCAAATAGTAAAGTTTTGTGGGTTGCGGCCCGCCTACAAGCCCTGTTTCAATAAAGCTTCTTACCACCCCTGCCGTGCCTTCCGGGCGCAACGTAATAGAGCGCTCTCCCTTGTCCAAAAACGTATACATTTCTTTTTGCACAATATCTGTCGTATCCCCTACGCCGCGCAAAAACAACTCTGTATGCTCAAAAATAGGAGTTCTGATTTCTTTATAATGAAAAAGCGCTGTACAAGCTCTGATTTTTTCTTCAATGTATTGCCATTTATAACTGTCGCCAATGGATATATCTCTTGTTCCTCTTGGTGCTTTTACTGCCACAATTTTGCCTCCAAATTTCTTTAAAATGCCGTATTTCTCGCTTAAATTATAAGCGCCGCCCTAGGCAAAGTCAACCGGCGAAAAACGCTTGTTTCTTTTCAATAATCTCATCAATGCGCGCGACATATTGTCTTACATCTTTTATGCCCATATAACGTTCAATCCTGTTTTCTGTCGGAAACACGCGTTTTGATGCTGCGCCGGCGCCCAGCGCCAAAATGCTTACCGCCTCCTCCATAATATCCACATTATAAATACAAAATGTTCCTTCTTTTGCATAGCCAATGTTCTCCATATTGCCGGACATATATTTTTGGCGGTACATATAATAGGGTAAATAGGAGGCATCTTTTAATCTATGAAATGCCGCGTCAATCGTCTCTTCCGTTTCTTTGGCTTCTGCAAATTGTCCTGCATATGTCATGCCGAAAGTAGATGCCCGCTTAATGGCCAGTGTATGTACTGTAATGTTTTCAGGCGCCAGAGAGACCACGCGCTCCAATGTGCTTAGAAAATCTTCTTTTGTCTCTCCCGGAAGCCCTACAATGAGATCCATATTTGTAACAGGAAAATCAAACATCTGTGCCAGCTCTGCCGCCTTATAAAAATCCGCAGCTGTATGGCTGCGCCCGATTTTCTCAAGCGTTCCATCATGCAATGTCTGCGGATTGATGCTAATACGATTTACTTCTGCATTTTTCAGGATTTCTACCTTCTCTTTTGTGATGGTATCCGGGCGCCCTGCCTCTACTGTAAACTCTCCCTTCCCATATGGTGCAACCTTTTTAAATATTCTTTCCAAAAGAGACGCCGAAAGTGCCGTTGGTGTACCGCCGCCCACATAAACACTTCGTACCTGAAAATTTTCCAACAATTGCGGTAGCATGTCTATCTCTTTCAAAAGTGCGTTTACATATGCTTCTTCTAATGCGCCATCTTTACTGGTGTTGGCAGCAAAAAATGAGCAATAAGCACAACGAGAGGTGCAAAAAGGAATGCCAATATATAGGTCCATACTCTGTTTGGTTACTGTACTTAATATGTCTTTCTGGTATGCACAAATTTCCTTTACCAACGCAATTTTTTCGTCGCGCACATCAAACGTATCTCGAAATATCTTTTCTGTTTCCGCTTTCCCAATTTCTTCTGCTGTATCTCGAAACAGCTTGGTCGGGCGAATACCTGTGAGCGAGCCCCAAGGCTTTCTTTCTTTTGTATATGCAGATAATGCACGGTAAACAACAATTTTCGCGCCGCGCTTTCGTACTTTTTTGTACTCCAACAAATTCTTTTCTGCGACTTTTTCTGTAATATATTCTTCTACTATAACGATTTTGCTATCTCTAAATATTTCACAGGTGTGTGTGAAAGCCTTGTCTTCTTTGCAGTGATGCTTAATGTGTATGCCTTCTTGCGAAATTTCACCTGTCATGGGAATTTTTCGTACATCAAAAAAGAGGCGAATCTCATCGCAAATATCTGCGTAATACGCCTCTATGTTTGTGTTTACAGTGACCACTTTTCATCTCCCAAAAACGGATTGTTGGAAATTTCATATTGTAAAGAAGTAGAGCTTGCATGCCCCGGATGCACCAAGTATTCCCCTTCCAACGCTTTTAGTTTATGCAAAGAGGCAAACATCTCGTCTTGATCACTATCATCAAAATCTGTTCTGCCAATGCTCATGTTAAAAAGCGTATCGCCGGAAAAAATTACGTCTTCTATGATGTAGCATACGCTTCCCAGAGAATGCCCCGGCGTAGAAAGGACCTTTATCTGCAAACCTGCCAGTAAAACCGTTTCGTCTTTGGTAAGCAAATGCTCTGCAGGTTCTGTTGTCAGCCCCGCGCCAAATTGTATGCTCATATTTTTTTCCGCATCTGTCAGCTTATCTGCATCTCTCTCATGTATATAAACCGATGCGCCTGTTTCTTTGCGCAATGTGTCCACACCTGCCATATGGTCAAAGTGTCCGTGCGTCAAAAGAATTGCTCCGCAAGATAGACTCTCTTCCTTCAAATATCGCAAAATTGCTTCTATTTGAAAAGAAGGGTCGATGACAACGCTTTCTGCCGCCCCTTCTTTATATACAATGTATGCATTTTCACCCATCAACGGATCTACCATTTTTTCAACAACTAACACACCATTTCTCCTAAAATGTTTTTCGACTATCCAACAACATGGTAACCGGTCCATCGTTCACAGATGCCACTTGCATTTCTGCTTGAAACACACCTGTTTTTACCGGCACGCCTGTCTGTTCAAAAACGGCTACTGTTTTTTCAAATATTTCCTTTGCCGCTACTACACTGCCTGCTTTTGTAAAGCTAGGTCTGCGTCCTTTTCGCGCGTCTCCTAAAAGCGTAAACTGAGAGACAAGCAATATTTCTCCGCCCACATCCAGCAATGAACAATTCATTTTATCTTGTTCGTCTTCAAAGATACGCAAGTGAATCACTTTCTCTGCAATATATGAAATATCTTTTTCTGTATCGCCATCTTCTGCGCCAAGTAGCACCAATAACCCATGCTCTATTTCTGCCACCGGTGCTTCTTCCACTGAAACACTGGCGCTTGTTACTCTTGTTACAACTGCTCGCATGCCCACTCCTAGTTATTCACTCGATATGCTTCTTTCACCGAAGGAATCTGCTTAATTCTGGCAATGACTGTTTCCAAATCTTCAATCGCCGCTACCTCTATTTTAATGTTTGTAATAAACTCATTGTTCTTGCCGCTTCTGCCGTTGACAGAAAGCATAGAATATCCCAGCGCATACATAAGGTGTGCAATGTCTGCCATTAATCCCGGTCTGTCATCGCTTTCAATTTGTATTTCCACTTCATACCGCGCTCGCTCTTTTTGAATCCATTCCACTTCTATCCTGCGGTTTTCGGGAAAATCTACTTCATTGATGTTGGAACAATCTGCGCGATGCACAGAAACGCCTCTACCTCTGGTGATAAACCCAATGATCTCGTCTCCCGGCAACGGATTGCAGCAGCGCGCCAGCCTGACCATCATGTCGGAATATCCTTTTACAGAAATGCTACTATCGTTATTGCGTGTTCGCTTGGGCAGTATTTGTTTTTCAAACGAATGGTCATCTTCAATCTTATTTTCTTTTTTATATTGTGTGATGAGACGCGAAAGGATTTGGTTAACGCCCAGCCCGCCGTATCCAATTGCGGCGTACATATCATCCACAGAATGCAGCGTAAAGCGATCAAAAACTTCTTTCAGCCACTCTTGCTCCATCAAATCCGAAATTTCATAGCCGCGCCGTTTCGCTTCTCGCTCCAGCGAAGCCTTTCCTTTTTCAATGTTTTCTTCTTTTAATTCTTTTTTGAACCAAGCGCGTATTTTAGAACGCGCAGCAGGTGTTCTTACAACATTCAGCCAATCTCGGCTGGGGCCTTTGCTGGAAGGGTTTGTGAGTATTTCGACAATGTCTCCGGTTTTTAACTTATAATGCAGCGGTACAATGCGCCCATTTACTTTTGCGCCAACACACTTATTGCCAACATCCGAGTGAATGCTATAGGCAAAATCAAGTGGTGTGCTGCCTGCCGCAAGGTCTTTTACATCTCCTTTGGGCGTAAACACGAATACAGTATCCGAAAAGAAATCTGTCCTGAGTGCATTCATAAATTCTTCTGAATCCGGCATATCGTTTTGCCATTCCATGAGCTCTCTGAGCCAGCTGAGTTTCTCATCCAACGGCGTATTTTTGTTTGTTGTACCCTCTTTGTATTTCCAGTGAGCTGCAATTCCGTACTCTGCAGTATGGTGCATTTCAAATGTACGAATTTGTATTTCAAACGGTCTACCGTCTACACCCAACAACGTCGTATGCAGCGATTGATACATATTTGCTTTTGGTACAGCAATATAATCCTTAAAACGAAGTGGAATCGGGCGCCAAACAGCATGCACTGTTCCTAAAACTGCATAGCAATCTTTTACCGTATCCACAATAATACGAACTGCAATAATATCATATAGTTCTTCAAAGGATTCTACTTTTGTTTCCAGTTTTTTATAAATGCTATAGATATGCTTGGGGCGACCTTCTATTTCATAGTGAATGTCCAGCGGATCTATTTTTTCACGCAACATGCCGATGATGCGCTCAATATATCCTTCTCTGTCTTTTCTAGTGTCTTTTAGTTTGGAGGCAATATCAAAATAAGCATCAGGATCCAAATATTTCAGCGCCAAATCTTCAAATTCCCATTTTAGCGCGTAAATCCCCAAGCGGTGCGCCAAGGGTGCATAAATTTCCAGCGTTTCCCGCGCTTTTTCTCTTTGTTTTTCCGGTTCTTTGTAATCAAGCGTGCGCGTATTATGCAAGCGATCTGCAAGTTTGATGATAACCACGCGAATATCCGCCGCCATGGCAAGAAACATCTTGCGCATACTCTCTGCTTGTGCTTCTTGTTTTGATTGGAAATCAAACATGGTGAGTTTGGTGACGCCATCAACAATCGCCGCAATTTCCGGCGAAAATTCTTTTGCAACTTTTTCAATGGGGTAATCTGTATCTTCCGGAACGTCATGCAGCAGTCCTGCGCAAATACTGGTGGTATCAAGCCCCAGATCCGCTAAAATATTCGCCACCGCCACCGGATGTACAATATAAGGATCTCCTGAATTGCGCTTCTGCCCCTGATGTGCCTGTTCCGCCACATCAAAAGCTTTCTTTATCAAGGGTTCTTCTCGATAAATGGGGTATGCTTCAATAAAGCTATTATAATATTCGCTCATCAGCTACACCTCCCGTGCGCATATCTCCTCCACTGTTTTATATAAAATGCTTTCTATTTCTTGTGTTGGTTCATTTGGAATGACATATATTTTATCATTTTTTTTCAGTTGCAGCAACTTTCTTTCGGTGAGCACTTGCAATGCGAACCAGATTTTCTCTATGTTTTCTTCCATTTCTTCCGCACATGCATGAAGAAGTGCTCGTATGGATGGATGTCCTTTTTCGCCTTTTGCAAGTAACACCTTTTCATATCTTACCAGCAACGAAGCCTCCACAAAGAAATGTTTTGCCGTTTCTCTATATTGTTTTTGCAAATCTTCGCCCATATAGATATGCGCTTCTCTTGCATATGCAAGCCCTGCAAAACAACCGACCAAATAAATATCACGATATCCGTTCACATCCTTCTTGGGTGCTGTATAACAAATCAAGTTTTCCAAAGAATGTGCAGAAAAAACGTTTTCTTGCAACACATTTTCATATGTTGCAAAATCTCTTATCATATCCATACCCGCAAACGAGCCAATGAAAACAGCTGTTCCAAAATAATGCCGCATAAAGTGTTTTTTTAGTTGCTCGCTGAGGCATGTCTTCTCTGTAATCTCCCTTGCTTGTTGCCTATTTTTTAAATAAGCATGGTATGCAAGCATCTCTTGCTTAAACCCTCGCATGTAAATCGGCGCCAGCAAGGTTTTCCTTTCTGCTTGGACGAAGGTTTTCTCTTTTAGGTTTCTTATAATCATTTGCGGCGTCTTTCTTCCGCGGTATTCATTGATGGAAAGCTCTGCTACCATATCATAATTCGCCTCCAAAACAGGCGCGCTGGGAGCATGAAAATATAGTGCATCAATAACACCATTGTTTAGTTTTAAGTGTGCGCCTTTGCTTAGTTCGTAAATCTGCTTTACTTGATAATCTTTCACGTAAAAAACCGGCTCTTTATTGCCCTGCCCAAATGGCTCTAATAATTGCAATTGTTCCAGCAATGAAAAATCAATCTCTTCTGCTTGCAAGGTTTCATCGTAATATATTGTCGGCAAAAATACTTCTTCAGTGTATTTTTCATTCACATATGCAGCCAGCGTTTCTTGCAGCCGGGGGAATACTTCGCTTTTTATGGTTAGCCCTGCTGCCATCTCATGCCCACCAAATCGCAAGTACATTTCCTCTGCCGCACACAATATTTCGTACAGGTCTACGCCGGGAATGCTTCTTGCCGAACCTGTCATTTCCCCGTTTTCTTCTGCAAACACAACTGCCGGTCGAAAATACTTGTTTGCCAGCGCTGAGGCCACCAAGCCCACCACGCCTTTATCCCAGCCTTCGCCGGAAACCATAATGATATATGTATGCAGCAAGTCAATCTCTTCTTCTACTTTTCGAATGGCCTCTTCTGTCATCTTTTTTTGCAGCGCTTGCCGTTTTGTATTAAGCGTTTGAAGCTCTTTTGCGTAAACTTCTGCTTCTTTTTGTTCCTTTGTGAGCAACAGAGAAGTTGCCGTTTTTGCGTGTGCAAGCCGCCCTGCCGCGTTAATGCGCGGAACCATCCCGAAACTGATTTGCCCTGCTGTAATTTTAGCAAGAGAAAGCCCTGCTGCTTCTGCCAGCGCTGTAATACCCACACTCGTTTTTTGCCGTAATTTACGGATGCCCAGCGCCGCAATTACGCGGTTTTCATCCATCAACGGAACCATATCACCAATGGTTGCAATGGCAGCAACATCAATAAACGAAAATGCTGCTTCCCCTATCATCGCCTGCATGAGCTTAAAGGCAATACCGGCGCCGCAAAGTTCTCTAAAAGGGTATGTCTCTCCTGATCTTTTGGGGTTTAAAATGTAGGGCGTGTCCGGCAATGTCTCGTCGCATTCATGGTGGTCTAGAATAATGACATCCACACCCTGCTCTTTTGCATACGCCACATCTTCTATGCTGCGAATACCGCAATCTACTGTAACAATCAGGGCATTCCCTGCTTCTATCAAATCTGAAAAAGCCGCTTTGTTTGTTCCATATCCTTCTTTTTTACGGTCTGGAATATATGCGGTTGCTGTTATCTCCAGCAAATTCATCAATTCTTTTAATAGCGCCACACCCGAAACACCATCGCAATCATAGTCTCCGTAAATGACAATTTGCTCGCCTGCCTCTTTTGCTTTTTGAATGCGCGCCACCACTGTTTGCATATTGGAAAAAAGATAAGGATCATACAAATCTTTTTTTGCCGGATGCAAATAAGTCTGCAAATTTGCCGGCTCTACTGCCCGTGCTGCAAGTAATTTAGGTATGACGGGATGGAACGTTTCCATTCCCTTATAACTAAGTATTTCGTTTTCTTTATTTGGAAACTCTTTTTTCTTGTAACGCATATTCTCCGTATTCAAAAACAAGGCAGTGAATACCGCCTTGTTTTTATCATTCTATTATTTTTTTCGGCTGGGCAGCCGCAATTTCGCGTTTTGCTTTTGCGTGTAGAAGGGAACGCCAATGTATGCTACCGTAAAGAGCGCACTCAATAACCCTATGAGTAAGCTCACTGCAAATCGCTGCAACATATAGCCGCCAAGGAAAAACAATCCTACGGAAAACACCACCATCGCAACGCAGGTCACCAGCACCGGCTTCCAATTCACATATACGAATTTTTCTTTCTTGATTTCTTCTTCCGCATCTTCATCTTCCACAACTATTTCTTCTTGAATAATGTCTTGCGATAGCATGATAAAATATAATGCCGCGCTTATAATGCTCGCCATCATCATGCTCATTAACGAAACAATGCCAATGGGTACGCTTGTAATAATGAGCAATGCCCCGCCCAAAAGAAGCGCCAAAATAGCTGAAATAAGAAACCCTAAGCTGCCGCCAAGCCCTCTTCTAAAGTAAAGATAAATCGATGCAGCCAACACGCCCAAAAGTGCCATGCCAACATAGCCCAGTAAGGTAACTATATTTTCTTTTCTTATTTCTTTTTCGGCAGCACCTATTGTTGCATTGTTGTATTTTTCGAGAACTGCCGTTTCAATTTTTTCCTGTATCGCTTCATCCATCTTTTGTGTTTCTATATATACTTGCGCCACATCGCCTTCCCCAGCAGAAACAACGCGAATATCGCCGCATTCTTTTTGCATGGGCAATAGAATCTCTTCTATCTCCTTTTGAGAAAAGTCTTCCCCAATGGTGATTTTTAATAAGTATCCATTTGTAAAGTCAAGCCCCAGCCCTGCGCTTGGGCTCAAGAATAAAAAGAGGATGCTTACCAGCACAATAAGAACCGTTATAACAATGCCGCGCTTTAATCTTTTTGCTACCATATTTCATTTCCTCCCTTTACTTGTTTTTTGGAAAAGTAAAAGGACTCTTTTTCAAAGAAACTTCCCACTACTAACCCCAGCAACAAGCGATGAATGACCATATATACAATATATGCAATCACTACAGCAATGCCTAAGAAATAGGAGAATGTCTTTATGGCTTCGATGCTGCCCATGATGAAAACAAGTGCTATAAGTGCCAAAACAAAAAACATATCGTTTACAGTATTATTCGCTGTCGCATAACCTGACTTATAAGATGCCTTAATATTTTTTCCTGAGCGAAATTCTTTTGCAAACTGTTTACAGAACATAAACATGGCCATGACCAGGAATAATAGGCCCGCCAGCACGCCATAAAGCGCATAAGAAGATGCAGTGATGCGTAAAAGCGCAATCAGGAAAAATGTAATCGCCATGTATGCGACGATGCTAAGCGATGCCACAATCCCTTCCAAGCGTCCGAATACGATACTCGCCAGGCATACAAGCACTGCTGCGCCTAAAATCATGCACAAAATATCAAAATAACCATCTTTGCCCATCACGCCAGAAACCGCTTTGTTATCCAACAATGAAATACCAACCGGTAATTTTCCGCTGTTTAATAAATCAGCCAATTCAATCCCTTGCGCCAAATCAGAGCCGATGCTAAAGCCAAAAACCTTATCTTCCATGGGCGTAGTAAGCGATACCTGTCCTACTTGCTCTCCATCTACTTTGATTGTCAAGTATTGGTTATTGTCAGAGGTGAGGTCGCCTTTGTCCACATTTTCTAAAATTTCTGTGGTTTTTTCTTTTAATGTTTCTTGCCCTGCATCTGTTGTTTCGATGTAGAAAGAGTGGCTGTCAAACGTTCCTTCCATTGCCGCAAAACGTTCCAGATCATCTCGCTGCAAAACAATATTCCCGTCATTGTCTGTAATGGTAATATTCCCTGTAGCGCCCATCCAAGAAGCAATTTGGTTCACATCTTTCATCGGGCTGGTTTTGTTAATGGGAACATCCACACGGATGCCTTTTTCACCGTATTGTGTGACTGTTGCGTTGCTGTAGCCTTTTATGGTAAGCCGTTTTTTCATAACTTCCACTGCCTGCTTCGCCGCTTCTTTTACATCCACATCTTCAAGTTCTTCTTCGTTGAACATATAGATCAAATAAGCACTTCCCGCAAGATCTTTGTCATAGCTGATTGCGCGCATCGGGTCAAACACTTGCCTATCCATTGAAATGCCAAAAAATACAGCAAAGGCACCTACCAAAATGATAGCCGTAACCAGAAAAAAGATAACCAGGTTGCGTACTTTCATATTCCCATTTCCTCCAATATTATTTCATTGTAATCCGCAAAATTCCCTGCGCTACAATGCTCCATTCTGTCATAAAAAGACTTTCCTATTATATAACCTCGCCCCACAATAGTCAATAAAACCTTCTACCCACTAAATGCTTCAAATATGCTTAGTTGCGCTTTCTCCGGCAACCCGGCAAGGCATCCCATTGTGCGCATCGTATCAATCACCGTCTGTGAGAGCTTACATTCTTTTTTCAATTCTTCAATGGAATAGAATGTTTTTTCTTTTACCTTTGTCGCCAATGTTTCCGCCGCTTTTTCTCCCAGCATGGGCACTGCCAAAAAGGGCAGGCGAAGGCTCTCTCCTTCTACCACAAACCGCTTTGCATCACTTTTTTGCAAATCCGGCGGCAAAAACGTATAACCGCGCGCCAGCATCTCCAGCGCCAATTCCAATACCACAGATGCGCTTTTCTCTGTCATCGTCTGCTTCATGCCCAGTGCCTCTAGGCGATCTAGCTCTGCACCAATGGCTGATACACCGCCTAATATGGTCTCGCAATTAAAATCTTCCGCGCGAATGCTAAATGCTACCGCATAAAACTCTTTTGGGTAGTGTACCTTAAAATATGCGATGCGCATCGCCATCACCACATATGCCGCCGCATGGGCTTTGGGGAACATATACTGTATTTTCCTGCAAGATTCAATAAACCATTCTTCCACACCGGCTTCTCTCATGGCCGCTTCTTGCGCAGCTTGGTTCTTCTCTTTGCCTTTTGCCCAGTTTCCTTTTCTAACGCTTTCCATGATGAAAAACGCCATTTGATGGTCCACGCCTTTATTAACCAGTCCCAGCATAATATCATCTCTCGTACAAATGGCATTGTTTAAAGTAGTTGTGCCTGATAAAATCAATTCTTCCGCATTGCCTTTCCAAACATCTGTCCCGTGAGAAAGCCCTGAAATGCGGATGAGCTCTGCCATCGTAGTGGGCATGGTGGTTTTTAAAATGCGCATGGTAGGCTTGGTTCCAAATTCAGGAATGCCCAGTACGCCAAACGCTATTCCTCTTATTTGCTCCGGCGTAATGTTTAGCGCCTCTGTGCTGCTAAACAAGGAAAGTGTCGCCGCGTCATTTAGCGGCACATCTTTTAGCGGGTCAAGCCCTGTCATGTCTGAAAGCATTTTCATAATCGTCGGGTTATCATGCCCTAGTATATCCAGTTTCACCAAAATATCATGCATTGAGTTGAAATCAAAATGCGTGGTAATCGTATCTGCCGAGGCTTTGTCTGCCGGTTTTTGAATGGGTGTAAATTCGTAAATCTCCCGGTCACGGGGTACAATCACAAGTCCACCAGGATGCTGTCCTGTGGTTTTTTTAATCCCGCTCATGCCTTGCGCCAAGCGATCAATTTCTGCGCCTGGAAAATCCACTTCCTGCATTTCCATGTACTTGCGCACCAACCCTTTTGCGCTGTTTTCTTGCAGGGCACTAATTGTTCCCGCACGGAATACATATTCAGCACCAAACAATTCTTCCACATATTTATTGGCTTCTGCCCGATATTCTCCTGAAAAATTCAGATCAATGTCCGGTACCTTTTCTGCGTTCAGCCCCAAGAATGTCTCAAACGGAATGTCGTACCCATCTGCAATATATGGTGTACCGCATTTGGGGCAAACTGCTTCAGGTAAGTCTACACCACAACCAAACCGCTCCTTCTCCACCGCAAAATCACTATGCTTGCAATGTGGGCAAACATAATGCGGCGGCAAGGGGTTGACTTCAGAAATATCCATGGCATATGCGGCAAGCGAAGAACCAACAGAGCCGCGTGAACCTACCAGATAGCCATCTTCCATGGATTTCTTTACCAACTTCATGGAACTCCAGTATAAAACCGCATAGCCATGTTTGATAATAGAATCCAGTTCTTTGAACAATCGTGTTTCAATATGTTCCGGTAACGGCGTTCCATAAATGCGGTGCATTTTTTCAAGCGCCGCTTCTTTGATTTCAGTATCAGCGTTGTCAATGGTCGGCATAACCGTTTCGCTGGGGAAAAGTTCGATTTCTTCAATTTGTTCCGCAATGAGATTGGTATTGGTAACAACAACCTCTTCTGCCGCCTCAGCACCCAGATACGCAAAATCCGCCAACATCTCATCTGTGGTTTTAAAGTATAGCGGCGCTTGATTATCCGCATCTTTAAACCCGGAGGTTTCCATCAATATGCGCCGATAATATTCATCTCGCTCTTCTAAAAAATGCACATCTCCTGTTGCCACAACAGGAATGTTGAGTTTTTTGCCCAATGCATAAATCCGTCGATTGATTTCGCTTAACGCTTCTTCATTTTCCACCGTTCCATTGCGAATCATAAACGCATTGTTGCCATGGGGCTGAATTTCCAGATAATCATAAAACTTTGCAATCTCTTCAATGCGCGCTTCGCTTTCTTGCCGCAAAACGGCTTGATACAACTCTCCCTGCTCGCAACCCGAGCCAAATATAAGCCCTTCTCTATGCTTTGCAAGTTCATTTTTGGGCAACCGCGGGCGATTATGAAAATAATGCAAATGGCTCATGGAAACCAGTTTGTATAAATTGACAAGCCCTGTCTGATTTTTGCAAAGAACCACCAAGTGGTTGGGGCGCTGCGCCGTTTTTGCCAATACTGCGGTGTCTGCCAAATAGTTTAAGTCAGCGAGTGTCGTAAAGGAATGCTCTGCCGTAATTTCGCGCAACATGGCATAAAATACTTGCGCTGTACAAATGGCATCGTTCACAGCCCTATGGTGCTGCAATGGAATCTTGTAATGTGCCGCCAAACGATCTAGGCTTCTGGAGCGCATATGCTTCAAATGAACCCGTGCCAGCAAAAGCGTATCAAATACATCGCTTTTTACTTGCATGCCCAGCTTTCTGGATGCACCAAACAAAAACCCTGTATCAAATGCCGCGTTGTGTGCAACGAGGCAAGTATCTTTTGCAAACGCCCAAAAATCTTCCAATACACGCTCAATTTCCGGCGCATCTTTCACCATCTCTTGCGTGATTCCTGTTAATTTTGTAATTTCATAGGGAACTTCTAATTTGGGGCGTACAAAGGATTGAAACTCTTCTAATATGTTTCCATTTTTCACGCGCACCGCACCAATTTCGATGATTTCATTGACTTCTTTTGAAAGCCCTGTTGTTTCAATGTCAAAAACAATGAATTCATCTTCCAAACTGTACGGCGCACCATTATATATCTTGTTGGGCACATCCACAAGGTAGGCTTCCATACCGTAAATGACCTTTAATCCTTCATGCCCTCTCGCCGCGCCGGAAGCCTCCGGGAAGGCCTGCACAACGCCATGGTCTGTAATGGCAATGGCAGTATGCCCCCATTCTGCTGCGCGGTCAATATACGAAGATGCGCTTGACATACCATCTTGCGCGCTCATGTTGGTGTGCAAATGCAGCTCAACCCGCTTTTTGGGCGCTGTATCTGGTTTGCCCTGCGTTTTTTCTACTGCAACCAAATCTTTGATGTTGATTTTATAATCTCTTCTAAAAGTATCGTATACATATGTACCTAAAATTTGTACTCTATCGCCCTTTTTGACATCATAACCAACGCCTGCGCCGGTACCACGCAAAAATTTGCTGCACATCACGCTGCTTGTATAATCCGTCACTTTTATAATATATATTGTGTTTTTCCCGTCTCGCGTCACAATTGTCTCTAAATCAAAAACATCGCCTTCTACAAAAACATCTGTCTCCGGCTGCAAATCTATCATCTTATCAATTTCGCGGTTACGCTGCGCTTTTCTTCTGTTGGTTCTGCTTGGTGTTGCTTTTTGCGCCGTTGGTTTTGCCGGTTGTGTCGGCATAGATGGCGCCGCTTTCGCTTGTTGCAGTTTTTCCTTTGCCGTTTTTTCTGCCAATACCTGCGCTTCTTTCTCAATAATCTCCAGCAATGCTTGGTCTTGCTCTTGTATTTCATCTGCATCTGATACGGCAAGGCTTACGACTTTTTTTGTGCATCCAAATTTCTCTTGCAAATAGCAATTGATTTTTTTATCCAACTGCATGCGTTTTGCCATATGTGGCGCCAATTCCCGTGCAAAGTACATGCAAATGCCATTCTCTTCGCATTTGATGGTTGATTGAATCAAAAACGGTGCAAAAGAGGGTTCTTCTGCCAACAAAAATTCCTTAATTGTTTTTTCCAGCAATGCTTGATCTTGTTCCAACAATTCTATAGGCTGCTCAAACTGAAACGCCAAAGGAATTCCCGTAAAAGCATTCTCAAACAATGCTGTGATTTTTTTTTGTTCTTTCTCAAATAGCAGCTTTTTTGTATGCAAAAAAAGCACATAGCATTTTTTACTTTTGCTATATGCAATTTTTTCGCAAGTAACATCTATAATATTCTGTTCACGCAACAATTCTGCAGAAACATGCGCGAGAAGCTGTGCATCTGTCTTTTCTTGTTGTCCTTCTCGTGCGTCTAGATATGCCACTTTCTCCCCCTCTTTTAGAGCCTTTATCCTATCATTGTATTTAATTCTTCTTTGAAGCGTGCAAGCAATTCGCTCTCTTTTACTTTCGCAACGGGTTTCCCTTTTTTAAAAATAATGCCTGCGCCTCGCTCTCCTGCAATGCCAATATCCGCATCGCGCGCTTCGCCGGGTCCATTTACCACACACCCCATCACCGCTATTTTTAACGGCGTCCGTACGTTTTCCACCAACTTTTCTACTTCCTCATATAAATGAATGAGATCAATGTTGGTGCGCGCACAAGTGGGGCAAGCAATGATCTCCGGGTGAAAACTGCGTTTTCCGGTATATTGCAAAATATCTTGTGCTGCTTTTATCTCTTGCTCCGGGTCTCCTGTCATGGAAATCCGAATCGTATCGCCAATATCATCCAGTAACAACGAACCTACCCCAATGGAAGATTTGATGATGGAGCTGTGATACGCGCCGGCTTCGGTAATCCCCAAATGCAATGGATAGTCGTTTAACGTGTTCATTTTTCGGTATGCAGCAACGCTTGCGTTTACGTCAGAAGCTTTTAGGGCAATGACAATATCGTAAAATCCGCATTCTTCTAAATATCGTACATTTTCCAGTGCACTTTCCACTAGCGCATCGCTCTTTTCTCTGCTGCGGTATTTCGCACCAATGGAGCCGGAGTTTGCGCCCACACGAATGGGAATCCCATGCGCTTTTGCTGCATCCGCCACATACTTAATATGATGTTTTGCGCCAATATTACCTGGGTTGATGCGCACTTTGTCTGCCCCTGCCTCCATGGAAGCAATGGCGATTTTATAATCAAAATGTACATCTGCCACCAGTGGCAGCCGCACGCGATCTTTGATGGCGCGAATGGCTCTGGCGCTCTCTTCATCGTATGTTGCCAAACGAACAAGCTCGCAACCTGCGCTTTCCAGCATCTCGATTTGCTTTATCGTTTCTTCTGTATTTTTCGTGTCCGTATTGGCCATGGATTGTATGATTACCGGATTTTCTCCGCCAATCGCAATGGAGCCAATTTTAATTTCTTTTTTCATGTATCTATACCTTACTATTTTATGAACAATCTTGCAATGTCTTGGTATGTCAAAAATATCATCAGTGCAAACAAAAGAACAAGACCTGCCAAATTAATATACCCTTCTTTGTCGCGAGGTAACGGTTTCCCACGTAATTTTTCAATTCCTAAAAACAATAATCTACCACCATCCAGCGCCGGAAACGGTAATATATTCATAATGCCTAAATTAATTGATAGTAGCGCCGCAATGCGCAGTGTAATTTCCGGGCCCGAACGTACTGCTTGTCCAATGAGTGAAATGGTCCCGACAGGGCCCGCCAATCCATCTAACCCTTGTCCTTTGAAAATAAGCGCGCCCAAAACTTGGAACATTTCCACAATGATAAGATACATCCATTTAAAACTTAGCCCTATGGCTTCAAAAAACCCAAATTTATTACGCGCGGAAACATCATATTTGATGCCCATTTTTTTCGTTCCTGTCTCTGCATCTTCTTGCAGCGGTACAGTAAAATCGATTGCCTTGCCATCTCGCAATACAGTAACTTCTACGTCGTCTTGCGCTGCAAAGCCTTTTGCCACTGCCTGCTCAAATTCCATGCTAAAATCAATTTTTTTGCCGTTGAACGAAACAATCCTATCTCCTACTTCAATGCCCACTTCTGCTGCCGGCATATCTGGCGATACTTCATGCACCGTCGGTACATAATCTCCAAAAATTGTTAGGACAAAAATTGTGATGATTAACGCTGTAATGATGTTCATAAGCGACCCTGCTACCAGCGTAAGCGCCCGCTGCCAAATGGGGCGGTTATTAAACGCCCGTGGCTCATAAGCAGCATCTACCTCTTCGTCTTCTCCATAAAACTGCACAAACCCGCCCAGCGGCAATGCGCGAACAGAATACAAAATGCCTTTTTTCTCTCTGGAAAAAAGTTTTGGTCCAAATCCAACCGAAAATTCGTCTATGCGCATACCACAGGCACGCCCCACAAAAAAATGTCCCCCTTCGTGGATGACCACCAGAATGGTTAACATAAGCAAGCCTATGATGATTGTCAAAACTGTACCCAAAGGATTCTCCTTTAATGTTTATTTTACATTTCTATTATACGCACTTCCAAAAAAAGCAAAACCCTTTTTGTGCCGTTTTCACAAAATGTTAACCTGGCAGCATATTTTATCGCAACGTTTCACAAAATGCACGTATTTCGATATCTGCCACGTAAATATCTGCAAATGTATGAATCGATAAATCTGAAAATGCTACCATGGCTTTCTCGATGAATACAGGTATTTTCCCAAACGAAATCTTTTCATCTCGAAACTGCGTAACCGCCGCATCATTTGCCGCATTATAAACCATCTGCGCTGCAGCGCCTTTTTTCACTGCTTCCATGGCCAACGCCAAACAAGGAAATTTTTCATAATCCGGTGCTTCAAAATGCAGTGCGCCCAAAAGCGTAAGGTCTAACTTTTCTGCAGAAACTTTTTTGCGCATCGGATAGTTCAATGCATAAGCAATGGGCAGCCGCATATCCGGCGTGCTCATCTGCGCCATGACAGAACCGTCTTGATAGCGTACCATGGAGTGTACAATGCTCTCTGGGTGAATGACGACGCTGATTTTCTCCGGCGCAATGTCAAACATCCATCTTGTTTCCATGATTTCCAACCCTTTGTTTGCCATTGAAGCGCTGTCGATGGAAATTTTTGCGCCCATATCCCAATTGGGATGCGCCAACGCCTGTGCCGGCGTTGCGTTTTTTATTGCTTCGTTTTCCCATGTACGAAACGGCCCGCCGGAAGCTGTCAAAAGAATTTCCTCTACTTCTGCTAAGCTATTCCCTTGCAGACACTGAAAAATGGCTGAAATCTCACTGTCCAACGGTAAAACTGGCGTTTTGGTCTTATCCATCAAGTCTCGTACCAATTGCCCGCCGTATACAAACGCTTCTTTTGTTGCAATGGCAATGGGGATATGATTTTCTAGGCAATGCGCAAAAACCGGCAGCCCCGCAACGCCTACTACGCCAAGTACAACAAGATCTGCGCCTTCGCATAATTCAAGTAAGCCTTCCGCGCCTACAAATACTTCTCTACCAAAAAACGCTTGTTTTTCTTTTTCCCATGCAGCTTCATCTGTAACAGCAACTTTTTTCGGGTGATACCTTTCTACAAGCCTTTGCAGTACATCAATTCGCGTATGCGTAGAAAGACCATATATTTCATAGCTGTCCGTCATTTCTTCCAGTACAGAAAGCGTACTGGTTCCGATGGAGCCTGTTGCTCCTAAAATTGTAATCTTTCGTTTCAAACGCTTGCCTTTCTATATTCCATAAAAAATCTGAAAAAAGTACCAAACTGCCGGTATCGTAAACAATAGACTGCAAATACGATCTAAAACACCGCCATGCCCCGGCAACAACGCCCCAAAGTCTTTCACGCCAAAATAACGTTTTGTAATCGATGCCGCCAAATCTCCAAATTGAGATAAGATACCATAAAAAATCGCAGCGATAAGATAGATGTACAACGAAACTTGTTTTTCGCCAAACAACAGAACCACCGCAAGCGTTAGAAAGACGGCGCCTAACAGCCCTCCTACTGCGCCTTCTACGGTTTTATTTGGGCTAATGTCCGGGCATAATTTGTGCTTTCCAAAAAGCACGCCTACAAAATAGGCAAATATATCGCTTCCGGAAGCCGCCGCCACTGTCAGCAGTAACATCATTCTAGAAACAGCTGGATCTCCCACTGAAATCACTTGATAAAAATACAACATAAATAACTGTGGATATAATAGCGTAAATCCGGAAAACACAATGCTTTTATAGTCATATGTATTATTTGCAAATACTTTTATAATGAACAGGCTCATGATTGTCGCAACATAAAGCGCAAATACGCCTTGCATGGCAAAAAAGTGATATGCCGGGTATAAGGCAAGCGTAAATAAATAAACCGGAGCATCCATGGTCTTAATATCTCCTGCTTTTATTGTGCGTAATATTTCATACTGTGCAATCAACGAAAACAGCAAAAAAACAATTAAAATATAAATCCCCTGCAAATAAAGAAGTGCCGCAAAAACTGCCGCAATTCCTATTCCAACAACAATTCTTGTCAGCACGTTATAGCCCTCCGTATCTTCTATCTCTTCTAATATATTCTTGCAATGCAACCCCGTATTCTTCTTGCGTAAAATCAGGCCAAAGCACCTCAGTAAAATAAAGCTCTGCGTATGCGCTCTGGTAAATCAAAAAATTGCTGAGACGCTGCTCTCCGCTGGTACGAATCACATAATCCACAGGCGGCATTTTCTTTGTATATAAGTGCGCCATAAAGTTTTCATGCGTAAACGCAATATTTTTTTGTGCCATCTCCGCCCCTGTGCGCAGAATTTCATCTTGCCCACCATAATTGATGGCAAGTGCCAAGGTCAGCCCTGTATTTTTTGCTGTTCTCTTCTCGGCAGCTTCTATCATTTCTTGCAGCGCAGAAGAAAGCCCTCTTTTATCGCCCAACATTCGTAAGATGACATTGTTTTCATCCAACTCATCAATTTCACTTTGCAAATATTGCATAAATAAGGACATAAGTAGCCCTACTTCTTCTTTGGGCCGCTTCCAATTCTCTGTGGAAAAGGCATAAAGCGTCAAAACCTCTATGCCCAAATTTGAACTCATTTTTACGAGATCACGTACACGCTCCACGCCCCGCTTATGCCCAAAAGAGCGCGGCATATGCCGCGCTTTCGCCCATCTCCCGTTTCCATCCATTATGATGGCAACATGTTTTGGAAGTTTCTCTTGTTCCAGTTTTATTGTTTCATGCATTGTCTTTTTCTTTTACTTGCGAAACATCTGTCAAAAATGCGCTTACAGTCAGCTCTACCGCTTCTCCCACTTGCCGCGCACGCAATACGCGCAGCTCACTGGCATGCTCCACGCCTCGCGGCGTTGTATAAGCCGTGATTCTTATTGGAACCATGCGCGCTTCTAACAATTGCTCTGCTTCTTCTTTTGAACGCCCCAGCAAACTCTGCAAAAAGGCTTCCATTAGAAATCTAAAATTTCCTTTTCTTTTTCTTTTGCCATTTCGTCGATTTTTTTGTTGTATTCATCGGTCAACTCTTGGCATTCTTTTTCAAAGACTTTCAGATCATCTTCTGTAATGTCGCTATTTTTTTCCTCTTTGCGCAGAAGTTCGATGACATCTCTTCTGATGTTGCGAATGGCAACCTTCGCTTCTTCCGCTTTCTTTTTTGCTTGCTTGGAAAGCTCTTGCCGGCGTTCTTCTGTGGGTTCTGGGAATACAAGTCGGATGACTTTGCCGTCGTTGGAAGGCGCAAGCCCTAAATCCGAAGCCATGATGGCTTTTTCCACTTCCCCTAAAATACTGTTATCCCAAAGCGAAATGGTCAGCATTCTCGGCTCAGGCGAAGAAACATTCCCTACTTGCGGAATGGGTGTCATTGTCCCGTAATAGTTCACCATGATTTTATTTAATAATTGAGGATTTGCTCTGCCGGCTCTAATTGCAGCAAATTCTGCCGCCAGCGCATCAAGGGATTTTTCCATTCTCTCTTCTGCCGCAGCAATTGCTTCATGCTCTCTACTCATCGTTTTTCCTCCTCGTTTGTTTCTTATGTTTTTATTTTACTCGAAAACAAATCGCTTTACAAGTCATGTTTGTTTGATGAGCGTGCCCATTTTTTCGCCCTGTACTGCGCGAACAATGCTATTTTCTTCGCTTAACCCAAATGCTAAAATGGGAATATTGTTTTCCATACAAAGCGTAACAGCAGTAGCATCCATGGCCTGTAACCCTTTTGAAATCACTTCCAAATATGAAATTTCATCAAACTTTTTCGCACCCACATTGGTTTTGGGATCGCAATCATAAATGCCGTCCACATTTTTTGCCAACAAAATGAGCTCCGCATCCATCTCGGCCGCGCGCAATGCAGTCGCTGTATCTGTAGTAAAATAAGGGTTTCCGGTACCGCATGCGAATATCACAACGCGTCCTTTTTCCAAATGGCGCACTGCTTTTCTTCTGATATAGGGTTCCGCGATTTGCCGCATTTCAATGGCAGTTTGCAACCTCGCTTGCGCGCCCATGCCTTCTATGGCATCTTGCAATGCAAGAGAGTTGATGACTGTGGCCAGCATGCCCATATGGTCAGCTGTAACCCGCTCCATGCTCTCGCCTTGTCTGCCGCGCCAAATGTTGCCGCCGCCAACAATGATACAAACTTCTACGCCCATCTCCATGACAGAAATCACTTGCCGCGCCACATCGCCTACCACATCAAAATCAATGTTCTTTTCTGGGCTCGACAATGCTTCTCCGCTGATTTTTAAAATAACTCGGTTGTATTTCGCTTTCATAAAATCCCTCTCTGTTTTTTATAAAAAAAGAACACAAAATTTTGTGTTCTAATTGTTTTTGCTCTTGATTGGCTTAAATAGGAAAGATGTTTCTTTTTGCAAGAAAGATAAATTGCTTTGTTCTTTTGTGCAAAAAAAGTATCTCATTTGCTTCACTCCTACCAATATTTGTTCTTGTTATTATAGCAAACAAATGATTCCTCGGCAACCATATTGAAAAAAGAAAAAAGCGAGCGCAATGCTCGCTTTTCATGTTTATTTCTGTTGTTCCGCCATGACTTCTTCTACAAAGTTATCTACTTTCTTTTCCAAGCCTTCACCCATCTCGTAACGGGTGAATCTGCGGATGGCGATGTTTTCACCAATGGTTGCAACCATTTCTGTTACAACATCTTTTACTTTCTTATCGGGATCTTTTACAAACGCTTGCTCGCTGAGGCAAATGGTTTCGTAGAATTTCCGTAAGCGACCTTCCACCATCTTCTCTGCGATGTTTGCAGGTTTTCCTTCATTCAATGCTTGCGCCATCAAAATGGTTTTTTCTTTTTCCACATCTGCCGGGTCAACATCTTCTACGTTGACGTATTTTGGGTTTGCTGCTGCAACATGCATCGCAATATCTCTTACAAAGCTTTTGAATTGGTCTGTTTTCGCAACAAAGTCTGTTTCACAGTTGACTTCGATGAGCACACCAATCTTCCCGCCCAAATGGATATAAGATTCTACAATGCCTTCTGCTGCGATTCTGCCTGATTTTTTCACAGCTGCAGCCAAACCTTTTTCTCTCAATATTTCGCTGGCTTTTTCCACATCGCCGCCGGCTTCTACCAGCGCGCTTTTGCAAGCCATCATTCCTACGCCGGTTTTCTCGCGCAATTCTTTGACTGCGCCGGCGGAAATTGTTACATCACTCATGCTCTTACCTCCTATATAATACTCAGGTTTATGCTTCTTCTGTTGCTTCCTCTACGATTTCTTCTACAGCCTCTTCTGCTTCTTCTGCTGTTTCTAGAATTTCAGAAGCAACTTCTGCTGCGATTTCTTGGGCAGCTTCCGCTTCCGCCACTTCTTCGGAAACAACTTCTTCTGCCTCTTCAAAATCTTCTAACTGCTCGCCTTGTTTGCCTTCCAATACAGCATCTGCCATGGTCGCAACGATAAGTTTTACCGCGCGAATCGCATCATCATTGCCAGGAATCGGGTAATCGATATCATCCGGATCACAGTTTGTATCTACAATTCCTACAATCGGAATGCCCAGTTTTTTTGCTTCCAAAATAGCAATGTGCTCTTTTCTGGGGTCTACCACAAAAAGTACGCCCGGCAGTTCCGTCATGTTGCGAATGCCGCCCAGGTTCTTTTCTAATTTTTCTTTTTCATGCATCAGTTTGATTACTTCTTTTTTGGGAAGCAAATCAAATTCGCCGGATTCATCCATTCTTTCAATTTCTACCATACGATCAATTCTGCTGCGAATGGTTTTGAAGTTGGTTAATGTTCCGCCGAGCCATCTGTTGGAAACAAAATATTGTCCACAACGTTTTGCTTCAGTTTCGATGGATTCCTGTGCTTGTTTTTTGGTACCAACAAAAAGAATTGGTTTGTTATCAATCGCAACATCACGAATGAAGTAATATGCTTCATCTGCTAATTTTACAGTTTGTTGCAAATCGATAATATAGATTCCGTTCCGTTCTGTGAAGATGAACTTTTTCATCTTAGGGTTCCAGCGTCTTGTTTGGTGCCCGAAATGTACCCCGGCTTCCAAGAGCTGTTTCATTGAAATAACTGACATAATGTCCTCCTTGTTTTTCCTCCTTTTGCTTCATCGCATTTCCCCACCAATATTTTGGCACAAAAAAATACTCTGCAAAAGTGCGTTTTCTCGGGTATTATAGCATAGCTGCCTTACCTCTGCAAGGCTTTTCTGCTTCTTTTGTCGTATATAATATCCTTTTTGTTCCGCTAATTTTTTAAGCTCTGCATGGGCGCAGGAATCCGCCCCCCACGCGCAATGAAATCCTTTGCCGAAGCTTTGTTGACCGGCATAATGGGTGCTTTTCCAAATAACCCGCCGAATTCAACCATCTCTCCTTCTTCTTTGCCGGGTACGGGAATGATGCGCACTGCGGTTGTCTTTTGATTAACCACGCCAATGGCCGCTTCGTCTGCAATGATTGCAGAAATGGCTTCTTCCGGCGTATCTCCGGGAACAGCAATCATATCCAGCCCCACTGAGCAAACGCAAGTCATCGCTTCTAATTTTTCCAATGTTAAAATACCTTTTTCTGCTGCAGCAATCATACCCGCATCTTCGCTTACAGGAATAAATGCCCCAGAAAGCCCACCTACATGGCTGGAGGCCATAATCCCGCCTTTTTTCACTGCATCATTTAATAAAGCCAGTGCTGCCGTTGTGCCCGGCCCACCCACTGTTTCAAGACCCATCTCTTCTAAAATATGCGCTACGCTATCACCAACTTTTGGCGTAGGCGCCAAAGATAAATCTAAAATGCCAAATGGAACCCCTAATCGCTCTGCTGCTTCTTGCGCCACCAGTTGCCCTACGCGAGTAATTTGAAATGCTGTTTTTTTGATGTTTTCCGCAACATCATCAAAAGGTGCATCTTTGTGTGCCTCCAGCGCCGCTTTTACAACGCCGGGGCCTGAAACACCTACGTTGATTACGCATTCCGGTTCTCCCACGCCCAGAAAAGCGCCCGCCATAAACGGGTTATCTTCTACAGCATTGGCGAAAACCACTAATTTTGCGGCGCCAAACCCACCGCTTTCTACCGTGAGTGCTGCCGTTTTCTTTATGATTTTTCCCATTTGACGCACAGCATCCATATTAATGCCCGCTTTTGTTGTCGCTACATTCACTGAAGCGCAAACATGTTCTGTTTTTTGTAGCACTTCAGGAATGCTTTCAATAACAGCATGATCGCCCGCTGTGTAGCCTTTGTGTACCAGCGCTGAAAATCCACCAATGAAATTGACACCTGTTGTCTTTGCTGCCGCTTCCAATGCTTCAGCGGCTTTTTGGGCGCCGCATTTCCCGGTACCTCCCAAAATAAGGCTGATGGGTGTAACCGATATACGCTTGTTGATGATGGGAATACCGTATTCCTCTTCAATTTCTTCGCCCACCCGCACCAAGTCTTTTGCGTATGTGGTTATCTTCTTATAAATATTTTCGCCTAATTTTTCCGCATCATCTGTTGCGCAATCAAGAAGAGATATCCCCATTGTAATGGTACGAATGTCTAGGTTTTGCAATTCTATCATATCAATGGTTCGTAAAATTTCGTTTTGATTTATCATATGCTATCCTCTATATTTTATGCATTGCATCAAAAATATCTGCCCGTTGTATTTTAATGGAAACGCCAATTTCTTCGCCCAAAGAAACAATATTCTCTTTCAGCGCCGAAAATTCTCCCTGCCAGCCTGCAATGTCCACCAGCATGACCATGGTAAAATATTCTTGCAAAATGGTTTGGCTGATATCTAGTATATTGACACCGTTTTCACATAATCTGGTGCTCACTACCGCGATGATCCCGATTTTATCTTTCCCAATGACTGTAATCATGGCTTTTTTCATTGTTCTTCCATCCATTTCTTCGTTTTTGCCCATTATCGCATAACTTTTTTCAAGGTGCAATCAAAATGCCATGCTGTTTTCATATAGCCTTCTCATTATGCTACACTACAACAAAAAGGAGATTTCTATGCAATTACCTCGACTCACAACCCGCGCCAAAGTAAAACGCGGCGCTTATGCGTTACTGGAGCTAGGTGGTTTTGTCACAAACCGTATTCCCCAGATGTTATCTTGCGCTGTCTACATTCTCGCTTCTCGGGAATTGGGCGCAAAGTTTGTTCAGTATTATGTGCAAATTCCTGCAGGCGCAGATACAAATGATTGCTTCGCCAAAGGAGAGAATGATGAACTCTTTTTATATATGCTAGAGGGCTCATGTATGCTAGAAACCAACGGGAAAGCATTTCATGCCACTGAAAACACATACCTTTATGTACCGCCCAGTGATGGGCTTTCTTTTCAAAACGAATCCGATGCGCCCGCCGTTTTTTTACTGTACAAACAAAAGTACATTCCTTTGATTGGTGCGGAAAAACCTGCGCGCATTTTTCAGCATGTGGATGATGTGAAAAGAGAAATCAGTGAGCACAATCCGCATAGCGAGTAAATGGTGCAGCGTTTTGGGAAGCGATAGCAATTTTTCAAAACATTATCCTATGATAATGAAAATTGCTCTGCATTCCTGTATAATAAAATCGGGTGATGATATGAGACCAAACGAGTTGGAACAAGTAAAGACTGCCTTGTCTAATTTTCCTCTCATGGCAGATGAAGCAATAGCAGAACAATTTTTATCCACGGCACAGATTAGATACCACAAAAAGGGTGACTTAATCATTGTCGCCGGGCAAGATGAATACGAGCCGAGCATTTTGCTGTCCGGCTTAATTCGCGTATTTTTCCTCAATGCCGAGGGCGTTGATGTGACAAACCTTTTCATTTTTGAAAAGACTTTTTATGGGTCGGGATTTCTTACTATGAAAAAAGCCAATGTTTGTAGCTTTGAAGCATTGGAGGATTGTGTTTCACTGGTGCTTGATACGCGGGTGCTAAATGAAGTCTTAAAGAGCAATTTGGGGCTTTTACTGATTTACACAGGTATTTTGGAGCAATCTATGAACAGAAAAATACTCCGGGAAAATGATTTGATTACTAAAAGTGCCACCGAGCGTTATCTTGACCTAAAGCATGACTATCCGGGTATTGAGAAGCGAGTTAGTCAAACACACATTGCATCATATTTGGGGATAACCCCGGTTTCTTTAAGTCGGATACGGCGTGTTATCCGGGAAGAAAACTAAAGACAAAACTTTCAGCGGCAGGCTTCGCACCTGTCGCTTTTCTATTACCGACTTATCCTATGTTAATGCGCTCATAACAGATTGAAGTTAGCATAGTGGTAAGGAGGTGATTTACATGGCGCAAGAAGAAAAGCAAATCCCGGTAAAATCCCCATTTAATCATTTTACAAAAAGCATGGAGATCATAGAAAATATTGACCTTCATGGCAAAACTGCTGTTGTTACTGGAGGGTATACCGGGGTTGGTCTATGGTCAACAAAAGCGTTCGTGAAAGCCGGAGCGCACGTTATTGTCCTCTCTCGTGATATGAAACGAGCTAAGCACCATCTACGGAAAGTTCCCAATGTAGAAATCGAATATTTTGACTTGCTCAAACCGAAGTCTATTGACGCCGTTGCTGACAAAATAGTTAGTGCCGGACGGCCTATTCACATACTTGTGAATAGTGCGGGGATTATCGGTGTACCTCTTACGAGGGATGCAAGGGGATATGAATATCAGCTTACGACCAACCATTTGGGCCCCTTTCAATTAGTAGCCCGGCTGTACCCGGCGTTGAAGCGGGCGCAGGGCGCAAGAGTGGTATTGGTATCTTCTCGCGGACATAAATGGGGCGGTGTGCAATTCGATGACCCAAACTTTTTAACATCAGAGTACACACCCAATAGAGCCTACGCTCAATCGAAATCGGCAATATCCCTGTTTGCCGTTCAGTTGGATGCTCTCGCGCAAAAGGATAGCATAAGAGCCTTTGCTGTACATCCCGGCCCGATACCGTCCTCAGACTTATTCGCTGAAAGTATTGTGGGGATTAAGCCGCCCCATACTGTTGCGCTCATGCGGCTCTCGGCAAAGCTCATGCGGGGATTGCATATTACCGGCTTGCTCAACGCATTACGCCACCCACAGGTTGAGGATGCTTATAAAATAATTCAACAGGGGGCGGCAACCCCGGTGTGGTGCGCGACGAGCACCCTACTGGATGGGATGGGTGGCGTATATTGTGAGGATTGCAATATTGCAAAACCTGTTCCCGCCGGAAGTGATTTGCCTTATGGTGTTCGTCCGTGGGCTATCGACCCCATATTGGCAAAGCAGCTTTGGACATTAAGCGAAGAAATGACTGGCGTACAATTTGATATTTGATGGAGGAATAAAAATGGAAACATTGACAGCTATTGCAACAAGGAAATCCGTCCGGGCATATTTGCCGGAGCAAATCAGCAAGGATAATTTGAATACCATCCTCGGCGCGGGCAGCTCTGCCCCGGTTGCTTTGGGTGACTATGGCAATGTACATTTTACCGTTGTTCAGGACAAAGCAACACTTTCTATGCTGGCCGATGGCGATGAAAAACCTTTTTATGGCGCACCAACACTAGTGCTTATATCGGCAAAGGCAACGCCATATCCCAACATTGAGTATTTCAATACCGGGTGCATTCTGCAAAATATGTTTATTACGGCCACGGCTTTGGGTCTTGGCAGCACATTCATTTCCGGCGCATCAGAAGTGGCGCAGAGTAACCCAGATACGCTTGCGACACTTAACTTGCCACAAGGGTATACCCCTGTGGCTGCCGCCGCATTGGGGTATGCAAAAACTCCTTTACAAGAAACAGCAGGTTTCAAAAACAAGGTTTCTATAAACCAAATCTGATAGGTGGTGAAGTTATGATTTTATTTGATACCCCCGGAAAAGGCAACACACAAACCGTTATCGAAATCGCCGTAGCCGAAGCACGGAAAAGGAATATTCACCAAATCGTAATCGCATCGTCTACCGGGTATGTGGCAGAGCTTTTTCTGCGCTATGCACAGGAGTTTACTGTTGTCGTAGTCGGATACTGCTACTATGTAAAGCCCGGTATGCCTAATCTGATGAACGTAGAAACTCAAGAGAAGCTACGGCAAGGCGGGATAAACCTGTTATTTGGCACTCATGTATTATCGGGAGCCGAACATCAGCTTCGCACCAAGTTTGGCGGCACTTACCCGGTTGACCTTATGGCGCACACACTTACCATGTTTGGGGCGGGTGTCAAGGTGGGCATTGAGTGTACCGTTGCCGCGCTGGATGCAGGGCTTATTGTGCCAGAGCCGACTATTGGCATTGGCGGTAGCGGCTGCGGTTCAGATGCCGCTGTTATCCTAACGCCGGACAGCTCCATACGTTTCCTCAATACCAAAATCCATGATATTCTCTGCAAACCGTCTTTTTATGAGGAAATGGTAAAGGAATAGCTGATAAGCCGCAATGGCACAAAACCACTCATACAGCTTTTATCTGTATAAGTGGTTTTATAATATCCCCCAGTCCGGGAGAGAAGGGAGTGAAAAGATGTTAGTATCTCATGAACATAAAGAGCGTACTGTTCATATGTTTGACGCATTTTGCAAAATGTGTATGCACTTTCAAGCCCTTAACTGTTACAGGACAATCCAAAGGAAAAACGAGCGTGAAGTATCCCTTAACTATCTC
Organism: Christensenellaceae bacterium; assembly: GCA_050952565.1. Classification (GTDB taxonomy): domain Bacteria; phylum Bacillota; class Clostridia; order Christensenellales; family Christensenellaceae; genus QANA01. The sequence continues at coordinate 225,032 of JBMNLE010000001.1, forward strand.
GCAGAAAAAGGATATTTTGGGCCGACAAATTCGAGCGGCTATTCTATCAATCAGTCCATACCTACTAACTTCCGTATCAAGGGAGAAACCTGTACTATTCAAAATGAAAAACTGGCTATTGCATTGTCGCGATTGACTGCTGAAAAACGGGAGTTAATATTATTGCGCTATTTTATCGGCTATAAAGACGGGGAAATCGCGGTAATATACGAGCGCGCCCATGTCACAATCAGTTATCGAAAACGTGACAAAACGGGTATACTGCGCCTTTGCGATATACCCGCTTTTCCTTTTGCAATCCGTTTGGCAGCTACCCTAATTCAGTTTTGTGGTCATACTGTCTTGTGAGTAGCTACCATTCGGCAGTCTTTTATTTTTCACTAACAACACGGTTTCGGCCTTGGTTTTTCGCTTGATAAAGGCAAGTATCTGTCCGCCCAATAAGGGAATCGATATCTTCGCCGCGGCGCGATTGTACTAGCCCGATGCTAACCGTAATACGTTCATTGTTGCGAAATTCCATATTGCTAACGCTGCGTAAAACCCGCCCGGCAATCTCTTTTGCGGCAGTGAGCGAAATGTCATGCAACACTACAACAAATTCTTCTCCGCCAAACCTAGCTAAAACGTCGTAGCTACGCAAGCTTTCCTTCACTGTCTGTGTGAATTTGATTAGTACTTCATCTCCAAATCCATGCCCATAGGTATCATTGATGCGTTTAAAATGATCCAGGTCCAGCATCATCACACAAATACTATTGCCCGTCTGCTCGCATGTTTCTAACTCGCGTTCCATAAATTGCGTCAAAAATCGGCGGTTATAAATTCCCGTCAGTGCATCCCTGTTGGTAAGCTCCTCCAAAGAATTGTTGCTCTTTTCCAGCTCTTCCATGAGTGTGCGAATCCGCTCTTGCTCAATTTCAAAAGCGCGCGTGATATAGACTGTCATAATGGCAAGCCCCGCGCCTGAAAGGGATAATGCCACCACAAGATCAACAACTTTTGCCTGTTCTCCGCCATGCGGTATTGCAACAGATGGAAATTTGAATTGAATAAAAACGCAAGCAAGATAAACCAGTAAATTTAGTGTAATGACCCATACGCGCTGTTTCCCTTTGAAAATAATCGCCAACAAAAATATGGCAAGCAATGAAAACATAAGCGCCGTGCCGTCATATCCTGCGGTTTGAAAGTATAAAAATGGAATATAAACAAAAGAAAGAAAGAGCAGCATGCCCGGTGCAAACTGCATGCGCCGCTGCGGCGATACAAAAAAGATAACTGCGCAAAAAACAATATAACTCCATTGGAATATGATACCCATAAGCCCTTTTTGCAGCAATGTATTGGTCGTCGCCGATAGGATGGAAATCAAAAAGCTTTCCATGAAAAAAATCATATAAATCCGATATTCCAACGGAAACGATTTGTCAAAATAATTTTTCTCAAAAAACTGCTTTATACTTGTTATCATGCTTTCTACCTTATCCATTGATGTTTTTTTCATTATAATATAAATTATAACAAATTGTTAGTCCCTGTTGTAGAAAGTATTGTTTTACAAAAAATCTTTTTTTGCTTGACCTATTCTGGGTTTCCGCATATCATTCTTTTGTCTGTTTTGTTAGAATGAAATTTTTGAAAAACAGTTCAAAAAACACCATTAGGAGTAATTATGAAAAAAAATTCTATCTATCCTACTTGTACTCTCATTCGTCTTTCTGGTCGGGTGCACCAAAAAAAGCGCCCCTGTTATGGATACAGCTGTGCCTTCTGAAAGCGCCTCTGTTGTCGCAACAAAAGAAGCCTCCATTGGCGATATTTCTCTTAATGTTCCCGTTGATGCTACTGTTGTCGCGCCCATTATGAGCACCACGCAGCCCCGTCTTTCCTGTAGTTATGAGCAAGATGGGTATACATACAAGTTTTCTGTTTTGCTTACCACCACAAACTTAGGGGATTATGATGGCGTAAATAATCTTTCTCAAACCTTTTATTCTACAACAACCGCTTTTGGCGCTTTAAAAGATCTCGTTATCGTAGAGCAAGGGCCCATTCAAGTTGGAGATGTGAGCGGTGCATTATTCATTTATACTTATATGCATGCCAATCCGGAAGTAGAGGCAGTTAGCAAAAATATCGCCTTTAGCTATAAGGGACAAACTTATTGGGTTACTTCTTCTATACTGGAAGCAGATGCAATTGATGCTACGCTTGATGCTATTTTTGATTCAATTGTTTTACACTAAGCCGTTCTATCTTTTAAAAAGCGTCTGCTACGAAACAGGTGCTTTTATGAAATAAAACAATTCCACCACACCGTGTTATGCTCTCTTCTTGTTTTCTAATGACCTTGGTTTTAAAACGTGAAGAAGCAACGGGAATAAACATATAAAGTTGCTAGACATCAATAACGACAAGAACCATTACACAGAAATAAAGGCAAAGCCATTCATGGCTTTGCCTTCTTTTAATACGCATCAGTTATTGCCTTGATCATCCAATTGCCACTATTCTTTCTCAAAGATTAACTTTGCACCCTCATCTTCTAGTGTCAGTTTTCCATTCTTCAGTGTGGCCGTTATTGTTTCTTCTTCAAAGGTAAGCGTACAAGAAGATGCATTTTTTTCTTTCCAACTCCCCTCCATGGCTTCATCAAACAATGCAAGCGTGGCTTTCCCGCCATCTTCTAACACAATTGATGCGCTAAGCCCAAGCTCTTGCATCAAATCCAGGTCCGCGCCGCTTATGGTTTCTCCATCCTCTTCCATGGCAACAAGTTCCCATGTGCCGGTAAAATCTTCTCCTGTGGCTTTGCTGCATCCTACAAATGCCAAAAACATCACTGCAATACAAACTATCAATATTACTTTCCCAAATTTTTTTCTCTGCATAATTTTCCTCTTCTTAAATCCCAATTATTTTCTTAATGAATAAAACAGATAAAATGATCGTTCGCTATTTCTTTTCCAGCTCATAACTGGGGCTTATTTCATCAGTCGCATCAAGCGACAACGAAGAGCCGTTTATTGTAAACTGATATACTTTCCCCTCGTCCCATCCATTTAGCTCTATCGATACGTTGTTCCCTTCTATGGTATAAACGCCATCCTCTTTCGCGCCATAGTCGTTCTCCATTTTACACTTCCCTTTTCCATCAAAAATCCAAGTCGCGCCCACATCGTCATTGTTTTGCCCGATCCATGTCCCTTTTAAACTGTCTGCAGATCCTCCGCAAGCGCATAGCAAAAATACACTAACAACAAGTATTGCAGCTAACACCAACATACTAACTCTCTTCTTCATCATTACTTCCTCCATCTCTTTTCTCATAATAATCAATCGCGTCTTTTTCTGGCACCATATTCTATTGATTATGCTATCAAACTACACCGCAATAACATAGTATCCATTGGGTACTCTTTTTTGAAAACCTCCAGTTTGGGATAAAAAAAGATTGGTATCCTTTGGATACCAACCCTTGAAAATCGAACCATCAAATGATTAAAGTGCCTAATTTCGCTCCAACTCGCCGAGTCGGTTGCTACGGCGAAGCAAATCAACATAGAGCAACAACTCTTCTTTTGTCCCTACCGCAAGTTTTCGATAAATATTTTTATTATGCTTACGTACTGTATTTATACTGATGTATGCCAGCTTGGGGATTGCTGTAATCTCATGCCCTTCAATATAATATTGCAATATATTGTATTCAGCAGGCGTCAGAAACATAACCCCGGCAACAAATGCATCAAGCATACTTGATACTTCTGTTCCCAATTGATGCTCCATAGATACATCTCCTATCTGCGCTTGCCATTCCGCCTCCACTTCTTTTGCTGTAATCATGACTGGCGTCATACTTTCATTTATATATGGATAATCCACCACCTGCACCAACTGTTCAACTGTTTGCATCTCCTCCGGTATGTTTGTCAAGCAAAGCTAAACGGGAAATTGCATTTCTTTGCTTTGATACACCCATTTTTCAGAAAACTTGCAACATATTTCTTGCGCCAACTCTTTTGCATTATGAGAACTTTCGCTGTGTACCAACAACGTAAAATGACCTCTCTCACAGTCATATACATCTATTTCTTTTGATAGGGCATTTAGCCATTCGGTAACACTTGCAATGAGCCCGCTGGTGAAAAATGCGCCTAGCGTTGCAACATCAAAATAACTGGAGCGAGAGAGTTTCACAATTATAATATCTGCTACGGTTTCATTTTGCATCAGTAAATCGACTTCCCGCAAAAAGGCGGCGCGATTATAAACTTTTGTAATAGGATTGTGAATGGCATCCAAATTCTCCACTGTGGTTAAAAATCCAAAAATCCCAATGGACTGAAAAAACAACTCAATTAGTTGATGCTTCATAAAAAATTGTTGGATGATAATGGGTACAATGCTGAGAACAAGCAGTAATATTGCCGCGTATCTCTGTGGTCTAACGAGAAAGCGCCTATAGCGAATTGCCAAGAATACTGAAATCAACATATATGAATATCCTGTGCCGTACAACACGTACATCATTGGACCATGTAAATAAATACCGTTTGCATCATAGTAAAAAACAAAACGAAACACCCAATTGAGCACCAACAATAAAAAGATAATAAGTTCGGGCAAAATAAATAAGATCAATAGTGGCTTTTTCATGCGGCGTCTCAACCCAAGCAGGGTTATCATGTACCAAGCAAATAGGCAGGATGTGCTTACATAAACAAAAAGAAAAACAAAGTTGAGTATATCGCGGACAAAATAGCTGTATTGTTCTACATAAGAATTCCCAATAGAACTCCAAATATCAAAAATACTTGCCACAAGCGCTGCAATAATAATGAGTAATAATAGTTTATTGGATTCTTTGTGCAGATCTTTTTTTGAAATCATAACGAGCAGCGAAAAAACAGAGATCACCACTGCGCATATATCAAAGGATATATTATAAATCATAAAACAGTCTCCTCTGTATCTTCAATGCAAAAAAGTAAATAAGCAAAAACGGATTACATGTATATTGATTGATATTGATTTCATTAATATATTGTATTTAATTTTTGAAAATATATATCTTACTATTTATTATACTGTTTTCTATATTCGTTTTCAATATAGAGTAGCCGGTTGGCGCCGTCTTGCGGTACGTACCTTGTCTTTTCCAGCGCAAAATCCTTCAATGATTTGTCTTTATGGATAACAAAAAGATCCCATTGATGCCAAAAAGTTGATGGCGAGCGAGGGGTCTTTTGAGCGCATTCACAAACGAACAACCGAAAGGAACGCGTTTTTTGCAAAAGAGGACTCGAGGTAAAGCATATGAGAAACCTCAGCCAAAATGGCTGGGATTTTGAATGATACAGAGCTTTCTGTGACGTATCTTATGTTTACAAAAAAGAGGTCAACATTACGCGGGTATAGAAATAGCGTGAACCTACAAAAACAAGCGCGCAAAATGGCTCCAGCGTTAATCTAATGTCTTATATTGAAAAAAGAGGTGCTAAAATTATTAAGCTTTGTTCCTTTGCGGTATAAAAAGATATCATAAGGATAATTTGCGCAATAAAAATAACGAATGCGCCAATTTGTTGTCCGTATGCTGCCCAGGGAATCGAATGCAATGACCAAGGTTCTGTGAATGTTATTATGAATCTGCAAAACCATACAAATAGCATTAATCCGTAAGCCAAACTCAGTTCTTTATCTCTTTCAAGGGTTTTCCTCCCGCTAACAATAGTAATAAACTTAATCCGAAAAGCAATCAAGAGAAAAAGAAGTTCATCCAGTCGATACCAACTATTAGATTTTGATATTTATTTGAAATATAATCATACCACCGAAACATTGACGGAACAAAGAAATAGCAAATACCCACCAATACGCTTAATGATAATCCCAAATAATTATGTAGCTTTGATCAACCTTTTTTCTGTAGGATCTCCGGTCTACTGCCAATTAAAAAAATCGCCAAGAAGAATCTTGTCGATTTTTGGTCAGAGTGCTTCCAAAGGATTTTTTGGGAAAATACAATAATAGCAGAGTTTTCAGACAGTCAAGCAGCAGTATTTCAAAATAGCTAATTTATAGACTTCCTCTAAATGACTAGTGTTAGCTCTGGACATTTAGAGGCTTTAAAATCCTTTTGTGGCACGGCTTTTAGAAGCTGTTTTTTAACTCGATGGTATTTGTGCCTATCTATAATATATTGGCGATATAGTAGACGTGAGTGCACAAGAGTTTCCTTGTTGCTCATTCACCAAAAAGATTCATATTTATATAGAGGCCTGCATAGTTTTCCGCTTTTCTCCAAATTACAGTCGCTACATAACAATTGGAAGTTTGTTGCATCATTTGTTCCAAATTTGTCTAGCGGAATAATATGATCAAGTTGAAGCTCTCCGTCTCCAATAATACTAAAGAGATTAGACATATCTTTACCACAATGCTGGCATTTCCCTCTATCTCTGAAAAATACTGCACGTTGCAACCATTGAGGGATATAAGTGCATCTTTTCACTTTGTCATTTTCAAAAAGTTCTCGTGGGATACGATCTGAATGGATATATTTACTAATGAATAGATTAAATTCATACAAAAAATCTTTATTTGAATATAACATATAAAAAATATCTTCCACAAATTGACTCTCAAATCCATCTACTTTTTCTAACAAGCTATCAATGACTGGATATACCTCTTGTTTGAAGTCAGTATTTACTTGACCATTTTTAACAATATCACGGAAATCCTCCTTATATTCTGGCACTTGTGCGTCATACTCAACTAGAATTTCCGTAATACTATTTAATCTGTCAAAGAAAGAATCAAGATCATCTTCATCATATACATTCTCGGCATCATCTAAAATCATAGTTCTTTCAAATAGTAGATATGCATAGACATACCACTCAATAAAGCTATGCAAAAGAGTATATTTCTGAGGGGAAGATATGGCTGTGATATTAGTCAATAAATTAGCTACTATTTCACTGAATTCTATATTTATTGAAAAATATTTATCAAAGTTTACTTCATAGTCTCCATGATTAAATAATTGCACTATTTTACTAGCCATCTTGTAGTTCATTCCCATTTTTATTGGTTTATACAATTTTATACACCTCTTTTATAACGATGATATTCATAAACAATCAGTAGCACTATATTAAAATACGCACCATGAAAACTAGGCTCTCATCTGCACATTTATAAGGCGTTACATATCAGAGCTCTGTCGGCGTGGAGATATTTTTATTCAGCTTTATTTTCCTAAAGCATATACAACAAATCCGAACACTTCTCCTATAAAGAAAAGGTTCGAATTATTCTCGCAATGGTCTGGGTGAGAGGATTTGAACCTCCACTGCCCTCAGTTCGCAATTGGTCGCCCTGTTCATTACCACTCGCATTTCTCCCTTGCTCACTGGGCTTTCGCCTCGCTCCTCCTGCCACTGGCAGCGCTCGGCTCCGCCCCCTTGACCCCCTGGGGTTCAAGAAGCACAAGACAAACCATCTCTCTCAAAGCAAAATAATAAGACGCACCCTCACGGCGCGCCTTATTATTTTGGTCTGGGTGAGAGGATTTGAACCTCCGGCCTCTTGAACCCCATTCAAGCACGCTACCAAGCTGCGCCACACCCAGATATCTATTTGCTTTGCGCATTTCATTGTATCACTCGTATTTTTGCCTGTCAAGAAAGCTGAAAGAAGAGTTTTTCTTTCAGCTTTCTGAGAACAATCTTGCGTTAATCAACCATGTTTTACTGCTGGGCGATTTCCCCATCCTGCATATAATAGCTATAGTCTGCGTATTGCAGCAAATCGCTATCATGGGTTACCATAATGAGCGTCGCTTTAAAGCGTTTACAAACATCAATCAGAAGATCAATTACCGCTTTTCCGTTTTCTTGGTCCAGGTTCCCCGTAGGCTCATCTGCAAAAATAATTTGCGGGTGATTCATAAGCGCGCGCGCTATGGCAACTCTTTGCTGTTCCCCACCGGAAAGGGTTGTGGGCATTGACTTTATACGGTTTTTGATGTCTAACATCTCTATAACTTCTTCAAAAAATGCTGTGTCTTTCTTTTTGCTTAGATAAAGCGGCATCAAAATGTTATCTTGTACGCTCAATTCTGGAATCAAATTGTACGCCTGAAATACAAACCCAAAATGATTCAACCGAATGTCCTCGCTATGCTTCACTTTATAGATATTCTGGGTTTCAAAAATAACCTCTCCCTTTGTCGGCTCCTCTAACCCGCCCAACATATGAAGAAGCGTTGATTTCCCACTGCCGCTTTTCCCCATGATGATGTGTATGCCTTCTGCAAATGATAGCGTCGCATCTTTCACGGCCGTTACCGCCGCTTCACCCTCTCCAAACACCTTCGTCAAATCTTTACATTCCAGTAATTTTTGCATTTCACGCCTCCTTAACAACTGATTTCCCTTTCATGATTATTATACGGTAATTTTTTCCTAAATGCACGTTTTTTATTCTTCAAATCGCATCGCACTGCTAACGCTCTCTTTGTAAAGCAGCGCCATCAATGTAGAAGTAATTGCAAGACAGATGACTATGCTCACCAAACTGGTTACGCCTAACGTTTGCAGCATAACATAAAAATCCTTTTTCCAAAGCACAATCATTAAAATATATGCAAAAAGAGATTGTATTGCTGCAAAATATAATATAAATGATAACGTAATGCTGATAAGTAGGTAGAACAGGTTTTCAATCAGCAATGAGCCATATAATTTCCGGCGTCGCATCCCCACTGCCCGAAGAATTGCCAGCGAACGCTTTCTTTGCAAGAGCGCAATATATAGCGTGGAAAATAAACTGATGACAGTAAAAATGCTCAAAACTCCTACAATCATTGCCATCGCCAGCCGAATCACGCGCCGGAATTGTGCGTTTTGTGCCGCTTCTTCTCTGGCTGAAAAGATTTTCACATTGCTGGTCGTGCTGCTAAGTGTGCGAATGTGTTCATCAATTTTGGTGTATTGTTCTTCGGTAATATCTTCTTCCAAGTATATATCAATGTTTTTCAATCCCAAAAAATATGGTGAAGTAAGCAATGTCTCCTCGGTTAATACAATGGTCATCCGATTTTTTTTGATGTTGATTTTTGTGTTGGAAATATGCATTGCTTCATCTACAATTTTTGCAATATTAAAATCATACGCCACATACTCAATGGAAGAAGCATCTGCCAGTGCATCCCAAAAGAGTGCATCTGCTTCTAACCTAGTCAGTTGCATCTTTCCGCCTTCCTTTAACGCTTCATTCTTCTTCCCTTTGATTTTGCCCATAGGAACTTCGGGTAAAAAGAGAATGACTTCATCTTTTTCTAACCTATCTCCGCCCAATTCGGGATATGCCGCTGTGAAGGCTTCTTCGTTTTCTTCCGTCAATACAAAAAACTGATAATAAAATGCTTCATCGACTGCTACAATCTCTTCCGGAATGCCGCTTACATCAGCTTCCGTATAAGTACCTTCTTTTTCCAAGCTCTGCATGCGCGTCCAATATGGGTCTTCCTCTGAATCAATAACAATTCTTCCTTGCCCTGTGGCATAACGCGGCTCCACATAGCGAATCCCTTCAAACTCATAGAGTTTTACATATTCCTCTTTGGGCAAATAATTATCTTTTGTCAACTCAAAACTGAATTTGCCAATGGGCATCATCGCATCTCCTGCTGTTCCAATCCGAAAATCCAGCGGCATGCCATCGTATAAATTATATCCTTCTATCATGTTGCTAAAATAAACTTGTGTAAAGGAAAGAACCGAAAAGAGTAGCATAACAAGAACAATGACCGGAATAATCTTTTTATAATTGCCTCTTATGTTAAACTTTGCAAGAGAAAAGGAAAACGAACGCCCCAGTTCTAATTTTTTCTGTCTCCCATCTTTTCTTTTGGAAAGCGAAGTATTTTCTAACGCAAATACTTTCTTATAATATCCATATGCAAAAACACCAATCATAATTACAATGGCAAAAACAAGCTCGCCCCATCTCCCTTTTAGCGAGACATGGAACAGTAATTCTTTATCAAACAGGCCTACAATTTGCCCCAGTAACGCCGCAACAACAATGCCCAGCCCCACGCCTGTGAATAATAAAACACCTTGCTGCCCAATATAAGTCCGAATCAAAAACCACCGACTCGCACCCAAATCATTTAGAATTTTATACGTTTCTGTAAAACGATCTAAGTATAAGAAGACGATTGCATATAGCGCAATTCCGCAGCCTAACAATACAATATTGAAAAATAAATTTTCAAATACCTCTAGTGGTTGTACATAATCCATATAAGAAAGCGAAAGATTTGTATTGGGGATATACGCTTTATCCAGTTCTTGCAATGATGTCAGTAACCAATAAAAATTTCGTTCTTCTGTGGTATAAAGCATCATTGTATGTTTTTGCTCATCTTGTGCAACGGTTAATATCTGTGGGTAGTCATTTTCTCCGTAAATGGTCTCTTCCGGGCTGCTCCACATGCCCACAAAATTGCTGGTAATCCCTACAATGGTATATTTTTTGATCTCCCCATCTTTTGTAAAACTGATTTCACTTCCAACGCCTGTTTCTTTTGGCAAGCGATACAGTGCATTTTTTTCTATGATGATTTCGTTTTCTGTTTGCGGCATTGCCCCTTCTAAGATACGAATACGCCCTAACGCAAGCGCGTCCGCGTCAAAATGTCCTAGCGTCATTTCTACGTTACTACCCAACACCTGCCAATGCCCATAGTTTTCAATGAGGCCCAGTTTTTGAATCCGTTCTTCCATTCTTATTTGTGCGATATCCTCGGGCGTTAAATCATACATAACGCCTTCATGCGCGCCATATTTGCTCTCCGCCTCATCAATTACGTTGTGAATCAATCGCCCAAAAAGTGGATGTAATGATAGCACCAGCGCAATGGTAAGCATAATCACGCTTAAAAGTAAAAAGGCGCTCCTTTTTTTCTGCCAAATCATTTGCAAAGACAATCGTAACATAATGGTCCCCTTCTTTAATTTACTATATTCAGTATAGCAAGGAGATGTGTCTTTTTTGCCACACCACCATAGTCTTCACAGATAAATCGCAACTTGATGAAAACTTTACCGCAACTTTGACACAACTGGCGCATGCTTCGCTGGTATGTATTCATATTGTCCTTTCTGAGCAGGCATGTTATGATAAATAAAAGACGATTTTTTTGAAAAATGGAGGTAATCTTTATGTTTGCAAGAGCACAAATAAAAGCCATTGCAAAACAAAATTTCAGAAATAATTATGGCATTTCCGTTGGGGCTTGGCTGCTTGCGATGCTGGTCGTTGCTGTTGGCTCCGGTATCACTTTTGGGTTGGGCGCCATTTTTATCGCGCCACCAATGCAAGTGGGCATGGCTTATTTCTTTTTATGCATCTATCGTGGGCAAACACCAACCCTTGGTACAATGTTTGATAGTGGGTTCAGTAATTACTGGCGTAGTATTGGCGGTATTCTATTGATGGAGCTTTTTGTCTTTCTATGGAGTTTGCTTTTCATTATTCCGGGCATCATCAAAGCTTATGCATATATGATGACGCCTTACCTTTTGGCAGATCATCCCGATATCCCTGCTTCGGAAGCATTACAAATTTCTTCTAAAATTATGCACGGGCATAAAATGGATCTTTTCATCATGCATTTGAGCTTCCTTGGCTGGGCAATTCTTGGCGGAATTACTTGTGGCTTAACGGAGATTTTATATTCTGCAGAGTATTCGGCAATTTCTTTTGCAGGCGCTTATGAAGAATTAAAGCGCGATGCACTCGCCACCGGGCGTATTACGCCGATGGATTTGGAACGTAGACCACCTGCTATGTAATGTATATTGTTAAAAAGGCAGCTGCATAATGCAGCTGCCTTTTTTATTATGAAAAGATATGTTCGTTTTTACGAATATAGCGCCAAAAAATATGATTTTTTTCTTGACACTCCCCCTGCTTTATACTATAATCAATTTTGCGCACTGGCGCTATGGCTTCAAGTATGAAGTGAATTTTGTTGTAATGCGCCTGTAGCTCAGCTGGATAGAGCAACGGCCTTCTAAGCCGTGGGCCCGGGGTTCGAATCCCTGCAGGCGCGCCAATCGTGGTGGGTATAGCTCAGTTGGTTAGAGCGCCAGGTTGTGGCCCTGGAGGCCGTGGGTTCAAATCCCACTACTCACCCCATTACAACAACCTATATTGGGGTGTAGCCAAGCGGTAAGGCACGGGACTTTGACTCCCGCATGCGTAGGTTCAAATCCTGCCACCCCAGCCAATATGACCCGCTAGCTCAGTTGGTAGAGCACTTGACTTTTAATCAAGGTGTCCGGAGTTCGACTCTCCGGCGGGTCACCATTATAAATCCCTTTTTAGAGGGGTTTTTTTGTATGGGGAGATACCAAGAAATCATTGTCCATATGCGATCTTACCAAAGGCTCACCTCAACATAAAATCCTTTTCTTATCTTTGCATCTGACATTGAAACCTTCCTAACAGCGCCTTTTGATAATTTTGCTTGATTTTTTCACATGTTTCACTAATTACAATAAACACCACTCCATATCTTGTTACTGTATCAAACTATACTCTCTTCTTCATGGTATTTGTTTAATCTCTCTTTTGTTTTGCTCTTATTCCAATTTTTTCCCTGGAATTCCCCCTCTACTTTTTGTTATAGTATTGCAGATATATTTTTGAAGGGAACGCCTATGAAAAAAATTGATGCACACATTCATTTTCGTCCGGAAGATTCATACTTTTGCAACATTGCCGCTTTTGCCGGGCATGAAAATAGTGTGCCCCATTTAAAAGAAACTTTTGATGCACTGGATATCAAGCATGGTATCGTGATGGGCAATCGCAGCCTTACGCTCGAAAACCATAATTATCCTGATTTTTTAAGCTATTGTGTGGGGCTGGATACACGAGTCTTTTCCCCTGAAACACTGGATGAAACGATACAGCTTGTCGCGCAACATTTGCAGCGTAAAAACTGCGTGGGCATCAAAATCTATGCTGGTTATTGCTGTTATTATTTGACAGATTCAATTTACCGCCCTTTCTATCAATTGGCGCAGGAATACGAGAAGCCCATTGCCGTGCATACCGGTGTTACCGCTTCCAGTGGTGCGCTTTTAAAATACTCGCATCCATTATTGTTGGATGAAATCGCGGTCTCTTACCCGGACATTACGTTTATTATGTGCCATATGGGAAATCCTTGGCTTGCAGATGCTGCTGCTGTTCTAGAGAAAAACGAAAATGTTGTGGCCGATTTATCTGGACTGCTAGAAGGGTGTATTGGTTTTCCCGTATACTTAAAAAGACAAGCCGGTTATGTGGAACAGTTAAAAACTTGGATTGCTTATGTGGATGACAAACAGAAATTTTTATACGGTACCGATTGGCCATTGGTCAACCAACAAGATTATGTTCATTTTATTTCTCATATCATTCCTGAAGATTATTATGAAGCGGTATTTTTTGAAAATGCCAAGCGCGTTTATCAATTGATGTTATAAAAAATAACCTTACAACTTGTTGTAAGGTTATTTCATTTAAAATGTTTTACACTATCATTGCTTTTGCTTTTCGGCTAATTCACTTGATTCTTCGGCACACCCTCCAGAAACGCCACAATGTTATCATGTGCAATTTGCAATAGTCGTGTGCGTGCTTCTTTGGGCGCCCATGCATAATGTGGCGTGATAATTGTCTTTGGGTGATAAAGCAATCTGCTGCCTGGTTTTGGCGGTTCGCTGGAAAAAACATCCGCCAAATATGCTGCTAGCTTTCCTGTATCTAGTGCGCTTGCCACGTCATCTTCCACCACCAGAGGGCCTCTGCCCGTATTAATAAGGATTGCGCCTTCCTTCATTGTGCCAATTGTATTCTTGTTAATCATTCCTTTTGTTTCTGCTGTCAGTGGGCAATGCAGCGTCACAATGTCTGCTTCTTGATACAACTCCTCCAGCGAAACAAATGTAACACCTTCCATCGTTTTTGGGGTTCTCGCATTCCCCAGTACCATCATGCCAAAGGCATTTGCGACTTTCGCAACGCCTGTTCCAATTTGCCCCAGCCCAACAATGCCCAGCGTTTTTCCAGAAAGCTCTTGAATGGGATAATCCCAAAAGCCAAAGAGTTCGCTTGCTTCCCATGCGCCCGCTTTGACCCGCAAATCATGATACCCTACTCTACTGCAATATTCCAGCAACAACGCAAACACATGCTGCACCACTGACTCAGTAGAATAAGCCGGAATGTTTGTAACAACAATATCTTTTTCTGCCGCATATGCGAGGTCTATTGTGTTATAGCCTGTCGCCAACACGCCAATATACTTTATGCTTGGGCAAGCATCCAACACTGTTTTATCGATCACCACTTTGTTGGTCAACACAATTTCACTATCCCCAATGCTTGCAACCACATCTTCTTTTTTCAAATTTTCATATACACACAGCGCGCCCAACGTTTTGAAATCTGCCCAAGACAAATCTCCTCTATTGACGCTTGCACCATCTAATACTACGATTTTTGTCATCGTTGCCTCCTACCAGTTGTTATCATTTCCATTATACGCCATCGATAAATTGGATTCAACGTATAAATGCTTGACTTTTCTCGCAAAACCCATTATACTCATTTAGTAGTTTACTAATTTAGTAAATAGAAAGGATGTGTTGTCAATGATTGATCGACAAAAATTAAAACAAGCATATAAAGATCTCGCTGTATCTTTTGGTATATTAAAAATCACTTGCAACCCCACCGGGCAAATCTTTTTGTATGCTTTAACAGATATTGACCAAGGCAAAAACAGTCTTTTCGCTCGTTTGAATGGCAACATGTACCGTGGGAGCCGCAACCGAATTTTGCAAGATGCCTGGAATGTTTATGGAAAAGATGCTTTTCAAATAGAAGTATTGGACCAACTGGAGAAAAAAGAAACAACAGATGTGCAAACAGAACTTGCTGCTTTGCTTTTGTTATGGCAGCAAGAGTTGCCGGAGGCGATTCTCGTCGCTTCATAAAAGGAGAGAAAATGAAAATACCAACCACACTAAAACACAAACCAGTCTTTGTCGTGAATCGCTATGAAGATATTGATGGCAGAAATGCTTATACAAGTGATGCCAAAGGACTTTCGCTTGGTCTTGCGCAATGGAATGATCGGGGAAAAGTAGATGTCTCCGCAAAGGTTTGGCGCTATACCGGCGAAAAATGGTCTCGCCAATCTGAAGAATTGCCGTTACACCGCGTGATTGATTTGGCGCTGCTCATTTGTAGCGCAAAGCAATATCTAAAAGAAGAAGCTTATCGTTATCCTAAGCTGTATGATGATACACACACAGCCATTGCCAAACTTGCTTTGCAAGGAGACAGCATGGAAGTAGATATCTGCTTAGAGAACGCAATGTTAGAAGAAGATATTTCTCTTTTCTCAGATGCCATGGCAAAAGATGATGAACTGCTTTCCGAGCGGCTGCATCGCTTGGCAGATTTGCTCAGCGAAATGGGATATGGCAGAAACAAAAAAGAGCACCCTTAAAGGGTGCTCTCTTTAACGAATTTGTCCATCGCCTTCTATTAAATATTTATAAGTGGTCATCTCTTCCAACCCCATCGGGCCTCTGGCGTGCAGCTTTTGCGTGCTGATACCAATCTCCGCGCCAAACCCAAACTCTTCGCCATCTGTAAACCGCGTTGATGCATTGACATACACTGCCGCCGCATCCACATTCTCTTGAAAGTAGTTTGCATTCTCATAGTCCGCCGTCACAATGGCTTCCGAATGTTTGGTGCCATATTGATTGATATGCGAAACAGCCGCTTTGATATCTTTTACAACTTTGACAGCAATGATATGATCCAAAAACTCTTCATAATAATCTTCTTCAGTTGCTGCTATTACACCGGAATATTTTTGTGTTTTTTCATCTCCACGCACTTCCACCTGCTGCGCTTGCAGTGCCGCAACGATTTTGGGCAAAAAAACATCTGCAATTTCTTGATGTACCAGCAATGTTTCTGCCGCGTTACAAACAGAAGGGCGAGAAACTTTTGCATTGACCACAATCTCTTCTGCCATTGCAAAATCTGCCGAAGCATCTACAAATACATGACAATTTCCTGTCCCTGTTTCAATGACCGGAATTTTTGCATGTTCCACTACTGCCGCAATCAACCCTGCACCGCCGCGAGGAATTAAAACATCAATGTATTCTCTTAACGACATAAAATATGCTGTTGCTTCCCTCGCCGTATCTTGCAGCGCCTGTACAGCGTTTTGGGGCAACCCTTTTTGCTCGCCAGCTTCTTGCATAATGCGCGCAATGGTTAAGTTTGAAAGAAGCGCATCCTTCCCCCCTTTTAACAAAACAGCATTTCCTGTTTTCACACAAATGCCCACAGCATCTGCTGTTACATTGGGGCGCGCTTCATAGATAATCCCTATCACACCCAGCGGTACGCGTTTTTTTGTAATACGGATACCGCTCTCTGCCGTATGCCCGCCTATTACTTCACCAATCGGATCTTTTAGCATTGCTACTTTTCTGATGCCGGCCGCCATGGCATAGATGCGTTGTTCGCTTAAAAGAAGTCTATCTAAAAAAGCTTCGGACAATCCGTTTTCTTTTGCTTGTTGCATGTCCTGCGCATTTGCCAGCAGAATTTCATCTTGCTGCGCTTCCAGCGCATCTGCCATTGCAAATAAAATATCCTTTTTTTCAACAACGCCTAATTTGCTTGTATAAAAAGCAGCTTGTTTTGCTGCTTTTGCCATTTCTAAAATTTGTTTCATATCGTTTCCTATGCGCCCTTATGCGCTTTCTTCCGGTAGCTCTGCGTTGTGAAAGACATCTTGTACGTCATCATTATCTTCCAGCATATCCAGCAATTTTTGAATTCCTGCTGCCGTTTCTTCGTCCGGCGTAATGTAATTTTGCGGGATGCGATCAATCTCTGCCGAAGCCAGCGTATAGCCTGCTCTTTCTAAGCTCTCCCGCACAGCGGTTAACATACTGGGTTCTGCCAGAATTTCATATACTTCTTCTTCCTCTGCCGTAAAATCTTCTGCGCCTGCTTCAATGGCATCCATCATCAGCACTTCTTCATCCACATCCGCTTTTTCCACCAAGATCAAACCTTTTGTATCAAACATCCATGCAACACACCCTGTTGCACCCAACGAGCCGCCATTTTTATCAAATGCATGGCGTACATCCGAAGCCGTTCTGTTTTTATTATCTGTCAACGCCGTTACAATCACTGCAACACCACCCGGCGCATAGCCTTCATATACAATCTCTTCATAAACCGATGTATCATCTCCGCCGGATGCCTTTTTAATGGCGCGCTGAATGGTATCGTTGGGCATATTGTTCATTTTTGCTTTTGCAACAGCATCGCGCAGGCGCGCGTTCATCTCTAAATCTGCGCCGCCTTCTTTGACTGCCACAGTAATTTCTCGGCCTATTTTGGTAAAAATCTTACCTCTCGCCGCATCTGCTTTGCCCTTTTTATGCTTGATGTTTGCCCATTTTGAATGCCCTGCCATTTGATACCTCTCATTTGTAAAAATTTCAATCAATTTTAGCATACTTCACTTTGTTATTCAAGAAAACGCTTTTCCTTGCGTCATATTACATAAAAAGTAAACTTTTTTCGCAGTACATTCTCTTTTTTTCTATCTATGTTATAATAGGGCGAGCATTTAGAATTTACATATATTTATGTGTAAAAGACTTTTGAGGTATTGTTATGAAAAATAATCGTTCCAATAAAAATATTGAGAAAAAGGATTCAAATACATTCATGCGTTTTTTAAAAAACATATGGGAAAATATTAAAGAGTTTGGTACAAAAATTGGTCATTTTTTCAAAAAGACATGGAATGCAATCTTCCAAAAAGATAAAATTGCCGATGAAAAAACAATCAAAACTGCCGCGCAGCAACAGAAAAACGCTGCGCCTTTGGATGGACAAACACAAATTTTTGATACCAGTTTGTTGCCTGAAAAAGGTCCCGCTGGATCTGAGAAAGCCACAGCGCTCCAAAAAGGGCAAAAAAAGAAAAAAGGCAAAAGCACCAATGTGTTTGTGCCGCGGAAAAAAGGGCACTCTTTTGTTCTGGGTACAATCGTCAGCACTGCAAAAGTGATTGGTCTCGCGCTTATTTTGGTCATCGCCGCAGGGATTGGCGCTGTCTTTGGCGTTGCCAACGCTTACCTTGGAACAACGCCTGAACTTGATTTAAACGCCATTGATACGAACATTTTAACCTCTTTTGTTTATGACACAAATGGGGAAGAAATCACCACGCTGGCCAGTACAGAAAACCGAGAATATGTAACGCTTGATGAAATCCCTTTGTCTTTGCAGCAAGCTGTTGTTGCCGTAGAAGACATTCGCTTTTATCATCATAGCGGCGTAGATCTAAAAGGGCTTATGGGCGCGTTGCTCAGTAATTTTAGTTCAGAGCGCACCAGCGGCGGTAGTACCATTACGCAACAGTTGGTAAAGAATAAATTGCTTACCAACGAAAAATCATACAAACGAAAGATCCAAGAAGCCAAGTTGGCATTGGATTTGGAAAAAATCTATACAAAAGATCAGATTCTAGAGGCTTACTTAAATTCCATGCCGCTGGGTGGGCAAATTTATGGCGTTCAGGTCGCTGCAAAGGATTATTTCGGCAAAGAGGATTTGAGTACGCTCACATTGCGGGAATGCGCTTGCTTGGCAGGCATTACGCAAAACCCTTGGTATTATAACCCAAGGCTTGTTTATTATAATCAAACTGAAGATTTGCAAAAAAAGCAAACGCGCATTGAAGCCTTTGAAAAACGGATTGACCATGTATTATACCGCATGTATGTTGCTGGCTATATTTCACAAGAAGAATATGATTATGCCTTGCAAGATACGTTGCGCATTGAAGAAAAATCTTATTCTGCTGTTGTCTATCCTATGCCCCATGCCGTGGAAGCAGCAATTTCTGACGTAGTACAGCATATGATAAAACAGGAAGGCTTGGAAAATACGCTTACCAATCGCGCCGCAATGGAAAACAAATTGCGCACAGGTGGTTATCATATTTATACGACCATTGACCCTGAAATTCAAAACATTGTGCAGGATACCATTTCCACGTTCACCGGTTATCCGCGTACGCGTAATTCGGCACATAGCGAAATTATCGAAAATGTCAATGGTGTAGAAACATCAATTCCCCAGCCACAAGTGGCTTCTGTAGTGATTGAAAACGGTACAGGAAAAATTCGTGCCGTTGTGGGTTCAAGAGATGTTCCTACTATAAAAAAATCTTTTAACCGCGCAACGCAATCAGCCATTTCCATCGGCTCTTCCATGAAGCCGCTGGGGACATACGGCCCTGCGTTTGATTTGGGCTATGGCAGCGGAACTGCAGTTGCAAATATTGCTGCGCCCATTCCCGGCTGGCAAAGTGCTTCCGGGTATCCTTCCAGGAGTGCCGGAACAGCTACAGGTCCTATTAGCATCAAAGGCGCCATTGTAAGTTCCTATAACATTGCTGCCGCGCAGACCATCATGCGTTGTGTGGGCAACACAGATATTTCATATCAATATTTGTTGAAATTAGGCGCTGATCCAAATGTTTTTAAAAATACACCTGCTGCACTTTCCCTTGGTGCCAGTGGGCTCTCTCCCATGGTTGCGGCAGCTGGGTACACTTGCTTCGCCAATGAGGGTATGTATATTGAACCTTTACTGTTCACCGAAGTCATTGATAGCTTTGGGAACACATTGTTGTCTGCGGATGGAGATGCAGAAAAAGGAATTGAAGGAATTCGCGAGCGCTATCAGCTTTATAAACCTTCTACGGCGTTTATGATCATCGATGCCTTGACAGAAGCCGTCAGAAGTGGGACAGGTCGTCGCGCGCGTTTAAGTGGTTTTACCACAGCAGGAAAAACAGGAACCACCCAGGAAAATAGAGGTGTTTTCTTCGCCGGATTGACCGGGCATTATACCAGCACCGTTTGGGTTGGACACGATGCAAATGAGCGGCTGCAAGATGGCATTGCTGCCAGCAGTGGCGCAGCACCTGTTTGGAAATTGTATATGCAAAAAATTCATGAAGCCAAAGGTTTGGAGGATAAACCAATTCTAGAAGGCAGCGCTGATGATTACGGTGTAACAACCGGTGGTGTTTGTGCTTTTTCCGGCAAAGGCGTCGGCTCCAACTGCGCGAAAACCACCAGCGGCTATTTCCCAAAAGAAGGAGCACAAATCAATGGCACTTGTGATGTATGTGTTTCCGCTGAAGTTTGTTCGGTTTCCGGTGCGCTTTTTGGTGTCTATTGCCCGGAAGATTGCAGGGAAACACGCTCGGGCGTTATTGTAACAGAAGATTCTCCGTATGTAACGCTTTCTGACGAAACAATTGCGGGTTATATCGGTGCACCAGTTGTAGGAAGAGGTTCTGCTGCGCCTGATACATCAGAAGGCGCAACAGGAAGCGATACAACTTGCCCATTCCATACCCGTGAATGGTATGATGCGGAGGTTGCAAAGGACAATGCACGCGCAGCCGCAGGCCCTATTTTAAGCAATGCAAAAACCTATTTGCAATCACAAAATGCAGTTTTGGATGCAGGGCAAAAAACGAGGCTTTCCAATGCAATCAATCATTTGGAGGGTGAAATGGTATCTGCAACAGCAACAGGCGATAGCATTACGCAATCTGCCAATAACTTGCAGGCCATATTAAACGATATTAAAGGAGAAGTTGCAGCGCGGCCCAGTCCTTCGCCATCGCCTACACCAACGGTTTCACCTACGCCCTCGCCTTCCATTACAGATGATGACGAAAATCCATAAAATAAAAAAACCTGCATACGCAGGTTTTTTTATTTGCTTTTTATGATTGTGCGCTCATATATTCTGCCGCGCTTTCTAACTGCTCATCTACTTCCGGCGAAACATTCCCTTCAATGACAACATCCGGCGCTACGCCAAGGCCATCAATTAACCCGCCTTCCGGCGTATAGTACCGCGCTGTTACCAACTTTACTGCATTGCCACTGGATTCTATTTTATAGATCGTTGTTTCTACGGCTCTGCCCAGCGTTTTTTCGCCCAAAATGGTTGCCCGCCCGCGTTCTTGCAGGCTCGCTGCAAAGACTTCCGCAATATCTGCCGTTTGATTTCCCGTTAAAATGCCCACAGGCTTATCCCATAGCACTTCATCATCTGATTCCCATTTTGCATTTTCGCCGGATTTTGCAATGGTATGCGTAACCTCCCCCGCCGGTAACAACGTATCTGCAATTTGGCTCATCTGCTTCACCGCCCCGCCGGATACATTTCTAATATCAATAATGATATATTCTGCATTTTCATTTTTCATTTCTTCGATGGCCTTTGTAAAATCTTCTACAACGGTACCGCTGAATTCCACAATATTGATGTATCCAACCTTTTCATCCAGCATGTCTGTATAGACCAGCTGCACAATAGGGGGTTTTCTCGTCAATTGTATTTCAAAAACCTCTTGCCCTGACATAATGTTTAGCGTCACTGTCGTCCCGTCTGCGCCGCGTAAATACCCAATGGCAATATCAATATCCATTGCCTTCGTATCTTTATTGTCAATATTCAGAATAATATCGCCTGCTTTGATTCCAGCTTCATAGGCCGGTGTATCCGGAAATACACGAATAACTTGCAACTGGGTTGCCTCTTCCGTATAACCCAGCAACATCCCTTCTGCAATATGTGAATCTTCCGGCGTATCTTCAAAATTTCGATATTCCTCTTGTGTATAAAAAGCCGAGCTATGATCTCCAAGTCCTTTTACCATACCCGAGAGCGTTCCTTTTACAAGATCTGATTCCCCGATTTCTTCCACATAATGCGTCAAAATAATATCTTGTACTGCATCTAGCTCAAAATACTCTTTTAATGTTTCATAATCTTGCCCTTGCAAATAAATTTCGCCTGCTTTTAATCGCTGTACCGTCACATGATATGTGAGCGAAGAAGCAAGCGCAAGAATAATCACTGCAATGCAAACAATCATAAAAATGAATTTGCTTTTTTTCATATGTATCATAGCATTGTTTACTCCTCTTGCGTTCTTTGTCTGCGCCATCATATACCAACGCCGCAGTTCTGTCAATCAAACAGCTTTGTCTCTTTGATGTATGCGCGTAACTTCTGCATGTCTTTTTCGTAAACCTCTTCCAAGCTGCGATTATAAATAATACTTGCTGGATGGTAGAGGGGAAACAAGGTGTTTCCCACCGCGTTTTTTTGTAGCGCCCCATGCGCTTCGCCTATTTTTACCGTTTTCTCTGCCACTGCGCCCAGCGCTGTATTGCCTAATGTTACAATGAGGCGGGGCGCAACTGACGCAATCTCTTCTTGCAAACAAGGCAAGCATATTGCGATTTCTCTTTGTGTCGGCGGTCTGTTTGATTTTCTACCGCTCTTTCCAATTTTATATGGGCGAAATTTTACAACATTCGTAATATAAAGCCGTTCTCTTTTGATGCCCGTTTTTTCTAGAAAATGATTGAGGTTCTTACCGGCTTTTCCAACAAAGGGTTTTCCGGCTTTTACTTCCTCTGCACCCGGCGCTTCGCCGATGAGCATCACGCGTGCGCGCGCATCTCCCACACCAAATACCAGCGGTTCTACGATATGCTGCGCTTCCAATGTTTTTTTTAACTTTTCAAAAATCATTTCTAGTTGCATGTTTCTATCTCTTGTAATTTGTCTCGAATCAACTGAAAATCTGTCCATGCTTCTTTTTTTAAGTCCGGGTTGCGGAGCAGCGCAGAGGGGTGATAAGTGGGAATAAAAAGAACGCCTTTTTTCTCTACAATCTGCCCGCGCGCTCTTGTGATACCCATACCGGTTTGTAGCAAATTTTGTAACGCCACACGCCCCAATGGTACAATGATTTTTGGGCGAATAAACCGTACTTGCTCTCGCAAATAAGGCATACAAGCTTGTGCATATTCGGGTTTCGGGTCTGCATTGCCCGGTGGTCTACATTTTACAATGTTGGCAATGTAGACATCATTGCGGCTAAGAGAAATGGCTTTTAACATTTGTTCAAACAACTGCCCTGCCGGCCCTACAAAAGGGCGCCCCAGCCGATCTTCTTCTGCGCCCGGTCCTTCGCCAATGAACATTACTTTTGCTTGCAGGCTTCCCTCTCCAAACGCTACATTTTGCCGTGTTTCTGCCAACCTGCATTTTCGGCAGGATTCCGCCTCTTTTTTTACTGCACCCAAACTTTCATATTTCATTGCTATCCTCATAAAAAATCACTTATAACCGAAAGTCATAAGCGATTTTGCTATTTTCTTAAAAAGGACTTCTGCCTTCCAGTGATTTTAGAAGCGTAACATCATCTGTATATTCCAGCTCTCCGCCCACGGGTACACCATGGGCAATGCGCGTTACTTTCACGTTAAGCGGTTCCAATTGCCGCGCCAAGTACACTGCCGTTGCTTCTCCTTTTACATCTGGATTTGTCGCCAAAATCACTTCTTTGACCATGCCTTCTTTGACGCGCATCAGCAGTTTATCAATGCTCAGTTCATCCGGCCCAACGCCATCCAGCGGAGAAATATTGCCGCCCAGTACATGATAAACACCGCGGTATTCCCGCGCCCGCTCCAGCGCCATAACATCCCTAGCGTCTTTCACCACGCAAATGGTACTCTTGTCGCGCGTTGTATCCTCACAAATATGGCAAATTTCTTTGTCTGTCAAGTTGCCACAAACTGTACAATGCTGTACCGACATACGCGCGCGATACATATCTTCTGCAAAGAGGCGTACTTCTTCCGGGTCCATTTCAATTATATGCAAAGCAAGGCGCATAGCTGATTTTGGTCCGATGCCCGGCAGCTTTGCAAACCAAGCTTGCAATTTATTCAGTGCTTCTATTTGAAACATACGCTATAACAACCCGCCTAAGTTCATACCGCCGGTTACTTTTGCCATTTCTTCTTCTGCATAAGCATCTGCCTGTTGCATCGCTTCGTTTACAGCGGCGATTACCAGATCTTGTAGCATCTCCACATCTTCCGGATCCACAACGTCCGGCGCAATTTCAAGCGAAATAACTTCCTTTTTCCCATTGACCACTGCTTTTACAACGCCACCACCGGCTGTTGCTTCAATCTCTTTTTCTTCCAATTCTTCTTGTACCCGCGCAATGTTCTGTTGCATTTTTTGCGCCTGCTGCATCATACTTTGCATATTCATGCCGCCTCCGCCGGGAAAGCCGCCGCGTTTTCTTGCCATATTATTTTCTCCTTTTTCGTTAATCTATAATTTCAATATCGCCCAACACTTGCATCATAGGCGCTTCTTTTGTTTCACTTAATACTTCAAATACAATCTTTTTCCCAAACTGTTGTTCCAGCTTCTCCTGCATGTCTTTTTTGATTGCTCCGTTTTCAAAAAGCAATCTTGTAATGGGCGTTGCCGCCCGCAATTGTATCACGTTCTCTGCTTCTTTTACAAGGCGCATCCCTTCTAAAATCGGCGCTGCGCTGGCTTCTTCGGCATATGCCTCTAGTGCCCAAGACCACATAACAGCATCTCCCGTTTCTTCTTCGTTATCTTCTGGCAGCATCTCTTTTTGTGCTCCCTTTTCTCTCTCTTTAGGCTTTTTTTCTCTCGCTTCGCTTTTTACTTCTTGGGTTGCCTGTGGCGCTTCTCTAACCTGTTCCGCCGCAGCAATGGTTACGCCATGCTCCATCGCTTGCTCCAGCTTTTGAATTCGCTCCTCAAACGCAATATAATCCGTTTCACTTTCCGGTAGCAATAGGCGCAATATGGCGGATTCCAGTAAAATCGTCTGTCGCGGTGCATAGCGCATGTGTCCGGCAGCATTTTGCAAAACTTCAATGCCGCGTAACAAGCCTGCTTCTTGCAGCCTATCGGCACACACCTGCAAGGTTTCCTCTACTTCTCTTCCGGCAACCAGCGCGTATAACATCTCTTCATAACCGTCTAAGAGTTGTCGCAACAATGTGCTGGCCTCTACACCACTATCCAAAACTTGCTCTAGCGTTAATAACGCTGTTTTTCCATCATATCGGCTGAGCGCCGCCAACAGTTCATACACTGCAGTCTTTTGCGCATGCCCTAAAATCGTTGCAACCAGCGCTTCTGTAATATGCACTTCCATGGAAACACATTTTTCAAGCACCGTTAACGCATCCCGTAATGCACCATCCGCCGCTTCTGCAATGGCATATAATGCATCATCATCTGCCGAAGCACCAATTTCTGCTACAACGTTTTTTAGCCGTGCTACAATGCCTTCTTTCTCAATCAATCGAAAATCAAATCTCTGGCATCTGGAAAGCACTGTTTTGGGGAGCGCATCAAGCTCCGTGGTTGCCAGTATAAAAACCACATGAGAAGGCGGTTCTTCCAGCGTCTTTAGCAGTGCGTTAAATGCCTGCCCTGTCAACATATGTACTTCGTCAATGATATAAACTTTATATGCGCCATTTGTAGGCAGTAACCCTGCTTTGTCTCGAATATCCCGTGCGTTATCTACGCCATTGTTGGAGGCCGCATCCATTTCTATAATGTCTAGCATATTGTCTTGTAACGCTGCTTTGCAATTTTCACAAACAAGACAAGGCTCCCCCTCTTGCGGATCAAGACAATTGAGTGCCGCTGCTAAAATTTTGGCAGTGCTGGTTTTCCCTGTTCCCCGTGGCCCCGCGAACAAATAGGCATGGGAAGGCGCGTTGTTTTTTACTTGATTGCGTAGTATGGTAACGATGGTTTCTTGCCCGCTCACATCCGAAAACCGCCGTGGGCGAAACGCTCTATATAATGCTTGGTATGCCATATAAACTCCTTTTTGCTACAGCTTATTATACCAGCTAACGAGATAAAACAAAAGGCTATCTCTATAAGTTTATCCTTCTTTCATATCTATAAAAAAAGAAAAAAGACTGCCGATTACGGCAGCCTTCCTGTTTGTTTTTTATACGGTTCTTTCTTTTCCCATCATGAGCAATGCCATGACGCCCGGCCCGCAATGGCTCCCAATGACCGGCCCCACATCTAAAAACCAAACTTCTTTGAAATCCAAACGCCGTTCCAGCTCATTTTTCAGGAGCAATGCTTGCCCTGGGTTGTTTCCATGGCATACAACACATAATTCTTTGCAGATATCATCGTCCACATAATTTTCTTCTGCCAAATCTGCCAACGCTTTTACCACGCGCTTTCTACCTTTTACCTTGTCAAACGCAACAATTTTTCCTTCTTTTGTTACGGTCAAGATTGGCTTTAGGTCAAGGATTGACCCTAGCGTGGCGTTTACTGCGGAAAGCCGCCCTGTTTTCCGTAGATGCGCTAAGCTATCCACAGAAAAGAAGTGCAAACTTCTTTGCCGATTTTCATTTAACCATGCCAAAATCTCATCCAGAGATTTCCCTTGCTCTTTTAGCATCACTGCATGATACACCAACAAGCCTGAACCCATGGCAATCCCCAGTGCATCAAAAATTTCAATGCGTGCATCCGGGTAGTTTTCAAGCGCCGCTTCTCGCGCCACCAATGACAACTCGTAATGTGCGCTCAGTTGGCTGGAAAAGCTTATATATAATATATCTTTATTATCTTTAATGATTTCTTCAAAAAACGCTTGTATATCAGCTGGGGGTCTTGTTGCCGTTGAAGCTTCGCCGCCTGCTGCCAGCTGCTCATAAAAGCCCACATAATCTGTCGTACGCCCGAGGTCAAACAGTTCTTCTTTTCCATCCAATGTATACGGCATCAAAAATACTGGCACTTGATACTCATCTGCAAACGTATAAGGAATCTCCGAATCAGAATCTGCCATAACTACAAATTCGCGCATACACACCTCCTTTTTGCGGAATACCGCAATTACTTTTTTATTACAAGAGAAACGCTAGCTTTGTATGTTTGCCAGCCTTGCTTCTCGTGTGTTCAAATATGCCTGAAATGTTTCAATGGATCTGCTTGTAATGAGTTCTTCCGGGAAACCTTCTTCTTCAATAACGGTTATGGCTTCTGTAAAATCTCCTACTGTAAAGCAAATGTGTGAATCACTACCCACGCAGATATGTACTTCATGCTTTTTACAAAGCCGCAACATTTCTCTGCAATTGGGCTCGCTACCCGGCCTTGCTTCAAAGGAGTGGCTATTAAATTCCAACATCTTGCCCAGCCGCTTCGCTTCTTTTACAACCGTTTCTTTGTCCACATCGTAAACAGGATTCCCCGGATGCCCCAAAATATCCACATATGGGTTATTCAGCGCGCTCAGCATAGCTTCTGTATTTTGTATCTTGTTACCAATGGGCAGCATCACTTCATGCAGCGATGCAATGACAAACTGTAGTAACGGAAAAAACCGTTCGGGAACATCAATCTTCCCTTCCCAAGATACAATATTGGATTCTACCCCGCGGAACAGCTTTACGCCGTAATGCTCTTCCGGCAAATGCCGTAAAAAAGTAAGCGCCGCCGGAAAATGAATGCCCGGCATATCGCCGCAGTGTTCTGTAATGACAAGCCCTTCCAAATTCCGTTCTGCTGCAACCGTTAGGTTCTCAAATACCGTTGAATACGCATGCCCGCTCAGCAAAGAGTGGGTATGGGTATCGACCAAAAGTTTCACTGATATACCTCCTTACTTCGCGCTCTCATTATACCGTACTCCTTTTTGTAATGCAAATACCGCGGCGGTTTTTGCGCACAAAAAAGTGCCACCCCTGCGCCGCTTGCACAGAAATGACACCTTAAATAAAGCAGTTTTATGATTGTGGGTAAACGCTTACTTTCTTCTTATCTCTACCCAACCGTTCAAAGCGTACAACACCATCTTCTTTTGCGAACAAGGTATCATCGCTCCCTTTTCCTACGTTTTCACCAGGATGAATTTTCGTTCCTCTTTGTCTTACCAAAATATTACCAGCAAGTACAAATTGTCCGTCTGCACGTTTCACCCCGAGGCGTTTTGATATGCTATCTCTACCGTTCTTAGAGCTACCCATTCCCTTCTTATGTGCCAATTTATATTCACCTCGCTTTTCTTTTCAAATTAGCCAATCGATACAATTTCTACTCTTGTATAGGGTTGTCTGTGTCCTTGCTTTTTGCTATATCCGTTTTTGGATTTATACTTGAATACAACAATCTTCTTTGCTTTGTCTTGTCCAAGTACTTTGCCGACAACTTTTACATCTGCTACAATCGGATCGCCGATTTTGATATTATCGCCATCTACAACCATGAGTGCATCAAAATTAACTTCATCGCCAACTTCAGCATCCAGCTTTTCCACATCTATGAATCTACCAGGCTCAGCTTTATATTGCTTGCCGCCTGTTTTCACAATCGCATACATGTTTCTTCCTCCTCATACCAGTCTCGCCGATGGGGTACTCCCTTGGAGTTTATAAACCCTGCCCGCGCGGCTACCCAAATATTCTATCATCCTCTATTTGGGTTGTCAAGAAAGATGTTTTCTCTCTTGTTTTATTAGTATACACGACACAAAGAGAGTTGAAACAAGTTTTCATTCTTTTTGTAATGTCTGTATAGACAAATGCTGGTATGTGTTTCGGCTAAGTAGAACTGATCTTTCTCCAAAGAGGATTAAAGCTATTTATTGCCGCTAAATCATCTATTGTATCCATTTGTACAACCATATGCTCTGCAATAGGTTCTCTTAAAAAATCTTTTGCAACTAAGACGCGTGGAATGTCATTTTCACCGGGTTTTATTTGTACATCCAGTAGACTCTCCCAATACGTACCATAGTCGTATAACACACCGACAATTTGCAAGGAAATAACTTCACCATTGATTTCCAGCGGCAAAACACGCTTTTCTTGCATTTCCTTAGGAAGCTGTATGAATAAGTTGTTTTCCAGTGTAATTTCATTCTCCTGCTCTGGCAATCGCCCTTCTCTTAATTTTATATGCGTTATCTCCAATGTTCTCGCATCAAAATGTCCGATAGTTATTGCTTTCTCTATTCCTTGCACTTTGAAATTTCCGTAATTATAAATAGTCCCCAGTTTTTTACAGATACACGCGCCTCGTCGCGCTTCTCCCACAACACCTCTTTTTCTCCTGAAGCGACATCATATACAATAAAGTGCTGTTCCCCATATTTTTCTTGATAGCTCTTTGTAAGATTTGCTTCTAGCCCTTGAAACAGAGAAAAAATGATAAAAAAGAGCGCGAACAAACAAGTAAGCAAAAATGTATATTGCATAGTATTTCTTTTATGATGTAGTATAAGCCGTCCGGCAATACGAAACTGCATACACGCCCCCCTTTTACAGTTCTTTCTTTCTATTCTATTAAAATGGAAAAATAATTGCAACAAAAAAGACCTGCCTATAGGCAAGTCTTTTACTGCAATTTCGAATCCTAGAATAAATTTGGCTTTTGCGCATCCACTTCTTCGCGGGAAAGCCCATTTTTCATCATAATATATGTCAAAATCGTCTCAAACCCTAAATTTGTTGGGTAATCATAATAAGCATATATTTTTGAATAAATCTCGCTGTCTTCTCCGGTGCCTTCTTGCCGATTGACATCTGATACCAAAAAAGAAGCTGTATTGATTTTTGAAACTTCCGCGTCTTTGTTCATGGTAAGTAGTACGCATTTCGCGCCAACTTCCGCCGCTGTTTTTGCAAAATCCACCAGCGTAGGCGTGCTGCCCGAGCCGGAAGAAAGCACAAGTACATCGCCTTCTTTTATGGAAGGTGCATTTGCTGCGCCAACCACATACACATTTTTGCCCATTTGTGATAAACGGGAGCCGAAGTTCATCGCTGTTTGACGAGAGCGCCCACGACCTGCTACAAATACATTATTGGCACCATCTATAATATCGGCAACTTCTTGTAGCTTATCGTAATCAAAGCGTGCTTTGACGCCTTTTAGCGCATCCACAGCCATTGTATATCTAAAGTTATCCATAACGTTCTCCTTTATTAATAGAGGTTTGCCAGTTCTTCTTGCATCTTTTCTTTTGATAAGCCGCGCTTTTTCATTAAGTACATAACGATGCATTCATACGCCAAATTGATGGCATATTCTGAATATAACCCGGGTGATTTTGAAAGCCTTTCTTCATCAACTTTCATTACATATTTTAGCGCAGACAAATCTCCAATGGGGGAGCTTTCTGTTTCTGTAAACAAAATGATTTCTGCGCCTGCTTCTGCCGCTTTGGTTGCAAATGCAACAAGCGAAGCTGTTTTCCCGGAAGAAGAGCCAATGATAAAAACATCTCCTTTGTGAATAGAAGGCGTAGAAACATCTCCAACCACAAACGTCTGTATACGCATCTGCTTTAAGCGCGTGGCAAATGCCATTAGGTTTAATCTGGAACGCCCCAGCGCTGCCACAAACACGCGGTTGGTGCTATCAATTTTATCTGCAATTTTTACAAGCGCCTCATCATCCATTGTTTCGGAGACGATTTTCATTTCATCAATCCGCTCTACATGAAATTTTCTTTTTTCATGATAGGTCAAATGAGCGCCTACTTCTCTTTTTTTATTGTTTTCTTTGCTCATAATATCCTCCTATCGCCTAATAGATGTTGGGCAGTTCTGCTTGCATGCGCTCTTTTGAAACGCCAAGTACCCTTTGGCAATAAAGCGCAAGCGCATCACACACAACATAAAGCGCCAACTCAAAATATTCTTCTTCGATGAGCCCGTCTTTTGCTTCCGGCGCGAAGAATAATACTTCAGCCGCATCTTTTTCCAGCGTAGAGCCTTTGGTCATTGTAAACAGATCATAGCTGATGCGCAAATCTTTTCCGCGCTTCATAAATGTAATGGAAGTTTGGTCTTCTCCATCTACAGAGCCAATGAGCACAACATCTCCTTCATGTACAGAAGGTGTTGGAGGTGATTCTTCTAAGCGATATGCACGGATTCCCATTTGCCGCAACCGTTGCGCAAGGTTCATAAGCGCCATGCCCGGTCTACCAACATCTGAAACGACAAAAACGTTATCCGCATCTAATATTCTATCTGCAATTTGCTGTAAAACGGTATCATCCAGCCCGCGCAGGACTTCTTTTGTGCCGTTTACTGCAGCTGCACAATATTTATCTATCATAACATTCTCCTTTATTTCAGTCCGTGCGTCCTATTGTAAATTCGCGTGCAGTGGGTTTTCGCCGGGTGTCAATGTAATCCCCAGACGATCCATGAAGTAATGAGACATTCCAACATCCATTACGTACAATACTGCTTGCTCAAATTGTGCGCCGATGGGTTGAATGGAATTATCTTCTGCAGAGCCCGGAACCGGTACATTTAATTTCACAACAACATCAGCCAACTCGGACAACGTGGATTTTTCTGCTGCTGTTACTAAAATAACCGGAATATCACCGATTTCTTTTGCCTTCTTCGCTGCTGCAACAAGGTTTTCTTCTTCGCCGTCTGCGGAAACGATTACAAGAACATCATCCGGGCGAATTGCCGGCGTAGCAACATCTCCAACGATGTATACGCGATAAGCTTGGTGCATTAAGCGTTGTGCAAAATATTTAATGGTGAGCATGCTTCTGCCGTTTGCATGGAAGAAAATACGATTTCCGCCATGAATGGTTGAAAATACAGTTCTTAATGTATCTTCATCTACATTTTGAATGCCCGCTTCAATCTCATCCATAATTTTGTTTGAAATTTCTTTGATTGTCATCATTTTATGATTTCTCCTTCATCATCTTTTCTGTATTCAAAAATCACTATTCTAAATTAGAATGCAACGGACCTGCGCCGTCTTTTCTGCCCAAGCGTTCTTGCATGCATGCCCGTAGCGCCCAGTCAAGCCCGTAAATCACGCATTGGTCAAACAAAGAGCCAATGGGCTGCTCTGAGCTAACTGTGCTTTCTACGCCCGGCAAAGGGCAATCGAAGCGCACCGTAAGGTCTGCCAAATCTCCAATGGAAGATTCTTTTGCAGCTGTTGCAAATAAAACTTTGATCTCGCCGATTTCTTTAACTTTTTTCACCATGTTTAGAGATGTGGTCGTTTCCCCCGTTCCCGAAACCACAAAGAAAACATCGCCGGGTTTAATCGCCGGGCAAGTTGCATCCCCTACAATATGTGTTCTGTAGCCAAAATGTTTGAGATACATTGCAAAATTCTTTAAGCCCGTCTCCGGTCTTCCAATGGAATGAAAGAAGATGCGGTTTGCGCCATGAATCTCTGCAACCATTTTCCATAGAACATCATAATCCAGGTCGCGCAAGGCTTCGCTGATTTCATCCAAAATTGGGCCAGCGTATTCCTTAATCATAATCTTGTTCGTCCTCCTAATCATTTTTTAAAATCCAATTGTATTTATCTTATCATGCTTCTTTTTTCTTTTCAATGTGTTACTGCAATAAATAACAGCGAAACTTGCATTTTATAGAAACAAAAAAACCATCAATCCGATGGTTTTTCTTTCTTTTTGATAATGCGCGATTCTGTGCCGTTTAATAATCGCTTGATGTTTGGAAGATGCCCGATGATTGCAATGATTGTTAACGTAAGCACTGTAAGTTGCAACGGCAAGGAAACATCTTGCAAAATAAAAGCCGAAATGCTCTCCAGCAAAACACCGGTGAGTGAGGTGATGGACATAATCCCTGTAATCCCCAAAACAACCAATACAATACCCAGTATAATGAGCGTAACCAGCGGCCGAATGACGAAAAGAACGCCCAGCGTCGCGGAAATTCCTTTCCCGCCTTTGAAGCCATAATATATGGGCATATTATGACCCAGGATGACAGCAATGCTGGCAACAGACATCCCTATATCTCCTGCAAATAACCCGCCTAAATAAGCAGCCGCTGCACCTTTTATAACATCCAGCGCAAAAGTCAAAAGCCCCAGCCCCCAGCCAAAATTCCGAATTACATTGGTGGCGCCTGCGTTTCCGCTGCCCATTTCTCGTACATCTTTTTTTGCAATGCTGGTGGAAAGAATCAATGCCGGCGAAATACTGCCCCACAAATATGCGCCCACTGCAATGGCAAAGTATATCAGTAGCTCCATACGTTCCTCTTTCTTTTGGTTACAATAACCTCTTCTTGCGTTTTATGCTTTTTGCTCATTGCGCGCGCGTATCAGCATGCGAATGGGTGTTCCGGAAAAATCAAACGTTTTCCGCAAATAGTTTTCAAGATAGCGTTGGTAAGAAAAATGCATCAGCTCTACATCGTTGACAAACAACACGAATGTAGGCGGGTTTGCGCTGGGCTGCGTTACATAAAAAATCTTCAGCCGTCTGCCTTTGCTGGTGGGCGGTTCCACTGCCATCACTGCTTCTCGAATGCAATCATTCAATAGCCCTGTGCTAATCCGCCGCGAAGCATTTTTCAAAACCTCATCAATTACCGTAAACAAACGATCAACCCGCTGCCCTGTTTTGGCGGAAATATAAATCCGCTTCGCATATGGCATAAAGGATACCACGCCTGAAATTTCTTTGTTATATGCCTCAATGGTATAGGTATCTTTTTCTACCGCATCCCATTTGTTGACTACAATAATCCCGGGCACGCCTTCTTCATGTACAAACCCTGCAATTTTTGCATCTTGCTCGCTGATGCCTTCTTCTGCATCAATTAAAATAAGCGCAACATCCGCGCGTTTCACCGCCGCCAAAGCGCGAATCACGCTATAACGTTCAATGGTTTCATCTGCAATACGGCTCTTCCTGCGCATGCCCGCTGTATCTGTAATCACGTATTCTCTCTCATCTCGGGTAAAGCGCGTATCGATGGCGTCTCGCGTTGTACCCGGAATATCGCTGACGATGGAGCGCGGTTGCCCCAAAATCCGATTGGCCAGCGAAGATTTTCCTACGTTGGGCTTGCCTACAATGGCAATATAAGTAGCTTCATCTTCTTCTGTTGCTTCTACTTTATCAATCACTGCAATGACTTCGTCTAAAAGATCGCCCAGCCCCAACCCCTGCTCTGCAGAAATAGGAACCAGCGTCCCCAGCGCCAGCGCATAAAAATCATAAACCATCTCTTTATCAGCGCTGCTCTCGACTTTGTTGACAACTGTGATGACAGGCTTGTCTGTCCTGCGCAGCATATCTGCAACTTCATAATCCGAAGAAACAATTCCTGTTTTTGCATCCACAAAAAACAAAATAAGATCTGCCGCTTCAATGGCCAGCGTCGCCTGCTCTCGCATCTGCGCCAAAATAACTTCTTCACTATTGGGCTCAATGCCGCCTGTATCCACCAGCGTAAAGGCATGGTTTAACCATTCCACATCTTCAAAAATGCGATCTCGCGTAACGCCGGGTGTATCTTCTACAATGGCAACACGCCGCCGTACAATTTTATTAAAAAAAGTAGATTTTCCTACGTTGGGCCTGCCTACAATTGCGACCAACGGTTTTCTTGCCATAATAACTCCTTTATACGCCCATCAATATCTCCACAAATCCAAACCCATCGCTTGGAACTATGGTGATAGGCACACCCAACGCCTCACTTAATGCTTCTATCGTCATATCATCTAAAAAAACATTCTTTCGATCGCGCAACATTACTTCGCAAAGAAAAAGATGCGTCAATTTCTCTCCCTTTAATTGTGCCAAAATATCCGCGCCTGTCAAGAGCCCTGTAATGGTAATGCTCTCGCCAAAGAAATTATTTTGAATGGCGCGCACAGAAATATCCATCCCAAAGGCTTTGTTACAGGCATTTGCCGCCCAAGTAATATAAGGCGCTGCGTCTATCCCTGTGGCAATCATCCCTTTTTGCATATTTTTCTTGCCCGCAAACGCTTGAATGCCTTCTTTTACTTCTTCCATAAAAAGAGAAGTCATGCCTACGCCATCTTCCAACTGCCCAAACTCTTCATACGTTTCTGCTGCTGGAAATGGCAATTCTGCGCATATATAAAACTCATCTGCCACAAATACAAAGCGTGTTCCGTGCATCTTCCGTAACTTTTCTTGCCACTGCCCCGCAATTTGAATGACGCGCCGCGCCTCTTCTTTTGTTACTTGCTTCAGCGGGTATAGCCCTGCGCGATGCCCTGTAATCCCCACAGGAACCAGCGCCAACGAAAGTGCATTTGGCATGAGGTCTGCCAAATCCGCAATGGTCTTTTCCAAAACCGCGCCATCATTTAACCCCGGGCAAACCACCGCTTGCATGTGAAAAGAAATACCTGCTTCTTTTAACGCTTGCAGCGTTTCTAATATTGTGCGCGTATACTTGCGCCCCAACATTTTCTGGCGCACTGCCTCTTCTGTCGCATGTACAGAAACATAAAGCGGCGAAGGTTTTCTTTTCAAAATACGGTCAAACTCTTTTTCGCCCACATTCGTCAGCGTTACATAGTTGCCCATAATAAAGGATAAACGCCAATCATCATCTTTAAAATAAAGCGTCTCCCGCATGTTTTGCGGCAATTGATCCACAAAACAAAACACACATGCATTGGCGCAGCCGCGGCTTTTCCCCAACCCATCGCCTTCAAACAAAAGCCCCAACGGCTCTTCTATGTCTTTTTCAATTTCAACGCTTTCTTCAATGCCCTCTTTTGTTTTCCAAATAACCGAAAACGATTCGTTTGCTTCCAGCGCCAAATAATCGATTATATCTTGCAGCGGTTCACCTGCCAGCATTAGAAGGGTATCGCCGGCTGCAATGCCTAGCTCTTCTGCAATGCTTTCGGGCATAACGCCACTTACACGCAACGCCATATGACTTACAGAATAAACCGTTCAAGGTTTTGTTCTTTTAAATAATCTTTCATATGGTCATCCACATATGCCCGATCAATTTTCACTTCCACCGGCGGGAATACATCTCCCGCATTGAACGAAATATCTTCCAATAAATTTTCCACAATGGTATGCAGGCGGCGAGCGCCAATGTTTTCCATTGTATTGTTTGCCGTTTCTGCATATTCTGCAATGGCGTAAATGGCATCTTCCGTAAAGTCCAGTATAATCCCGTCTGTCTCTAAAAGCGCCAAGTATTGTTTGACCAACGCATTTTCCGGCTGGGTCAGTATCTTTACAAAATCTTCTTTGGTCAAAGGTTTTAGCTGGACGCGAATGGGGAACCGCCCTTGTAATTCAGGAATCAGATCCGATACTTTTGACATGTGAAACGCGCCTGCAGCAATGAAGAGCATATGATCTGTTTTCACCGGCCCATATTTTGTAACCACAGTGCTACCTTCTACAATGGGCAAAATATCTCGCTGTACTCCTTCTCTTGAAACATCCGGACCACTGCCCATGGTTTTTCCGGCAATTTTGTCAATTTCATCGAGGAAGATGATGCCAAACTGCTCTGCTCTTGCAATGGCGGTTTCTGTTACTTCGTCCATATCAATCAAGTTATCCGCCTCTTCTGTCTCCAAAAGCTTACGTGCTTCTCGCACAGGCACCTTTTTCACTTTTGTCTTTTGCGGTAAAATCCCTGAAAACATTTCACCCATATTGATTTCCGAGCCAATGCCTGCGATTTCAATACCGATGCCACTGTTATCTGCAATTTCTATTTCAACAATAACATCTTCCAGTACGCCGGCGCGTAGCTGGTATGCCATTTCTTCTCGTTTGGTCATTTTTTCTTGCTTTTGTTCTTCCGTGGGTTCGCTTGTTCCTGCGTTTAGTTGCGGCGCAAACAATGCCTGCAACGGGTTTTGCATGCCAGTGTTTTTGTTTTCGTTCAGCAAAATATCCAAAATCCGTTCTTCTGCCAACCGCGCAGCTTGTTCATGAACGGTTTCATATCTACTTTTTTTCACAATGCGAATGGATGCTTCTACAAGATCGCGTACCATACTTTCCACATCACGGCCCACATAGCCCACTTCAGTAAACTTGGTTGCTTCTACTTTTACAAATGGCGCCTGCACCAATTTTGCCAAGCGCCGGGCAATTTCTGTTTTCCCTACGCCCGTCGGCCCCATCATAATAATGTTTTTGGGCGTTACCTCTTCTTGCATCTCCGGCGCCAAACGGCTCCTACGATATCGGTTGCGCAACGCAATGGCCACAGGTTTTTTTGCCTCATCTTGCCCGATAATATATTTATCCAGTTCTGCTACAATTTCTTTTGGTGTTCTTTCTGCCATGTTTACACCTCCTCAACGACAATATTATCGTTGGTATAGACACAGATTTCCGAGGCAATTTTAAGCGCACGCGCTGCAATCTCTTTTGCCGATAAATCTGTATTTTCCATCAATGCTTTTGCAGCGGCAAACGCATAGTTTCCACCGGAGCCAATGGCAAGGACGCCGCCATCCGGCGCGATTACTTCGCCTGTTCCCGAAACCAATAGCATCTCTTCTTTGTCTGCCACAATGAGCATCGCCTGTAATTGGCGCATCATCTTATCGCTGCGCCATTCTTGCGCCAACTCAACTGCTGCTCTTGATAAGCTGCCGCTGAATTGCTCTAGTTTTGCTTCAAATCGTTCTGAAAGCGTAAAAGCATCTGCCACAGAACCCGCAAATCCCATTACAACGCTATCATTATATAGCCTTCTTACTTTTTTTGCCGTATGTTTTAATACAGTCGTTTCTCCCATTGTAACTTGTCCATCGCCTGCGATGGCGCAAGCGCCGTTTCGCTCGACCGCAACAATGGTGGTTGCTTCAAAATTACTCATGTCATTTCCTTCCCATATTCTAATTGCGCTTGATAGGCATCTATTTCTGCCAGCGCTCTTTTTGCAATGTATTCTCTTCTATGTAATCGCTTGCGAAACCGCTTATCTGCTTCTTCCATGATGCCAAACGTAATGTTCATGGGCTGATAATTCGTTGTCGCCGCATTGCTCACATATTCTGCCAAGGCGCCGATGGCTGTTTTCCGTGACAACCGCGGTGCTTTTTTCCCTTGTAATTGATGCGCTGCCATAATGCCGGCATAAAGCCCACTGGCAGCAGATTCAATATATCCTTCTACGCCTGTGATTTGCCCTGCAAAATAAACATCCGCGTTTTTCTTTAACTGATAGGTATTGCAAAGACATTTTGGTCCGTTGATGTATGTGTTTTTGTGCATGACACCCAGCCGTACATATTCTGCGTTTTCTAAGCCGGGGATCATGGAAAAAACGCGTTTTTGTTCGCCGAATTTCAAATGTGTCTGAAACCCGACCAAGTTAAAAAGCCTGCCCTCTCTATCTTCTTTGCGCAGTTGCACAAGCGCGTAGGGCATTTCTTTTTCTTCATTTTCAAACCCCACAGGCTTCAGCGGGCCAAACCGTAGCGTATCATATCCACGTTTTGCCATAACTTCTACCGGCATACAACCTTCAAATACATTTTCCGCTTCAAATCCATGCATCTCTACGCATTCTGCTGTAATGAGCGCCTGATAAAACGCATCATATTCTTCTTTTGTCATGGGGCAATTCAAGTAATCATTTCCTCTGTCGTAGCGCGAGCCCCAAAAAACACGCGTCATATCGACGCTCTCCGCTGTTACAATCGGC
This sequence comes from Christensenellaceae bacterium, assembly GCA_050952565.1. Classification (GTDB taxonomy): domain Bacteria; phylum Bacillota; class Clostridia; order Christensenellales; family Christensenellaceae; genus QANA01. Next base: position 263,614 of record JBMNLE010000001.1, read on the forward strand.
GCCGCCGCATCAAAAAAATGAAAATAATCTTCCCCCAGTAATGCTTGTATTGCTGCCGTTAATTTTGGTGAAGTGAGTGGCCCTGTGGCCACAATACTCAGTCCATCAAGTTCTCTAAAATCTGTTACTTCTTTTTCTACTATTTCAATGTTTTCATGTGCTTTTAGTGTTTTTGTAATATAATCAGAAAATGCATAACGCTCTACTGCAAGCGCCCCGCCTGCCGGCACGCGCGAATTTTCTGCTGCTTTTATAATCAGCGAATCCAACCGGCGCATTTCTTCTTTTAGCAGCCCTGCCGCGTTGGAAAGGCGGTCTGAGCGAAGTGAATTGGAACAAACCAGCTCGCCGTATCCTGTGTAAGAATGGGCCTCGCTCATTTGTACCGGCTTTTGCTCATAAACAGTTACTTTTATGCCGCGGTTAGCCAGTTGATACGCAGCTTCTGCTCCCGCTAGCCCTGCACCAATGACATTAGCCTTCACTTTGTTCCTCGGATTTCTTTGCTTTTTTCTGATTGGTGGGGCAATCTTCATTGGGGCATTTTTTGTATGCCGAATTTCCCCGCCCACGCTTTAGTGTCATATAGCTGCCGCAAGTTTCGCATTTTTCTTCAATGGGCATATCCCATGAAACAAAATCGCATGTGGGGTAGTTTTCACAACCATAAAATGTACTGCCGCGTCTTGAACGTTTTTGTAAAATCGTCCCGCCGCATTTGGGGCAAGGAACGCTGATTTCGTTGCGAATTGCCTTTGTGTTTTTACATTCAGGATAGTTGGGGCAAGCAATAAACTCTCCAAAGCGCCCCTGCTTATAAACCATTTCCGCGCCGCAAAGCTCACAAGTAACACCGGCCGGGCGGTCAGGCAGTTTTACGCTTTCTATCTGTGCTTCTGCCTTTTTTAGCTCTTCTTCAAAAGGCCAATAAAAGGTATCAATTACTTTTTTCCAGTCTTCTTCTCTTGCTTCTACTTTATCTAATTGCTCTTCCATGTCTGCCGTAAATTCTACGTTCACAATATCCGCAAAATTTTCTTCCATCAATTCTGTAACCACTTCTCCCAGCTCTGTAGGAATGATGGTCCGTTTTTCTTTTTTCACATATTTGCGGTCCAGTATGGTAGAAATAATCGGCGCGTATGTGGAAGGGCGCCCAATCCCTTTTTCTTCTAGCGTCCGCACAAGAGAAGCTTCTGTATATCGCGGCGGCGGGGAAGTAAAATTCTGTTTCGGGTCAATCTTTTGTTGCTTGCAAGCATAGCCTTCTTCCATGGGCGGAATGATGGCGTTGATATCTTCCTCTTCATCTACCACCTCTTGATATGCCGCCCGATAGCCGCTAAATTGCAGCTTGGAAAAATTCGCGCGGAACTCATATCCTGCAGCGTCCAGCGTATAGCTCATGGTATCGTATCTTGCAGGCGTCATCTGGCTTGCAATAAACCGAGAATAGATCAGTTGATACAACCGAAATTGCTCTGCGCTCAGTTTATCTTTGATGCTCTCCGGCGTATATTCAATATAAGTGGGGCGAATGGCTTCATGCGCATCTTGCGCTTGGCGCCGCCCGGTATATACATTGAACTTCTCCGGCGCATACTCTTTTCCGTATCGTTCTATAATGTATGCCTTTGCTGCTTCCTGTGCTTCCACAGAAATACGCGTAGAATCTGTACGCATATATGTAATTAGCCCAACGGTTTCTCTGCTGCTTAACTGCACACCTTCATACAGCCCTTGCGCCACCATCATGGTTCTACGCGTGGTAAACCCCAGCTTGCGCGCAGCATCTTGCTGCAATGTGCTGGTGGTAAAAGGCGCGTAAGGCTTTCTTTGTCGCACACTTTTCTTGATGGCAGCAATGACAAAATCATTTTTTCCAATGGTTTCTAAAATTTCTTTCACTTCCGCTTCGCTTTTGGGTACGATCTTCTTTTTATCTTTCCCAAAAAACTCTGCAGTAAACGTGTTGTTGTCCTCTTTGTCCGAAAGCGCTGCAGTAATCGTCCAGTATTCTTCTGGATCAAAGTTTCTGATTTCTCGCTCTCTGTCTACAATTAATTTTACGGTAACAGACTGTACGCGCCCCGCGCTCAAGCCACGGCGTACTTTTTCCCATAACAACGGAGAAAGTTTATACCCTACAAGGCGATCCAGTACGCGCCGCGCCTGCTGCGCATCCACGCGCCCCATATCAATTTCCCTTGGGTTTTTTATAGCGTTTGTGACTGCCGTTTTTGTAATCTCATTAAATTCTACCCGTTCAATTTCCTTTTCTACGCCATCTTTTTTGGCAGCTGCCTCAATGGCATTTGCAATATGCCAAGAAATCGCTTCCCCTTCTCTGTCAGGGTCTGTGGCAAGGTAGATTTTTTCAGCTTTTTTTGCTTCTTTTTTCAACTCGTTTAAAAGTGGTGTTCTGCCGCGAATGACAATATATTCCGGCTCAAAGTTTTCTTCTACTGCAACGCCCAACCTACTTTTGGGCAAATCAACAAGATGCCCGTTGCTGGCGGCAACCTTAAATTTACTCCCCAAAAATTTCTCAATGGTTTTGGCTTTGGCGGGAGATTCCACAATCACCAAATTATACTTTTTGTTGTTCTTTGCTTTTTTTGCTTTCGCCATATGTTTTTATTATCCCTCCAAATGCGGCAGTCGTTATGTCAGTGTTTTTATACCAAACATATTACCTGCTAGACGCTCCACCAGTCCTTTTAGTTCCAATTTTGTAAGCGTCAAATTAATTTCTGCAGCACTCTTTTTTGTATATGCAATGAGCGCTTGTACGTCAAGATCGCCCTGTAAAAGCAGATTATACAGTTCTGTTTCAGAAAAATCAAGTCCTTCCGGCAAGGATGCTTCTGCTTCGCCCTCTAAAATACCCCAGTTATAGTATGCAAGTACATCTCTCGCATCTTGACAAACCGGTGCGCCTTCCGCCAGCAAAAGGTTAGGTAAAATGCTGGTCTCTAACCCGCTTCCAGTGGGGATTGCAAAGACATCTCGGTTTTCTTCGCAAGCCAGCCTGACGGTGATGTGTGCGCCACTTTTTAGCCCTGCATCTCCCACGATTACCCCTTCCGCAATGCCACTCATAATACGATTGCGCAACGGAAAATTTCCGGCAAGGGGTGGTGCACCCGGTTTGTATTCACTGATGACTGCGCCGGTTTCCACGATTTTTTCATATAAGGCAAAGCTTTCCCGCGGGTAGATAATATCCACGCCGCAGCCCAAGACCGCAACTGTAATCCCCTTCCCTTCCAGCGCGCCTTCATGCGCCGCAGTGTCCACACCCCGCGCCATACCGGAGATTACGGAAACGCCTGCTTCTGCAAGCTCTTTTGCAATCTTTCTTGCTTCTGCAAGTCCGCGTCTGGAAGCTCTTCTGGAGCCCACCATTGCAATGCGTTTTTCTGTTAAACGCGTCAAATCTCCTTTGATGTATAAAAGCGTGGGCGGGCCAATGGTTTCCTTTAGTAAGGCAGGATGGTCATTGGAAAGCATGGTGGTAACACGTATGCCTTCTTTTTCATATCCATATAACTCTTCATATAATATATCTTTATCAGCCCGTGCTTTTAAGATATCTTTTGTATCTTTGCGTATGCGTGCACCTTGAAACGCCGCGTGGTTTTGATCCAAAAACAGTTCTTCCAGTGGTACATGGGCAGATAATAAATGCAGCATTGTCTTTAGTCCAATGCGCGGCGTGGAAGCAAGCCAGTACCAGTAGAGTTCATGGTCTGTTAAATACACTAGCTGCGCCCTCCCCAATATTTACGGTCCAGCGTTCTATATTGAATGGCTTCGGCAATATGGGTTTCATTAATTGCTTCGCTATCACCTAAATCTGCGATGGTCCGCGCCACCATTAAGATTCTCCGATGAGAACGCGCGCTCATGTGCATTGCTTCAAATGCCGCTCGTAGCAGCCTCTCTGAAGCACTATCCAAATGACAATACACTTCAAACATGTCCCCTGCCAGCTGACTATTGGGAAAAATCTTTTTGTCTTTATAACGTGCCGTCTGTCGTGCGCGTGCTTCATTGACGCGCGTGCGAATGGAAAGAGAATCTTCTTCCAGCTCTTTTTTCTGCAATTCTTCATATCGCGGGCGCGAAACTTCTATGTGCATATCAATACGATCTAATAATGGTGAGCTAACGCGAGACAAATAACGACTGATTTCATGAGGAGTACAGCGGCAAGCATTTTCTGCATCTCCATAATTGCCGCAAGGGCAAGGGTTCATGGAAGCAACCAGCATAAACCGCGCCGGATACTCTACTTTTGCGTTGACGCGCGCCACAGAAACAATGCCATCTTCGATTGGTTGGCGCAGCGCTTCTAACGTATCTCGTTTAAATTCCGGTAGTTCATCTAGGTAAAGTGTTCCACCATGCGCCAGGCTTACCTCGCCCGGTCGTGCTTTGATGCCGCCGCCAATGAGCGCTGCAGTAGAAGCGGAATGATGCGGACTGCGGAACGGTCGCTTCCCAATAATCCCTGCTTCTTTTAGCTCCCCGCTGATGGAATGTATTTTTGTAATCTCCAATGCTTCTTCAAAGCTCAGATCAGGAATAATGGTAGGCACTGCCCGCGCCAGCATGGTTTTTCCCGAACCGGGCGGGCCAATGAGCAGCAAATTATGGTTGCCCGCCGCCGCAATTTCCACAGCCCGCTTTGCACTACTCTGTCCTTTGATGTATTTAAAATCCACTTGCCCCACTGAAATATCTTCGGGTATAAATGTAGCGTTTTCTTCATATAATAATGGCGCTTCTCCGCGCAGGCTTTTTACCAATTCGCTGAGCGAAACGGCGGAGATAACTTCCATACCTTCCACATACGCCGCTTCTTTTGCGTTTTCTGCGGGTACAACAACCTTCACAATCCCGCGCTCTTTTGCATCAATCACCATAGGCAAAATGCCGTTTACTGCGCGTACTTTTCCATCCAGTGATAATTCCCCCAGAAAAACCGCATCTTGCAGCGTGCCCAATTCTACTTGATTGCTGACCACTAAAATCCCCATGGCAATGGCAAGATCATAAATAGGCCCTTCTTTACGCATATCCGCCGGCGCCAAGTTAACGATTATTCTGCTTGCCGGATATTCAAAACCTGAATTTCGAATGGCCGAACGCACCCGCTCTTTGCTCTCTTTTACTGCAGCATTCGGCAACCCTACAATTTCCCAATACGGTAGCCCCGGCGCACTATCCACTTCCACAAAAACAGAATATCCCTCTAACCCCAGTAGTCCACAGCTCAAAACTTTTGCCAGCATCGCTACACCTTTCCCTTTTTCTCATCTCGAAAAACCCAAAATCGATTGCCCAAATAGTTAGTACCAAATGAAAATATAACCGAAACCAAATAACTCTCCCAAACCGTAAACCCTACCATATCGCGAAAAACAGAAATGGCAATCATAGACATTACTTGCGCACAGATGTTGGTCACAATAAACCGCACCACCATTGATTTGTTGGTATGTGCGCCACCAAATGTGAATTTACGATTCAAAAAGAAGCTTACTGTTGCGCCACATGCATAAGAAACTCCTTTTGCAATGGTATATTGCAACGCCAATACTTCATACAATAACGTAAAAATCGCCACATCCGCCAACCAGGCAGCTTGGCTGCATAATATGAATTTGATAAGTTGTCTGATGGTCTTTTTCCGTTCCATAATACCTTCTTAAATCGGCCAAGTTGGAAACCATTGTATCATATTTAGCCATGTCCTGCTGACCACAAGCCCCGTGTTTGCGGGATAGAATAAGAAGAACAGCAAGACGGAAGCGCCAATAAATCCATAAAAAACATATTTCCCCCAAGCATATTGCTTTTCCAAAAAACGAAGCGCATACACACTTGCCAAAATGAGAAACGGCACAACGGCAAAGTAATGATATATAAAGATTTCTCGATTTACCAGCATCCATGGAATATATCCCATAAGCGCTGCAATGGCAATAAACGAAATGCCTTTCCACATCCCCGGATTTTTCTCTTTTTTACGCATGCCAATGAGATATAACACCAAAGCAAGCCCACCAATCCAAATGAGCGGATTGCCCATATTCCATAGCACACCCGCCATCCCCTCTGCCGGATCATCTGCACGGAAGAAAAAGACAGGGCGAATGGTAAACGGCCATGTATACGCGTTTGACTGATAAGAATGCAGCCGTTCTGTCCCCAAATTTCCATGGTACCCCAGCATATACTTTTGATTGTCCAAAATCCCCTTTATGCCAAACCCTTCTCGCGTATTGAAATAAGGAATATAGGAAAGTGAATAAACGATGATGGGGACAATAATAAAGACCACCACACAGAATAAAAGCAATTGTATCAGCTTTTTCTTGTAATTTATCGTCAATGCTTCCATCTCTTCCGCTTTTGCGTAGCGATATTCTTGATATCTTTTATAAAGCGTATGGAAGAAAATAATGGCCAGCCCGCCGCCGGCATAAATGCAAATCCATTTCGTCGCAGCGCCCAGGGCGAAAAAGACACCCGAAAGCGCCAGTGGAAGCAACGATTTTCTCAGCGGCTCTTTTAAAAAGTTTCGCTCTGTAAACAAATACATAAACAGATACATACATAATATGAAGAAAATGCTGTAGCTATCGATCGTTGCAATTCGCGTCAATGAAAAATGCATAAAATCTGCTGCAAACAGTATGGTTGCGCCCAGCGCATAACGCGTTCTGCCAAACAGCTTTTTTGCAAACAAATATAATACCGGCAGCATGAGTACGCCAAAAAGCGTTCCCATAAACCGCCAACCAAAAGGATTCATGCCAAAAAGGCGAATGCCTATGGTGATTAGGCTTTTGCCCAACGGCGGATGTGTAATTTCATAAGGATAAATGCCTTCGATATATTCATAAGCCGTGCGCGCATGGTATATTTCATCAAAGTACATTTCAGTCATGTGATCTGTGGTTTCGGGTACTTGCTCTTGTTCGTCAATCAAGAACCCCCCGTCTTGTGGAACGCCGTCTACAAATATTTCTGCTTCTTTTAATGCAAGTTGTTTATTTTCCAAGTCAAAAATACCCATCTCGCGAAACGCCAGCATCCCTTTCACGGGCACAATTTTAATGTATTTTACATAATCTTTTATTTTTACCTGCTCCCAACGGAACATAAACCGATAAAAATGCTCCACTGTCCCTACTTCAACCGGCATATACGTCTCTCCATCCCGTGAGTAATATACACTAAAGTTGCCTTCGCAATAACCGGTATAGTATTTTAATGTTTCCACATAATTTTCATCTTCTATCGTTAATATAATTTCCGAGCGCCTTGCCTCTAATTCCTGCCCCTCGCTTGGAATTGTAATGCTCCCCAGATTGGTAAATGCAAATATGGCATATATCACTGTGACCAGCGCCAGCAAAAGATAATCCTTTTTTACCATCCATTTCTGTTTCTCGCTGGGTGCTGCAATCCGTTCTCCTGCTGCCGCAAGCGCCCGCGCCGAAAAATCCGCTTCCTCCAACGGCGCAACTGATATGGCGCGCCCAATCTTCTTTAAGAAAAATATTTCATACGCGGCGTAAAATACATAAATCGCCGCCAATATCTCTAAAATAGAAAGGAATAAAATGAGTTCTGTGTAAATTGTTTGTAGCCCAAATGCATAATTGATATAAATGTTCAAAAACCCAACGCCACTGAAAAGTGTGGCGCCAAAAAAGAGATTTCTCGAATCAAGATCCATTGCCGCCATATAGAGGAATACGGCAATAAAAAGTGTAAATGCCGGCGGCATGTTGGCGCAAAATGTATACGCTGCTGTAAAAAAGAGCGCTGCATATAAGAAAAGATATTTCCGCTCTTTTTTCCAAATAGAAAGAATGAGCACAAATAAAAACCCTAACCCTAGCCCCACCAGCGCAAAGATGCGGAAATTGTTCTGCAAAAACGCTTCTATACTTCCGCTTCCTGCTTCTCCAAAAAGTGAAAGCAAGTTAAATGCCTCAAAGGATATCTGCAGTTGTTGAATCCCTGCTGCAATGGGTTTTTGTAGCGCAAAAAGCCAGCTTTGTGTGCCTTTTAGCGGCAGCAAAACAACCAGATAGGTTGTAAACATCGTCAATAGCATTGTTGCAAGTTGCCATAACCCTTTTTTTCTTTCTTCTTTTTGCAAAAAAATGTTGAGATAGACAAGCAGTATGATTGGCAATAGTAAAACACATTCTATCGCCGATAATATGGCAAGTGCTGTTACAATACCGCTCTGCCAAAATTTCTTTTCTGACAGCCAGTAAAGCGCCAATACACTAAAAAAGACCGGAATACTGGTATATACGCCGGTCATGGCGCTATTCCACCACAAAAGCGGCATATACCCTGCAATGGCAGCAAATAATGTTGCCGTTCCTTTGTTCAATCTTTTTTTACAAATATGATAGATGAGATACATAAGCGCAATATCTGCAATCATACCCGGCAGGCGCAAAAACGCCAAAAACCCTGCAGCGTTTACGCCATAGCCCAGCAAGCTGCGTAGCGCACCGCCCATCCAAGAAACCAACGAAAGAATCGGCATGCAGTTTTGTACTCGCTCACCTATATAAAATCCGGAAAGCCCATTTTCATATGCTGAAACCGCGTATCTAGCGTAAGATGTCAGTGTTTCCGGATCCCCCGTACTCGTCCAGGCAAGGTAAAAACGCAAGAAAAACGCGCCGGCAAACAGTAGATAAAGCGCTACCGGCCCGGAAAAGAGTCTCGCCAGCCGCCGCGCGCCTTGCCCTGTTATCATCAAATAAAGCGCCACCAAAAGCAAAAGCGCCATCAAAGCTTCTCCAATGTGATCGTAAGAAATGGTTGTGCGGTCATGCTCAATGCGATTTTTACGAATGGTGACAGGCTGAGAATTATATTCTGCTGCAAACGTCTCTTGTGCCGCCAAGGTTCCAACCAGTGGGAAAATAATATGATCTTCTACCGGCTCTGCTACTTCTTTTACTTGCAAAGAAGAAAGCTGCACTGTTCCTGTTCCCAGCGCCGTTTCATCTCCCAGCCCCATACAAATAATATATGTTTGTGCTGCATCTTTGTTGGTTTTGGCGTAAAAGAAAAGTGTTGTTTCGCCTGCAAGGCCTGTCTCCATCGTAGCCTTTGCCAACTGCCCTTTTAAAAACATTTGTACCAGCGCTGCATCTGAAACATGCTCTGCGGTAAGTGTTGCTGTAAATGCATATAAAGTATCGGGGTCTAGCGTTACCTGTCGGCTGAATAGTGTATACCCTGCTTCCTCTTCTACAGATAAGATAACACCTTTTTCCATATCCCATCTAAAGCTACCGCGAGAAGTATCCACGCCATACCCATCCGGCAATTCGCCGTCATATGCAATTTTGTAGTCATCAAATACAGCCACCTCTTCTTCTGCAACAGCAACGCCTGCCAGTAACAAGGACAAGATGAGGATACAAATGCAAACAAAACCCAATCTCTTTTTCATACAAACCTCTTTACGCATGAATATCAGCGTTTTTGATATATTGTATTTCTGTCGTTTCTTTTTTAAGGAATATCTCTATTACATCAAACCGCATAGGCATTTCCTGCAATGCATTTTCATAAATGTATTGCTCTGCCGTACGGCGCATTGCTTGCATCTTTTTTGCGTGAATGGCTTCCACGCCACGCCCAAAGGCCTGTGAGCGGCGAGTTTTCACTTCTACAAAGACAAGTGTTTCCCCGTCCTGCATAATCAGATCAATTTCACCGCCACGAATTTGATAATTTTCTCGCAATAGGATCATGCCTCGTTCTTGTAAATATGCAGCTGCCAGTTGCTCTCCTTTTTTGCCGAGCTGTCTTTTATCCATCAGCCCAATATCTTTCTTAAAAAGCTCTTGCGATGAATGGGCAGCGGCCCGTGGGCAAGCAACGATTCTCTATGCGCTTTCGTACCGTATCCTTTATGTTTGGCAAACCCATAGGTTGGGTAGAGAGCATCATATTCCAGCATCATGCGATCTCTCGTTACTTTCGCCAAAATAGATGCCGCTGCAATGGAATATACTTTCGCATCTCCCTTTATAATGGGCGTATAAGAAATCTCTTCGGGTAGCCCGGTAATATAATCCGTATATAAGATGTACGGCGCAGGCAGCCTCTCTATCGCCCACGCAAATGCCATGCGCGTAGCGTTTAATATGTTATGCGCTTCTATTTCCTCTACTGTAGCTACGCCAATACCATATGCAATTGCAATATCTATAATTTCATCGTAAAGCCGTTCACGCTTTTTTTCTGTCAGTTTTTTGGAATCTTGGATGCCTGAAATGAAACCATCCGTTGGCAGGATCACTGCTGCCGCCACCACCGGCCCTGCCAGCGGCCCCCGCCCTGCTTCGTCTGCGCCTGCGACGCGAATCCCCTCCGCCGCATGCAATGTCTCAAAATAATAGAAATTACTTTCATCCATGCACCGGTACCTCCAGCGAAATACGCCCCATTTTTCCGTTGCGAAATTCTTCTAAAATTGTGCGGTATCCTCGCTCCACATCATAAACCCCACCGCGCATCAAAAACCCCCGTTTTTCACAAATCTCTTCAATGAGGGCTGTTGTATCTTCTGGAATTTCATCTAACTTATAACGCTCTTTTAGCATATGGGGTGCTGTTTCTTTTAATAAATCAAGCAAATAATAAGCAAGCTCTTCTTCATCTAAAATCTCTTGCCGCACGCTACCCAGCAGCGCAATGATTGCGCCTGTTTTTTCGCTTTCTATCTTTGGCCAAAGCAAACCGGGTGAATCAATAAATTCCATATGTTCTGAAAGCTTTACCCAAGCAAGCCCTCTTGTTACGCCCGGACGGTTGCTTTCCTTTAGCTTTCGTTCTCCCGCCAATCTGTTCAGTATTGCTGATTTCCCCACGTTAGGAATTCCTGCCACCAAAAACCGCACTGTCTTTTGCATACCCCGCGCGCGATATCTTTCATAAATCGGCTCTCCTGCTTGTTCGATTGCTCTGCGTAGCTTTTTGGGGTCGCCGGTAAGCGCTGAAAATGTAACAACAGTCATCCCCTTTGCTTCGTAATGAGAAACCCATTTTTTTGTAATATCAGGATCCGCCAAATCTACTTTATTCAAAACAATCATACGCGCTTTATTTGTAAATAGATCTTCAAAGTCGGGGTTGCGCATGCTGTTTGGCGCACGCGCATCCACCACTTCAATGACCATATCAATCAATTGTAGTTTTTTCTCCAGCGCACGCCTTGCTTTTGTCATATGCCCCGGATACCAGTTGATGTTCATAAAAACCTCTTTTTCTTATTCCGCAATAAACTCTTCATTATTATATAATAAACAGCACTGGCTCACAACCTTATGCTGCGCTTCTTTTTAAGCCATCGATAAAAACCCATCATGATAAAAAAGCCCATTACGACGCCACAAAAATCAAGCAACACATCTGCTATTTGCGCAGAGCGCCCGGGGACAAAATATTGAATGCTCTCATCAATGCCGGCAATTACAATGCCCAGCAACAACAGAAAAAACACTTCTCTTCCCCAGCTTCTTTCTTTCCCCTGCATCACTTGGAACAACAGCATGCCTAATATAAAATATTCAGCAAAATGCCCCATCTTTCGAATGAATACAGCCGAAAAATTCGTCGCAATCCCCATCCATTGCAATATGTTTGTAAGAAACGCTAGTACACCATTACTGGTGTCTGTCGAAGCTTCCCCGGGTTGTACGGAAAACCCCCAGATTACTAAGATCCAAAGGACTAGTCCAATATGCCATTTTTTTCGTTTTATTTTCTCTTTCATAGATACAAAAAAGAGACGCCAGTTGATGTTTGGTGTCTCTTTATAAATTCCTTATGATTGTCTTTCTTTGATTCTTGCAGCTTTGCCCACACGGTCACGTAAGTAGTAGAGTTTCGCTCTTCTGACTTGCCCGCTTCTCACTTTTTTAATTTTCTCAATTTTCGGAGAATGCAGCGGTAAAATACGTTCTACGCCAATGCCATATGATACACGACGTACTGTGATTGTCTCTCTCACACCCCCGCCGTTTCTGCCAATCAAATAACCTTCAAATACCTGAACTCTTTCTCTTGTACCTTCTTTTATTTTCAAATGTACACGGATTAGATCCCCGATTTCCAAATCAGGTAAGTCAGTGCGCAGCTGTGATGCTTCTACGAGTTTAATTAAATCTTGCATATCTGTGCCTCCCTTCTTCCCGGCGTTCATGCAAAAAACTTGCAGCGGACCACCTTGTTAACAGACAAATGTCATTATATCATCTCCAAAACCGCTTGACAAGCAGTTTAGAGAAATTCTTTTTTCTCTTCTTCCGTTAAATGCGCCTTTTTTAGCAAATCCGGGCGCACTTCTGCTGTTTTTTCAATGGCTTTTCTTCTTTGCCATGCAACAATGTTTGCATGATGCCCACTGAGTAAAACTTCCGGCACAGGCATGCCTCTAAAATCTGCCGGTCTCGTATATTGCGGATATTCCAAAAGCCCATCATAAGAAAAAGATTCCTGCGCAACGCTCTCTTCGTTGCCCAAAACACCCGGCACATACCGCATGACAGCATCCATCAAAACCATCGCCGGTAGCTCTCCCCCGGTCAAAACATAATCTCCAATGGAAATTTCTTTATCCATGTGAGCGTATACAATGCGCTCATCCACGCCTTCGTAATGCCCACACAATATATTAACGGCATCATATGCCATCAGCTCTTTTGCCAATGCCGGTGAAAGCGGCTCTCCCGAAGCAGACATATAAACGTTTATCGCGTTTTGATTCAACTGTTTGATTTCAATATCCGCAAAGCAGTCAAAGACACTTTGCGGCGCAATGACCATACCCGCGCCCCCACCAAAAGGTGCATCATCTACCCGTTTATGCTTATCTGTAGAATATTCTCTAAAATTATATAAGTTGATATCAATCAGCTGCGCTTCCAACGCGCGCTTACAGATACTCGCTTCTTGAAAAGAAGAGAACATTTCGGGGAACAATGTTAAAATATTAAACTCCAGCATGCACCATCACCTCGCTCAACCGTTTTAAATCAACAATAATTTCTTTTTGTGCCATATCAATTTCTATCACCACACCTGGCGCCAGCGGGAATAATATTTCTTCTTCCCCTTTCACATGGTAAACATCCACACCACCGGTTTGAATGACATCCTGCAGCGCGCCGTATACATGCCCTGTTTCATCTTTTATGGTATGCCCCAAAAGATCTGCAATAAAGTAATGCCCTGCTTCTGGCGTCGCCGCGTGTTCGCGGTCAATATAAAGAGAAATACCGCGCAACAGTTCTGCTGCGTTTCTATCTTCATACCCTGCAATTTTCAAATATGCAAACCCTTTGTAGACCCAAGCGCGCTCCACTTTATGCATTTTGTATGTATCTTCTTGTTTTAAATATACATGCGGCAAAGATAAAAACCGCTTCACATCATCTACATACGCGCGCAATTTTACTTCACCTTTGATGCCCTGCGGTTTTACAACAACTGCAATTTCCAAGTATTCCATACCTAGATGATTTCCACCCGATATTTTTTCCCGGATTTTGCAGAAGCAGCTTTTACAACCGTGCGAATTGCTTTTGCAATACGCCCTTGTTTACCGATTACTTTTCCCATATCGTTTTCTGCAACAGTAAGTTCAATAATCGTTGTATCATCCAACGTTTTTTCGTTTAGTTGAACTTGAGAAGGGTCGTCTACAAGTGATTTCGCTAAAAATTCGACTAATTCTATCATTCTAACTACTTTCCCTCTCTTTCTTTATGGATTATTGCAATACCCCTTGCTTCTTTAACAATGCACGCACTGTCTCTGTCGGCTGTGCACCTTTGCCAATCCATTCTTGTGCTTTTTCGCCATCTACTTTGGTCTCTTTTGTCATCGGGTCATAATAACCAAGTTGTTCAATGAAACGACCATCTCTCGGGCTTCTGCTATCCGCTACAACGATTCTGTAAAACGGTTTTTTCTTTGCACCCATTCTTTTAAATCTAATTTTTACTGCCATATTGTCCTCCTACGAACTTCAAATGAATTTATTGTGAACCCCTTTTAAAAGGGAAGTCCCATCATGCCTTTTCGTTTTCCTTTTTTTCCGGTAAACATTTTCATTGCTTTTTTTGCCTGCCCAAATTGATTGAGCAATCGGTTTACATCTTGAATGGAAGTTCCGCTTCCTGCTGCAATCCGTTTCCTTCTGCTTCCATTAATGATATTCGGGTTTTCTCGCTCTTTTGCTGTCATGGAGTAGATGATTGCTTCTGTGCGCTTAAATTGATTCTCATCAATTTCTGCATTCCCTGCCAGCTTAGATGCTCCGGGCATCATCGCTAAAATATCTTGCATAGAGCCCATTCCCTTTACTTGCTGCAATTGCTCTAAAAAATCGTTTAAATCAAATTGTTGTGTACGAATCTTCTCTTGCAGTTCCAGTGCTTTTTTCTCATCAAACGCCTGCTCCGCTTTTTCGATGAGCGTCATGACGTCCCCCATCCCTAAAATACGGTTCGCCATGCGGTCCGGATAAAAAGGCTCTAAATCTTCTACCTTCTCGCCTACGCCAACAAATTTTATGGGTTTTCCGGTTACTTCTTTTACAGACAACGCTGCGCCGCCTCTGGTATCCCCATCTGTCTTTGTTAAAATAACTCCGGTTAGATCCACTGCCTTATCAAAGGCTTCTGCAGCGTTTACTGCGTCTTGCCCTGCCATTGCATCTACCACCAGCAATACTTCATTGGGCGAGATGGTACGCTTCACTTCGCGCAGCTCTTGCATCAACGCTTCGTCAATGTGTAGCCGCCCTGCTGTATCAATGATTACAATGTCGTTCCCGTTTTGCCGCGCTTCTTTTAAGGCCGTTTTGGCAATGGCAACCGGATCATTTGAATCATTGACAAATGAATCCACCGCCGCGCTTTCTGCCACCACACGCAATTGCTCTTTTGCCGCCGGGCGATAAACATCGCACGCCACCAGCAATGGTTTCTTCCCTTGCTTTTTATAATATGCGCCAAGTTTGCCACACATGCTGGTTTTTCCTGCGCCTTGTAGCCCCGCCATCAAAATAACCGTAGGTGGTGTCGCAGCTAATTTAATATCGCTTCTCTCTCCGCCGAGAAGCATGGTCATTTCATCTCGAACAATTTTTATAACCTGTTGCCCCGGCGTTAAGCTTTCCATGACTTCTTTGCCGTTGGCCTTTTCTGAAACACGATTTACAAAGTTTTTCACCACCAAAAAGTTTACATCTGCTTCCAATAAAGCAAGGCGCACTTCTCGCATGGCGACTTTAATATCCGCCGAAGATAATTTCCCGCGGTTGGTTAGTTTTTGGAATATATTTTGTAGCTTTTCTGCCAATCCTTCAAATGCCACGATAATCCTCCCAGACGTTTTGTATCTCTTGCAGCGCTGCCGCAATCTCTGCATTGCCGTTTGTTTGTTTTAAAATGATTGCAACTGCCGTTTGCGTTGCTTGAAACTTCTTTAACAGCCCAAGCCGCGCTTCCAGCTCCACTAGCTTTTTTTCACCCCTGCGAATGTTATCTAAAATCGCTTGCCTAGAGCTTTTTTCATGCTCTGCAATCTCTGCCAAACTAAAATCTTCATTATAATAAAGTTCTAAGATGCGCAGCTGCTTTTCTGTTAACATTGCATGATACATATCAAGCAACAAAGAAATTTCAAAATTTTTCTCGCTCATACTTTATGCAGTATATAGAAAAACGCTTCTTCTGTCAAGTGTTTTTCCTTTACAGACTAATCCAGTGTTGTGCTTAATTGCTTCCCGCCAATCAGTTGGAAATGTAAATGAGAAACTGTTTGCCCGCCGTGCTGCCCAACGTTGGTAATGATCCGGTATCCATTTTCTGCAACGCCCAATTCTTTCGCCAGCTTTGCTGCCACTACAAAAATATGTCCGATTACTTCCGCATCTACTTCTGTGACCTCCAGCGCCGAGGCTATATGCTTTTTGGGGATAAGCAATATATGCACCGGTGCCAATGGATTGATGTCTAGAAATGCCAGCATCTTTTCATCTTCATAAACCTTTTTGGAAGGCGCTTCTCCGTTTACAATTTTACAAAAAATACAATCGCTCATTTTTTCTGCTCCTTTATTTTTGTTTTTCTCCAATCAGAACATCTCTATTGCGCGAGATGCAACGTACTGTTACAATTTCACCAATCTCCGCCGGCGCAACCACGAGCACATATCGCTCCGTATATCCTATCATATTTTTTTCATCGTACGCATGTTCAAATAATACGTTACATTCTTTTCCAATAAAACTTTCTTGATAAGCTACTTTCATTTCTTCACCCAGCGCCATTAGTTCTGCAACGCGCTTTTTTTTCACTGCATTTGCGATATCTCCCGGCATACTGGCTGCACGCGTGCCCGTTCGTTTGGAATAGGGGAAAATGTGCATGCTGGAAAATTGCATTTTTTTTGCAAATGCCAATGTTTCTTGATGCTCTTCTTCGCTTTCTCCTTGAAATCCGGCAATAATATCCGTGGCAATGGCAGGCTGCTCAAAATGCTTGCGCAGATTCCCAATATATTCTGCATACGTTTCTGTCGTATACCTTCTGCTCATACGTTTTAGCACGCCATCGCTTCCACTTTGCAGCGAAACATGAAAGTGTGGGCAAAGTTTTTTCAAGCGGCTGGCTTGCATACAAAAATCATCTGTCAGCAATGAAGGCTCTAGGGAGCTGAGCCGTATACGAGATAGCCCTCTTATCTTATCGATGGCCGAAAGCACATCCAAAAAAGCGCCTTCTTCTAAATCTTTCCCATATGAGCTGGCGTGAATGCCCGTGAGTACAACTTCTTTCACATCATTTGCAACCAAACGCTCAACTTCTTCTACAATATCTTGCAAATGGCGCGAGCGCACCGGTCCACGCACATATGGGATGATGCAATAGCTACAATAATTATCGCATCCATCGCAAATTTTGACATTTGCACGGATCCGTTCCCCGCTTCTGGAGATTTGCAATGTTTCAATGCTACGCACGTTTGCAATGTCTTCCACAAAATTCTGTCGTTCTTTTTTTGCCTGGTGTGCCGCCGCAAGAAGCGCTACAATCTCTCCTTTTTTGGAAGAACCAATTACAATATCAACGCCTTCTATTGCAAGGACTGCCGCTTCATCTCTCTGCGCAAAACATCCCGCAACAAGAACGAGCCCTTCTTGCTTCTTTCTTTCTGTTGCTCTTCTAATCATCTGGCGGGATTTTTTATCCGCCACCGCTGTGACAGTGCAAGTATTGATTATATAAACATCTGCCGCTTCCTCAAAAGAAACCGTTTCATACCCTGCTGTTTCCAGCAATTCTTGCATGGCATTTGTTTCGTATTGATTTACTTTGCACCCAAGTGTATAGTAAGCCGCTCGCATCAATTCTTCCTCATAACAATTGCCGCCCATTCGCCTTCCAAGAATGTCTCCATAATTGTAAAGTGATTTTTTTGGTAATTGCTTTTTACTTCTTCCAAGCGATCCAAGATGATACCTGACGCCACAAGAGTACCGTTTTCTTTTAATGTATCAAAAAACAGCGGTTGCATCGCCAAAATAACATTTGCTACAATGTTGGCTGCTATAACGTCATAGTTTCTGTCTTTCACGTATTTTTGCACGTCTGTATCTTCTAGAACATTGCCTTGTATGGTGCGGAAGTCTTTTTCCCCAAACCCATTGCGCAACATATTCTCTCTCGTTACGCGCATGGCATCTTCCTCAATGTCCACTGCTGTAACGTATTTTGCGCCCAAAAGCAATGTGCCCACGCCCAAAATTCCGCTGCCGCAGCCCATATCTAGTACTTCATCTCTGGGGGAAATGATTGTCTCTAACCCTGCAAGGCAAAGCCGCGTGGTCTCGTGTGTTCCCGTCCCAAAGCTGGAAGAAGGATCAATCTCAAGTACTTTGCGCGCGCCAACATCTTCGGGCAAGGTTTCCCAAGAAGGCTTTATCAGTATTTTTTCGCCAATTTTCATGGGCTTATAATATTTTTTCCAACTATTCATCCAGTCTTCTTCTGCAATCTCTGCTTGGATGCGTTGCGTTGTTACTCCTGCTTCGTTTAGTTGCGCAAGAATTTCTTCCAGCAACGCTTCTTTTTCTTTGCCGGAAGCATTTTCCTGCACATATACTGTGACTTTTACCATCTCCTCGCGAAGCAACGCATCATCCATGTAGTCATAATAGACAGAACTTTTCATAAAATCTGCCAACTCGCGCGGATCAGAAACTGCATATTCTAAAATGCCTGCGATTTCCAGTGCCTCTTGTACCTTATCTGCCCCTGCGGGGGAGACGCTTATTTCAATGCTTTTCCAGTTCATATATTTTCCTTTTCTTGTGCTGCAACGGCTGCTATCAATTCCTCTAAATCCGCAAGCGTTTTGATGGAAACTGCTTTGTTTCGAAATGCCGCTGCATGCTTCACGCCTTTTAGATACCATGCTGCATGTTTGCGAAACTCTCGCATCCCAGTATGCTCTCCTTTGTGCTTGCAAATAAGCTTCGCATGGTGTTCCATCATGGAAAAACGCTCTTGCAAACCGAGAATTGCATACATTCCTGTTTCGCAATATTCGTTTGCCATGCGAAACAAAAAAGGATTCCCCAGCGCGCCACGCCCTACCATAATACCATCTGCGTTTGTTTCTTTTTTTAGCATGGCAGCATCTTCCGGCGTATACACATCCCCGTTGGCAATGACAGGAACGCTGACCACCTTTTTTACTGACGCCAAATACGCCCAATCGGCAGTTCCTTGATAATATTCTTCTCGTGTTCTGCCATGTACTGCGATGGCATCAGCCCCTGCCGCTTCCATCGCTTGCGCAAAGGCAACGCCATTTTTTTCTTCCTTTTCAAACCCTATGCGCATCTTTACCGTCACCGGTTTTTCCGTAACCTTTTTCGCCGTTTCTACCAACTGCGCCGCCAGCTGCGGTTCTTGTAAAAGTGCAGCGCCTTCGCCATTGTTGACAATCTTCGGCGCCGGACAGCCCATATTGAGATCATATAATGCAATCCCTGCCCCCAGCTTTTCTTCCAAAAACGGAATGGCAAACGCAAAATCAGCAGGATCTCGCCCAAAAAGCTGCAACCCAATTGCCCCTTCTTTTTCGTCAACATATGCCAAATCAATCGTCTTTTTATTTTGATAGCGCACTGCCTTTGCGCTTATCATTTCTGTATAAACAAAACCCGCGCCTTGCTCCAAAACAATTTGACGAAACGCAGTATCTGTGATGCCTGCCATGGGCGCCATGATTAACTTTTGCGCTTGCATTGCCCGTAGCAGTGGATGTTCATTTTCCATATCATTTCTCATGATGAAAAAAGGCGTCTTACAAAACGCCTTTTTCATTATTCTTCATTATTTTCGCCCGTATCTTGCGTTTCATCTGTATCGCCTTCATCAATATCGTCGATGCCGCCGCCTTCGCCGCCTTCTTCCGTTTCCGGTTTGGGGATGGGGCGAACATGTTCTTCTGGAATTTCAATCTCTTCTTCCAGTACAATATCATTGATGCGCCATTTCCCATCTTCCCCTTTTTCAAAATAGACGCTATAAATGCCGCTTTCAATAAAGCTGGTGACTTCCGTAAAGTTTTCACCCGGATGTACTTCTGTGGCAACAATGTCTTGCACAATGTTTTTCACGCGTATCTTGGCTGTCTTCTGCCAAGAGAAAATAACACTCACCGGCACAGTCGTCCGTTCATCGTAATTCTTAATGGTATAAGCGCTATTGGTTACTTGTGTTGCCAAGCCACTTTTTAACAAATATTCTTCTGTAAAAAGACCAGGCAGCAATTCTTTATCTTTTTCTTCTAAGGGTTTTAAGATGACTGCGTTTCGTTTTAGAAACGCATCTTTCGCCACCATAAAAACTTCACTGGAGTTACGCGCTGTATTAAAGCAAAAAAACATTAAAATGACTGCCACAACAACCACAACCAGCTTCCCGCCGATATACAGGAAAAATTTCCCGATACGCCCCCATATGTTTGAAGTTTCTTTTACATCGTTTGTCATAATCGATTCCTATTGCCGCGGTTTCATGGTGGGGAACAAAAGTACATCTCGAATGGAAGAAGAATCTGTAAGCAGCATCACCATACGGTCAATTCCAAACCCAATGCCCCCTGTGGGCGGCATGCCATATTCCAGTGCCGTAATAAAATCTTCATCCATCATATGCGCTTCATCATCGCCCGCTTCTCTTTGCTTTAATTGATCTTCAAAGCGTGCTTTTTGATCAATGGGATCGTTTAATTCTGAAAATGCATTGCCCATCTCTCCCGCACAAATGAAAAACTCAAATCGTTCTGTTAGCCATGGCGCATCCTTTTTCCGTTTTGCCAACGGCGAAATTTCTACCGGGTAATCTGTAATAAATGTAGGCTGTATCAAGTGTTCTTCTACGAACGCTTCAAATGCTTCGCTTAAGATATGCCCTCTTGTTTTCGGAACATCTTCCAAGCTAAGATGAATCGTCTTGGCCAACGCCACTGCTTCTTCATCTGTCTTTGCCGCTGCAAAATCAGCGCCTGTATATTTTTCAACTGCCTCTGCCATGGTCATGCGCGTCCAGGGCGGTGTTAAATCAATTTCTTGTCCTTGGTAAGTGATTTTCATCGTACCATTTAGCTTGTTGGCGCAATAAGCATATAGATTTTCAGATAGCTCCATCATGCCTTCATAATCCGTATATGCCTGATAAAGCTCCAGCATGGTAAACTCCGGGTTATGTTTTGTATCCATACCCTCGTTTCTAAAATTACGCCCGATTTCATATACTTTATCAAATCCGCCTACAATTAAACGCTTTAAATATAGCTCTAACGCAATTCGTAGATACATGGAAATATCAAGTGTATTGTGATGCGTAATAAACGGCCGCGCAGAAGCACCGCCTGCCACAGTGTGTAGCACAGGTGTTTCCACTTCCATAAATCCCTGCCCATCCAAATATTCGCGTATATATCGAATGATTTTGGAGCGTTTCACAAAAACTTCGCGCACTTCCGGGTTTACAATAAGATCCACATACCGCTGGCGATATCTTAACTCCGGGTCCTTTAAACCATGATACTTTTCCGGCAACGGAAGAAGCGCCTTTGCCAAAAGAGAAATTTCATGACATTTTACTGAAATTTCGCCTGCATTTGTCCGAAACACTTCTCCTACAATCCCAACAATATCGCCTGTATCGTATGTTTTATAGGTGTTATATACTTCTTCGCCCAAAACATCTTTTCTGGCATAACACTGAATGCTGCCCGCTTCATCTTGAATATGAAAAAAACTCGCTTTGCCCATAATCCGTTTGGAAATGATTCTGCCGGCAATCGCTACTTCTTTGCCTTCCAGCGCTTCAAATCCATCTTTAATACCCTCTGACGTAGCATTCACATCAAATTTGGTTTGTAAGAACGGATCCATCCCTGCTTCTTGCAATGCTTGCAGCTTGTTTCTTCTGACAGCAATTTCAGAAGAAGTGTTTTGTTGTTCCATGTTGGTTTCGTTTGTTTCGTGTGGCATATTGCTTCCTTTCTTGCCTGTGCCGCAGCCTAATCTGCGCACGCGATTTCTAGAACAGTCAGATGAATCGCGCCATGTGGGGTTTGTACTTCTACTTCTTCGCCCACCGCTTTGCCGAGCAATGCTTCTCCTACAGGAGATTCATTGGAAATGATATTCGCTGCCGCTTTTGTTTCCATAGAGCCCATGATTTGATATTCTTCTTCTGCGTTTAATTCTTTGTCGAAGATACGAACTTTCGTCCCGATGGCAACCTTATCAAGGCTTACTTCATTATCATCTACAATGGTCGCCAGACGTAGAATGCTTTCAATGTCCAGTATCTTTCCTTCTACGCGAGATTGTTCGTTGCGGGCTTCTGTATATTCTGCGTTTTCGCTTAAATCTCCAAATGATCTGGCTTCTTTGATTTGTGCAGATACTTCTACCCGACGCACCGTTTTTAAATAAGCCAATTGTTCTTCCAATTCTGTTTTCCCTTTTTTCGTAAGGACAAATTCTTTTGCCATTACAGCCACCTCCCAAATTCTGCCGTGTTCCTTTTTGATATCCGCTATATTTTACACACATTTGCCTATTTTTGCAATGTATATAGAAAATATTTACGGTTCTTTAAAATTTTTGTTCTTCTTCTCTGGTAACTTGCAGGTAATTCTCTAACTTTCCTTTGACGCGCTGTAGCGCATTGTCAATGGATTTTACCTGCCGCCCCAGTACAGCAGCAATCTCCTGATATGATTTCCCTTGTAAATATAAGTTAAGTACATCCCATTCCAAACTTGAAAGCATTTCTCCCATTTTCGCTTCAATGGAAGCAATGTCTTCGCGGTCAATGATAATATCCTCCGGGTTTAATACTTTTGTGCCTGTAATGATGTCCATCAATGTACGGTCAGATTCATCATCATACACCGGGCGATTGAGAGATACATAGCTGTTGAGCGGTTGATGCTTTTGCCGCGTAGCAGCTTTGATTGCCGTAATAATCTGCCGCGTAATGCAAAGCTCTGCAAAGCCGCGGAAAGAAGCCTGTTTATCCGGGTTATAATCTCTTATCGCTTTATATAACCCAATCATGCCTTCTTGAATCAAATCCTCTCGGTCTGCGCCGATGAGAAAATAAGAACGGGCCTTTGCCCGCACAAAGTTTTTATATTTATCCAGCAAAAATTCATATGCATGGTCATCCCCGCCGGTCGCCAACGCCACCAGCGCCGGGTCTTCCATTTCTGCATAACAAACTTCTGCTTTTTTTTCTCTCTCATACAAATGATCGTCACGTTTTTTTTGTTCCAAATCATTCTCCTTTTTGGTCTTGCCGGTTTTTTTCATATAACAGAATCGCCGCTGCTGCAGATGCATTGAGTGAAGCAATTTCTCCCTTCATGTCAATGCGTACCAGAAAATCAGCTTTTTCTTTCACCAACCTGGAAACGCCTTTTCCTTCTGCGCCAATGATAAGCATCATCGCCCCTTTTAGGTTGCTTTTAGAAAGCGACGCGCCTGCCATATCTGCCGCCGCCACAAAGACCCCTCTTTTTTGCACTTCTTCAATGGTTTGCGCCAAGTTTCCTACACGAACGATAGGAATATATTCCTGCGCGCCTGAAGCTGCTTTTGCCGCAACTGCCGTCATCCCCGTGCTCCGCCTTTTGGGGATAACCACGCCGTGAGCGCCAAACGCTTCAGCGCTTCTTACAATTGCGCCCAGATTATGCGGATCTTCTATCCCATCCAGCCCAATGAGAAAAGGCGCTTCTCCTTTTTGTTCTGCCAATAAAAAAACATCTTCCAGCGTTTGATATGCCACAGAAGCCACCCGTGCCGCCACGCCTTGATGCGGCATCGCCTCTCCTTCTGCTTGCATGCGTATCATTTCATCCAGTCGTTTTTTTGGCACTTTTTTAATGGGCACGCGCGCCGTTTTTGCCAAGCGCAATATTTCGCCCACACTACCTTCTGCTGAATCTTGCAAAAAAATCGTGTCAATTTCTCGGCCACTTTTCAACGCTTCACGTACCGGGTTGCGCCCAACAATCAAATCCGACATCATACCACTCCATGTTCTTTTAATACATAACCCATGAGCTCTTCTACTCTTGCTTTTTCACCGGAAAGATATAAATACCCAATCACAGCCTCAAAGCCAGTGGCGCTCTTATAATCCGCAAGGCTCATGTTTTTCGCCACAGTGCCCGGCTTCGCGTTCCGCCCTCGTTTGTAAATTGCCTGCTCTTCTTCTGTTAGAATTGGCATCAATTTTTCTACAATATCTGCTTGCGCTTTTGCGTTTACAATGCGTGTCGCCATGTCGTTTAGCGCGCCCACATGTGCGCGGCTGTCTTTTAGCAAAGCAGTACGCACATACAAGTCGTAAACCGTATCTCCTGCATATGCCAATACCAATATGTTTTTTAATCTTGCTTCTTTTTTTCCAATTGGATCTATAATACTCAAGTTTATTTCCTTACCTTATCTATATTGCAGCGCACTTGTGGCAGAAGCATTTAATGAAAGGGTGGCATATGCCGCTAGATCCTCTTTTTTATAAAATGCCGCCGCTGCAATCATCGCTGCATTGTCTGTGCAATACTTGAGCGCCGGAAAATAAACCTCAAATGCTGTTTCTTTTTCTGCCATGGCACGCAATGCATCGTTGGCGCTAACACCGCCACCAAACACGACCTTCCTAATGCCGCTGCGCTGCGCTGCTTCCATTGTGTTTTCCACCAAAGCGGTTACTACGCTTTTTTGAAACGACGCTGCAATGTCCGCTTTTCGCGCTTCCAACTCGCCTGCCGTCTCTAGTTTTCGTACTTGCTGTATCACTGCTGTTTTTAATCCGCTAAAGGAAAAATCCAAATGTTTTTCGCCGCGAAATGCTTTGGTAAAGAAAAAAGCATCTGCCTCTCCATGCAGCGCCAGTTTTTCAATCTCCGGCCCGCCCGGGTATGGCAACCCTAAAACGCGCGCCACTTTATCAAAGGCTTCGCCTGCTGCATCATCTCGCGTTTGCCCCAATAATGTATAATCTCCGTAATCGCGTATCAATATAATATCGCTATGCCCGCCGGATGCGATGAGGCAAATAAAGGGTGGCGCCAAATCTAAGTGTGTAATATAATTTGCCGCGATATGCCCTTCCATATGATTTATGGCAATGAGCGGTTTTTTTAATGTATATGCCAAAGCTTTTGCGTAAGAAACACCTGTTAACAGTGCGCCCACCAGCCCAGGCCCTGCCGTTACTGCAATGGCATCTAGCTCTGCAAAAGACATACCAGCTTCTTGCAATGCTGCTTGTACAATGTATGGTAATTTTTCCACATGATTGCGCGATGCGATTTCCGGAACAACCCCGCCGTATGCGCGGTGAATTTCTATTTGTGAATATAGTACATTTGAAAGCACATACCTCCCATCTTCCACAATCGCCGCTGCTGTCTCATCGCAGGAAGTTTCAATGGCAAGAATGCGAACATTTTTTTGTTTTTGTATTCCTGCTGGCGCAAAGGCATTTTTCCTATTCTGCAAGCAACTCGCCCCCTTGTAAACGCTTTTTGGCAAACCGCGCCAAAATATAAAGCGCCACCAAAATGACCACTGCAAATATCGCAATTTTCATGACCAAATGAAAAAACAACTCGCCTGTCATCATATTAATCAATATATCTGTCTGCGGGTCCAAATACCATAAATCGTTGCTGAACATAATATGATGTAGTATAGTCCAAAACCCATTAAAATCCAGCGCCGCAAATAAAATAATACCTGCCAAAAGCAGCATCACACAGTGATTTCCCGTAACGTAGGCTTCCACCACCGTTTTGCGCCAAGCACGTTTGCATAACGCAACAATAAAAAAGACAGTGCTCACACCAAAACAGATACTACGCACATAAGAAAAGCCGTTATATAAGTTTTGTACGTCTATCATATGCAGCTTTTCTTTTTCATTGAAAATTTCGCGCCGCTCGCCTTCTACCGTTACTTCAATGACAAGATCATCCCGCTTCCCCTTTACATACTGCAACAGCTCATCTGTGGCCATATTCAAATCTTCTTCCGAGATGCCCGTTACAAGAGAAGTATGCTGCGCCTTATATTCTTTTTGATAAAACCCTTTGTCAAACGCAAAAATATCAATACCAATGGCAACAATCCCAACGATCCATAAGAAAGTCATCAGTGTGGTAATGCCATATAAAACGCGGCGATGCTGCATAAATTATTCCTTTGTACCGTTGCGTAAAATTTCTGCTGTCTTTTTAGGATCTGGCGAATTGAATAACGCGCTGCCTGCTACAATGACATTGATCCCAGATTCTAAAATCACATCAATGTTCTTTTCGCTGACGCCACCATCTACTTCAATATCAAGCTGCCTGTCTCCCATCATTTCCCGCAGCTTTCTTGCCTTATTTAACGCATAAGGAATGAATGGTTGCCCGCCAAATCCCGGATCACAGGACATGAGTAAAACCATATCAATGTCTTCTAAAATATCTTCCAATGTACATACACTGGTGGCAGGGTTGATGGAAACCCCAACTTTTGCGCCTGTATCTCTAATTTGTAGAACAGTGCGGTGCAAATGTGTTGTTGCTTCTTGGTGTACTGTAATAATATCTGCGCCTGCTTCTGCAAATTCATCCACATACCGCTCCGGATCTTGCACCATCAAATGTACATCCAGCACCAGGTTTGTGTTTTTTCTAAAATCCGCAATCATCTTTTGCCCGTAAGTAATGTTTGGAACGAACATACCGTCCATGACATCGCAATGAATCCAGTCTGCGCCCCATTCCTCGCAAAGTTTTAAGGCTTCCGCCAGTCTTGTAAAATCCGCCGTTAAAATAGATGGTGCCAGTTTTACTTTAAGCATATTTTGTGTCTCTCCTCTCTATGAGTTCATGTAATATTTTTATATATCGTTCATATCGGGGAAGCGGTATTTCTCCTGCCTCCACCAGATTTTTCACGCCACATTCAGGTTCTTTGTCGTGGGTGCACATGTCAAAGCGGCATGTCGCCTCTGCAAATTCCGGGTAATAATCTCGCAGCTCTTCCGGTTCTATATCAATGGCCTCCAGTATGCTAAAGCCGGGCGTATCTACCACCATTACGTTCATTTTTTCCAGTAAAATAAACTCGCTGTGCCGCGTAGTATGGCGCCCTCTTCCCGTTTTTCGCGTAAGCCCACCGGTTTCCAATAGCAAAGAAGGCTCTAACGCATTGAGCAAAGAGGATTTCCCCACGGCTGATTGTCCTGCAAGGCAAGTAGTCTTGTTTTGCAGTAACGCCTCTACCTCGCTTAGCCCTGTTTTCTCTTCCGCCGAAAAGTAGAGCAGTGTTGCGCCGCTTTTTGCATAATCTATAAGCAAGCTTTCTGTTTCATCTGCTGCTTGATCCATTTTGTTCATGCCAATGGCCGCAGCAATGCCGTAATACATTGCATAAATCAGCAGTTTATCCACCAGCATAAAATCAGGCTTGGGCTTTTTTGCCGAAACAACAACCAAGAGCAAATCAATGTTGGCAACAAGCGGGCGCGGCAGTTCATTTTTCCGCGGCAATATTTCATCAATGCTGCCGCCTGCCGTTTCCGTCGGTGCAGTAAACCGCACAAAATCCCCCGGTATCGGGCGGACTCCTTCGTTGCGAAATATTCCTTTTGCTCTGCATTCATAAATCTTACCGGCATCGTCTCTGACATAATAAAAACCACCAATGCCTTTTATGATTCTACCTTTGATATAAACGCCTCCCATCGCATTATTTAGTATATACTACCTCATCATTTAAGTAAACGTTTATCTCTATCGGCGCTTCGTGGAATGCTTCTCCAAGATCAAAGCTGTAGGGAATCCCTTTTGGGTAGACATCTGTAAAGGCATTTCTATCCGCAAAGCTATCTTCCATCAGTATGATCTCATATGCATGTGCGTCAAGGCGCACTGTTGCTGTTACGCGAACGGTGCTTTTTTCTGAAAAGCTGGGGCGATAAGTAACCGTTCCTTCCACATCTGTATCCCCACGATGTTCTTGTACTTTTAGTACAATGCTTTTATAATCCGCAGGAATTTCTCCTGCTTTATGGTTCTGCGCCACAATCTGCCCTTCTTTTTCTCCCGTATCCGTCACTTGAAAATAAACCGCTTCAAAGCCACATAAATAAGCAATTTCATAAGCCTCTGCCATACTCCGCCCCGTTAGTTTGGGCATCTCTGTTTGTATGGTGCTGCTTTTATTGATGACGATAATAACCGGAATGCCATATTCAACTGCAACACCTTCTTTTGGGTATTGCGCCGTAACTGCCTCTGGCGCAGCATCTACCGTTTCTCTATAATACAGATAAAAATCTTTGATGCCCATCTCTGTAAGATGTAGCGTTGCTTTTTCTTCTGTCATTTCCGTGACATTGGGCATGTGGATAACATCCACACCAGTGCTTTGCGTGCTGATGATAACCGTAACCATTCCGCCTTTTTCGATTTCCGTCCCTGCTTCAGGCATTTGCGAAACCACCTTATTTTCTTCTACATCGGGATGCGATTCATATTGGAATTCATATTTCAGCTCCGCTTTTTCCAGCGCAGTTTGTGCTTCTTCCAATGTTTTATCCACCAACGACGGCACAAATAGTTTCTTAGATTGCCCATCATCAAACACACCAAATGCGTTTAAGATAATAAACCCAAGTAAAATAATCAACACTGTCGCGCCGGCAAAGATTGCGCCCGTCAGCAATTTGATTCTCTTTTGGGAACGGCGTGTTTCAATATTTTCTCGCTCCACATATCCGGTAACGTAAGTTCCCTTGGGCTGTGTAAAAGCTTTTTGCAAGTCCTTTTTCATGTCAGCCATTGTGCGGTAGCGTCGATTTTTTTCTTTGCGCAACGCTTTTAGAATGATACGATTCAAGCTTTCCGGCAATGCTTCGTTGATTTCTATCGGCGGGCGCGGCGCTTGATGCAAGTGCTTTAAGGCAACGCCAACACCATCTTCTCCTGTGAACGGCAATTCTCCCGTTACCATTTCGTATAAAATAACGCCCAATGCATAGACATCCGTACTGCGATCCGTCTCTTCGCCTTTGGCTTGTTCCGGCGAGAAATAATGCACTGTTCCAAAAACTTCTTTTGTTTCTTTTTCATCAATGTGGTATGTATCCGCAATGCCGAAATCTGTAATCACCGGCGTCATATCGCTGCGCAACATAATGTTTTCCGGCTTCATATCTTGATGGACCACGCCCATCTTATGCGCATATTCCAGCGCATCACAAATATGCATTACCAAGGTAACTTTCTCTTCCAACGAAAGTACATCTTGCTGCAACGCTTCTTTTAGTGTAATGCCTTCAATATAATCCATCGTAAAATACTTCAGCTTGCCGCCCAGGTCCGCTTCTCGTATGCGCACAATGTTTTCATGTTCCAGCTTGGCCAGTACATCTGCTTCCTTTTCAAACGCTTTGGCATATTCCGCTTCTTCCACCAAATCCGGCTTTAATACTTTCATGGCAATGACTTCATCTGCTTCTGCATCCCATGCGGTAAAAACCAAGCTCATGCCGCCTTCTGCCAGAAGCTTTTGCAAGCGGTATCTACCGTTTAACATCGTTCCCTCAGCCATGTGCTTTTCCTCCATCATTGACAGCAACGATAACGGAAATATTATCCCGTCCGCCGCGATCCAAGGCAAGATCTACGAGTGCTTCTGTTTTTTCTTGTGCTGTTTTTTTATCCAGTAAAATTTTTTCGATTTCTTCGTCTGTTACATAACCTGAAAGCCCATCTGAGCAAAGCAGCAAATTATCCCCTTTTGCAAAGGGAACTGTAAATGCATCTGCTTCTACTTCTTCCATCCCCAGCGCACGCATAATCATATTACGATAAGGATGCCGCGCCGCTTCTTCTTGCGTCAAAAGTCCTTTGTCCACCAAATATTGCACATAGCTGTGGTCTTTGGTCAGCTGCGTGAGCACTCCATCTCTCAAAAGATACGCGCGCGTATCTCCCACATGGCTTATGAGCAACGAGCCATCTTGTACAACAACCATGGTGAGCGTTGTTCCCATGTCCTTGAGCGCTTCGCTTCGCTCCGCCATATGCCAAACTTCTTGCCCCGCTTCTTCTACAAGCGCTTTTAGTTTCTCTTCGTTTAGATAAGAAATGTCTTTCCCCTGCAATTCTTGACACACATGAGAAACCGCTTTTGCACTGGCCACTTGCCCGCCAACATGCCCGCCCATGCCATCTGCTACAATGGCATAATAAGGCGTTTCTTCTCCCGAAAGAAAGATGTGATCTTGATTTTCACTGCGTATAATTCCCCTGTGGGTCATTGAAAATACATCCATTGTTATTCCTCTTGTTTCCTTTGATGTTTTGCACGCAACTGCCCGCATGCGCCTTCAATATCTTGTCCTAGTGTTCTCCTTATGGTAACGGATAATCCGTTTCTTGTTAATCTGTTTTGAAAAGCATACATTTCTTCTTTTGTGGGTGGTTGAAATCCTCCTGTCGTACCATTAAAGGGAATCAAATTTATATGAGCGTTTTGCCCCCTCAGCAGCGTTACCAGCGCCGCCGCATCTTGCGCTTCCATATTATACCTCTGCAGCATAATATACTCATAAATCAACCGCCGCTTTGTTTTTTCGTAATAATGTTGCATGGCGGAAATAACTTCTTCCAGCGGGTAACGTGCTTCTATCGGCATCAACTGCATTCTTTTTTCAGAGAATGCGCTATGGAGCGATAGGCATAGCGTCAAAGGCATCCCCTCTTCCGCCAATTCATACATACGAGGAACAATGCCGCATGTGGAAAGTGAAATGTTGCGATATGCCATGTGAAACCCTTCTTCTGCGTGCAACCGCCGTAAAAACGCGATAACGTTTTCATAGTTTAAAAGCGGCTCGCCTGTGCCCATCAAAACCACATTTGTAATTTGCCGGCCACCGCCCATGTCTTTGTTGACGGCGATGACTTGTGCCAAAAGCTCTTCTACTTCCAAATTGCGCAAAAACCCGCCAATGCCGGATGCGCAAAATGCACACCCCATGCTGCAGCCCACTTGTGTGGAAATGCAAAGGGTTTTCCCATATTCATATTCCATTAAAACAGCTTCTATCGCCTCATTGTCATCTAGTTCCAACAAATATTTTATCGTACCATCCAGTGATACGCGTTTTTCTAAAATTGTAAGATATCCTGTTTGATATTGCTGCTGCAATCTTTCGCGCAAATTCCGCGAAAGATTGGTCATGTTTTCAATTTCTTCGCCTTGCATCAACCACGCATAAATTTGCTTTGCGCGAAATGCTGGCTCTCCAAAGCGCTCCATTTCCTTTCGCAGCGCTTCTTGCGTATAAGCAAGCAACTTCGGTTTACCCATCGCGCCGCTCCAATACAGCAATGTAAAACCCATCAATCCCGTCTAAATGCGGGAAAAACTGAATTTCTCCTGCGTTTGCCCGTGCTGCAAATTGTGCCGGCAATGTGTTTTTCAAATCGCCTCGTTTGAGACAATCGTATTTTTCTAAAATTGTTTTGATTTGCTGTGCATTTTCCGCATCATTGATGGTGCAAGTAGAATAAATCAATCGCCCGCCCGGCTTCACATATCTGGCACAAACCTCCAATATTTTCGCTTGGGTTGTTACAAGCGCTTCCAAGTCCCCATCTGTCTTTGCGTATTTGATATCCGGCTTGCGGTAAAGCAAGCCCAGCGCGGAGCATGGCGCATCCACCAGCACCACATCAAAAGCTTGCTCGTATGCTGCCGTGTATTCTGTTGCATCTTGCATAACGGTTTCTGCCGTTACGCCCAGCCGCGCAAAATTTTCTTCCATTAATGTAACGCGATGGGCATGTATGTCCCATGCGGTAAGCGTTCGGGGGTATGCACAAGCCAAAAGCGCCGTTTTCCCGCCGGGCGCTGCGCAAGCATCCAGTATATCTTCGCCCCGCTTTACCCCGGCTGCTTCGCACACCAACATGGAAGCTTCTCCTTGTACAGTGATTTCTCCTTTTTGAAACAAAGAAAGTTTATCAATCTCCGAAACGCTTTTTATTTGCAGTGCATCTTTATGATATAGCCCCGGCAATACTTCATAGCCGCCATCTGTCAGTTTTTTTTCTACTTCTTCCCGCGAAGTCTTAAGCGTATTTGCCCGCAAAGTTGTCCAGGCCTCTTGTTTATGATAAGAAAGCATCTCCCAAGTGAAATCAAACCCATATGCCATAATATATTTTTCTACAATCCAGAGAGGATAACTATACATCACTGACAAGAATAGCGCAGGGTTTTCCTCTTGTTTTGGGTAATCAATTTCTCCTATGTGGGCTGCGATATTGCGCAGAACTGCATTGGCGAACCCTTTTAATTGCCTTTTTTTTGAATGTGCTATGATTTTTACGGCTTCGTTCACCACTGCACTTTCCGGTACTGTTTCAAAAAACAGTAGCTGCGCCACGCTCATCCGCAATACATTGCGAACAAAAACTTGAATGCTTTTCCCATCTGTAAATTGTGCAATTACATAATCAATGCGAATGCGGTTTTCAAGCGTTGTATATACAAGCGCTGCAATAAACCGACGTGTCTGCACCGGCAAATCGCGCAATTTGTTTTTCATGATTAAATTGAGGTAACCGCCTTTTTCTACTTCCAGTAAAATTTCTAAGGCGATTTTTCGTTCATTTACTTGATTCAAATCGCATTCCCACTTCTAAAAATTTGCCGCGTCCCCGAAGAAAATCTCCCGCTTGCATTTCCTTTGCACCGGGGTATTGCAAACGCGTAATCCATATGGCGCCGTCTCCCGTCGCCACCAATATACCTTCTTTTTCATCCAAAGCCAGAATTTTACCCGGCGTTTCCTCATTCTCTTTTTCCGCTGCTTCTTTTGCAAATAGTAGCTTTACCTTATCTTCTCCCAAAAACGCATACGCACCCGGCGCCGGGTTGATTCCACGGATAAAGTTTATAAGTTCTTCGCTGCTTTTTTCAAACGCCACTGCACCAAACCCTTTTGGGAAGCTAGGTGCAAAGCTCACCTTTGCTTCTTCTTGGGGCGTCGCCACAAGCGTCCCCGCGCCTAGTTTTTCGAGCGTTCGGTTTAATGTCTGCGCGCCCAGCTCTGCTAACTTCTCCCGCAAAGTGCCTGCCGTATCTTCAGGTAAAATAGCAATTTCATCCTGCTCCAAAATATCTCCTGCATCCATCGCACGCACGGTGTACATTGTTGTAATACCTGTTTTTTTCTCTCCATTCAGTATTGCATATTCAATGGGCGCTGCGCCACGGTATGCCGGCAATAGCGAACCATGTACATTGATGCAGCCTAGCGCAGGAACATCAAGCAGTGCCGTAGATAAAATTTGTCCAAACGCTGCTGTAATCATAAGCTCCGGCGCAAGAGATTGCATCTCCCTTAATCCTTCTTTTGAGACGGATTCATATTGATAGACGGGAATTCCTTTTTCTTCTGCAAATTGCTTGACCGGCGGCGCAACAAACTTATGCCCTCTTCCTTTTTTGCGATCCGGTTGGGTCACCACTGCTTTTACATGGTACCCTTCTTCCAACAGCATTGCCAAGCTGGGCAGCGCAAACTCAGGTGTTCCTAAAAATACAATGGAAGGACTATTCTTCCTCTTCATCCGCTGCTTCATCCTCTACAATTTCTGCTTCCATAATGTCTAAGAAAAGTTTCCCGTCCAAATGATCTAACTCATGACAAAAAGCCCGCGCCAAAAGTTCTTCGCCTTCATATTCCTGCATCTGGCCATTTCTATCCAGCGCGCGCACTTTCACATACATCGGTCTCGTTACAATTCCGCGAACAGGCCCGCAGGATAGACAAGCCTCTGCGCCTGTTTGCTCGCCATCTGTTTCAATGATTTCGGGATTAATGAGTTCTATAACCCCTTCGCCTACATCAATGACCACCACACGGCGCAACACGCCTACTTGCGGCGCTGCAAGCCCAACGCCCTCTGCCAAAGCAAGCGTTTCTTGCATATCATCCAGCAACTGTAAAATATGCGGCGTAATTTCTTTCACCGGGCGCGCCACTTTTCGTAATACTTCATTTGGTTCTTGTACAATATCTCGAACTGCCATATAGCCTCCTAATTAATATCATATGGATTGATGTCCATGCTGACCAGCACACCGCTTTTTCTTGCATCTGCAAATACTTCGTACAGTTCTTCTCGCAGCGGGCCAACATGCCTACCCATCTCTACTTTTATCATAATGTGATACCGCGCTTTGCCATCTAACTTTTCAATGGGCGCCGGCTTTGCCACAAATAATAAGACCTCTTTTTCATATGCTTTTAGTATTTGTGCAATTTTCTTTTCTGCTTTTTCGCAAGCTTCTTTTGCTTTTTGCTCGTTTGCATGTGTGAACAATAACCGGAAGACCCGGCTAAACGGCGGGCGTTTTGTTGCCTTTCGGTATGCGATCTCTCGCGCATAAAATCCTTTGTAGTCATGCCGCGTGGCGTATTCTATTGCATAATGCTCCGGCTGAAAGGTTTGTATGATTACTTTTCCCGCGCGTTTTCTCCCAGCGCGCCCGCCAACTTGCTCCATCATGGAAAACGCTCTTTCCTCTTGCCGATAATCGCCGGAAAGAAGCAGAGAGTCCGCCGCGATGATCGCCGCCAGCGTAACTTGATCAAAATCAAGCCCCCGCCCTATCATTTGTGTCCCAATTAATATATCTGCTGCACCGCTGCGAAATGTCTTAAATATTTCTTCATAAGCACCTTTTTTTCGCGTTGTATCGAAATCCATGCGCAATGTCCGCGCATCGGGAAACAGTTCTTTTATTTGTTCTTCTACTTTTTGCGTTCCTGCGCCGGCCAACCGCATAAACGGCTCTCCACATGCAGGACAAACGTTTGTCAAAGGAAATTTCCGCCCACAATGGTGACAAACAAGCGCTTGTTCTCCTTTATGATATTTCAAGGGAATATCGCAATGGCTACACATTCTCGCATGCCCACATGCCGTGCAAACAAGCCCCGAAGCATAGCCGCGTCTATTTAAGAATAGCAGCGCCTGTTCTTTTTTTTCAAGCACTTCTGATAGTGCCTGCTGCAATGCGCCGCTGACGAGCGAACGATTACCGCGCATATACTCTTTTTTCATATCCACCACTTGTATTTTGGGCAATGCCGTTTCTCCAACACGTTCAGGCAATTCAAGTAGTTTATAAATCCCCAGTTGTGCTTTTGCATAATCTTCAATGAGCGGCGTAGCACTGCCCAAAAGCAAAATGCCGCCCCACATTCTACTGCGCATATTGGCAATTTCAACTGCATGATACGGCGGATGGTTTTCTGCTTTGTAGCTTTCCGCATGTGCTTCATCTACCACAATTAACCCAATCTCTTCTAAAGGCATGAACACTGCCGAGCGCGCGCCCAATACGATTTTTGCTTCTTTGTTGCGCACACGCCGCCATTCATCATAACGCTCTCCATCAGAAAGCCCGCTATGGAAAACAGCAGTTTCTGTAGGGAAATGGCGCGCAAACTCGCTTACCATCTGTGGCGTAATCGAGATTTCAGGAACCAATACAATGGCCGTTTTTCCTTGCGCCAACGCATGCTTGACGCAGGCGATGTAAACTTCCGTCTTTCCGCTCCCGGTTACTCCATGCAGCAAAAATGTCTGTTGGGTATCCTCATCCATTGCCGCATTTACTTCTTCTGTAACTTTTTTTTGCGCCTGCGTAAGCGCATAAGCTTCCTTTTTTATTGGTGCAAGCTGCTGCGGCAAGCGATAACTTTCTTGCATTTCAATGTCTATGATGCCTTGTTCTTGCAAATAGCGTACTGCCGGTGCATCTAACACCACCGTCGGGCTGCTCTTTTCTTCCAGCAATATATCAATGGTTTTTAATCTGTTTTTGGCGCGAACAGCGCCTTCCTTTGTAAAGCATTTCTCTCGTTCCAGCTGCGCCTTTTTTGTGTCCTGCAAAACCGCAACACGCACTCTTTTTTCACCGATACGATTTCTTCTGATTTTCGCAGGGTACATGAGCCGCAAGGCAAACGCCATTGTCGTCTTGTAGCGCGCACAAATATATTCTGCCAGCCGAATTTGATCTTCATTGACCACAGGGCGCAAATCCAATACCTGCTCGATTTCTTTTATTTTTTCCGGCGCAAAAGAAGGTTCTTCTGCAAGCGAAAGCACAATTCCCTCTGTTTTTGTGCGCCCAAACGGAACCATCACCCGCACCCCGACTGCAGCCGTCATCGCTTCTTGCAGTTTGTATTCAAATATTTTATCAATGCTGCTATGGGCAACATCTACAATTACTTGCGCAAAAATGTCTTTTCCCATGCCCTTTAGTATAGCATATTCCCCGTCGAAACAAAAGCAATGAAAAAAGCGGCATTTCGCTTTTTTATGCCGCTTTTGCTATGCTTTTATTTTTTTAATTTCATCCAAAATGCGGTTTGCAATGCCCGCTTTTGTCGTCTTTTCCAGTTCTATTTTTGTGCCGTCTTTTAAGTATAGGATCATTTGGTTTTCATCTGCCCCAAAGCCAATGTCTTGGCGCGAAACGTCATTCGCCGCAATCATATCCAAATTCTTTTTGACCACTTTTTCTTGGGCATATTTCTCCAAATCTGCCGTTTCTGCCGCAAACCCAACGAGAATTTGATGCGTTTTCTTTTCTCCCATATCGCGCAAAATATCTGCCGTTCGTATGAGTGAAAGCGAAAAATCCTCCGCTTTTTTCATCTTACCGTCTAACTTCACTTCCGGCGTATAATCTGCTACAGCTGCTGCTTTGATTACAATATCCATTTCATCAAACCGCGCCATGCAAGCTTCATACATTTCTTGCGCACTTTCCACGGGAACAACGGTAACACCAGCCGGCGCTACAAGGTCTACCGGGCCGCTGATAAGCGTTACTTCCGCGCCACGCCGCGCTGCTGCCCGCGCCATTTCATACCCCATCTTCCCAGAAGAACGGTTTGATAAAAAGCGTACATCATCTATCCGCTCGCGGGTAGGCCCTGCCGTTACCAAAATTCGTTTGCCCGCAAAATCATTCTTTGCCGTAAAGTAATGCTTGATGACCGCAATAATCTCTTCCGGCTCTGCCATACGCCCATCGCCCATATCCCCACAAGCAAGCATACCTGTTCCCGGCGCGATAAAATATACGCCCCGCGCTCCCAATGTTTGCATATTTGCCTCTGTGGCAGGATGATGGAGCATCGCTGTATTCATCGCAGGGGCAAACATCACTTCTGCCCGCGCTGCCAATAGTAGCGTGGATAAAAAGTCATCTGCAATCCCTTGCGCTGCTTTGGCGATGATGTTTGCCGTCGCCGGCGCAACCACAATCATGTCAGCCCATTTTCCAAGAGAAACATGCTCTACTTCATAAGGGCGTTCTCTTGTAAAAGTATCTGTTACAACAGGCGCAGCAGAAAGTGTTTCAAATGTAAGCGGCGCGACAAATTGACATGCATTTTCCGTCATGCATACTCGCACTTCCGCACCAGCCTTTTTTAATCCGCTTACCAGCGCCGCTGCCTTGTATGCTGCAATGCCGCCAGTTACGCCTACAACAATGTGTTTTCCTTTAATCATCTTGTTTAATATACGTTACTTTCTCTTGGTAAACTTCCTTTGTCGCCTGCGAAACCACGTTTGGTTCCACTTCTTCTGTGAGCGGCTCTGCGCCTTCCACCAACTGGCGGGCCCGCTTTGCAACTTCCATTACAAGCGTATAGCGACAATCTACTTTTTCTAAAATCTTATCCAGGTCCGGTCTAAACATATTTTTCTCCTTTTATATCTCTAACTCTTTTGCAATAATTTCTTTGATTTCTTCTACCGCATGCGTCAGGTCATCGTTTATGACAATATAGTCATATTCACTTTTGTATTCCATTTCCCGCGCTGCTTCTGCTGTTCGCTTTTGAATCTGCGCTTCTGTTTCTGTTCCCCTTGCGCGCAACCGCTTTTCAAGTTCTTGCATGTTGGGCGGTGCGATGAAAATAAGTATGGCATCCGGCATGCTTTTTTTCACTGCCATGGCGCCCTGCACATCGATTTCCAAAATCACATCTATACCGGCAGCTCGCTTTTCGTTGACATAAAACGCTGGCGTCCCGTAATACTGATCAAACACTTTTGCATATTCCAAAAAACCATCTTCCGCCAGCATCTTTTCAAACGCTTCCACTGTTTTGAAAAAATAATGAATGCCTTCTTCTTCGCCTTCGCGAGGTGCTCTGGTGGTACAAGAAATGCTGAGGCAAATTTCTTTTTTATGGTTCAACAGCTCTTTTATAACGGTCCCTTTTCCTGCGCCGGATGGACCGGAAATCACAATAAGCTTTCCTTTTTTCAAACAAAACCTCCTGCTATACTTCTTCCATAGATGAAAATTCTCTGTTTGTACCGGCAGTATAGCGGTTCGCCACCGTTTCCGGTAAAATTGCCGATAAAATAACATGATCGCTATCTGTAATTAGGACAGCTCTTGTTCTTCTGCCGCAAGTGGCATCAATGAGCTTCCCTCTTGTTTTGGCATCCTGCACAATGCGCCGAATGGGCGCCGATTCCGGCGTTACCATCGCCACCAATCGCTCTGACGAAACAATATTGCCAAAGCCAATGTTAATCATCATAACTTTGTTCCTCTATTCAATGTTTTGCACTTGCTCTCTTATTTTTTCCAGTTCCCCTTTGGCATCCAAAACCGCCTTGGTGATTGTAATGTCTGAGGCTTTCGAGCCAATGGTGTTGAACTCTCTGTTCAATTCCTGTACCAAGAAATCAAAGCTACGCCCGGTTGCAATGTCTTTGGCCAGTATGCTTTTCAGCTCTTCCAAATGGCTTTTGATGCGCACAATTTCTTCGGTGATGCTGGCTTTATCTGCAAAGTATAAAATTTCTGCTTGGAACCGATTCTCATCAATCTGCGTATTTTCCAAATATTCTTCCAGTTTGGTTTGCAGTTTTTCACGGTATTCTTGCACCACCAGCGGCTCGCGTGCTTCTATCTCTTTCAATAATACTGCCAAGTTTTCTCCGCGGGCATATAAATCTTCTGCCATACGCGCGCCTTCCGCACCACGCGCAGATACAATCATTTCAATTGCCCTCTGTAACGCACGGAGCAAAACTTCCTTCATTTCATCTTCATCTTTTTCCGGCTCATCTGCCGCCATTACACCTTCCATGCGCATCAGCTGCGTCGCAGAAAGATCGTTTCTAATGTTTAACGCTGCTTCCAGTGTTACTGCTGCTTCTTGATAACGCTTGGCCATTTCTAAATTCAGCGCCAACTCTCGGGTTACTTCGCCCACTTCCTGATAATTCACAAAAACATCCACACGCCCGCGTGTCAGATACTGTTTTATTTCTCCCCGTATGGTTTCTTCCAAATACAATAAAAACCGTGGCGCGCGTATGTTGATATCTAAATAACGATGGTTTACGCTTTTCATTTCAATGGTAAACTGATGGTTTTTCTCTTCTGCTTGGCCACGGCCAAAGCCTGTCATGCTGTTCATTTTATTTCTCCATTCTAACTGCTTAACGAAAACAGAGCATCTTGTGTTGGTGGCGCAATTTTTTCATCATCTGCAATCACTTCGTTTCCTGCTTGAAATACGCCAATTTGTGTCGCTGTAATATTTGCTGCATACAGTGCGTTTAGCATACCCTTGGCATCATCTGCTTGACAGGCAATGAGCATACTGCCGCTTGAAATCAAGCGATACGGATCTATTCCAAGGTGTTTTGTGAGTTTTTTTGCCAATGGGTTTAAGCGTAATTTGTTCTTTTCTAAAAACAGCCCTAACCCAGCCGCTTCTGCCATTTCATATGCAGCGCCATAAATGCCGCCCTCTGTAATATCATGCATGGCGATGGCGCCTTGTTCTTTTGCAATTTTGGCTTCGGGCACTACACTTAATTGTTCTTTTAACCCGACCAATGCTGCTTCTTCTTCCGCGCTTAACACGCCTACAATCCGATCCTTATAATCTTCTCCTAAAATAAGCGCGCCTTCAATGCCCAGCTCTTTTGTCAAAAGCAATGCATCGCCCGCTTGTATGTTCTCGTAGGAGAGCACTTTATCTGTTCTGCCCAGCGCCGTAATTGAAATGATTGGCTTGTTTACCGCATCTGTTACTTCTGTATGCCCACCGACCACATCAATCGCAAGCGCATTTGCTTCTTCAAAAATATCTTGCATCAATATGCCAATTTCCTCTAACGAGGAATGGGGCGGTACCAGTAGCGTTACCAAAACCGCAAACGGTTCTGCGCCCGAAGCAGCAATGTCGTTTGCAGAAACATGCACTGCCAACTTCCCTGCATTTTTACTGGCTGCGGTAATCGGATCTGTCGAGATGGTGCAATAATCTCCGCCCAGCTGCAGTACCGCTGAATCAATGCCAATGCCCGAGCCGATAATCACTTCGCTTCTATTTGTTTGTAATCTATCAATAATGAACTCTTTTAACTGCTCATTGGTTAATTTCCCTAATTTCACAATACCCTGCCTTATTTCTGATGCTCCATTTTAGCATAGTTCTTCTGTCAAAAATATGTTTTGTTCATATTTTGTTCATAACTATTTTTCCAATACTGCCTGCAGCATTGCTTCATCCCATATGGGAATGCCCAGGCTCTCTGCTTTACGCAGCTTACTACCGGCCCGTTCTCCCGCGATGACAATATCTGTACTCTTCCCAACGGAAGATTGCATCACGCCGCCTGCCGCTTCAATGCGTTCGCTGGCTTCTCCGCGGGTAAAATGCATGAGAGAGCCTGTTAGTACAACATTTTTCCCTGAAAAAGCGCCTTCCTGCATTATATATGGTTTGGGCGCAACACCTGCTTGTTCCAGCTTTGCAAGAGATTCTCTTACTTGCGGCGCTGCAAAAAAATCCAAAACCGCTTCTGCCATAACTTCTCCCACATCATGAATGGAGATCAGTTCTTCTTTTGTGGCGCGCGCAAACCGTGCAAAC
Source organism: Christensenellaceae bacterium (assembly GCA_050952565.1). GTDB lineage: Bacteria > Bacillota > Clostridia > Christensenellales > Christensenellaceae > QANA01. The sequence goes on from JBMNLE010000001.1 coordinate 304,314, forward strand.
GTTCCAAAGGTTTCTGCCATATCTCTTGCTGTTTTTTTGCCGATGGTATTGATCCCCAGCGCATAAATGTAGTTTGCCAGCGGCGGTATCTTGCTGCCAGCAATGGAAGCGATAATATTCCCTGCGCGTTTTTCTTTGAATCCGGGCAATGCCAGCAACTCTTCTTTTGTAATGGCATATAAATCAGCAATGTCTTGAATGCCCAATGCCTCATAAAAAAGCGCTGCTGTTTTTTCAGAAATATATTCAATGTTCATGGCATCCCGTGAAACAAAATGGACAATGCGCGCCACCAGCTGCGGCGCACAAGAAAGTGTGTTGGGGCAAAATAAGTTTGGTCCAATGCGCTCGACCTCTGTGCCGCAAGCAGGGCAATGCGTCGGTGCATCCATGTAAACACCCTCTTCGCCTGGCGCCGCGCCCAAGATTTCCGGAATAACATCATTGCTTCTTCGAATAAAAACCCGCGCGCCTACGGTTACTTTCTTGCGTAAAATATCTTCTATATTGTTTAGTGTGGCGCGTTTTACCGTAACGCCCGCAATGTCTACTTCTTCCAGCAGCGCTGTGGGGGTCAATCTTCCTGTGCGTCCCACATCCCAGACAATATCAAGAATGCGCGTGGTCATTTCTTCTGCAGGAAACTTGTACGCGATGGCCCATCTTGGAAAACGGTCTGTATAACCTAACACTTCGCGCGCCGCAAAATTATTGACTTTGATGACAACGCCATCAATTAAAAAATCCAGCGTATGTCGCTTTTCATCTATTTTTGCAATGACTTCTAAAATCTCTTCTGTTGTGCTGCAACGCTTTTCAAATGCATTGACTTTAAAATGGTTCTCCCGCAAAAACGCAAGCATTTCTTCTTGTGTTGTAAACGTTTTCCCTTCAATATAGCCAACATTATAGATAAATGCATCCAGCTTCCTGTTGGCGGTTACCGTCGTGTCTAAATTCCGCAGCGCACCCGCCACAGCATTGCGCGCATTTTTCAGCGGCTCCTGCGCGGTTTTATTATAAATCGCAAGATCCGAAAGATACATGATTGCTTCTCCTTGCACCTCCATACGCCCAGCAAACGGAATACGCAAGGGAATTGATTTGATGGTTTTTACCTGCTCTAAAATCACTTCTCCCGTCGTTCCATCTCCTCTGGTTGCTGCCATAACGAGCAATCCATTTTCATAAGTAAGATTGATGGTAAGCCCATCAAATTTATATTCTGCAATATAGTCAAGCGGCATATCCGTAATGCGCTTGATTCGTGTTTGCCATGCCAAAAGTTCTGCTTCCGTCCGCACTTTATCTAGACTATATAACGGCGCAATATGCGCATGCTTTTGAAAGCCAGGAAGAACAACTCCCCCAACGCGCCGCGAAGGCGAATCTTCCAGTACAACGCCTGTTTCTTTTTCCAGCGCCAACAAACGATCAAACAAAACATCATATTCGCCATCGCTTATCCGCGGTGCATCTAATACATAATAGGCATAAGCATATTCATTAAGCTTGCGCACCAAATCTTTCATTTCTTGCATACAAAACCTCTGTTACTCTGTAATAATCTCCAGCGGTGCCAATGCCAAGAACATTTTTCGCTCTGCATCATCAAACCGAACGGTCGCAACTTGCTGCTCTCCCTCTCCAACAATGGACAAAATTGTTCCTTCTCCAAATTTCGGGTGCTTTACCTGTATGTTTTCTGCAAAGGCATCCACGCTGCTGGTGGCTTTTGATACAAACTCAACTTTCGTATTAAATGAAATATCCCTATTTCTCTCCGGGCGAGGTTGCGCTTTTTTCTTTTCATAACTTCCTGATAAGTCTTCAAACATTTCTTTTGGAATGTCATCCAAGAACCGAGAAGGTAAGCAGGTCATAAGCCCGGAATACATGTTGCGTGATTCGCTGGCTGTCATGTACAGCATCTCCCGCGCTCGTGTGATGCCCACATAACAAAGCCTGCGCTCTTCATCCAGCTTCCCTTCTGTAACCGAACGCTTGGAAGGGAATAAATTTTCTTCCATGCCCGCCATAAAGACCACATCAAACTCAAGTCCTTTTGCGCCGTGTAACGTCATCAATGTTACGCCGCCTTCTTCTGTCTCTGTATCCATATCCGAAATGAGCGAAACGGTTGATAAGAAGCCTTCCAGCGTTGGCTCCTCCGCCTCTTTTTCATATACATAAGCAGAATTTATGAACTCTTCTATGTTTTCGATTTTTACTTCCGCAGTAAAATCTTGCTCTGCTTGCAGCATTTCTTGATAGCCACTTTTTTGATATACCATCTCCAAAATTTCGCCCAGCTCTTTTTCTGCCGCAGCTTCTATCATGCCTGTTACCAATTCTAAAAATGGAGCAAACTTGTTACGCCCGCCGCTCATAAATGCATCTGCCGCTTGCATGGCCTCCAGCAGGGAAATTCCATTCTCTTCCGCAAACGCAACCAACTTTGCAATGGAAACATTCCCAATGCCTCGCTTAGGGGTATTGATGATGCGGAGCAGCGCCGTATTTGCCCGCGGATTATCTATCAGCGTCAAATACGCAACCATGTCTTTGATTTCTTTTCTGGCATAAAAGCTAATGCCCCCATATACTTGGTATGGGATGCCGTATGCTCTTAATTTTTCTTCAATAACGCGTGCTTGTGTATGCGTTCGATATAATACAGCAAACGCATCATATTTTTTTCCATTTCGTGCCAACATGGCAATTTCGCGCGCAATGAACTCTGCTTCTGCATATTCGTTTTGCGCCACATATATTTTAGGCTTTGCACCTTCGCTGAGCGCAGACCACGGTGTTTTGTCTTTCCGTGCATCTGCCACACAAATTACCGCGTTTGCCACATCTAATATTCTTTGATGCGAACGATAATTTTGTTCCAGCTTAATCACTGTCGCATCTTTATAATCTTTTTCAAACTCCAAAATATTTCGAATGTCTGCGCCGCGCCAGCCGTAAATGCTCTGGTCGTCATCCCCTACCACAAAGAGATTTTTATGTTTTTCTGAAAGAATTTGAATGAGTTCGTATTGAATGCGGTTGGTATCTTGGTATTCATCCACAAGCACATATTGAAAACGGTTGGTGTAGTAGGATCTTACCCCTTCATCTGTCTTCAGTAACTTTACCATGTTGATGAGCAAATCATCAAAATCCATGGCGTTTTCATTTTGCAAGCTCGTTTCATATGCGTGATATATGGCTATGATTTGTGGCGCCAATTCTTTTGAAATATCTTCTACGCGCGCCTCTACGCTTGCTTCTCCCGCGCTGTTCTTAATGGAGCTGATAATGGAGAGCATGCCTCTAGGCGACATCACTTTTTTCTCCATCCCTTTTTCTTTCATGATTTTTTTGACCAAGGAAAGACAATCTTCACTATCATAAATGGAAAACTGATTGGTATAGCCAATTTTATCAGCATCACGCCGCAAAAACCTGGCGCACATGGAGTGAAACGTGGAAATTGCCATCCTGCTGGTATCAAAAGAGACCAACCCTGCAATCCGCTCTTTCATTTCCGCCGCTGCTTTGTTGGTAAATGTGATGGCAAGTATGGCAAAAGGATCAACGCCTTTTTCATTAATCAAATACGCAACGCGATGCGTCAATACGCTGGTTTTCCCTGAGCCCGCGCCCGCCAAAACAAGTATAGGGCCGTCCCCTATGGTTACGGCCCGCTGTTGTACATCGTTCAAGTAACTTAAATCCATAAAAATTTGTTCCCGCTTTATTTCTTATTTTTGAGTTTATCCAATATTAGGCGATACCCTGTCCCATAATTGAGGCATTTGTTCACACGGCTCACCGTCGCTGTAGAAGCCCCTGTTATTTGCGCAACTGCATTGCATGTATTCCCCTCATCTAGTAACCCTGCTACTTTAAAGCGTTGGGCAGCTGCTTTTAATTCGGCAATGGTCAACAAATCTTCAAAAAATGCCGCACATTCCGCTTCTGTTTCCAGTTTCAAAATGGCTTCATACAGATTCATATAATCTTGCTTTTCGCTATTTAACATGGGCATCTCCTTCTATAATCCTTTTATCATATTTTAGCATAGTAACGCATAAGTTGCAAAGTCGCTATAAAAGAACACCGCACATAAAAAAAGTGCTTTTCGTTTGAAAAACACTTTCTACCCTTCCACATACACCGGCGCTTTTACCGAAGAAACATCGATCATACCTCCTGATTTCCCTTCGCTTTTCAGCGTATCCAGTATGCTGTAAATCCATTCATATTTCTTTTCCAATTGTTGCGCCGAGCCCAGTTTGATTTGCGTACCATCTTTTAATGTAATTACAATTGCGTTCACGTTTGTCAAGTCAATGGAGGCCACGCTTTCTTTTAATTCATAGCGCGTATGATACTTTAATAAACTCTCCATAATCTCCGGTCGCAATGTGTCGTCTGTTTTGATTTTTTCACCCAATACATATTCCAGCACGGAAATTCCTTTGATCTGCGGCAGGTCTTCTGGTTTCCCCGCTTCGCTATGCCCTAAAATCATTCCCGTTGCATCCGTAATAACATATACATTCAAAAAAGCAAAACATGCTGCTTCTTCTCTCTCTTCAATCACAATCGTTACTTTGCTCGGAAAATGATACCGAAGAGATTGGTATAAAACATGTGGGTCGCGCTCCACTTTTTCTTTGATCACAGCGCGATCCAGCTTTAATATGTGTTTGCCCAGCGGAATTTCCGAAAGTTCTGCTATGCGCTCTTTTGAAACTTTCACATTGCCTACCACATCAATTTCTTGTACGCGAATGTATTTATAGCCCAAAAAAGCAATGCCGGCAAGCGCGCATAGCGTGACCAAAATCCATAAAAAGGTTTTAAACGTAAACCTCTTTTTGGGTTCTTCTGCAAGCGGCTTTCCCTTGATGAGTGCATCTACCTCTTTATTGACATCAGAAAATCCTTTTCGGTTTTTCACTTCTGCCGTTTCGGATTCTGCTGCCTTCTCCGCATGTCGTTGCGTCGCAGGATGCCGCGCCGAAACAAAGGCAGAAGGTTCTACTAGCTCTTGTTTTTTTCGCCTGCGCCTAGGTTTTTCAATTTGTATTTCTGCCGTTTCTTCCGCATTTTTGGGGGTACGCTTTGAGGGCTTATTATTCGGTTTTAATTTGCGAGAAGCGCTTGTTTCTCTCGCTTCTCCCCTCTTGCGTTTTGCCATAATTTACCTCACAAAAGATATCTCCTCAATTATATACTATTTTCTCTGCAAAATGAACCGCTTTTGTAAAAACGCCATGAAAACCATCCGCTTTTGTTGTACAATAATACTAAATATAGTATAATAATTGCAGAATTTATGTTTTTTATACTCTACATTCGGTAGGGTTTTGTTTTGAAGGGAGTTAATAAATGGCTGATTCTTATACCGCATCAGATATACAAGTTTTAGAAGGTCTTGATGCCATTCGAAAACGCCCGGGTATGTATATCGGTTCCACCGGATACCGGGGATTGCATCATATGCTCTGGGAAATCATTGATAATTCCATTGATGAGGCCGCGAATGGTCATGCCAACAAAATAGATGTCACGCTACATGCAGATGGTAGCGTGACAGTTGAAGACAACGGCAGAGGTATCCCTACAGGGTTACACCCTGATTTAAAAATTTCAGGTGTGGAAGTTGTTTTTACGCAACTTCATGCCGGCGGCAAGTTTAACAACGAAAATTATGCCTATTCTGGCGGACTGCATGGCGTGGGTGCCAGTGTCGTAAATGCCCTTTCCAAATGGCTTACAGCAGAGATTTATCAAAACGGCAAAATCTATCGACAAGAGTATATCTCAGATGAAGATGCTTCCGGTAAATTCCATGCCGGGCGCCCGCTGTATCCGCTCAAAGTAGTGGGCGAAACCACAAAACGCGGCTCTAAAATAACATATTTGCCAGACGATAATGTTTTTGATGATTTGAATGCGCAGTTTGATCGCATTGCGCGGCGTCTGCGAGAATTAGCCTTTCTCATCAAAGGCATTACCATCAATTTGGTAGACGAACGAGAAACACCGGTGCGAAAATTATCTTTTTTCTTCACAGGCGGTGTTTCTGATTTTTTGATGGATATCAATAAAGATCGTACGCCGCTTCATCCAACGCCCATCGTTTTTGAAGGAGAGAAGGATGGTATCGTGGCAGAAATTGCGCTTCAATATGTGGAAGGGGAAAACGAATATATTTATTCTTATGTGAACAATATCCCTACACCTGAAGGCGGCACGCACGAGACAGGTTTTAAAACTGCGCTCACAAAAGTCATGAACGATTATATGAAAAATTCTGCCGTGGCAGTAAAAGAAAAAATTTCTTTTGAAGGCGGCGATTATCGAGAAGGGTTGTCTGCCATCATCTCTCTCAAAATGAAAGAAGTTCAGTTTGAAGGGCAGACCAAGACGCGTCTTGGTAATCCCGAAGCCAGAAGCGCGATGGAAAATATCACGTCTGTTGGGTTCACTGCTTTTGTGCAAAACCTAAGCAACGCGGCAGTTTGCGCCAAGATTGCAGAAAAAGCCATCACTGCCGCAAAAGCGCGGGAAGCTGCAAAAAAAGCGAAGAAAATTGAACGAGAGCGTAGCAAAGCAGATTCTGCGCCGCTCGTGGGGAAACTTTCCAGTTGCACAGGTAGAAATGCCGAGCAAAATGAGCTTTTCATTGTAGAGGGTGATAGTGCTGGTGGCAACGCAAAAATGGGGCGAGATAGAAGGTTTCAAGCGATTTTACCCCTGCGGGGCAAACCGCTCAATGTGGAAAAAAAGAAAATCGAGCAAGTGTTGCAAAATGAAGAGTTTCGTTCTATCATCACTGCGTTGGGCGCCGGATTTGATGATTCTTTTGATATTGACAGCCTAAAATATCATAAAATCATTATCTTGGCAGATGCAGATCAAGATGGCGCGCATATTCGCGCAATTTTGCTTACTTTCTTCTTCCGTTATTTTAAAAAGCTAATCAGCGAGGGGCATGTGTTTATTGCGCAACCGCCGCTATATAGCATCAAAAAAGGAAAAAAGCTCGTTTGGGCGCATACGGAAAAACAGTTGGAAGCTGCAAAGCAGGAGTTGGGGCGTGGCGCAGAAGTAAAGCGCTATAAGGGGCTTGGAGAAATGAACAAAGAGCAACTTTGGGAAACAACGCTGAACCCGAAAACTCGTGTGCTCATGCAGGTAACGCTGGAAGATGCTGCTGCTTGCGAAGAGATTGTTTCTACATTGATGGGCGATGCAGTGGAGCCGCGCAAGCGCTATATCAGCACATATGCAAATTTTAATAAAAAAGATGGGTTTGCAACAAACGTTGCATTGCCCTAAAGATAGGACTATTGTATGAAAGAAGAATTACAAAATATAATACGTATGCCGCTTGAGGATGTTATGCATGATAGCTTTATGCCTTATGCGGAATATGTCATTTTGGAACGTGCCATTCCCCGTGTGGAAGATGGCTTAAAGCCGGTGCAGCGGCATATTATTTATGCCATGCATGAAATGCAAATCCTCCCTTCCGGCGGGCATAAAAAGTGTGCGCGTATCGTCGGCGAAACCATGGGGAAATATCATCCGCATGGCGATAGCAGTATTTACGAAGCATTGGCGCGTATGGCGCAAGATTTTTCCATGAGCATCCCGTTGATTGATGGACAGGGAAATTTCGGCTCCATTGACGGTGATGGCCCTGCTGCCATGCGTTATACTGAGGCGAAAATGGCGCCAATTACGTTGGAGTTGGTGCGTGATTTAAATAAAGATACCGTTCCTTTTCAACTAAATTTTGATGATTCGCTGCAAGAGCCTTCTGTCATGCCCTCCCGCTTTCCAAACCTTCTTGTAAATGGTGCGACTGGCATTGCCGTTGGCCTTGCAACCAATATCCCGCCACACAATTTAAGAGAAGTGATTGATGGTGTTGTTGCGCGTATCCAAAACCCTGATATTTCTCTCAGCAAAATGATGAAATATATCAAAGGGCCCGATTTCCCTACCGGTGGCGTGCTTTTGGCCGGCGAAGAGCTTAAAACAGCTTATGAAACAGGGCGCGGGCGTATTGCCATCCGCGCCAAAGTAAATATCGAAAAAGGGCGCGGCGGTAGAACGCAAATTGTAATCACAGAACTTCCTTATGAAGTACGAGAATCCGCTATGCTGCGCAAAATACAAGCTTTGCGTGTTTCCAGAAAAGAAATGTTTGCCGGTATTTATGATGTACGCAGTGAAACAGACAGAACCGGCATTCGCGCTGTCATTGAACTACGCAACGGCGTAGACGTAAGCAAGGTCCTTGATTGTCTTTATAAATATTCTGATTTGCAAATCTCTTATGGCATCAATATGGTTGCCATTGCCGAGGGGCAACCGCGGCAACTAGGCTTGCTTGAAATCATTGATTATTATATCAATTTCCAGCGAGAAGTATTAACCAATCGTTTGCAATATGATAAAGAAGCTGCCGAAGAGCGCGCACATAAGCTGGAAGGCTTGCGCACAGCGGTATTAAATATCGATCTCGTCATAAAAATCATTCGTGGTTCAGATTCTGTAAAAGAAGCGCGGCTCTCTCTTATGAAGGAGTTGCAGATTACCGGCGTGCAAGCCCAGGCCATTTTGGATTTACGATTGGCAAGGCTTACTAAATTGGAAGTTATAACGATTGAGCAAGAATATGCAGAGGTTACTGCCTTGCTCAAAGAAATAAACGCTATTTTACGTTCCAAAAAGAAACTGGATGAACTTTTTATCAGTGAGCTGGAAGAAATCAGTAAAAAGTATGGCCATAAACGCAGAACACCGCTTTCTTCTGAAAACAGTGAGATTATTATCGATGAAGAGCATTTCAAGCCAGTGAAAGAATGCGTTATTATCCTCACAAGAAATGGTAATTTAAAACGTTTGAGCAAGCGTGCTTTTGCGCGTGGCATCGAATCCGGTGAACCAGAATATAAAAATAGACCTGCAAAAGTCATTGAAACCACCAACGCAGATACATTATGGTTATTTACCACAAAAGGCAACTTATATACACTTGCAGCGGAAGAGATCAAAGAAGGGCGCTATAAAGATGCCGGAAGCCCACTCAATACCATTCTTGCAGGGTTGGAAAAAGGAGAGGCAGTTTGTTCGCTTCTTTTGCCAGAAAAAGAAGGGCAACTTCTTGTTGTAACAAAAGAAGGCAAGGTGAAACTGACTGATCTTACTGCTTTTCAAACAAAAAGAGGCAAAATTCTTGCTTCCGGGCTGGCGGAAAGCGATTCCATCATTTATGCCGCGCCTACGGATCATAGCAAACCCAATTTATTGTTGGTCACCAAAGGCGGTATGTCCATTGTGTTCAGTAAGGATGAGATTAGTGTGCAAGGGCGTAGCGCAAAAGGCATTGGTGGAATCGGCCTCGCAAAGGATGATGTTGTTTTATGCGCTGCAGAGATGCATGGCGAAGGAAGCATTGTCGTTTTCTCCAATGAAGGCTTTGCAAAGCAAACAAAGGCCTCCGAGTATGAGCCACAAGGGCGCAACGGCCGAGGCGCAAAATGTTTTGCATTTGCCAAAAACGGCAGCAACGGCGATCACATTGCAGGTGCATTTTTCATTGAAGCACCTGTAAATTTTGAAGCATCTTCTGATTTGGAGCATGTCTATACGCTAACTTCGGCTATGATTCCCATGGAAGCACGCAACCATGGCGGCATTCAAGTAATCCCCATCATGCATGGGGAATCCATTACGCATTTGACCATTACTTAACTTATTGTTTATCACAAAAAAGCATCCCATATGGGATGCTTTTTAGCTTGTTTTTCTTTTTCTTGCTGGCTGCTGTTTTTGCCTTGCGCCTTGTACATATGGCGCGTGCCCGCTTCTGTTTGCCACACCTGGCGCCGCTGCCGATCTTCTTTTTTTGCCGCGTTTTTGAATCGGTATTTCTTTTGGAAGTGTGAGCTCCCAATCAAATCCTTTCTTCTTCTCTGCAGCAGGCACAACGGCTTTCCCTTGCCTACCTACGTTTAGCACCAACCCCATCATAGACATGAAAATCAAAACGCTGGAGCCGCCATAGCTAATAAACGGCAACACAACTCCCGTAGAGGGCAATAAGCCGACGTTAACGCCGATATTAACTACCACTTGAATGGCAAGCATTGCTGTTGCGCCTGCTGCAAGTAGCGTGCCTGTAAGGTCAGGCGCCTGTATGGCCGCTACAATACCACGCCAGATTAATACAGCAAAAAGCCCTATTACAACAACACACCCCACCAGCCCTAATTCTTCTGCTAAAATTGCAAAGATAAAATCCGATTCGCGATAAGGCAAGTAGAGCATTTTTTGCATGCTGTTCCCCAGCCCTTTTCCAAAAACACCGCCTGAGCCAATGGAAATAAGTGATTGTCTTAATTGATGCCCTGTATCCGAATCGCCCCACGGGTCTGTCCATGCCAGCAAGCGATTGGCCCTGTAAGGCGCTGCCGCGATGAAAATAACAAGCGCAATGCCCACGACGCCCACAATCATCCCTAGATGGGACAGCTTTGCACCACCAATATACAAAAGCGCCATAACCAGCGCGGCAATACAAATAATCGCGCTAAAATTAGGCTGCATATAGATAATGGCGCATGCCGCGCCTAGCATAATCAAAAAAGGCAATATCCCGTCGCTAAAATAGCGCATGCGCGCCGGACGCCGCCCAATCATACAAGCCATAAATATGATAATACTCATCTTCATGATTTCGGAAGGTTGAATGCTGACGCCAATGTTGATCCAACGGTGCGAACCGTTGATATTTTGCCCGATGCCGGGCACAAATACGAGAAGCAGCGTGACAAACCCAAACACCAAAATCAACCAATATGGGCGAATGTTTTTAAAAGGCGTCAGCCATTTATATTTTTTCCAAGGCAACTCTTCAAAGGTGTGATAATCAAGATGCATGAAAGCAAACATAAGCACTGCGCCTATGCCTACACAAAGTAGTTGCTTTAAGAAGTAATACGCTTGGTCTTTTCCGCCGACTTCCGCCATATAATAGCTGGAGGAAAATACCATAACAAGCCCCAGCGCCACCAGCGCCACCAACGCCATAATCAAGCGATAGTCAAAACCTTTGCGGTAGCGTACCTGCTTTTCGACTTTTACAACTCTTCGCTCTTCTTTTGTCTTTTGTCGCATCGGAATGATTTTTGCCACGATTTAGCCCTCAATTCTTGCCACAATTTCTTTGAACACACACCCACGCACTTCAAAATTGGGAAACATATCCCAGCTGGCACAAGCCGGCGAGAGAAGTACATTCGCCTTTGCATATGCTTGCGCTTTTGTATATGCTTTTGCAACGGCTTCTTCAAAAGAATCAGCCGTTTCGTAAGCGGTAAACTCTGCTGCATTTGCCGCTTTTACCAATTTTTCTTTTGTCTCTCCCAGCAATACAGCGCCCACAATGTTTTCTGTAAATGCAGCAAAAAGCGCATCGAAGTTACTCTCTTTATCATATCCGCCAAGCAACAATACGGTTGGTTGGCGCATGGCCAAAATTGCCTTTTCTGTTGCATCGGGGTTGGTTCCCTTTGAATCATTGATAAATGAAATACCGTTTACTTCTCGTACAAACTCGATACGATGTTCCACACCGGGAAATGTTTGCAGTGTTTCTCGTACCACTTCTTTTTTTACGCCCATACTCATACTAAGGCATACTGCCGCCAACGCATTCTCCAGGTTATGTGCGCCGGGAATACGAATCTCATCAACAGCGCAAACCTTTTCCTCTTTTTCTCGAAAACGAAAAATGATTTCTCCCCCGCGTACAAAAGCACCTTCTTGCACTTCCTTTTTGCGGCTAAACGTCAAAAGATGTGCGCGTTTTACTTTTTTTATTTCTTCGAAAGAAAGCAAATCATCTGCATTGAAAACCGCATAATCATCTGCTTGCATGTTTTCAAACATACGCATTTTTGCGTATGTATAGTATTCCATGGTCTCAAAACGATCCAGATGATCTTCCGTAATATTAAGTAGTGCTGCTGCCCGCGGGCGGAATGTATCTATGGTCTCCAGCTGTAGCGCTGCTGTTTCTGCTACGATAATATCGCCAGGCTTGGTTTCCAGCGCATATTCACTAATGGGTACGCCAATGTTACCTAAAACATACGTTGTTTCTCCTGCTGCCTTGAAAATTTCGCCCACCAGTGCTGTTGTTGTTGTTTTTCCGTTGGTACCGCCAATGCAGATAAACGCCGCTTGCGCCAGCTGATACCCCAGTTCAATTTCTGAAATCACAGGCTTCTTTTCTGCCATTGCTTTTTTGATAAACGCAAGCCGCGTAGGAACGCCCGGGCTCAACACCAGAACATCCGCCGCTTCCATCACTTCCATCGGTTCTTTTCCCATGCAATCTCGTGCGCCTGCCAAAAGCAATGCTGCTACGTCAAAATGTTCTTTTGTTTTTTGATCATATAACAAGACTTCTGCGCCTTTTGCCAGCAGAAGTTTTGCAGCAGCGATACCGCTGCGTGCCATTCCAACAACCATTACTTTTTTATCTTTATATTCCATCAAGAACCTCTATATGATTAAAATCAGCGCAATAAGGCAGGTCATACAAGTTACAATTGTATAGCGCGCCACAATTTTTGTTTCATGCATACCACCCAGCTCAAAATGATGATGCAATGGTGCCATGCGAAAAATCCTCTTTTTGTTGCGTAATTTATAGCTCCCTACTTGCAATATGGAAGAAAGTGAAGAGAGTAAAAACATAATCCCCATAATAGGGATGAGTAGCTCTGTTCTTGATACAATCGCCAGCATCGAAATCGCCCCGCCTAAGAAAAAAGCGCCGGTATCTCCCATGATTACCGAAGCGGGGTGGCTGTTGTACCATAGAAACCCAATGAGCGCCCCCACCAATGCACCGGCAAATAAGATACTCTCTTCTTGCCACGCGCCATCTATAAACAAAGCTGTGCTAAGCACCGCAATATATGCTCCCGCGTTTACCAGCGAGACATTCCCCGCCAGCCCATCTAGTCCATCTGTTAGATTCACGCTGTTGGTCACCGCAATCAAAAAGAAAATAACAAACGGAATATAAAGTACACCAAAATCTACAAACGTATGAAATATAGGAATGTATACTTTTGTTCCGATGTTTTCATCAAAATAGGCATACACAGCGATGCCAATGGCTAAAACAAACTGCAATATGGTTTTTTGCTTGGCACGTAATCCCAATGAACGCTTTTTAATAATTTTTATATAATCATCCAAAAAGCCAATGCCTGCATACAATGCTGCGCCAAGTAACATAATCCAAAAATATTGCTTCGTGCTACTTAAAAAAGTAAGCCCTGCCAGCAACATACCAATAATAATCAGCAGCCCACCCATAGAAGGTGTTCCCGCTTTTTCCAAATGAGATTTCGGACCATCTTCTCTAATTTGTTGCCCTGCCAAGCGCCGTAACACGGGAATTAAAAAATATCCTGCGACAAACGCGCCTACAAATGCAATGAATAATATGCCTATGACTGTGCTCATTTTATTTCCTTTTCTTGCGCAATTTCTGCCAGCAGCTCTGCAACGACAACCTTTTCGTCAAAGGGATATTTGATGCCTTTGATTTCTTGGTAATCTTCATGCCCTTTTCCAGCCAGTACAATTACATCTCCCGGCGCGGCATGCTGCATGGCGTATTTTATCGCTGTCCTTCTATCTTCAATAACAGTATGATTCTCCCGCTCCATACCCACCAGTATATCTTCAATAATCACCATGGGCTCTTCAAAACGAGGATTATCAGAGGTCACCACCACATAATCTGCAATACGTTCTGCAATTGCACCCATGATGGGGCGTTTTTCTTTATCCCTGTTTCCGCCACATCCAAAAATACAAACAAGATTGTTTTTCGTAAAATCCTTTACTGTGGAAAGCACTTTTTCCAGCCCATCTGGTTTATGCGCATAATCTAGCAAAATCGCATATGCTTCGCCATCGGTATCCAGCATTTCAAAACGCCCTGCTACAATTTCCGTCGTTTCCAGCCCCTTTTTGATATGCATCATATCAATGCCTAACATCAAAGATAGCGTAATGGCCGAAAGGGCATTGTAAACCGTAAAGAGGCCCGGTGTTTTCATCAAAATCGGTAATTGGGTTCCTTTTGTATCCAGTACAAAACGCGTACCGGCAAGAGAAATATCAATATGGTGTGCCATAACATCTGCTTTTCGTTCAATGCCAAATGTCTGAGCATATCCTTTTGTAGAGCCCAGCATATAAATTGCATATTCATCATCCATATTGATGGCTGCATTTTCCGCATGAGCAAACAGCAATGCTTTTGCGTTGCGATAATGCAGAAAATCACCATGAAAATCCAAATGATCCTGGCTTAAATTTGTAAAAATAGCGCCTGTAAAGGCGATGCCGTAAACTCTATCCAAACTCAGAGAGTGAGAAGAGACTTCCATGACAACCGTGTCCATACCTTGTTCCAGCATATGCGCTAAAAGCCTATGCAAATCAAGAGATTCCGGCGTGGTGTGTGTGGCGTGGGTTACTTCATCTCCAATGATGTTGGAAATGGTTCCCAGTAATCCTACCTTCCGCCCGGCCTGCTCCAAAATACTCTTCAACATATAGGTAACAGAGGTTTTTCCGCTGGTACCGGTAACGCCTAACATACATAGTTTTTCCGCGGGATAATCATAATATGCTGCAGCCATAAGCGCCATTGCTTTTCTGGTATCTGCTACCACAATTTGCGGAACTGCTAATCCTAGCTGTTCTTGCTCTACAACAACAGCCACTGCGCCCTTTTCAATCGCCATCGCAATGTATTGATGTCCGTCTGTCTCAAACCCTTTGATTGCAAAAAACAAAAAACCTTGCTCGATTTTTCTGGAATCATAAGACATCCCTTTGATTGTAACTGTATCCTCTCCGATAATCTGACAATCCATCTTTTCTAAAAGTTTTTCCAATGTCATTCTGCGCCACCTCCCTCGTTTCCTTCGGCTTTGCATGTTACTTGAATGATCTCTCCATGGGCAATTTTTTCCCCTGCCTGCGGGAACTGTTCTGCCACATATCCTTTTTGTAAGCCGCCAATGATCTGCATGTCCAGCCCTAACGCAGATAAAACTTCATATGCTTCATCCAGCCGCATGCCGCGTACATCCGGCACAATGCTGACTTGCATCACGTCATAAGCAACTGTCCCCGCAAATGCGCTTACCGTACTGCCCACTGCCACCATTGTTCCCGCCTGCGGCGCTTGCATGGCAATTGTTCCTGTGCCTGAAACCAATATATTTAAGCCTGCTTCTCTTGCTCTGTCTCGCGCGGCTTCCACCGTCAAACCAACAAAGTTGGGCAGTTCCGTTGTTTCTACTATAGCAGCAGTTTCTCCGCCATATTTCAAACATTTTTCCAAAACATCTCGCACATAAGGCGTCGCGACTGCTTCACTTAGTTGTACTTCTACTTGTGGCGCATCAATGGTAAAAACAATTAGATACTGAGGATCCTCCACCGGCGCAAATGCAACAACTGTCATGATAACATCTTCCGTTACAATTCCGTTTGTTACTTTTTGCGCAGTGCCTGCCAACCCACCAACTTGATATCCTGCAATTTGTAACCCACTGGCGTTTCCGTTTGTAACACTTTCTAAAAACAAATTGCGCATGGCGTTTGAAGTTTCTGTTGAAATGACTTGTTCTTTTTCTTCAATGCCAAATTGTTTTTCAATATTGCCCATAGTATCTGTGGCAAAAGCTGCAAGGCGCGGCGTATAATAAATACCCCCATTTACGGTAGCGCCTGCGGCAGCGGCCAACTGCAAAGGTGTTACGGTAAGCCCTTGCCCCATGCCCCATTCTGCCAGGTCAATGTCTTGCGTATAGCGCAAAGCCTTTAATGTTCCACCGGTCTCGCCCGGCAAATCCACACCGGTTTTTGCGCCAAATCCGAATTTAGTAATATAGCCATGCATACGGTCTACGTTCACATCCAGCGCCGTTTGCACAGAAGAAGGGATACACATCTTTGCGAAAGCTTCTGCCCTTGTCTGCGTACCATGCGCCCCTTCGCGCCAGCAATGAAACCTGGTGCCATAAGCATCAATATGTCCTTCGCAAGTGGTCTCTTGCCCCAAAGCTGCTGTTCCACTGTCTAATCCTGCCGCCATTGTCACAAAATTAAAAATAGAGCCCGGTTCATAGACATAACCAATGGCATTGTTTTTCATGCCGGTATTAAGCGCCGCGATGTCGCTGCGGTCTAGGTTATTGAGATCTAATTGCGGTGCGTTTGCCATGGCTAAAATTTCCCCATTGGTGGGGTCCAAAACAACCGCGGAAACAGATTGCGCGCCGGTTTTTTCCAGCGCAGTGGCAACTGCATTTTCTGTAAAGCTTTGTATCGCCACATCTAACGTCAAATGGACATCCATGCCATCTGTGGTTTTAATATATGTGGTTTCGGTTTCTTCGATTTTTCTACCCTGTGCATCTACTTGGCTCAATACTGTGCCTTGTTTGCCGGAAAGATAAGCTTCGTATTTTTTCTCAATGCCCGTTTGCCCTTCTCCATCTGCTGAAGTGTACCCTAAAAGCTGCGCCATATTGCTGTTATACGGGTAAACGCGCTTAATATCTGTAAAAAAGCCAACGCCGGTTAACTTTAACGCCCGAATCTCTTCTGCTTCTTCTTCTGAAATCTGTCGTTTTAACCAAACTTCTACTTTCTTTTTGTCTGAAGCTGTCTCAAAAATTTTCTGTCGGTCCATTCCTAAAATGGGAGCTAGCGCATCGGCCACCTCCCCCGGGTCTTTTATTTTTTCCGGATACAACACAACGCTTTCCACTTTCGTGCTGGCAGCAAGAATTTCTCCGGTTCTATCGCGCACTGCGCCGCGCTTTGGTTCTGCAGCCACATCCTTTGTCCATTGCCGTTCCGCTTTTGCCTGCAGTGTATCTGCCTGCACCACCATCAAATCCAACAGCTTCACAACAATCACTACCAAAAGAATTATCACCAAATAAAACAGCAGTTTCATTCGTTTTTTGTTAGCGATATGATTACTTGTCAAAGCCTTCTCCTCCGTCACCCGAAAATAGAAAGGAATCCCTGCCATAGCTTGCTAAAAAAGCCCGGTTCTTCTTCCACTTCTTCTACAATCGGTTTCGGTTTTTTTAGTTCAATTTCTTTTATTTGTGTTTCATCGGGAAACTGCATGTATAGCTTGTCTTCTGCCGCTTCCGCAACTTGGTTTAGCCCATATCCTGTTGCGATATGCATATTCGCCTTTTCAATATCTGCTTCTATTGCTTCAATATTTTTTTCAATGGCAACATTCTCTAAATTAACGGAAGATAAATATGCATGCCCCGCCACAATCCCTGAGAGCATCACAAAGCAAAATAAAACCGCAATGCAGTTTTGCAACGCACGCTTGCGCATACGCCGATGCTTGGGATGAAGCACATATTCAACTTCAATCTTCTTATATACTTTTTGCCGACGTCTGGGAGTAGTTTTTGGGCGCGGCGCTCTTTTGGGGGCAGTCTGCCCATAATGCGGTGCTGTTTCATATGTATACTCATTAGAAACTTTTTGACGCGCTTGCACGATTTTCTCCTCCCTTTTGTTCGATCAAATTTTTTCGAATATACGCAATTTTGCGCTTCTTGCACGATTGTTTTCTTCAACTTCCCCTGCTGAAGGGACAATCGGTTTTCTCGTTATCACTTTGCCCAGTGGCGTCTTACCGCAAACGCAAATCGGAAAATCCGGAGGGCAGGTACATGGATGCATTGCTGTCCGAAAGGTGTTTTTCACAATGCGATCTTCCAGCGAATGAAAGGTGATTACTGCAAGCCTTCCTTTTGATGCCAATACCTCAATAAAATCTTGCAGCGCTTGCTCTAGCATGCTGAGCTCTTCATTGACTTCGATCCGGATGGCTTGAAACGTGCGCCTTGCCGGGTGTGGGCCTTTTCTGCGGTTCGCTGCCGGAATTGCGTTTTTAATGATTTCAGCCAGCTGTGTTGTGGTTACAATCGGCCGCGCTGCTACAATTGCCCTTGCAATCCTTGGCGCGAAGCGCTCTTCTCCATATTGATAAATAATTCTCTTTAGCGCTTCTTCTTCATATTCGTTGACAACTTGCTCTGCCGATAATGCTGCTTCTCTATCCATGCGCATATCAATGGGCGCTTCTTCGTGATATGAAAACCCACGCGTTTTATCATCCAACTGAAAAGAAGAAACCCCTAGGTCTAAAATCGCGCCATCAATTTCTGCAATTTGTAACGTTTCCAAGATTGCTTTGATATTTTTAAATTCATCTTTGACCAAAACAACTCGTTCGCCAAATCGCTCCAGTCTTTTTTTGCTGTAGGTCAACGCAATATCATCTCGGTCAATGCCAATGACAGTGGCTTTTGATTGTTCCAGCAATTGTTCTGTATGCCCCGCACCGCCCAGCGTTCCATCTACAAAATAACGCCCCATTTGTAGCGGCAATGCAGATACTGTTTCCTGCAACAATACAGTTGTATGAGAATATGCAGCGCTCATATGCCCAGTTCCGCTAATTTTTCCAGCGTTTCTTCATATTCATCATTTGCCTGTTCGTTATAAGCAGCCCAGTTATGGTTTGCCCATAGTTCCACACGGCTCATAACGCCAATGGCGGTTACTTCTTTTTCCATTTCTCCGTATTCCCGCAAACGCGCCGGCAATAAAATACGTCCCTGCTTATCCGGTTCACATTCAGAAGCATATGCAAAAAGCAATCGCAAAAAAGTTTGTGCGTCTTTGTTTGTAATTGGTAAATCGCGGAGTTTTTCAGTGAATGCTTCCCAAACTTCCGGCGCAAACACAAATAGGCATTTTCCAATGCCTCGCGTTACGATAAAGTTTTGCCCCAATTCTTCGCGGAATTTGGCGGGCATGAAAATCCGCCCTTTCGCGTCTAAATTGTGGGAATATTCACCAATCAACATACTACATTCCTCACAGCGAACTTAAAATTCACCACTTTTCAACACAATTCACCATTTATATGATAATATCATCTATCATTCCCCCTTTTCAAGTGATTTCACATGCTTTTTTCGAAAAAAGCAAAAAAAAAGCAAAAAAACATTTGGATTTTTTTACCATAGTAGTTTTGCTTATATTTTTGTCGTGCTTGCGTTTTTGATATGCTTCTTTCTTCTTTCTAAAAAAGGATACCTGTTCCAGCAAAGAAACCTGTTCCATTTTATAAAAAAGACCACAATTTTCATTGTGGCCTTTTCTCTCTTTAGAAAATTCTACATCCTTTGTGGAAGTTTGTCTGCCAATATGAGCCGCCAATGCTGGTAACTCTGATTTTCCCTTCTGTAGAAGAAGCGTCAATCATCTTATTCCCGCCTAAGTAAATGCCAACATGCCCTTGATAACTAATGACATCCCCGCGTTGCAATTCGCTGATGCTGGTGACGATAGGATATTTTGTTGTAGACATCCAGCCGGAAGAAGTCATATACCCTTGGCTGACGCCCACTTGTTGTAAGCACCAGTATACAAATCCAGAACAGTCATATTCTTCGGGGCCTTTGCCGCCTAATACATACGGCTTCCCTAGCATACTTTCTGCCACTGCGATAAATTCTTCTACTTTAGAAGAGTTTGCGCTGCCTGTCGCCGGCGTACCTGACGGCTTTGAAGGCGACGGTTTAGGCGTAGAAGCAGATTCGCTCGGCGCAGGGCTACTGCTACCGGAGCTTGAAGGTGCAGGGCTGTTTGAAGCGCTGGGCTGCGCAGGTGTTTGCGTTCCCGTGTTCTGCGAAGGCGTTGGCGCAGGTGTGGTCTGTTCTGCATATTTCTTTGCATTATTCGAGCTGAGCGCTTGATACGTCGCGCTATTCACTTTGCCCGTAACCTTTAGCCCATTGATTTCTTGGAATTTTTTCACGGCTGTTTCCGTATGCTCTCCATAATAACCGGTGACGTTACTCATGTAGCCTAAGGCAGATAGCCTTTCTTGAATATCTCTTACACCATCATCATTGTCCGTTATTGAATATGCAAATGCTTCTGCATTTTCAGAAACAATCTTATCTGCTGTTTCAGGGCCAATGGAGCCATCTGCAATGAGCCCATTCTTATTTTGGAACCGTTTTACTGCCGCCACTGTAGCGCTGCTAAACACGCCATCTACACTGCCATAATAATAACCCAGCTCTTTTAGTCTTTGTTGATAGGTTTTAATCTCTTCGCTTTCTTCTCCGTATGTAATTGCTTTTGCAACTGCAGCAGGATCATAGAGCATTTCTCTTGTATTGCGATCAATGGCGCCGGTTTCCTCTAGCCCATTGCTCTTTTGGAATTCTTTTACCGCAGATTCTGTGAAAATACCATATTCACCGGTAACGGTTTTTAAGTACCCTAACGCTTGCAGGCGCTTTTGCAGTTCTTCCACATCCACGCCTTCGTAACCAATGCTGACGCTATATTCTTTTGCCGCATCTGACATGAGCAAATTGTATTCATAATCTGTCATGATACCATCCGGTTCAATGCCGTGTTTCCGTTCAAACATTCTAACCGCGCTTGCTACCATGCCGTTATATTCATCTGTAGGCTCTTCTTGCCCCATATACCCAAGCTCCATCAAGCGTGTTTGGATTTTTGGAACAACTGCCTCGTCTTGCAACCCTTCTTCATAACGATTTACAATGCTGCTACCATCGTCTGTCACTTGTAACGTTAAAAGCTGCCCGGAAACATCTTGTTTCGCCCAAGCCTCTTTTGCATTGCTACCCGTCGCAGAAAAACCGGCAGAATTCCCCTTTGCTGTAACCGCAAAAGGCGTAATCCCCAGCACAACAACACTCACCACCAGCACCCATACACGGAATGCTTTGCGCCAGTTGATGTTTTTCTTTTTGATTTGTGGTTGCATTTCTTTGCTTTCTTTCATGACATCTCTCCTCATACAACACGGAAAACCGCATGCGAGTCCTCGATCAATATCTATATTATACGATAAAATCTTCTGCTTTTCAAAGTAGCCTTATTATACTATAAGTTTTTTCATGCGCCTACCGGCTTTTCTTTTTCTTCACGGTTTTGTTACTTTTATCCGTAAATTGTACATTTTTTGATACAAGATATTGTATTTTTTACAGATGGAGTATGAAAGAAATGTAAACAAAAAACGCACCCACAGGTGCGTTTTTCTATTTTGCGTTACGCTTAATACATACCGCCCATACCGCCGGCAGCAGCTGCAGCTGCCATCGGATCTTCTTTTTCCGGAATATCTGTTACGATGCTTTCGGTTGTAAGCAACATTGCTGCGATGGAAGAAGCATGCTGCAATGCAGAACGGGTTACTTTTGTCGGGTCCAAAATACCTGCTTCAATCATATCCGTAAACACGCCCAATTTCGCATCATAGCCATAGTTTGTAGAATCATTTGCTTTGATTTTTTCTACAATGACGCTACCTTCTACGCCTGCATTGAGCGCAATTTGACGCACCGGCTCTTCTAATGCGCGCAATACAATTTGTACGCCTGTTTTTTCATCAGCATCCTCTACAGTATCTAAAACTGCTTTCACATCGCTCATGACTTTTAACATTGCAACACCACCACCGGGTACAATACCTTCTTCTACGCCTGCTCTTGTTGCTGCAAGTGCATCTTCAATGCGCAATTTCTTTTCTTTCATTTCTGTTTCTGTCGCTGCGCCAACTTGAATGACGGCTACCCCGCCGGAAAGCTTTGCCAGGCGCTCTTGCAGTTTTTCTCTATCATAATCAGAAGTTGTTTCTTCAATTTGTGTTTTAATAGAAGCAATTCTTGCCTTAATTGCTTCAGAAGAACCTTTTCCTTCTACGATAACTGTATTTTCTTTATCCACCTTCACTTGACGTGCTGTGCCCAGCATATCCAGCGTGGTTTCTTTTAAGTCTAGGCCAACTTCTTCTGTAATCACAGTGCCGCCGGTTAGAATTGCAATGTCTTCCAGCATCGCTTTTCTTCTGTCGCCAAAGCCCGGTGCTTTTACTGCAACACAGTTAAACGTGCCGCGTAGTTTGTTGACGATGAGCGTCGCCAATGCTTCGCCTTCTACTTCTTCTGCAATGATGAGTAGTTTTTTACCTGCTTGTACAACTTGCTCTAACACCGGCAAAATTTCTTGAATGTTGGAAATCTTCTTATCTGTAATAAGAATCAGCGGATCATCCAAAATGGCCTCCATCTTATCCGTATCTGTTGCCATATAAGCAGAAGCATATCCACGGTCAAACTGCATCCCTTCTACAACCACAAGATCCGTCTCCATGGTTCTGGATTCTTCTACTGTGATAACCCCTTCATTGCCCACTTTTTCCATTGCATCTGCAATGAGTTTCCCAACTGCTTCGTCGTCGGCGGAAATAGAAGCAACTTGCGCAACCGCTTCGCTATCTTCAATGGGTTTGGACATCTTGCGTAACCCTGCAACTGCTGCATCACATGCTTTCATGATACCATTTTTGATGATCATTGGGTTCGCGCCGGCAGCTACGTTTTTTAAGCCTTCGCGGATAATCGCTTGTGCTAACAATGTTGCTGTCGTCGTTCCGTCTCCTGCAACGTCATTTGTTTTGGTTGCAACCTCTTTGACCAGCTGCGCGCCTAAGTTTTCAAAAGGATCTTCCAGTTCAATTTCTTTTGCAATGGTAACACCATCGTTTGTAATGAGCGGAGAACCAAACTTCTTATCCAATACTACGTTTCTGCCTTTTGGGCCTAATGTGATCTTTACTGTATCAGCGAGTTGATTTACGCCGCTTTCCAGCGCGCGTCTTGCTTCTTCGTCGAATTTTAATTGCTTTGCCATAATTACCTCCTAAATTTATTCCACAATTG
Organism: Christensenellaceae bacterium; assembly: GCA_050952565.1. GTDB lineage: Bacteria > Bacillota > Clostridia > Christensenellales > Christensenellaceae > QANA01. The sequence goes on from JBMNLE010000001.1 coordinate 327,260, forward strand.
CTAAAATATCAGATTGTCTTACAATAATATATTCTTCGCCATCTAGCTTAACTTCTGTACCGGAATATTTTGAATAAATAACTCTGTCGCCAATGGAAACTTCCATCGCAACTTCTTTGCCGTCTACAACACCGCCCGGGCCTACTGCTACAACTTCTGCAACTTGTGGCTTTTCTTGTGCGCTACCCGGCAATACAATGCCGCTTTTTGTGGTCTCTTCTGCTTCAACGGACTGAATGACAACCCGATCTGCCAGTGGTTTTAACTTCATAAATCGTTCCTCCTTATATATCTTTCATATGATTATCATTTCGAATTGTTAGCACTCTTCTCTATTGAGTGCTAACAACATTTTTTATTATAATGGACTGGCGAAAAATCTCAAGGATATTCACTTCCGAAAAACATTGATTTTTCTACGATTATCTCTTTTATTCTCTATTTTCTTCTTGTTTTCTATTATTTATGATGTTTTCGCTTTGTTCACACTTCTTCAATGATTCCTGTAAAAACTTCGATGGGTGTTGTGCAATTCTCTTGTTGTAGTAAAATACCGCCGCGCTCGCTAAATCCAATACATAACCCTTCTGTGTCCCCTGCTTTTATTTGCGTGCCCAGTGTCACTGAATATTTTTCATATTCCCGCTGCATACCTAAAAAACCCTCTTTTTCAAACAAAGTAAGTTGTCTTCTAAGCATTTCATCGAGCATCAAAATAAGTGCAGGCAACTCAGTTTCATGCCCCAGCTCCAAATACATAGAAGTAGGTATATTGCCTGCCAAGGTCGGAAATACGCTGCGATTTACATTGATACCAATTCCAATGATTACGGCAATCTCATCCTTTTCAAAATTGGCTTCACAGAGAATGCCCACCAGTTTCTTCCCATTTACCAATATATCATTGGGCCATTTGATTTCGCATGTTACACCAAATTGTCCCAATGTTTTGGTAACAGCCAGCGCCACTGCTAGCGTCAACCCCAACAAATCCCCTTTTACATGCGGCTCATAAAAACTGATGTATAAATCTTCTTCCCCTTTTGAATCCCATGCTTTGCCGCGGCGCCCGCGTCCGGCTGTCTGCCGCTTGGCAAGGACAACAGCGCGTTCTTGTAGCGCCAAACTTTTTGCAAATGTATTGGTGGAATCAATTTCTTCAAAAAGATAAAGGCGCGCCGTAAGACCCGCCAATTTTTCTTGCATTGTTTCAATATATGTCTTCATCTGTTTCCTTTAACACTTCTTCTATGACACTTCCGATGATATCGTATGAAAAGCCTTTGCGTGTCAAAAAAGCATATAACTTTTGCTTTTTCTTATAATGCGCTTCCCCTTTATATTTCACAGCTTGCTTTTCCGCCAAACCTTTGGCTGTCTTTCTTTCTTCCGCCTCCGCCAAATGCAAGTTTTCTGTAATCACATGCTTTGCCACACCACGCTCCAACAGTTTTTGCTGCATGGCATAGCTGCCCATTTTATGGGCATATGACTTAACAAATGAACTCACATATACAGCATCATCAAGATAATTATAATAGTATAGCGATGTAATCGCTTCCTCGATGCTTTTTTCATCAATGCCTTTTTTCTTAAGATGTTCTCTTACTTGATATTCTGTCCGTGGCGCATAAGCAATATAGCCCATGGCGAGCTCTTTTGCATATTGAATGGTATCTTCTTTTCGGAGCATTTCCAAAAATTCTTCTGAAAGCACCATGTCTTCTTTAATACTATGGCGTAAAACAGTCTCTTCTGAAAGAGACAACAAAAAACCTTCCGTATCAAATAGATTATATCTTCCCTTTTTTCGTTTTTGTGGGCGAAGTTCGCGAATGAGATATTCGCTCATTTGACAGATCCCACTGCACTGGAAGCAGTATAAACCACCGTCTCATGCTCCACATCTACAATATTTCCAATGTCAGAAGCACTTTCAAAAAAATACAGCTCAGTAACCCCCGGCATCTCCACATCTCTTGTCGCCACGTTTGATGCGGCGCCGTTTGGCATGCCGAACAGGGATGCTGCATGCTTTTCGCCTGCAATTTCCACCAGTACCGGACGCTTTTCCCATGTATAGCTATTACCAAAGCATTTTATGTATGTATTATGATCCGCTATCGAAGCTGCTTTTACCGTTGCGTGGTTTTGTCCGCCTTCACGTATTATGCGAAAGGTGTTTCCTGTATATAAATCGGTAATCGTTACTGTCTCTCCAATGGGAAATAGCGTATTGATCTCGCGCCAAGGCGTAAGCTTTCCGTATTCCGGTGGCTTTGCCACCGTACGCGGCCCGGCAACGCGCGCCACAATACCGCTCACTGCTGCACGCTGCACTGTTTTTGAAAAAAGCATTTTGTAGGTTTCTTCGTTTATAATGCCTGTGTTTTCCAGTCCATTTCTCTTTTGAAACGCGCGCACACCAGCAACCGTCATATCACCATACGTCCCTGTGGCGCGAAAATGTAAAAAGCCCAATTCTATGAGCCGCTGTTGAATGGAGACAACCGGGCTGCCCGTATCTCCCTTTTCAATGGGCAAATGCTCTAAATCGGAAAGCGCGCAGGCAAAAACCGGCAAGAATGCACTCACCAAAATCATTAAAACAATATGATATAAAAGATAATTTCTCCATTTTTGTTTTCGCATCATTTTATTATTTTATCATAGCTCTTTTGCGCCAGCAAGTTGACACCTTACTTCTTGCTTCTTATACTGAACTATGGAGGTCTGCCGATGGAAAACGCTTGCATTCATATTTATTATGGAGATGGAAAAGGAAAAACTTCCGCTGCGCTGGGGCTTGCGCTTCGTGCATGCGGCGCGCAGCAAAAAGCGGTGTTTTGTCAGTTTTTAAAAAACGGAGGGAGCAGTGAGGTTTCTGCTTTGCAAACGTTAGGCGTAAAAACTTTCGCGATGCCCACAGAAACATTTGTATTTCAAATGACAGAACCCGAAAAGCAAGCATATTTCATCTCTCAAAAAACGCTGCTGCAACAAGTCCTCTCTTATGCCGAAACACATGTAGTGGATGTTGTTGTTTTCGATGAACTTTTAGATGCCATTGCGCTTTCTATTTTCTCTGAAGCAGAAATCATTTCCATACTACAAAGGTTTTCATCCATTGAGTTTATACTGACAGGCAGAGAAGCGTTTTCTCTAAAAGAATATGCCGCTTATATTACACATATGCAGGCAGAAAAACATCCTTTTTCAAGTGGATTGCCCGCAAGAAAGGGCATTGAATTTTAGCAAACAAAAAAGCGCTTTCGCGCTTTTTTATGATTCCAGTGTTTCGCCGCCTTCTGCAAATTCCGTATTGGCAATGGCAGAAACCGCGCCTTTGGAAAACTCGATCTGCATTTTATCAGGCCCTGTTTCGATAACAACAAGATCATCCTTTACTTTGGTCACTTTTCCGTAAACCCCGCCAATGGTGCGCACTTTATCGCCCACCTTAATGGAGTCTAACATTTTTTTCATTTTCTTGTCGCGTCTGCGCTGCGGTACAATCATAAATATCATCATCAATACTAAAAGTATAATGACTGGGCCGTACGTCACCAGGCTTGACATAATTCCTTCCGGCATGGTTCTTCCTCCTAGGTTCTCAATTCGTTCCTTTTTGTATGATATGTGATAGTTTTTTGCTTGTCAAGATGTATAGCCCATTTTGAATAGCCATTCTTCTCTGAACGCGGGAAATGCATCCTCTAAAATCGCTGCGCGCATTTCTTCCATCAAATGCACTGTAAAATGAATGTTATGAATGGTCAGAAGCGTCGCCCCTAAAATTTCGCCCACGTTCATCAAATGACGAATGTATGCGCGAGAAAAGTTTTGACAGGCATAACAATCGCATGCCGCATCAATTGGTCCAAAATCATCAAAATACTTGGCGTTTCGAATGTTTACTTTTCCACTACTGGTAAGCGCTGTCCCCATGCGCCCTGTACGGCTTTGCAATACACAATCAAACATATCGACTCCGCGCGCCACGCCTTCAATCAAATGATCCGGCGTGCCCACCCCCATAAGGTAGCGGGGTTTCTGCTCTGCCAAAAGTGGCGTTACAACTTCCAGCATTTCATACATCAGTTCCTTTTCCTCTCCTACGCTAAGCCCCCCAATGGCATTGCCGGGAAAATCCATTGCGTCAATGGCTTTGGCGCTTTCTGCGCGCAAATCCTGATACATCCCCCCTTGTACAATGCCAAAAAGCGCTTGGTCTTCTCTTGTTTTTGCTTTTTTACACCGCTCTGCCCAGCGGTGTGTTCGCTCCATGGAGTCTTTGGTGTATGTATATGTGGCAGGGTGCGGCGTGCATTCATCAAATGCCATGATAATATCTGCCCCCAGCGCCTCTTCAATTGCAATTACACTTTCCGGCGTAAACAAATGTTTGCTGCCATCAATATGGCTTTGAAATGTAACGCCTTCCTCTGAAATCTTCCGCAAATCCCCTAAGCTAAAGACTTGGAAGCCGCCACTGTCTGTTAAAATTGGCTTGTTCCAGTGCATAAATTTATGTAGCCCGCCGGCTTTTTCAATCAGCGTATGTCCCGGGCGCAAATATAAGTGATATGTATTGGCAAGCAAAATTGATGCTTTCGTATCTGCAACTTGCTCGGGCGTAAGCGCTTTTACAGATGCCCGCGTTCCTACAGGCATGTATACAGGCGTATTGATATCTCCATGCGGCGTGTGTAACGCACCGGCGCGCGCACCTGTTTTTTTGCATTGTTTTATGAGTTCATATTCAAACATTGTTTTCTATTCTCCATTCATCTTCAGCGGCTTATTATAGCAAAAAAAGAAAGAAGCTTCAATTTGCGTTATGCCTTTTGTTCCTTTATACTATAGATGGAAATATTTGATAATGACCATACAAAGGAGGCAGTATGTCAAAATCCAGGCTTGAAGCTTTTACAGATGCCATCATCGCCATTATCATGACCATATTGGTGCTGGAAATTGCAGCCCCGCTCACGCCCAGCTGGGATGGTTTATGGGCGCTACGCCATAAAATCCTCGTTTATGCCATCAGCTTTTTTCTGTTGGGCATTTACTGGAAAAATCATCATCACCTTTTTCAGATTGTACATAAAGTAAACGGGCGTATTCTATGGTCCAACAGTGTGTTTTTATTCGTTTTATCCTTTTTTCCTTTGGCAACTTCATGGATTGGTGAATTTTTAAATGCCGCCGCCCCTGCGCTTTTTTACGGAATTATTATTTTAGTTACCAACATCGCTTACTATCATTTGGCGCGGCAGCTAGAACGCTCCGATCCTGAAAACTATGAGCTACAATGTGCCCTTGCAGGGCATATTCAATCAAAAATAACAATTGGCATCAATTGTCTGGCTTTGCTCTTGGGCTTATGGCTTCCTGTGCTCATCATTCTTTTTGATGCCCTTTCTTTTTGCCTTTGGCTGATTCCAAATAGGCGCATCGAGCAAATTTTTACTGCACCAAAAGAAAAAGACTGATCATTACTATCTAATGAGGTGAACTATTATGAAAAAAGAAATTTATTTGGCAGGTGGTTGTTTTTGGGGCGTGGAGAAATATTTCGCGCTCATAGAAGGCGTTTTAGATACAGAGGTAGGTTATGCCAATGGCAATACGGAACACCCGACATATGAGCAAGTTTGTCGTGAAAATACCGGTCATGCAGAAACTGTGCGCATTGTTTATGATGGAGATATGCTTTCTCTCTCCTTTCTATTAACTATGTATTATCAGGTCATTGATCCCACTTCTTTGAACAAACAAGGCAACGATATCGGAGCGCAGTATCGCACAGGTATCTATTACACGGATGCTGCCGATCTTCCTATTATAGAAGCTTCTCTAACAGAACTGCAAAAAAAATATCGAAAACCTTTGGCGATAGAAGTCGCGCCTTTGCGCCAATTCTTCTCTGCTGAAGCATATCACCAAGATTATCTTGACAAAAACCCCGGCGGCTATTGCCATATCCCAAACAGCGCTTTTAAAAAAGCAGCCAAAGCGCGACCGGAAAAACCATATCAAAAACACTCCAAAAAGGAACTAAAAGAGAAGCTTTCTCCCATGTCCTTTCATGTAACGCAAGAAAACGGAACAGAGCCACCATTTGAAAACGCCTATTATGATGAAACATCTGTCGGTATTTATGTGGACATCACAACCGGAGAGCCACTATTTACTTCCAACGATAAGTTTGATGCCGGCTGCGGCTGGCCCAGCTTTGCAAAACCAATTGATGAAGCGCTGTTGACACGCAAAAAAGATTTGCGGCATGGCATGCTGCGTATCGAAGTGCGCAGTCATCTTGGCGATGCACATCTTGGGCATGTGTTCTCTGATGGCCCAGAGGAGTTGGGTGGGCTACGCTATTGTATCAATAGTGCTGCGCTTAAATTTATTCCCCTGTCAGAAATGCAAGCGGCAGGTTACGGGAAATATCTCAAGTATTTTGAGGCATCTACAGAAACAGAAAATGCTTAGTTTTATTTCAAAAACATTGCATCTCCATAGCTAAAGAAACGATATTTTTCTCGAACTGCTAAATCGTATAAGCGAAGTGTTTCTTCTTTTCCTATGAATGCCGATACCAGCATCAACAATGTGCTTTCTGGCAAATGAAAATTGGTAATGATTGCGTCCACCGCGCGAAACTGATAACCGGGATAAATGAAAATATCCGTTTCTCCTTTTGCTGCGTGCATGATGCCTGTTTTGTCTGCTACGCTTTCCAGTGTCCGTACAGAAGTGGTCCCCACCGCAATGATGCGCCCACCTTTTTTCTTTATACTATTTAGCGTATCCACAGCTTGTTGGCTTACTTCATAATATTCTTTGTGCATCACATGCTCTAAAATATTTTCTTCTTTCACAGGGCGAAACGTACCAATTCCCACATGCAAGAGTATGGGGACGATAACAACGCCCTTTTCTCTGATTTTACCCAGCAATGCTTGCGTAAAATGAAAGCCTGCGGTTGGCGCAGCGGCAGAACCATCTTCTTTTGCATATACGGTTTGATACCGTTCTTTGTCCGGCGCTTCGTCATGGATATAAGGCGGCAAAGGTGGTTTCCCATAGCGATCCAGCAGCGTTTCAAAAACACCTTCGAAAAAAAACCGTAACACGACAATGCCGTCTTCTTTTTTCTCCAGCACTTCCGCCGATAAATCATCTCCTATGATGATTTTTGCTCCAGTAGAAAATCGCTTGCCCGGGCGCAAGAGCGCTTCCCAATCCATATTGCTAATTCGTTTTAATAATAGGATCTCTACTTTTGCAGTGCCTTCTTCTTTCTGTCCAAACAACCTGGCGGGAATGACTTTTGTTTCATTTATTACAAACGCATCGCCCGATTTTAATTCTTCTAAAATGTCATAGAAGTGGAGATGCTCCACTTCTTTTTTGCTTCGATCATATATCATTAACCGCGCAGCATCTCTTGGCTCCATTGGCGTTTGTGCGATGAGCGCTTCCGGCAATTCATAAAAAAAATCACTTTTCTTCATATATACTGTTTCCTAAAAAAGCTTTCCTTGTGTTTCATCTGCTTTTGCGTTTTTGTAGGGCAACCCCAAGTGCGTATACGCTGCTTCTGTGGCGATACGCCCTCTTGGCGTACGCATTAAAAATCCACTTTGCATCAAAAACGGTTCGTAAACATCTTCAATGGTCGCCGCTTCCTCGCCTGTCGCAGCTGCCAGTGTGTCCAGTCCAACCGGTCCGCCATGAAAAATATCAATCATGGTACGCAGCACAGTTCTATCCACACCATCTAACCCCAGCTCATCCACTTCCAGCATGGCCAGCCCGCGGCTTGCCACCTCTTTTGTAATAACGCCATCTGCTTCAATTTCCGCAAAATCGCGCACGCGCCGCAACAGACGATTGGCAACCCGCGGAGTTCCTCTGGAACGTCGCGCAATTTCAAGCGCACCGCTTTCTTCGGTTTCAATGCCCAAAATTGAAGCCGAACGGTTGACAATGGTTTTCAAATCCTCCGCTGTGTAAAGTTCCAACCGATCTATAATGCCAAAACGATCGCGCAAAGGAGAAGTTAGCATGCCCGCGCGGGTCGTCGCACCAACCAATGTAAAGCGCGGTAAATCCACCCGAAGAGAACGCGCGCTTGGTCCTTTGCCAATGATAATATCAAGCGCATAATCTTCCATCGCTGGGTATAAAACTTCTTCTACGCTGGCATTTAAGCGATGAATTTCATCAATGAATAAAACATCCCCTTCTGTCAGGTTTGTAAGCAAAGCAGCAAGATCCCCCGGCCGCTCAATGGCCGGTCCAGAAGTAACGCGCATGTTGACGCCTAATTCATTGGCAATGATATGCGCCAGCGTGGTTTTCCCCAACCCCGGCGGTCCGTATAACAGCACATGATCCAACGCCTCTCCTCTTGCCCGCGCCGCTTCAATGAAGATACGCATCTTGTCTTTTACTTTTGTCTGCCCGATGTATTCTGCAAGCATGCGCGGGCGCAAGCGCGTCTCTACAATCTTTTCGCTTTCTTCCATTGCATAGCCGGAAATAATCCGGCTTTCATTTTCATCTCTTTGCATAATTCTTTATCCTTAATTAAGGCGCCAAACGCTTGAGCGCCAATAAAATTAAATCCTCTGCTGTATCTGCCAACGCCTGTACATCTTTGATTGCCTGCACAGCTTCATTTCTTTGATACCCTAAACTAAGTAGCGCATCAATCGCTTCTGTTGTAGCGGATGCTTGCAAACCTGCAACCGTATCGCTCCCCAGTGTTTTTGTAATATCCACTTTGTCTTTTAGTTCTAATACAATGCGCTCTGCTGTCTTTTTCCCCACACCATTGACCCGAGAGAAAACCGAGGCATCTGCCGCAAAAATCGCCGCCGCAACCTCTTGGTATGTAAGAAAAGAAAGAATGGAAAGCGCTACTTTAGGGCCAATCCCTGAAATACCGATCAATCGCTCAAACATCTCTTTTTCTTCTTTTAAGGGAAATCCGTAAAGCGACATCTCTCCTTCCCTTACAACTAGGTAAGAATAGAGAGTTACTTCTTCTCCTATGGTTTGGCTATGCAAAAAGCGGTGTGTGGTAAATAGTTGATATCCAACGCCGCCGCATGCAACAACAGCATAATTTTCTCCTGCTTCTGCCAACGTTCCTTTGAAAAAAGCGTACATAAACGCCTCCTAATACTTATTTAAGCTTCTATAGTTTGTCGTTTGTGCATGGCAAATTGCAACCGCCACTGCATCTGCCGCGTCATCCGGCTTTGGAACCTCGGAAAGCCCAAGTATGGTTTTCACCATTGCCTGTATTTGCTGCTTTTCTGCCCTGCCGTATCCTGTTACCGCTTGCTTTACTTGCAGCGGTGTGTATTCAAAAAGCGATTTGTTGTTTCGATATGCCGCCGTTACGCATACACCTCTTGCCTGCGCAACGTTGATGCCTGTTTTGACGTTTTTGGCAAAAAACAATTCTTCAAACGCAACAGCATCCGGCGCAACCCGTTGCATCAGCTCTTCCATGCTATCATATAAAATATCAAGGCGCTCAGGAATGGGCATGCCTGCCGGCGTATAAATCGCGCCGTAATCAAGCAATGTCATCTTCATGCCATCATATGAAATTGTACCATACCCTACCGTTGCCAGCCCAGGGTCTATCCCTAATATTATCACACTTTTTACGCTCCTTTTCAAATAAACTATATAAAATCGCAGAAACAATGTCAAATCATCGTTTGCCTTTTGAAAAGTGGTTTACAATAATAATAGAAAGAGAATTTTTATTTGATGAGGTGTGTATGACAGCATTCATTCAATCCATTGCAAACTTCACCGCAGGTACTTCCGTTGCCGTCTATATCTTTATTTTTGTTGGGAAAATTGTGGAAGTAACGCTAGGGACATTTGCAACCGTTTTAATCAACAAAGGCATCCGCCTTGTAGGTATTTTGGTGGGCATTGTTGAGTATACATTGTGGCTACTCATTACGACATCGGTTATGATTGGCTATAAAGATGATCCTATAAAAATATTATTCCTCATTTCCGCTTCTGCGCTGGGGAAATACTTCGGAAGTATGCTAGATGAAAAAATGGCGCTGGGGCTGGCTTCGATTTCCATTTACTTGCCTTCCGGCGAAGAATCTTTGGAAGTTGCGCGTATGCTTCGTGATCATGGCTTTGGTATGACCATATTAGATGGAAAAGGCGTTGAAGGTGATCAGAAATATGTGCTTATGTTAACCCTTAAGCGAAAGCGCTCCAAAGAAGCCATTGAGTTGGTAAACAATTATACGGATAAAGCTGTTATCACCGTTTCTCAAGTATATTCTTTCATCGGTGGATATTTAGCAAAAGGTTCTGCCAAATATCCTTCCAATTTGCTGAGCAACTCAGAAGAAAAGTAATATATTTTACCTCTATATCATAAAGCGTCAACCAATCAATCGATTGGTTGACTTCAATTTTATTCCATGCTATTCTATAAAATAAAGGAGTGAACTTTACATGGCGTATATTTTTAATGAACCATCGCATACGTTTGGAGAATACCTTTTGCTCCCCGGGCTCACCACAGAAAAATGTATTCCCTCCAATGTCCGCTTGAAAACACCAATTACTAAATTCAAAAAAGGCGAAAAGCCTGCAATTTCTCTCAATATACCGCTCGTTTCCGCAATTATGCAATCTGTTTCAGATGATAAAATGGCAATTGCACTTGCACGCGAAGGCGGTATGTCTTTTATTTATGCTTCGCAAAGCATTGAAGATGAAGTCGCGATGATCCGTCGCGTGAAAAACTATAAAGCCGGGTTTGTAACCAGCGATTCCAGTTTGCAGCCGGAAAACACATTGGCAGAGGTTTTGGCGCTGAAGCAAAAGGCTGGGCATTCTACCATGCCGGTAACGCATGATGGCTCGCCCAACGGAAAGCTTGTGGGGCTAGTAACCAGTAGAGATTATCGTGTCAGCCGCCTCAACCCAAATACCAAAGTCAAAGAATTTATGACACCGTTTGCAGATCTTATCTGCGCACCGGTTTCCACTTCACTTAAAATTGCCAATGATATTATTTGGGATAACAAGCTAAACGTGCTTCCCATCATTGATGAAGAGAATCATCTGCAATATTTGGTTTTCCGCAAAGATTATGATATGCATAAAGAAAACGCGTTAGAGCTTCTAGATGCTTCTAAAAGTTATATGGTGGGCGCAGGTGTTAACACACGAGATTATGAAGAACGCATCCCTGCGCTGGTGGAAGCAGGCGCAGATATTTTATGCATCGATTCTTCAGAAGGTTATTCCGAATGGCAACGCCGCACGCTACAGTTTGTACGTGAAAAGTACGGCGATCGGGTAAAAATTGGCGCAGGCAATGTAGTGGATGGTGATGCATTCCGTTATCTTGTAGAGGCAGGCGCAGATTTTATAAAAATCGGCATCGGCGGCGGTTCTATTTGCATTACGCGGGAACAAAAAGGCATTGGACGTGGGCAGGCAACCGCTGTTTTAGAAGTTGCAAAAGAGCGCGATAATTATTATAAAGAAACAGGTATTTATGTACCGCTTTGTTCAGATGGCGGCATTGTTCATGATTATCATATGACGCTGGCGCTGGCCATGGGCGCAGATTTTATTATGCTGGGCAGATATTTCTCCCGCTTTGATGAAAGCCCCACCAATCGCGTCACCATCAACGGGCAATATATGAAAGAATATTGGGGCGAAGGCTCCAATCGTGCGCGAAATTTCTTGCGGTATGATACCGGCGAAAATGGTGCGCTTTCCTTCGAAGAGGGCGTAGATTCCTATGTGCCTTATGCCGGCAGTTTGAAAGATAATGTTGGCCTTTCTCTAAAGAAGATTGCCTCTACAATGTGTAACATTGGCGCAGTTACCATTGCAGAGCTGCAAGAAAAAGCGAAAATTACGCTTATTTCTTCTACCAGCATTGTAGAAGGTGGCGCGCATGATGTGGTACTAAAAACCAATACGGTTTCCAACGCTTAACAAGAAATGCTGCAAAAAGCCCTTTTTCAGGGCTTTTTTGAATGCAATTTTGCTCTGAAAGTCAATTATTAAATATTTGTAACAAAGGTGTTGCATTCTTGATATATGTGTGATATACTTTGAATGTACAAAATGGTATGCAGCAGTATATATTAATTGACATCTTGCAGATGTATTTCCCCTCCTCCTTTTTGTATATTTGCAAAAATGTTGATGGTATTGCTGACAGTTTAAGCACATAAGACAATGTCTTATGTGCTTTTTCTTTTCTTGCTCTGCTATTTTACACAGATTTGACACATCCCCTATTCCTTTCTTACAAAGTTTCGCTATACTAATGGTATGAAGGAGTTTCGTATGAAATTACAGAAAAAAACAATATGTTATTTGCTCATTTGCCTGTGCCTTTTCTCCGCATGTGCATCAAAGCCTTTTGATAAAACTGCAAAAGTAACCATTGTCTCAAGAGAAGATGGTTCGGGTACACGCAGCGCATTTGTAGATCTATTTGATATCAAAGCGATGGATGAAAATGGTGAATCTTACGATAATACAACCATCAATGCCAACATCACTAACAGCACGTCTGTTGTCATGACCACCATCGCAGGCGATCCGCATGCGCTGGGGTATATTTCGCTTGGATCATTGCATGATATGATAAAACCACTCGCCATTAACGATGTGTTGCCTTCTGTGGAATCCATTCGCGATGGCTCTTATGTTGTCTCTCGCCCTTTTCTCATTACAACAAAAAGCGAAGTCTCTCCTGTTACAATAGATTTCATTGCATTCATCAACAGCAAAGACGGGCAACAGATTATTGAGGATAACGATTATGTTTCTGCGCATCCGGATGCAGAAGGATTCTCCTCCCAAAAGCCAACCGGGAAAATTGTCATTGCCGGTTCTTCTTCTGTAACGCCTGTTATGGAAAAACTAAAAGAAGCATATCTGGTCATTAACCCGAACGCTACAATCGAGCTGCAGCAAAGTGATTCTACCACCGGCATGCAGGCTGTCATAGATGGCATTGCAGATATTGGTATGGCTTCGCGTGCATTAAAAGAAAGCGAGGAAAGCGCAGGGCTTGTCCCATATACCATTGCCCTTGATGGCATTGTGGTCATCGCCAATCATAAAAATCCTTTGGTCTCGCTTTCACAAGAAGAAGTAAAAGATCTTTTCTCCGGAAAAACGATTTATTGGAATCAGATCATTGCATAGAAAAAGATAGGAGTCTCTATGAAAAATATAAAAGAAAAAGGGATGCATATTGTATTTTTGATCGCTGCGCTTGTTTCTGTCATCGCTGTTTTTCTCATCTGCATATTTCTCTTTGCAAATGGAATTCCTGCCATGGCAGAAATCGGTGTGGGTGATTTCCTCTTAGGGAAAACATGGCGTCCAGGCAGCGGGCTTTATGGAATCTTCCCCATGATTCTAGGCAGCATTTATGTAACAGCAGGTGCGCTCTTGTTTGGTATTCCCATCGGTTTATTGACAGCCGTTTATCTGGCAAAATTCTGTTCCGAACGCTTGTATAAAATATTCCGACCGATGATTGAGCTACTGGCAGGCATTCCTTCTGTCGTATACGGCTATTTCGGGCTTAGTATTTTGGTTCCACTTACACGCAATCTGTTTGGCGGAAGCGGGAATAGTATTTTAACAGCTTCCATTCTATTGGGCATTATGATTTTGCCTACGATTATTACCGTCAGCGAATCCGCCATTCGTGCAGTACCGGAAAGTTACTATGAAGGCGCCTTGGCACTAGGCGCCACACATGAAAAAAGTGTCTTTTCTACCGTATTGCCGGCAGCAAAATCCGGTATTTTATCCGGTGTTGTTTTGGGGATTGGGCGCGCCATCGGGGAGACCATGGCAGTAATCATGGTGGCAGGAAACCAAGCGCGCGTGCCCGCAGGGCTTTTTGATGGCGTTCGTACGCTAACTGCAAACATCGTCATTGAAATGGGGTATGCTGCTGATTTGCATCGTGGCGCGCTCATTGCCACGGCTGTTGTGCTCTTTGTCTTTATCTTGGCAATCAATCTACTCTTTTCCATCATAAAAAGGAGGGCGAAATCATGAAAAAACAAAAAACGCAAGCAAGCATTCTGCGGTTTTTGGTACGCGCAGCAGCGTTTGTTACAGCATCTTTGTTGCTCTTTATGATCGGGTATATTCTGGTCCGTGGTGTTCCGCATATTCGCTTATCCCTCTTCGCTTGGGATTATAACTCGGAAAACGTTTCTCTTTTGCCTGCGCTTTTAAATACCATTATTATGACATTCCTATCGCTTCTTTTGGCTTTGCCCATCGGTATTTTTTCCGCCATCTATATGGTGGAATATGCAAAGAAAAAAAGTAAACTGGTTGGGCTGGTGCAGATCACTTCCGAAACGCTTTCCGGCATCCCTTCTATTGTATATGGCTTGTTTGGCTTATTGTTTTTCGTTACCTCCCTTGGTTGGGGCATGTCTCTTTTGGCCGGTGCATGTACGCTGGCCATCATGATTCTACCGCTAATTATGCGTACAACAGAAGAGGCGCTTTATGCCGTACCGGATCAATTTCGAGAAGGCAGTTTCGGGTTGGGCGCAGGTAAGTTACGTACCATTTTTAAAGTTGTCCTACCCTCTGCAGTGCCGGGCATTCTAGCCGGGGTTATATTGGCCATTGGGAAAATTGTGGGTGAGACAGCAGCGCTCATTTATACCGCAGGCACTGTTGCCAAGCTCCCCGAAAGTTTCTTTAGCTCTACTCGTACCCTTTCTGTACATATGTATGCCCTTTCCAGTGAGGGATTGTATATGAACGAAGCATATGCAACTGCTGTTGTTTTGCTTGTACTGGTAATCGGCATCAACACACTCTCTGCTTATATTGCGAAAAAAGTTGCAAAAGGAGGCAATTAACATATATGTATACCTTTCAAGTTGAAGATCTGGATCTCTATTATGGCGATTTTCAGGCACTGAAAAAAGTAAATATCAATATTCCGCCGAAGGAAATCACTGCATTCATTGGTCCTTCCGGCTGTGGAAAATCTACGCTCTTAAAATCATTGAATCGCATGAACGATTTGGTGGAAAGTTGCCGGATAGAAGGAACCATCTTACTAAATGGCGAAGATATTTATGGAAAAATGGATGTTAACCTGCTCCGCAAACGTGTCGGCATGGTGTTTCAAAAGCCCAATCCTTTTCCAATGTCCATTTACGATAACATCGCCTACGGTCCGCGCACGCATGGCGTAAAAGCGCGTGGGCAGTTGAACGAAATTGTGGAAAAATCTCTGCGACAGGCAGCAATATGGGATGATGTAAAAGATCGCCTGCGGACAAACGCGCTTGACCTCTCCGGCGGGCAGCAACAAAGAATTTGCATTGCGCGCGCCCTTGCTGTAGAGCCGGAGGTGCTGCTCATGGATGAACCAACTTCTGCGCTGGATCCAATTTCCACTGCAAGGATTGAAGACCTTGCAGAAGAGCTAAAAGCCAACTATACTATAGTTATGGTAACCCATAACATGCAGCAAGCCACGCGCATTTCCGATAAAACGGCTTTTTTCTTGCGTGGTGAAATCATTGAATTTGGAGATACAGAACAGGTATTCTCTGTACCAAAAGATCAGCGAACAGAAGATTATATTACAGGGAGGTTTGGATAATGCGAAGCCGTTTTGATGAACAACTTGCACTTTTGAATACAAGTTTGGTGGAGATGGGAACGCTCATTGAACATGCCATTGAAAGCGCTTCCGATGCACTGATCAACCAGGACATTGCCCAAGCAAAGCGCGCCATTATTTTCGACCAAAAGGTAGATGAAAAAGAGAGAGAAATTGAAAGCTTGTGCATGAAACTTTTGTTGCAGCAACAGCCGGTGGCAAGAGATTTGCGCCTCATTTCTTCTGCGCTAAAAATGATTACGGATATGGAGCGCATTGGGGATCAAGCTGCTGATATTTCTGAAATTGTCATTATGATGGATGGCGAACCATATATCAAAGAGCTGGTGGATCTGCCTAAAATGGCAGCTGCCACCATTCAAATGGTGCGCAAAAGTGTAGATGCATTTGTGCAGCGTGATGCTGGCTTGGCGCGGCAAGTCATTGAAAGCGATGATATTGTGGATGATCTTTTTTATACCATTCGAAAAGATCTCATTCAGCTGATCAATCAAAATGTGGAAAATGGCGAGCAGGCGTTGGATTTACTCATGATTTCAAAATATTTTGAACGCATTGGAGATCATGCGGTAAATATTGCCGAGTGGGTAGAATACGCCGTTACCGGCGTTATGCATAAGGCAGAATGGGAAGAGGAAATCCCCTATTCAGAAGAGGAGTTGTCGCTTTGATCTATTATGTGGAAGATGATACGAACATTCGTGATTTGGTCGTATATACGCTGCGACAAAGCGGCTATGATGCTTGCGGCTTTTCCGAAGCCGCAACGTTTTGGGCTGCTTGCAACAAGCTGCGCCCCGTTCTTGTCATACTGGATATTATGTTGCCCGGGCAAGATGGTTTTTCCATTTTACAGCAACTAAAGCGTTCTGCTGCACTGGCAGATATTCCTGTCATTATGCTTTCCGCCAAAAATACAGAATATGATAAAGTTTTCAGTTTGGAACAAGGGGCGGATGATTACATTGAAAAACCCTTTGGCTTAATGAAATTTATTGCCCGCGTCAAAGCTATTTTACGACGTAACAGTAGCGAAAAAACGGAAACTTTTCTTTATTCTTCCGGCGCTATTACCTTGGATACTGAAAAATATCAAGTGACAAACGATGGTATCCCCGTTTCATTGACACAAATGGAATTTAAATTATTGCAATATCTTCTGATGCATCAAGGCACTGCTATTTCGCGAGATACATTGCTTTCTTCTGTTTGGGGCTATGAATACCACGGCGGTACACGCACGATAGATGTACATGTACAAACATTGCGACAAAAATTAGGCGAAAACAGCGCGCAAATCGAAACAGTGCGCGGCATTGGTTATCGCATGAAGGAATTCTAATGAAAAAGAAAATCCGTCGTTATATTCTATTCTCCATGCTTTTTGTTTTCTTTTTATGCGCGCTTGGCACGCTGTTTTTTTTATACAAATCTTTTCAGACACAAGCCATTTCTGAATTGCGAGAAGAAGTCATTTATCTAAGCGCCGCATTAAACCGTGATGCCGATGCAATGGATTACTTAGAGCGTGTTACAAAAACAGATGAATCCACGCGCATTAGTTGGATTTCCCCTCATGGAGAAGTGTTGTTTGACAACTATTCTGATACTTCGGATCTGGAGAATCATTTGGATCGCCCGGAAATTGAAGAGGCCTTACAATTCGGTTATGGAGATAGCATTCGCGCTTCTACAACGCTGGGCATGCATACCTTTTATTATGCTGTGCGTTTGGAGGATGGCAGTATTTTGCGTTTGGGGCGCATGCAAACTGATATTTTGGGGTTTACATTCCGTTTGCTCCCGTCATATTTTCTTCTTTTTGGTTTTGTATTACTTGCCGCTCTCTTTCTCAGCAATATATTGGCAAATCGTATCATCGCGCCTATCCATGCAATTGATCTTGAAGCGCCCGACGAATTGGCAATTTACGAAGAACTTTCCTCTTTGCTTTCCAATCTGCGCCAAAAAAACGAGGCGCTTCAAAGTCAATTTCAATTGTTACATGAAAAGCAATCGGAATTTTCTCTGGTGATTGATCGCATGCAAGAGGCGCTCATTTTGCTCAATGCAAAAAATGAAATTATGGCCATTAACAAAAGTGCATTGATGCTTTTCGAAGCTGATATCTCTTTTGTATTGCATCAACCACTGTTGCTGTTATATCGAGATTTTTCTTGGCAGACATATATTGATACTGCAAAGAGAAACGGACCCACCACTTATGAAACTTCATTATATGGACGCACTTACGAACTACGCTTAACACCTTTTATGGAGAGGATAGCACATTACAAGGCACCATTTTGTTGTTGCTGGATATCACTGAAAAATACGAAGCAGAGCAGATGCGCAGAGAATTTACTGCCAATGTATCTCATGAATTGAAAACACCGCTCACCTCTATTTCGGGTTATGCCGAATTGATGCAGAGCGGGACCGTTCCTGCCGCAGATATGGTCGGTTTCGCTGCGCGTATCCACGAAGAAAGCACACGGCTTATTTCATTTGTGCAAGATATTTTAGCGCTTTCCAAGCTAGATGAAGCAAAGGAACTGGTTTTTGAAGAGGTTGATTTCTATATGGTGGCAAAGGAATCCATTGCTGCTTTCATGTATTTGGCAGAAGAAAAAGGGCTTTCTCTTTCTTTTAAAGGCATACCTTGCCGTATTTTAGGAAACCCGCTTGTCTTGCGGGAAATGATTGATAATTTGATTGATAACGCCATCAAATATACGCCGGAAAAGGGAAGTATTTCCGTCTCCCTGCAAAAGCAAAATGGAAAATTGGCTTTTTCTGTTTCTGATACTGGTATCGGCATTCCTCTAGGCGAGCAAGAAAAAGTGTTTCATCGTTTTTATCGCGTGGAAAAAAGCCATGATAAAAAAACAGGTGGGACAGGCTTGGGGCTTGCCATCGTGAAACATGGCGCCGCATTGCATCATGCAGATGTTTTTTTGGAAAGCACACCTTATATGGGAACCATTATCACACTTCTGTTTTCTACTTTATAGCAAATTTTTGTATAGAAAAAAAGAGCTCCGAAGAGCTCTTTTTGTTTTTCTGAAAAAGTACTGTCTTATTTTACTTCAATGTTCATTGATTCTAAATATTCTTTTACTTCGTCAGAGCCTAAGTTGTCTCTTGTTACGTTTTGATGTTTAACAGCAACTGTAACAACTTCGTCGCCACCAATTTCACCGTTCAATACTTCAACGAGAGTATAGAACCCTTGATGTCCCATCAAATATGGGTTTTGGCCGCAAGAACCATAGAAGAAGTCAGTGCTGCTGAACAATCCATAACCTGTTGCTGAGAAGTCAAATCCAACGATACGGATTTTACCTGTCAACTGTGACATAACTTCGTTCAAACCTGCAACTGTTTGGTTTGTGTATGCTTCTGTTGTTGTCAAGAAAACCATATCTTTTTCAGAGTTTGCTGTTGCCAAATCTTGAACGTACTGGATTAGTGCGCCTTCTGCAGCTTGTGCAACCCACCAAATACCATCAGCATTGTCTGTTACTAGGTTTTCCATATCAGGTGCATTTTCTTCAATGTACTTGATTGCATATGTTGATCTGTTTGCCCAGTTTTCGTTTGCCGGGTCAAGACCGATCGGCACATAGTAACCTTTGTTTTCCATTGCTTCTGTTGCCATTTTACCACATTCTGTTCCCATTGCTACTGTATCAGCCATAACTTGTGCTTTCAGTGCCGGAGAAGTTGTGTTAAGTGATCTGTCGATAACAACGATCGGTGTGCTGTCATCTGCAAATGTATCAGTAACAAATGTTCCGATAGAATCTGCGTTTGACGGGCTAAGAACGATACCATCAACTTTTTCGATAACAGCTTGGTTGATTTGCTCTTGTTGCAGTGTCGGGTCACCTGTTGTTGCAGGTGCAATGATGTAACCATCATGTCCTTCTGCTTTTAGTTCTTCCAAAGCTTTGGTACCACCATTGTAAACGATACCCCAGAAGTCGCCTGTGATTTCTGAATACAATCCAGCCATGTAGTAACCTTCGCCGTCGCTTCCGCCGCCTGTAGGTGCTGATGAACTACCTGTAGGTGCTACAGATGTATCATTGCTGCCACTTGGCTCATCTTTTCCGCCACCGCATGCTACGACTAACATCATAACAAGTACGAGAGCAAGAACGATAGATAGAGTCTTTTTCATTCTCTTTCCTCCTTTTGCAGCTATGCTGCAGTGATATAATATGTTATGGGAAAATTTCCCCATCAACCTCTTTATCTGCAAAAGAAATTCTGCATATTCATTCTGTAAGTAAAAACGCTATCTGTTTGTTTACTCGCAACAGTATGTATTATCCCAAAATTATTTCTAAAAAACAAGTGAATCTTTATTACGTTTTCGTAATATTTTTCTTGCAAACATGCTCCTTATGGCGCAAAAAAAGAGCTCCGAAGAGCTCTTTTTGTTTGAATTTTGCTAAAGTCTATCCTTTGTATTCAATACCCATTGAATCAAGATATGCTTTAACTTCGTCAGAAGTCAAGTTGTCTCTTGTTACGTTTTGATATTCAACCGGAACGAATGCAACTTCGCCATCTGCACCAGGACCAACTTCGCCTTCGATTACTTCAATCAATGTGAAGAAACCTTGGTAACCCATTGCGAACGGGTTTTGGCCACAAGATCCGTAGAAGAAATCTGTGCTGTTGAACAAGCCGTAGCCTGTTGCTGAGAAGTCAAATCCAACAATGCGGATTTTACCCTTTAATTGAGACATAATTTCGCTCAGAGCAGCAACTGTGTTGTTTGTACCAGCTTCAGTTGTTGTCAAGAACAGTATGTCCTTATCAGAGTTTGCGGTAGCAATATCTTGTACGTATTGAATAATAGCACCATCCGGGTTTTGTGCGGACCACCATACACCATGTTCGTTATCAGTTACGAGGTTTTCCATTTCTGGAGCATTCTCTGTGATATATTCGATAGCGTATAGAGATCTGTTTGCCCAGTTTTCGTTAGAAATATCAATACCTAACGGTACATAGAAGCCTTTGCCGTCCATTGCTTCAACGCCCATTTTACCACATTCTGTTCCCATTGCTACTGTATCAGCCATAACTCTGGCTTTGTAAGCGGGAGAAGTTGTGTTTAGAGATCTGTCGATAACAACGATCGGAATGCTGTCGTCTTTGAACGTATCTGTTACGAATGTTCCGATAGCATCAGCATTTGACGGGCTAAGAACGATACCATCAACTTTTTCGATAACAGCTTGGTTGATTTGCTCTTGTTGCAGTGTCGGGTCACCTGTTGTTGCAGGTGCAATGATGTAACCATCATGTCCTTCTGCTTTTAGTTCTTCCAAAGCTTTGGTACCACCATTGTAAACGATACCCCAGAAGTCACCTGTGATTTCTGAATACAATCCAGCCATGTTATAAGGGCCGCCGGAGCTGCCGCCACCTGATGGCTTTTCAGACTGTTCACCTGTCGGTGCTACAGACTTGTCATCACTCGGGCTTGTGCTCTCTTTGTCGCCGCCACCACCACATGCTACGACTAACATCATAACAAGCAACAGCGCAAGAACAATAGATAGAGTCTTTTTCATTCTTTGTTTCCTCCTTTTTTATTGCAGCATTTGCTGCGAAACATATCATAAAGAACTTTCGTTCTTTAATTAAAAACAAAATGAATTCAATTTTCAAAGTGCAACTTACTAAGTCTAGTATGCCAAAAACGGGAAGCATCCTCAAGGAAATCTTTATAAACTATATTACATAATTCCCTTTATTTTTTCATCAAATTGTTACATTTCTTTAACAATCTGATGCCGTCCTTTTAAGCATATATATACTGTTTTATTGTATAAATTCATAACAAAAAAAACGCCTCATAATGCGGCGGTGAATTAAGAAAACATTGAAGCAAAAGACGGTTTAGCTTGACGGCTATGCTGTCTTTTGCTGTTTTTGAGTTGTGTTGCGGGCTTCTTCAATCGCCCGCGAAAATTCAAATGCACCGATGAAGTTATAGATAATAGTGATTTCCCTTGTCTTAGATTTCTTGTCTGCATGGGACACTTCGATGCGGTCTATGAACTCTCGTAGAACTGCCGCGTCAAGCTCCTGCATATCCGTGTACTTCTTCACCGCTGCGATAAATGCCTTGGCATTGGTTTTCTGTTGCTCCTGCTGTTTCAGCTCTTTGCGCAAAACCTCTGCCATAGATTTAAGATTGCTCTGTTCCAGCTCGTAGTCGTGGGACATTTTGATAAACCTATCATCAGACAGCTTGCCCATTACATTGTCCTCATACAGTCTGGAAATGATACGGTCAAGTTCTGCAATGCGTTTGTCGGCTTTTGTCAGTGTGTCGCGTTTCCGCGAAAACTCTGCATCACGATCACGCATACTGATGTCTGCGGCTTCCTGCATAAACTCGGCTTCGTGCTGGCTCACATACTGTATGGCTTCGCGCAGGTTTTTCAGCACGATTTCATGCAGTACCACATTTTTGATCGAATGTGTTGTGCATAGGTCTTTTCCCTTGCGGTAGGTGGAGCAAATAAAGTATTTCTGTTCCTCCGTAAAGTTGGTGGCACGGCATTGATACATTTTGCCGCCGCACTCTGCACAGTAGAGCAGCCCGGAGAAGATACCCATATCACCCATCTTGGTAGGACGGCGGCGGGATCTGCGGATATTCTGTACAATGATAAATACGCTTTCCTCAATAATCGGCGGCTGGGTATTCTCAAAGATCACCCAATCCGCAGGATCGTTCCAGAGCTTCTTTTTGCTCTTGTAGGATTGTTTCGTTGTCTTGAAGTTTACCGTATGTCCCAGATAGTCAATGCGCTCCAAAATGCGGGAAACGGTTTCGTTTGTCCACTTGTACGGGTCAGCCGTAGGCTTGTTGCTGGCGGGCAGCCCTTTGGAATGAGCATAAGCAGTAGGATTCAAGACCTGATGCTGTTTCAGCCATTTGGCAATCTGCGTAGGTCCCTTGCCGGACACACACAACGCAAATATCTTTTGCACAACGGCTGCGGCTTCTTCATCGACGATCCATTTCTTTTTGTCCTCCAGGTCTTTTATATACCCGTAAGGTGGAATGGTGGTCAGATGTTCGCCGGATTTTCCTTTGCTCTGCCATGTGGCGCGGATCTTCTTGGACGTATCGCGGGCGTACATTTCGTTGAACACATTGCGGATCGCGGTAAACTCGTTTTCCCCGCGTGTGCTGTCCACGCCGTCATTGACGGCAATAAAGTGTACGCCAAACTCCGGGAAAAGCACATCCGTATACATACCTACTTGCAGATAGTCACGCCCGAAACGACTCATATCCTTTACAATGACGCGCTTGATTTTGCCATCCTTAATATCGGCAAGCATACGCTGGAAGCCCGGACGGTTGAAGTTCGTTCCCGAATAGCCGTCATCCTCGTCATAGTGCCGGATAGCGGTATACCCGTGGTCTTTGCAGTAGCGTTCCAAAATCTTCTTCTGGTTGGCAATACTGTTGCTCTCGCCGTCTAATTTATCTTCCTGCGACAAGCGTTCATACAGGGCGGTAATGCCTTCTTCCTGTGTATCCATGCCGTTGCTCTGCACATAGAATTGCAGAACATTGTCACGGATTACGCTGCGGAGTTCGTTGCTTATACTGTTCGGTGCCTGCACACTCTGAAATTGGACCTCATTCATCATTTGCAGTCACCGCCTTTCAGAGAAACGGACACGCCGTTGGTCATTGCATGGTGGAGAAGTCGGTACATTTGATTGTCAAGGTACAAGTCTGTATTGATATGCGCCGCACGAAAGTAGTATGCGGTCATCTTGTCTGGCTGCTGATTCATGTTTACCTCCTGTTCCGGCAGCCGGACAAACAGGTTACTATAATTATACCATAGGACCTGTTGGCCGTCAGCAGGCCGGGCGAAAATTATTTGTAACTTTTCACCCGCTGCAAGTCATTTCTGATCAGACGGCGTACCTTTGTCGCGGCGTCCTCTTTTACGCCGTCCTTAACGACGGCTTTCACGATATATGTCATGTCCCCGATTTTGTATTCGCATACAACGGGGGCAGTATGTTTTTGCTTGATAGCTGTTTCCATAGAAATAAATCCCCCTTTCTTGGGTTAGGAAAAATCATATCAGTAACAAATAAGCTCAAAGGACGGCTGCTGGCGCAGCTCCACGGGAGTTTCACCCCTTCGACGTTCTGCCGAAGCCCTGCCCATTGCCTGCGACGCTTTTAACGCTCGGACTGTGGCTGCAAGGGAGTACCATTGTTCCTTTTGCGCGTCCTCGCCCGCAAGCTACCACGCTGCATTACGGTGAAGGTGTTTGTCGCTCGGCATATCCTCCCGGATATGGGTCATGGCGCACCCGCCACACGGCTCGGCGCAAAAGGGATGTGTCCTTTGTGCTGTATGACGTTATCGTTGTTATCTTACGAGCGTATTTGTCAAGGAACAGTCAGCCGGACTTGCAGAAAGGGGAAAGTGCTTGTCCGACTTTCGGGTTAATTTACCCGAAACGTCAGGATTTTGGTTATGAGCTTGGTTTCCAGCCTCCGGCACAGTTCTTCGTCCACACAGAGATGGGGATTGCCGCACTCGTCGTAAAACCTTCGCAGCGACAACTTGGCAATGTACCCCGCATAGTGTTTCAAAACTGCGTTGATGGCTTCCACATCGCTGCCTGCTGCTTTCTGAATGACAGTAAAGGGCAGCAGACGTGCATTGTTCAGGTTATTGTTCATCTGCTTTTCCTCCCATCAGTTCTCTCAGCAGTTTTAGTGTGGCGGATCTGCGGTAGGCAACGGAGCTGCGCACCATGTTCAGTGCCTTGGCGATCTCGTTATCCGGCATATCAAGGAAATAGGACAGTAGGATAATATCGCGTTTCTGGGCAGGCAGGGCAGCTATGGCTTCTGCCAGCTCGTCATTGTCGATATACACCCTATAATCGAGAACGCCAAAGGATCGTTTTTCGACAAAATAGATGTCACAGACAGAAAGCTGACCCATAACTTCAACCGGCAAATCGGAAAAGCTGATCTCACGATTTCTTTTCCGTGCCAGCTCATCGAGGTAATCCCGCGCTTCATTCCGCAGCACCTTTTTACAGAACGCATCAAAGGTATGCTGGATATGTTCTTCGTGCGAATGAGGTTTCATTTTCTCACCTCCCTTCGCGTCCGCAAAGGCGGGTGATACTTGTCCTCCCCTTTCGCCACTACTACGGTAGCCAGTGCCCAAACTTCCAAATTGAGCGAAAGTTTCTGAAATAATTTTTATGAGCAATCCATGCGCCGCACCTCCTTGTCCGTAGTCAGTAAGTCGGAAATCGGACCGAAAGCGCGGCGGGGAACGACAGTCTGGGCAGCACAAAGCAGCTTTGTGGCGAATCAACCCAAAGCAACGGGATATATTGGACGCAGTAAGTACGCGTCCGTTGGCGTTAGTAATACCTCCTGCTGTTATTTTTCATTTTTGCGTCCTCCATAAAACAAGGGAGTTTTATGTGTTTCCCTAGCGTTCAGAATTTTTCACAGAGGAAAGCAAAGCGCCCAATTTAAGGCGTCAATCTCCTTAAATTGGGCGTTGTTGGAATTAAATGAATTATTGGGTTCACTCTACATTTGGCATACTCCTTTTGTATGCTATTAACCATACTTTGCAATATTTAGTTGTAGCTTATATTTAGGGAGATATCAGCCCTCCATGTGTCATATTTTATAAAGCGCAAAATGGTACGCGGGGCAATCATTCCCGTTACCAGCAGCCTTGATTAATCGTTTTCTTGTCTTCTCAAGGTGTATGTACCTCCTGTTGTACCTTCGCCGCCCACAAGGGTTAGAGTATCTCCTTCATAGATAAAGGTGTATTCGCAGTCCCGGACAGCTTCATTATCAAAATCCAGTTTCAGCTTATCTCCACTAATGGAATAGGCATAAGCATATCGAGTCGTACTCAAACTCATATAGCCGCTACCTTCTCCGTCAAATTCATAGTAAGTGCTGTCATTAAAGATAAATGTGCCTGTAATCGCTGCTGTATTGTCATTTGAACAACCTTTCACACAGAAGATAATTAACAGCGCAAATAGAGCGAGTGTAAGAATTGCCCCAACCGATACTGTGCTGCCACTTCTCTGCTGGTAATACCATCAGCCCCCAATCCAGTTGAAAAAGTTAGCACTACTTTTTCAACTCCCTATTGGGACTATTTTATGGCTCCGTTGCTAGTTTTGCTATGTCCTTTCTATTTGGCGCTTACGATTGCCGTTTCAATTTCTTGGCGCACTTCCAAAACGGCGACCCCATTCTTCGCCGCTACTTTCTCAAACACTTTGGTCGCTTTCGATTTTCTCATTTTCTTTATCCTCCCGATACAACTTGCTTTGCTTAACATCCGGTAGAACAGTCTTATTGATGTATTTAGGTATCTGGATAGGGACATCTCTGTATAGCCAAGGAAAGCGTGCGCTAATGCTGATTAAAAGACACATTTCACTATTTTGCTCATCTATGGAATAATTCAGTTCAAGACCAAATGTAGTTTCTTCCGATGGGCAAAAGTCTGGATCGTTTAAGACCATTTCAGCATCTACACTGACCGTTCCAATCAAAGGGTATTCGCCATAGTACATGACTTGTTGCTTATATGGGTCGATTTCGATAACCGATACATTCTGGCATTTCATAGGATCTATACCTAACGGCTCAAAATACTCATTTAAAGGGGCCTTTATTTGCAAAAGGTTGTTTCTAAAATTTAACAGGCCCGAATCTTCGTTTTTTATGCTACAGAACGTTAAGTACAGCTGTTTCGTTGCCACATTATCAATAGTTGTGTTCGTCAAGTAAAAATGTTAGCAAAAGGTCCCCGAAACGGTTAGCACCTTGGAGCACCTAATAAATTATTCGTTCAGCCAGCGTCGGAGACCCAGCACTGCCCTTTTGGGGGCCAAACAGGTCGAGGCCCAACGCTCACATTTTGGAGACCCACGGGGCCAAACAGGTCAGGGCCCAATGCTCACATTTTGGAGCGCTTTTTCAGCGAGTGCGCTGGCGCTGCATGGACTGGGTCAGCCGGTAGCTTTCGCCGGAGAAGATCACAATGTGGGAATGGTGGATCAGCCTGTCAACCAGCGCTGCTGTCAGGCGGTTGTCGCCAAAGACGGTGTTCCACTGTGAGAACTCCAGATTGGATGTAATAATGAGGCTCTTTCGCTCGTAGCAGTCGGAGATTACCTGAAACAGTAGCTCGGCGGCATCCTTGTGCAGCGGCACGAAGCCAATTTCGTCAATCACAATGAGCTCCACTTTTTTCAGTGTGCTGAGATAATTGTTCAGCGTGCCCTTGTTGTTCTTTTCCAGCAGGATATTGGCAAGGGATGCCGCCGTGTAAAAGCGGACACGCCGCCCCTCCTGGCAGGCTTTCAAGGCAATAGCCGTGGCGAGATGCGTTTTCCCGGTACCAACGGTGCCCATAAAAATGAGATTTTCCTTTGGTGTGAGAAATTGCAGTTCCTCCATGTACTCGGCAGTCAAGCCGCTGGGCAGTTGGGTGGCGGAAGTCCACACAAAGTCATCCAGCGTTTTTAGGACACGGAAACCGGCGGTTTTCACCATGCGGTTAATCCGGTTGGCTTCACGCTCCTTCAGCTCCAGCTTCAGCAGATCGGTCACATATTGCTCTGTGCTTTCAAACTGGACTGAGCGCCATTCCTTGGCCATGCCGCCCAGCTTCACCTGCCGCATCATCAGCTCAATTTCCTCAGACATTTACATCGCCTCCCATCAGACCGTCATAGGCGGAGAGGTTGGGATTGTAGTGCAGTGCCGGGGAACCAGGCAGTTTCAGCGGGTCAGGTCGGTACTCTTTCTTTGCAATCATGTAATAGCACTGCCGGAGGCTGTCCGTATCCGTGCGGCCATGCTCACCGGCAAGCTCCAGCGCATTGGCACATAGAGCAGCGTTGCCGTCAGAGACAATTTCACTGAGCAGCTGAAGCGCATTTTTGCGTTCTCTGCCGGTGGCCTGTTCCAAAAATGTCTGCCACTGCTGCGGCATCTGGTGGAAGAAGCGAGTATGTTCAATGGCTCCCGGCTTTTTGCAGAGAACGGACACATACTGCGTCCAGTCGTAGACCTCATCATTGGTTTTGTAGCTCCTGCGGTAGTGCCCAGCCGGGTGGTGGTCATGGAAAAACTCCACATGGTCATAGAAAATCTTGGCCTGCACCGTTTCGCCGGATAGTATGGGAGAAAGGCCATATTTGTTG
This sequence comes from Christensenellaceae bacterium, assembly GCA_050952565.1. Taxonomy (GTDB): domain Bacteria; phylum Bacillota; class Clostridia; order Christensenellales; family Christensenellaceae; genus QANA01. The sequence continues at coordinate 355,274 of JBMNLE010000001.1, forward strand.
GTCTCAATGCTCACAAAGCCGCTTTTGCTTACCGTCAGCGCAGCATAGCGGAACACCGAGAACGGATACTCCGGCAGACAGAGGAGACTCGCTTTGTCATCTTCCCAAAGCTCCTCAATTAGCCGCTTCTTCTTGTAGTGAGGGCGCTTCGCATCCTTCTCACACCATTCCCACAGGGATTCGTTAAAATCGTCAAAGGACGCAATCGTCGGAACCGGAACAAAGGCATTTCTGCGGCTGTAGCCCACCTTGTTTTCCACGTTGCCCTTTTCATTACCGGACGCCGGATTACAGAACTCCGCACGGAAACGGTAATGCAGCATGAACCGCGTAAAACCGTCTGTGAGAATTCGGTCTGTACCCCCCAGCACCTGCACAACGGCGGTGGACATGTTGTCAAAGCGCAGCACAGGCGGCACGCCGCCAATATGCTCAAAGATACGCTTCATGCCCGTGAGCAGGCATTCCTGGTTCTGCGAGGGGAAGGTCTGGGTGTAGCCTTTATTGGAATTGGGGAAGGAAATGGTCAGCGCATAACCCTTCTGCTCCTGCCCGGCGCCGTCGTAGTAGAGATGCTTGCCGAAATCCACCTGTCCACTGCCCAACGCATGCTCTAACGGCAGATAACCGCTGTTCTTGGAATTCATCACAAACCGTTTTTTGCGGACGTACTTTTTCACGCTGGAATAGCTGCCACCGAAGTCGTGTTCATCCCGCAAACGGCAGAAGATCCTCCAAACGGTGTGGCGCTGCTTGCGCGGGATTTTTAGGTCTCTCTCCAGCCATTCGTCAATCACGGGAATGAAATCTCCCAGCACCGGATAACTCTTTGGCTCGGTATCCGGCAGATTGTCCTCGCTCCAGTCGAGCTGGTAGGCGTACTTTTGGACGGTCTTGAAGCTGTGACCTGTCTTTCGGGAAATTTCTCGCAAACTTAGGTCTTCATTTTCGTACAGATCTTTGATATGATTTACTTGAGCCATTCTTAACACCTTTCTGCTACCTCCTTAGTCTTAGACAAACTAATGGTAGCCGTTATTTCAGGTGCTGACAATGGCTCACTTTTTATGCCATTTGGGGTGCTAACTTTTTCGAGACCTTTTGCGATACTTTCATTTTACCGAAAACATCAATAGTTGCTTCTATGCCTGCTATCGTGTGCTTTTTCAAACCTTTCACTCCTTTTCATGCAGATTTTTCTTAAACTTAATCAAGCTTAACAAATAATGGTCAATTGAATTTTACATTTCGTTGCGTTCCAAACTGACCTTATCTTCGTTTCATATGCGTTCCATTTTACTGTATAAAATAATGATAAAGGCCCTCTGCATAAGACCTTTTGTAGCAGAACTTGAAGCGCCTATTCTGCCAGATTATATCAATTCTCCGGCAGAAGCGTCCTTGCCTGATTTCTATCGCAGAACACAGCTATTCTTGCCTGTCCTCCTTTTGTGCATGTGTAGAGCACTAGGTCATATCCGCTTTTTTGGACAGTCTCAACCTCGGAGGGAATTAATTTCTCGACGGACACAACCGAATAAGTATTTACAATTCCGTCCATATCGGTAAAAATCACACTATCGCCAACCAAGAGTTCCTTTAGCTGGCCAAAGTGACTTTCATAATTATGGGCAGCAATCACCAGATCATCGGTCTTTGAAGAACCAAAATGCCTACAGGGGGCAAGCTTAAGCCTATCGTAATCCCAAGTTGCCATAACTGGCAGCTCAATTTCTAGCGATGGGATTGAAATATATCCAACGTATTCATACCCATTTATCAACGCTATGGGCAGTTCCTGGTTAGCTATGTCCGGTTCAATGGACGGGGCTGTATCAGGATCCCCAGTCTCAGAAACAGGTAGGTTAACTCTTTCCAAAATTACCGACTGTACATCGGAGAGCATGGTCTCGGCTTCCTGTCCAGCATGTACATTCTCCTTTTGGTTATAAAAGAAAAGGAGCAATGCTGATATTATCAGCACTGCTCCTATGATTAGGAAGACAATGCCCTTTCTATTAGGCATTATTTTTCCTTCTCCTGATGATAGTGATAATTCCATATCCTATCATAAGAACACCGAGACCGCCGAGAATTGGAATTGGCCAGTTGAGCTGACCTGTTTGAATCAGGGTTGCTGTATTCGTGATGGTAACAACACCGTTCCTGACACTATAAGACGGCGTGTACCCTTTCGGAATACTTGTTTCAAGAACTTGCCAGTTCCCATTTCCGTCTAGGTTTTTCCATTTATACGTCCAGCTATTCCAATTACCGAGCCAGACGGTTTCAACCGGAGTTTCACCGTTATACAGCGTTATCTTTATAGAATCAGGTCTGTTCTTCCCGTTCCCGTTATCTTCCCAAACCTTGGCAACGCTAATATCTATCGGAGCCGCCGGAGGAGAAGGTGGATCAGATTGATCATCGGGTTTAGTGTTGGTTATTGTTGTGGTTGTTCCTACGATGGCATAAGACACGCTATAACCTGTCGGTACACTTGCTTCTTCAACACTCCAAGTGTAGCTGTCGTTAAGCCTACTCCATGTATAAACCCACTGATTGTTCTGACTCAGTTCAATCTTATCAAAGTAGCTGCCATTTCTGAGTAGGTTAACCGTAATGCTTTCAGGGCGGTTCTTCCCATCATCGTCCCATACTTTTCGGACAGTAAGTCTTGTATAATCATCGTCGGGCGGGGGCGGTGTTGGATCGTCAAATCCTTCTGCGATAAAAACCCAATCTACTTCTCCAATTCGGTTTGCATAACGGTTATCCAATCCAATCGGAACAGACAGTTCCACATCAAGCGTCATAGTTTGGTTTTGCCGAAGCGTTCCAATATAAACATTTTCCGCCAAACCGTCCAGCTCATCAGGAGAAGCATTGTAGATCTCAGTACCTTCGTTCTTTACTGTCATGGAAAGCTGGGATAGAAAATCATACATGTACGCAAGCGCAGTATTATCTCCACGACGGCCATCTGCTTGTAGCTCAGTAAGAACATTTTCGCTGATTGGATTTCCTTCCTCATCATGCAGGATTGCCTTGATATATACCTTGATATAGTCGCATTGGCTCACGTTGTTTTTTATCGTAATTTCTTCTTTCAGCGTATCTCCCGGCATTGCGCCTTTGAAGTTATCAAACAAGTCTTTATCTGCATAGCTGCTGCCTGGATCAAAAACAACCACCTGATTGTTCTCAAATGACACAGAAGAATCAGCGGCAAAAGCATTAGCACACAAGCCAACAACCATCAGCACGGTTACAAGAAGGGAGAATATGCTTTTCAGCCATTTGTTTTTCATATCTGCACCTCCTTAATTATAAGCACTGACAGTGCCGGTGGAAATCGATACACCCCAGGATTCTCCCACAGCCTCGGCAGGGTAGCTTTGTATTGCTTCTGCCAAAACTTCGACAACCTGTTTGCCGCCATCCGCATCGTTATAGCTTCCGCTTAAGGCAATGCTATTAATTAAAACATTCGCGGGCAATTCATTCGGTGCGACTGATAAGGTGTAATAGTAATATCCGTCGTACAAAACCCAGCCGGTTCCCGGAACGAAAGAGGGGATAGTTGCTGTTCCGCCAATTCTCTGTCCCTCGTCATTTACACGATAGCTTATAAGCCTAACACGCAGGAAGGCGTCTGTATCGCTGGTGTTTTTGACATTGACGTTAGTTTTTGTAGTGCCGTCAAATGTTTCTGTGACTTCACAGCTAACCTGAGCAGGGGTAAACGTGTTTTCGACTGGCCCATCCTGAGTAATCAGGTATGCAATGGTGCCCCCAACTACCGCCGTATAAATCAGCAGGAGGGAGAGAAGCAGCAACCCAGTCTTTCTTTTGCGACTACGTTTACGATTAATATGTTTTGGCAAGTGTTTTCCTTGATACATCTTTCATTTCCCTCCTTCCTTTAGTTCTCAATGCCGAAGATATTTTTCACAACCTCGCTGAATCCATTGAGCCAGTATATTTTTTGATTTGCCGTATTGGTGCAAGTGATTGACCCTGTTGCGGACAATTGTGAAAGTGAAGCAGTTTCGCCGTTATTTGCATTGAATCTCCAACTCCAACCTTCGTCCTCCTGAATAGTATAACTACCAACTGGAAGCTCATAAATGGTGATGCTGTTATTCCCGACAATCGTAGCTTCGGTATACTTATTGCCGTCTTTGTAAATGCCGAACACATACGGCTCATTGCTGTTGCCGCCGGTTTTTGTGATGGTCAGCGAACAGGTCTGAATGTGGAGAAGAAATGCCGGAGCGCCGACATTGGTTGGCTCTGTCCACTCACAGCCTGGATCACAGGGTTGATGGACAAAGTCAGTATGGTTATTGATGTTCGTCATCGTTTGCTGTTCTCCTATGGGCATGGTTACATCAACCGTTACCCCAATGTCCTCTTTAGTTCCAACTTTTCCATCGACAATCTTGCCTGCATCCGGCGTATAAGACAGGGTAAGGGAAGGTTCCTCGTTCAGCATTGTCACGTCCGGGTCGTGGTGATCTTTATTGTCACCTGGATGAACCCAAGTCAAACTTTCAAGGTTGTCCTCTCCGTAAACTGCCGTATCGCCATAATACACTACGCTATCCTTGTAGGTCAGTCTCGGTTTAAACACCCGAATCATTCCCTCGCCTGTATCGGAAGCTCCGTCAGCATCAATGGAACCCGTGAACTTTGGCGTTACGGTAATCGTTACCGTATAAGATATATCTTCTGTTATGTTTTCAAAACTGCCGCTATTGCCGTCAGTTGAGGCCGTAACATCAATATTTACATACTCGTTCTGCCAAGGTTCCAGACCGTAGTTGGGCTGGCTGAAATCAAGTTCGTATCCTCCAATCATGACAGTCGCTCCAAGCTTTATAGCATCTTCTGGAACTGTTTGTTGGAAATAACTTCCCAGATAAACATCAGAATCAGGAACATCTATTTCAATAGGAGCGAGAGGAACATCCACCGTAGGCCTATCAAACTCAAAAAGGGGCGTTCCTGCATTTGCATCCTCATACACACCGGCAGAAGAGTTGGTAAATACCTGGTTACCACCAAAGAAACCTTCTCTTGGTTCCACAATGATCTTTATAACTAGCTTGTTTCCCCGATAAGTTGTGCTTTCGCCTTCCGTTTCGGTGCCGACCCAGTTTTCTGCAAAATCAAACCCTGTAACACTAATTTCGTTGTTCGTTGTAATTGCCGAACTGGAATCGGTGCTGCTTATGACAGCTGTGGCTCCCATAGCATCCGGATTTTTTGACCACGTGTATTCGTCACCGCTTTGACCGGTACACTGCCAGGTTTCTAGTATAATATTTTCTGCGGAGGTACCTGTCGGGAGAACAAATGCCGGGGCTACAATATCCCGAATTACTGTAGTCTCATCGAGGGAAGTATAAGAACCACCTGTCTCGATCTGCTCTGCAATTTGCTGGAAGATATTCGTTAAAGACTCCGCATCAGCAGCAGAGAGATAATAACTCGGATTGTGAACAGTTCCATTATTAGATGAGAGATTTTGCATAAACCAGTTGGCACGCTGGGTTTCGGTTCCATTGGGATTTCCTGCACTGGTTGCATCCGCACCATCAAAAATGCCAACGGTATAAACCGTTGCCCCATGAGTATTCTTGGTGGTGTCACCTTGAGAAACAGCGTTACTTGCAACATCTCCATCATACCCACTCCAGCCAGGGACACCGTCTGTAAAAACAACAACAACGCGGTTCCTGATTTCTCCGTCCGGCACAGGATTCGCACTTAAAACGCCGTTTGCCATTTCCATGCCCAGATCGGTCATTGTGCCACCATCAGCATCAAGTGCGTTGATAGAGGCGCCAACATTTGACTGCCCACTGGCTGTATTCATATTCTGGAACGCTGTGTTGTACACACCTTGAGCCGATGAGCCATATTTGTACTGACTAGAGCCGATAAATATTTCTGTATTGCCATAATTATAATTTGTACCCCCGTAATAATTGCCGGAGGCAAAACCAATAACAGCAATACGATGGTTAACATCATCGGCTGTACCGAGGGTGCCATCCGCACCAGCGGACTTTGTATTTACCTGTGAGACAAATGATGTAAGAGCATTTTTCAAAGCATTAAGCCTGGTGATGCTCGCACTGCCTCTTTGATAAAGCGTTACATCGGTAAAAAATGTATTTGCTCCAATGGAGGTTCCAATAATGATTACGGTATTTTCGGAATCAATATAGGAATAAGTGTAAGTGGCGGTACTGAGGTCTGCGGTCGACAAATACAGTGGTCCCTCCGAACCAAAATCCGGATAGCTATTGCTTCCGTTGCTCGTAACATTTAGTCCGGCAGAGGAAGTGTATGTGTATTTGCGATTAAAATAACCGCCGGAACGAGTTACTGTGACACTGACATATTCGCCGTTTACAAGCTGGTAAAGGTTGTTTCGGTTATCATAGTAATAGCTGTTATCCTGTCCTGTGATAACTGAATGGGACACCTGGGTTACACGCTCTACCGAAACAGAAACATAACTACCGTCCTCAAGCTTATGCCATAAATTATTATTTCCTCCATTATGGCGGCGCACGTAAAAATAGTCATTGCTTCTTGTGCCATAGCTACTGAAGGTAGTCGTCTGCATGTTATTTTCCATTGATCCGGACTGGTCGAGTACGAGGACAATATCCGTGGGAACATCCTGTGTAATTTCGGTAACGATGCTTTCGCCAGTCGCATAAGCCTCCAGCTCAACAGTGTAAGTTCCGTCATCATTTGCGGTTGCGTTTTTACTTATAACCATGCCGTTGTCTGCCGGCGTTTCGCCTTCCGCAAAAGCAGTCGTGCCAGGCATCAGCATGGTAAAGATCAGCGAACAACTTAAAATGAATGAAATTAGTTTTTTATTCTTCATGCCAGCCTCCTTAATTAGCTCCGCCAATAACCGGATCGCCAAGGGGAGCTACATTGGTAAAGGAAACCGCCGGGAATACGATTTCGCTCTGCACAGGAGGTTCAGATGCTTCTGCAACAATAGCAGGAAGTGGCTCCGGCTCCAGTACGAGGATATGATTTTCAACTTCCGCAAGCTCTTCTTCTGTTAATACGAGAAGTTCATCCTCGGAGATCTCCTCAAATATAGCTTCGATTTCTTCGATGGAAGTGCAGGACATAAGCCTTTCAAACAGGCTCATTTCGTGACAGGAGCACGTGCAGTCTTCAGAAGAACAATTGTCATCGCAGCCTTCGATGTGTTTCGCTCCTTTGGACGGAAGTTCCTCGGCAGGCAAATCCTCTATATTCAGCTCAGGCGCATCAACCGTTTCTGAGATCAAAACATCTGCCGTATTATCTGCCTCGGACTCCTGGCTTTCTTCTACACCTGTCGCAGAAGTATCTCCGACAGACGAAATAGGCTCAACCGGCTCAGAATTCTGAACAGTTTCTTCTTCAATATTTTCAATTAACAACTCTTCCCCAGTACTTTCATGATCATCAACGATAATCTCAAACTGGTCTTCGTTATCCGCAACAGCACTGTCAGCAATAGCTAAGGTTCCTGGTACAGCGAAGCACAGCAACAGGGCAAGACTTAAAAAAAACGCAATTCCTTTTCTGTTCGTCATAATTTATCCCTCCTTATTCCGCAGCTGGCCAACCACTAGCTGATAGGGCGCTGCCCCCGTTATTGGCAACCTGCGTCGCATATACCGTTATATCAATCGTAACCTTACATTGCTGATATAAATTGTCCATGCTTTTATCAAAGCTAACAGAGGTAAACAGCGGCTCGGCAGTGGTTTGTCCAGGCGCAAGAGCCTCGTTGTAGTAGTAAAAGCCGTCCTCATGGAATGTCCAGTATGTATTGTTAAAGTTCAGGACAATAAGCTGTGGATTTACCTCTCCGGCAACACCCGGCGCAAGCTCGATGTTCTTATCCACCTTAATGCGGATATACGCTTCGTTGTTTCCGGTGTTTTTCACCTCAACAATCTTTACAGCTTCCGTATCAGGCATAACGCTGATTCCATCTTCCGGGAAAGGTATGGTCTTTTCCTCATTAGCCCATTCGAGAAGCTCAATTTCAATTCCGCCCGTAGTGATAACGTTGTGAGCGGTGTCTGTTGCCGTAAAATACGCAATTGTCCCATAGGCTAATAAAGACAGACAGATTGCAAGTACGGCACCAATAAAAATTTTGCGTTTCATCGGATCACCTCTGCTTTATAATTTTTAAGAACATGTCTCGCTTCATTGCGAGGCATACCAGGATATCCAATCGCAGGCATTGGGTATCCTGGTATGCCCACTGCCCACTGGGGGCAGTGGACAAAGTTTATACCTTGCGGTAGAAAATTACATTCAATTGCCTATATTCGCCCAAGCCTCAGCTGCGGAAAACGCCTCGGTATTGTTCTTGTAGTACTGAGAAGCATAAGCTGTTACGGTCAGCTTAGGATATATATCCACGTTCAAAGCTTCCATCATTGCCTGCGTAACAGTACAAAGAACCGTCACTTCATCATCCTTCAGAACACCGAAATTTTTAACAGCATCCTCGGACATAACAGCACGATAGAATACATTTGAGGGAATATTCGTCCCATCGCCCTGCGTCCAGCCATCCGCAATGACATAGCTTAAAAAGTTGTCAAAATTCGCTGATTTTTCTAACTTTACAAACAGCCAACAATCTTCACTGCCATCAAGAACTGTAACCATAGGGTCTTTCTCAATGGTGTACCCAGGCACCATGGTCAAATCCAAGTCCTCGGATTCTTCAAGGGTTATATCAATACCACTTGTGGTAAAAATATTCACAACGTCATTTGTTGTATCAGTCAACCAGGCTAGTGATCCACCAATAACTCCACCAATTACAAGCACCAAGGCAAGCAGAAGAAGCAAAGTCTTTTTTTTCACTTAGTTCATCCTCCTGTTTTTGCACAATGTTTTTTAGTCATTTACTGAGCATCAAACGCAGCCCAAGCACCGTCAGCGGTGTTATAAGTTTCTGCTTGCGCCTGAATAGCATTAGCAACAATGTCCATTGTCAGGCCATCAAAAATGGGAAGCTCGTCCTCAGTAATCGTGCCGGGAACAGTAATCGAAGTGAAGAGAGCAGGAAGTACAATATCATCTGCTACCTCGGTCGCGTCAACAGTCTCAAAATACCTAAACTCATATGTACGAGTATTATCGGTTTCATTCTTCGTGTTTCCGATGTACTCCCATTTGGTATTGTCATATCCGCCGAAAAAGTCCAATAGATTTGCGCCATCGGGGCTAAAAAAATCATCCAACTCTGCGCATTTGTTGATGGTGAGCAGCATGCGGATATATGCTTCTTCGCTGCCTGCAATTACTGTGACGGTCGGATCTTTAACATAGCTCTGACCGGGGAGTAGCTTGTAAGCGTTACCCTCTGTAGTACGATCATTTGGGTTTAATAGATCCGCTTCATCAAGCTCAATGTTGACTGCTCCAACGGTGAATGTGTTAGACACATCCTCGGTGTCAGTCAGGAACGCCATTGTGCCGAAGATCGTTGCTGTTACAAGCAATACTGCGGCCATCACGAGTCCTAAAAATTTGGTTTTGGTTTTCATTTTAATTTCTCCTTAAAAAGAATTATTATATTTGGGGCCTTGCGGCATTACCCACTAATTAAGATCAGAGTCTTTCTCATCTCGGTTGTTACCGGGATATTTCTCCAGATCGCTTTTTCTTTTTTTCTTGCCTTCTCCAACGAAAACATCGGGAAGAAAGACCAGTAAAAGCAGTACAGCACCAACAGAAATTGCAACATATGTCCCCGGCGGTTTTTGAATGTAGCTTGCTAGATAACCGAGCCTTGGAATCGTAAATACCGGTGTTCCAATCACATTTTTGTAATGGACGAGAGAAGCGTCAACAGCATTGTTAGCGTCGCCTTTGGTGCGGTAGCGCAGTACGGCGGGATCTGTCTCGTCCGCTACAACCTCAACAATCCTGTGAGTAGCTACTGTATTCTCATCCAACATAAAAGTAATTACATCTTCGGCTTTTAAATCCTTATAGTCCACAGGCTTGACATATATCAAGCTACCGGTGTGATAGGTAGGTTCCATAGAACCAGAGAGAACGGTAAATACCTGTAACCCTACAAACCGAACACCCACCAAGACGATAGCAACCAAAACAACAATTCCCACAAGTATGCTTGTTATGATGTTCCAAATGCGTTTGAAGCGCTTTCCCATTTCTATTCTAAAGCGTGGACTCGATATTGAGTCTGGCTCCTCCTCCATAATTTATATTGACTTCTGACATATTCCGCCGATTAATACCCAACAGCAAACCGCAAGTAGCTACCGCTTAACCACAATAGGTTTACTTTTTTTCATGCACTACCGGATACATCTTTCCTATAAGCGTTATTTTGCATTCCATAGCGTTCCATACAGACCTTATTTGCGTTCCTTCAACGTTACTTTTTAAAAAAATAATTCTTTGCATAAAAATGGCTGCCCCCAATCTTTGTACCAAGTACAGAGTTAGTGGAGGAGGCATCGTAAAAGTTTCTTATACAGCATATACCATGCTCTGAGGCGCTGCGGCCTGCCGCCAAGGCTACTATGTGGTCTGACTTCATTGTAGTAGCGTACCCATCTTTGTGTCAATACCTGTGCCTCATATATATTTCCAAACAGCTCCCCATTCAAAAATTCATCGCGCATCCTGGAATTGAAACTCTCTATATAGCCATTTTCCCACGGACTACCAGGCTCAATGTATGTAGTGATAATCCCCAGATTATTTAGCCACTCACGAAGCCTCCTTGCAACAAATTCAGGGCCATTGTCGCTGCGGATATATTCCGGACATCCTCGTAATATCATGATTTCCGCCAGCACCTCAATGACATCTGTACTTCGCCAACTGCGTCTGGCACACTTGCCAAACATACACGCTCATATTCGTCGATAATATTCAGCCACCGGACTTTTCGTCCATCCATTGTTCTGTCTTCTACGAAGTCATAGCTCCAAACATGATTTTTATGCTCTGGTCGGAGGCGGATACAACTCCCGTCATTTAGCCACAATCGGCGTTTCTTCGTTTGTTTCTTGGGAAGTTTGAGGTATTCTTCCCGCCATATGCGTTCTACCCGTTTATGGTTGATTATTTTACCTTCATTTCGCATCATATTTGTTACCATCCGATACCCACTCGTCCGTAATTACACGCTTTATCCACGATATCCGCACGTGTTTCATCCTCGTCCGGTAATCTGATGGGTTCATATCTATATGCGGTTCTATTCACGTCCAGCACCCTGCAAGCCCGCCTTTGTGATATTTTATGAGCCTCTATCACATACGCTACGGCCGCATGCCGCTTTACAGGGCTTAGAAGTTTTTTGAGTTTACATCTTTGAGTATCTCTATATCGAGTGCTTGCTCTGCAACCAGTTTCTTTAAGCGCACATTCTCTTTTTCCAGCAGTTTGAGTCGTTTAGCTTCATCCTTATTCATTCCGCCATATTCTTTCCTCCAGCGGTAGTACGTCTGTTCAGAAATATCCGCCTGTCTAACCGCTTCCCCTATTGTTTTTCCTTGTCCGCATAAAACCTCAATTTCTCTAAGCTTTACAATTATCTGCTCTGTTGTGTATTTTTTCCTTGCCATCTCCATTCTCCTTCTTCGTTAGTTTATCATCACTCCACTAACTTTGGAACTGGTTCAAGGATTGGGGGGCACGCCAGTATAGAAAGATACCCTTTCATAAGCCGCCCCTTTCCGTTTCATATAATAATACATTTTATATTATATACGAATATCAGTAGGTTTTCAAGAATTGATGTGTAAATTGTTTAACCTTTTCTCTCTGGATTTGGAAGAACGCAGTGGGTTCACCGTAGTAGTAGTGATGAAAGAGATGCCGTAGCAAGCATAGGGAGTGTAGCCACACTCCCGAAAAACGCTCCCGCCCGTCCTGCCGGATGGCGGCGCGTCTGCTTGTACCCTCGCAAGCTAACGCTTGCTGGGGCAGACCCTTGGGATAGTCCCAAACCCTTATACGAAAGGACGGTGAACGAATGGCAAACAGAGTGCGGAACATTGTGCTGCGCGTCCCGGTGACAGCGCAGGAACGGGAAATGATTGAGCTGAAAATGCAGCAGATGGGAACGCGCTGTTTCTCCACCTATGCCCGGAAAATACTGATTGACGGCTATGTTATCAAGATTGATTACAGCGATATAAAGGCTATGACTGCCGAGCTGCAAAAGATCGGCACGAACATAAACCAAATTGCAAAGCGTGTCAACGCTACCGGGGAAATCTATGCGCAGGACATTGAGGACATCAAGGGGGTGCTAAATGAGATATGGCTATCACAAAGATCCATCCTATCAAAAGCACCCT
>JBMNLE010000002.1:0-695929 GCA_050952565.1 Christensenellaceae bacterium
CATTGGAACGTATATTACAGATACATTTACAGATGATAGTATGTCCATTGTTGTCATTGACAACACCCTCAACTCTACTTCGCCGGCAGTCAAAGCAGAAGTAATGGCAGATACGGCGAAAATGGGAACAGAATGCGGGAAAATGGGCGTTGCGGCAATGAACGGGAAAGGATACTATGTGCCGCTGGGCATTGATATCACCAACGCAAATTGGGCGAACAGATCGCTTTATGCCATTGAATATATCGAAGAAAACGCACCGGATATGGAAAATCTCGTAACCGACAACGAGTATGGTGTATGGTGGTGGGGGCAAAACCCGGAAGGCTCTTCCATGCAGTACATTCAAGATACATTGACGGTGAACCCGGAAAAAGACATTTTGTTTTTAACGACAGCAGAAGCGTTTACCAATGAAGTTGTCGCGGCGCTGAGCGAACTAAAAGGGCAGATAAAAGGCGAAGTACAAATAGTGGGTTTTGATTTTTCTGCAGTGGGATATGGTTTGTTTAGCAATACGGAAGCGTTTTATGGAACATGCGGACAAAACCCCTTTTTAATGGGATACTTAGGGTTTTACACATTGCTAGATGTCATAAACGGCGAATTAGAAACAGGTGATGCGCCGGTTATGATAGAAGTGCCGTATCAAAACGTAACAAGAGAAAATTTGAATTCCGAAGAAGTAAAAGAATATGTAAAATCTATGGGTATTGAATATAAAGAGCAATAACGATAAAAGAAAAGGAGCGTAACGCTTGCGCTCCTTTCACAAAATATAAATGCAACAAGAGGAGAAGAAAATGGATAGAGTACGACTGAGAAAAGACACGGGGCGATGCAATATGGAACGCTTGGCAGCGCTATCACAAGAAGAGCTGGATGCATTAACCGATGCAATTTTACAAGCTGAGCGTATTTATGTTGCAGGGTTTGGCAGAGCAGGAAATTATATAAAAATCATGGCGATGAATTGCGCGCAAGCAGGGTTAAAAAGTTATGTGGTAGGTGATAACGCGACACCTGCCATTCAGCCTGACGATTTGCTGATTATAGGTTCTGGCTCAGGAGAGACGAAAACCATGGTACTCATTGCAGAACAATGTAAAACCCATGGCGCGAAATTGGCGCTTATTTCTGCAAATACAAATTCCACCATCGGTAAATTGGCAGATATTAATGTTGAGATCCCTTCTCAGGATTCTCCCGAAGAAAGCGTAGAAGAATATTTTAGCAAAGGTTCTTTTTATCATTTGATGGCAATGGTTTGCGATTGCGTGCTGGCATATGTTTTGGATGCCAGCAATCTCAGTGTACAAGACGTATACGACAATCATAACAATTTGGAATAATGAGGTGAAACAAAAACACCTTATCTTGCAATTTACCTTACCACTGTTTATGATAATGCTAAGGGGGTGGTTATATGAGCGATCGGCGTGTGGAGCGTACCAGAAGAGCAATTCTAAAGGTTTTTGAGGGGTTGATGGATGAAAAACCGATGGAGAAAATTACGGTTTCAGAAATCATCGAACGCGCGAATGTGGGGCGTAGTACATTTTACTCTCATTTTGAAGATGTTTATGACTTATATGACCAGATTTATGCCAAATGGAATCAAGATTTTGATCGAGAATTTGAAGAAGAGACGATTGAGGATATCCGCAAATTCACCAAGACAAAATTGGATTATATCGCCCGGTTTCGCAACTATTTTGAAAACCTTTACCGGCCAAGGCCTAAGCATTATTATGATCAACAGTATGTGATACGAGATTATTTTACGAGGCGTATTGTGGAGAATAAACTAACTGAAGTACGCCCGGGCGAGGATCCATTGTTTGCAAAAGTGGAAGCACTTTTTATTACATCAGGCGTACTAGGCGTGATTGAAAGTTGGGTAAACGGAAGAATTGACACGTCACAAGAAGAGCTAATAGAATTACTCGATAAAGTTTATACGAAATTTAATTTATGAAACAAAAAGAAGACCGCCTTGGGAGCGGTCAGATAGGGATTTATAATTCCTGAAAAATTCGGCATAGTCGTTGATTTGCGGCTATGCCGTTTTTCGTTTAGTTTGGTAAGTCGATAGCGCCAATGCAGTTATAGAAAATTTGAATCCGCTGGGTTCTGCGGCCATCTACCTTTTCAGCCTTGAATACTATAATTTTGTCAATGAACTCTCGTATAATCTCTGCATCCAATTCTGTAATTTCTGTGTACTTTTTAACTAGTGCCAAAAAGCGGTCGGTATTGATGGACTGTTCATTTGCTGTATCAATGGTATGTTTTAATTTGGTTATCCTTTCTTCCAGTGCCTTCTGCTCGGCTTCATATTCAGCGGACATCTTGTAAAAGCGCTCTTCGGGAATTTTGCCCATCACATTATCCTCATATAGCTTTCGAATGATTTTGTCTATGTCAGCAAAGCGAGTCTGTGCTTGTTCGTACTCCTTTTGACTTTGGCGGAGTTCTTTGGCAAGTTCCTTTTCTGAATTATTCATAACTATACGGATGAATTCCTGTTCATGGTCTTTGGCAAAGGAGGTTACACGCCTTAAGTCTTCTAACAAAAGCTGTTCCACTACAACATTGCGTATCTGATGTGAACTGCACATACCCTTTTTCTTGCGGTAAGTCGCACAAACGAAATATTCCTTATCGTGTGTCCATCCCTTGCCTCTAACCTGATACAGCTTTGCCCCACAGTCGGCACAAAACATCATGCCAGAAAGCATTCCCATTTCACCTAATCGTGATGGTCTTCGCTTGCCATCTCTGATTTTCTGCACTGTTTCCCAAGTGCCCTCATCAATAATTGCTTCATGGGTATTTTTGAAAACCAGCCAATCTTCTGGATTGTTCATTATCTTGACTTTGCTCTTATATGACTTTTTAGAAGTCTTGAAATTTACCGTGTGACCTAAATATTCCACTTTAGCCAGAATATCTGCTACGGCCCGAGCCGACCAAGCATATGGGTTTTCTGGTGGTCTTGCTGGAGTGTTAATACCCATTTTGCGAAGATGAACCGTAGGTGTATCAATGCATCGTTTTTCAAGTTGCTTTGCTATCTGCGTGGGTCCAAAGCCAGCCATGCACAGTCGGAAAATATCTCTGACCACTTCGGCGGCTTTCTCATCTATTATCCAGTGCAACTTATCTTCAGGGTCTTTAATATAACCGTAAGGTGGATTGGTGCAGAGTGGCTTACCGGATTGTCCTTTGGATTTGAACACAGCACGGATTTTCTTGCTAGTATCCTTAGCGTACCATTCATTAATAATGTTAAGAAACGGTGTAAAGTCACTGTCTGCTTGGTTTGCACTATCAATACCGTTGTTAATAGCAATAAATCGTACATCTGCTTCAGGAAACATAATCTCGGTATAATATCCTACCTTAAGGTAATCCCTGCCGAATCGGGACATATCCTTAATGATAATCGTTCCGATTCTACCGGACTCTACATCTGCAATCATACGGTTAAAGTCTGGTCTATCAAAAGTTGTACCGCTGACCCCATCATCCACATAAAATTCGATGTTACGAAAACCGTTGTCCTCAGCATATTTCTTTAGAATTGCCTTCTGGTTTACTATACTGTTGCTGTCCCCTGCAAGCTCATCATCACGGGAAAGCCTGCAGTAAAGAGCAGTAATTTTCGCTTCTTCAAATGCTAATGTTGATTTACGTATAGTGCTAAATGTTGACTGTCTATTCATTTTTCTCCTCCATTTCCGACAGTCTTCAAGCGGTTTAGCACTATGTATATTACCGTACTACCTTGAAGAAGTCGAGTTGATTTCCGTGGGTTTATATGAACTATCAGATAACTTTGAAAGGCTTTTTGCGTTGACTGTAATCAGTCGTTTCAGCTTGGAATATGCACTTTCCTTTGCTGAATCACTTACTCGTGATTCCACCACATAGACTGTACCTCCGATATCGAATTTGGTTGTGCGGCTGTTACTTTGATTTTCCATATCGTGACCTCCTGTCCGATGTTTTGAAGGAACTGGCACTGAGCAGAATTGATGACTCAGTGCCTAATCCATTATTTAAGCTTTTATTTGTAATATCTTCAGAGCATCTGGTTGAATCAACTTCCCATCCAATCTCTCGTAAGCAGAAAATCCGATTTGCCCCTGCAATGCATATAACTCACTTAATTTTTTTATCGTTATTGGCTGACGCTCAATCAGCCAGTAGTATGATAAATCTCCAAATACAATGCTTTTTGCTCCTGCTGATACTGTAGGCATATATGGAGAGGTAACTACAGGCTTTCCGAAGATGGTGTTATCTGAAGAATTCCACAGATAACTGCCGCTTGTATCTTTAAGGGTTCTAAGAAGCATAGCTGTATTATCGTGCATGATAAACACAGCGTTATTTCGGTATTCAGCTTTTAATGAAAAATACAGAGAGATGATCTCATCAAACGAGATGGTAGCACTATCTGCTGTAGTTACATCTGCGTCTGCTGTAAGGATACCTGTTGGCTGAGTTGTGCCATTTCCATTAAGCAATGCATTTTCCTCAGCCTTGCCAAAACGCTTCGCAAAATCACCCATCAGATATTTTTCAAGATTAAAGTTCATATCAGTGACGAATGAGCGGTTTAGCTTGACAAGAGATGCCAGCTTGTATGATTTCACCAGAAACTGTGTAAATGTATCGGCACTTTCAGGGATTGGATCTCCGTCTTCAATCCAATCTGCTGTACCCGTTGAGGATACCGCTTGAATTTTACCTTCTGCAGAAGATAGATTGATAACAGTAGCAAATCTGCGGAATATATTCTCCTTTGCCAAAGCAGTGTTAAAGCCTTCTCTGAACTCATCTGGTGCGACATAGGCTCCTGCATTATCAAAGCCCTCGCTTAGATTTTGATTATTTTCTTCTTTTCCTTTCATAACATTCCAAAACGCTCTATTATAAGTTGTTGATGTTGCCATAATCGTTTACCTCCTAAATTTTATTAAATGTGGGGTATATACCCCGTTTGAAACCGCGTTTTTTTACGCGTTGCCCCACGCCCGTTGTCCAGATGAAAAGGTGTGGAGATTTTACCTCCCCTAGGGGTAGGTATTAACACATGGAGTTGTATCCAGTGTTTTCAGTGGTTTTAAGCTTTGTAGCAAGATGTAGCAGGTAAAAACTAAACTCTCTATACGAAAGCGATTTTTTATATAACCTGTTTTTCTTGCTACAAGCTGCTACACTGTGTTTAAATAAGAAAAAATTCTTCTTCTGTCAGCTTATATCCGATAAGCATTGTGGTCATTCCACCACCAGAACGTGGTCGTTTCCGTTCTACACGGGCGATAGCTGTTAATGCTTGTTTGAAGTTTCTTGCATTCTCCGAATAACATCCATTGGCACTACACCAACGCTGATACCGGGCATACACTTCTGATGTTCGAACCTCACTGTTGGGGCTTTCCTCCAAGGCATCCTCGAAAAATAATGCTATTTTGTCGCTGTCACGCTTATAAGCCTCCGTTGCTGTCTTAACGGAATCAGGTAAAGTCAAGCCTTCCTTTTTTAACAGCTGATAGCCTTCAATTAGCCAGTTGAGGATAGCACTCTGATTCTTCGGTTTGGCAAATTCGCGTTTTAAGTTTTTATCCTGCTCGCTTTCATCAAAGTGTCGTTCAAAAGGGATAATCACCACTCTGCCACTGGAAAACAGCGTCATATCCGTAATAACGGGCAGATAATTGGTGTTGATATACAGCTTAAACTTTGGTGAAAAGTCAAAAGAATTCTCATGTAGAAACCTTGCGTTGATGGTGTCACCACCCGTCATGCTTTTTACCTGTGCAGCATTTAGGACAAGTCCTCTGCTAGGTTCGGAGATATTCACAAAGCGTACTCCTGCAAGCCGGGCAATATCTTCACTTGGACTTGAACTGTTATTGTTCTTTTTCAGACTGATAGTCTCTGGCCTTGCGGTACAGCCATAACTGCCTAATACCTTAAGAATGCTCTCGCATAGCGTACCTTTTCCGTTTCGAGTTGTAGCACCATAGAGAACAAACAGGCATTCATACCGAGTGTCTCCGCTGATACTGTAGCCAAAGGCTTTTTGGAGGAATTTTGCCTTTTCCTCATCTCCGCTCATAATCTCATGAATAAATCTATCCCATCGCTCGCTTTTTGCTTCTGGGTCATACTTAACACCAGATATCTTTGTGAGTCTGTCCTCGCTGTTGTGGGGACGAAAATCCATAGACATTAAAAACAATGTTCCATTGGCACAGTTGAGCACCTGCGGGTCTTGGTCAAATTCAGCCATTGATATGGGATATACGCTCTGTGCATCCTTAAGCACCGTTTCCCTGTATCTTCTTGACTGCCACTTTCGGCAATAGTCAATGTATGCTTTTCTTTGATGTTCATCCTGAATAGTCAAAGCATAGGTTAGCAGTTGGTTAGCCAATGATTTACACATTTCCATCACTTTTAGATTACCGACATCAGGAATCCAAATGCCATTCTCATAGCAAAACCACATTTTCCTTTCAGGAACATAGCGGGCTAAAGATTTATAATAATCAGCAAACAGCCTGCTTGCCCCAATATCCGTCCAAGGGTAGCGATCGTTACTCTCAGGCTTAAAGCCAGTAAGAGAACATTCACCAAAATCCTCTGTAGCTGATGAACGCTTGCCACCTGGTTTATATATTTCAGTAGCATTTGCGATAGCTTTTTCTATGGTTATCATTCCATAAGTACTGCCAGACTGTGGTCTATTCCATTTATCTCGCATTAAGCCGCTTTTTCGGAAAAGTCTGTCCATCTGTTCAATATCTCTGCCACACCAAAATGCCAGCATACCGCAAAGTGCCAAATCAGCTTCACTGGCAGAAGCATAACCAGATGTATCTCCCTGCCATAATGCTTTGAACCTTTCTCTGTTTGCCGATTTTAAAGCCTTCTCAATAACAGACTTGTCAGACAGATAGGATTGGCTTTCTGCATCCAGAAGTTGCTCTCACAGGGGCAGGACGCAGCATATACTTGTCTAGTATCATCTGTAATTCATTCGATTTCTCCGCTATATCACCATTTGCATACACATTGCCTGTTACGGTAACAAAGCGGTTTGTTGCTCCAGCCACATAGACCTCAACTCCCAGCTTTCTGTTGTTGATATAGTATTTTGTTTTGTCAAAGTCAAAGCCGGTGGCCATAAAGAAAATATGCAACCCTTTCCCAGATGGACTGTGTTCCATATAGCAACCACTAAAAGCCTCTACAATACTTTGGGCAACAGGCTTAAGCTTACCGCTGCTATCAAAGCAATCATCTAAGTCGATAACACATATGTCATTACCCACCAAAAATCCGATACCTTCATAATCACTTAAAGCAGCTACCGCCGAACTAAAATCTTTAAATGTACTCCGCTTATCTGCTTTTGCCCTTTTTCCTGTTACCGGGTTATAGGGAACTTTGGTTTTTCTACCACTTCGCTCTTCATATTTCCAACAGCAAAACTGTGGCTTATCTTTAAGCACCTGCGGCAAGTTTTCATATTGTATATTCAGTTATTTCACCTCCTTGCCTGTTAAAAATGACCCGAAACGCTACGGTTCCAGAGGGTTTGCCTTGTTTGACACAACCTCGTTATCTTTCAAGGAATACGCTCGGAATTATCGTCATGGCATATTCTGCTTGAAGTATCTCTTGCGTTTCGGGGTATTCAGTTGTCAAGGAGCAGTGAGAGAAAAACTATGCTTTCGTTGGGGGATTATTTTTCCTCTCACCTTATAGCCACGGTAGGGCACATTAGTTGAGGATTTTCCAAAAATAATTTTCTTCCTCATCCATAAGCGAAGAATTCTATTGATTCGAACCCCTTAAAATAAAAAAACAGCCTGTCTATTTTCCAGAAAAGACGGCTGTAATGCTTATGTTTTGCTCAAATTTGAGCTAAAGTGGTATTAAGTTTAAGGAGGCTGAATGCTGTAGTTTTGGATTTTTCAATTAGAGTTTCCGACTTTTTTGTCTAAAAGTATTTATTTGAATAAAGTAAAAAAGAAAGACATATACAACTATCATTATTTTTGTTAACATTGTAAAATTACTTCACAAACACAGAATTATCATGTTATTTTTGAAGAAAATGTGCTATAATGGAAAAAACATATATAAAGAGGTGACCAAGATGACCGTTAGCTATAAAAAGCTTTGGAAATTGTTGATAGACCGCGATATGAAGAAGAAAGATTTGCAAGCTGCTGCGGGAATAAGTCCATCGTCAATTTCAAAGCTTTCTAAAAACGAATATGTCAGTATGGACGTTCTTGTAAAGGTTTGTACGGCACTTGGCGTTGATTTTAAAGATATCATGGAATTAGTGCCTAATATGGTTGAAGAAAGGGAGTAGAGTTATGGAAAATAACAGAAAAGAACAGGAACGGGCGGAATTACACCGCACGATATGGAATATGGCAAATGATCTAAGAGGCAGTGTAGATGGATGGGACTTTAAGCAATATGTTCTAGGAATGCTGTTTTACCGCTACATATCTGAAAATATTACTGCCTATATTAACGCCGGAGAATGGGAAGCTGGCAATACGGAATTTGATTATGCTAAGTTATCCGACGAAGAAGCAGAACAGGCACGAGAGGATTTAGTTAAGACAAAAGGCTTCTTTATTTTACCCAGCGAGCTTTTTGAAAATGTCCGAGCTCGTGCAAAGGACGATGAAAACTTAAATGAAACACTGGAACAGATTTTCAGTAATATAGAAGCATCTGCGCAAGGAACAGAGAGTGAAGATAATTTCAAAGGTCTGTTTGACGATATTGATGTTAACAGCAATAAGCTAGGTAACACTGTAGTAAAGCGTAATGAAAAGCTGGTTAAGCTAATGAATTCTGTTGGAGAAATGAAGCTGGGAGATTACAAAGACAATACCATAGATGCATTCGGTGATGCCTATGAATTTTTAATGGGTATGTATGCATCCAATGCCGGAAAAAGTGGTGGTGAATACTATACGCCACAAGAGGTTTCTGAACTCCTTACCCACTTAACATTAGTAGGAAAAACTGAAGTCAACAAGGTATATGACCCCGCTTGCGGTTCTGGCTCTCTACTGCTAAAGTTTGCAAAAATCTTAGGAAAAGAAAATGTACGTCAAGGTTTCTTCGGTCAAGAAATCAATATTACAACCTACAACCTGTGCAGAATTAATATGTTCCTGCACGATATTGATTATGACAAATTTGATATTGCCCTTGGTGACACGCTAACAGATCCGCAACATTGGGATGATGAGCCTTTTGAAGCCATTGTATCAAATCCACCATACTCCATTAAATGGAAGGGCGACAATGATCCTATTTTGATTAATGACCCTCGCTTTTCTCCAGCGGGAGTATTGGCTCCTAAATCCAAGGCAGACCTTGCTTTTATCATGCATAGTCTTTCTTGGCTTGCAACAAACGGAACAGCGGCTATCGTTTGTTTCCCCGGTGTAATGTACCGCGGAGGCGCTGAAAAGAAAATCAGGCAGTACCTGATTGACAATAACTATATTGACTGTATCATTCAGTTACCGAATAACTTGTTCTATGGTACCAGCATTGCTACCTGCATTATGGTGCTGAAGAAGTCCAAATCAGAAAATAGCACCTTATTTATCGATGCATCAAAGGAATTTGTCAAGGTTACGAATAACAACAAGCTGACACAGGAAAATATTGAGACCATTCTTAACGCATTCAAAGATAGAAAAGATATAGAGCATTTTGCCAGACTTGTGCCAAACAGCAAAATTGCTGAAGAGGACTATAACCTGTCTGTTTCTACCTATGTTGAACAAGAGGATACGAGAGAAAAAATTGATATTGTTGCCCTCAATGCTAAGATAGAAAAGATTGTGGCACGAGAGCAGGTTTTACGGGAGGAAATAGATAAGATTATTGCGGAAATTGAGGTGGGCAAATGAGTAAGTTAGATGAATTGATTGCTGAACTTTGCCCTGATGGGGTGGAATATCGAAAATTAAAAGATGTAACAGAAATGCAACGAGGCACATCACTTACAAAGAAAAATGCAACAGAGGGAATTTATCCAGTAGTATCTGGAGGAACGGAACCTGCATTTTATTGTGATATCTACAACAGAGAAAATGAAACAATTACTGTTGCAGGGAGTGGAGCTGGTGCCGGTTATGTTCAATATTGGAATGAGCCCATATTTGTTTGTGATGCTTTTTCAATAAAAGGAAAAGAAGATAATCTCACTAAGTATATTTACTATTGTTTGTCTAATATGCAGGATAAAATATTTGCCACTAAAACAGGTGGGGGGATACCACATGTTTATATATCAAGTATTGAAAATTTTGTTATCCCCATTCCCCCTATGCCTGTGCAGCAGGAAATTGTCCGTATTCTGGACAATTTCACAGAGCTTACAGCAGAGCTTACAGCAGAGCTTACAGCAGAGCTTACAGCAAGAAGAAAGCAGTATGAGTATTATAGGGATTTGCTATTGACATTTGGAGATGAGGTAGAGTGGAAGACTTTAGGGGAGATTGGAAAATTAATAAGAGGAAGTGGATTATTAAAATCTGATTTTGTAGAAGAAGGTTTTCCATGTATTCATTACGGACAAATACATACTTACTATGGTACAAGCGCTACTGAAACAATATCATTTGTTTCAGTAGACAAATCAAAAAAACTGAAAAAGGCTAAAAAGGGAGATGTACTCATTGCAGGTGTAAGTGAGAATGTTGAAGATGTATGTAAGCCTTTGGCTTGGCTTGGTGGAGATATATGTATAAGTGGTGATATGTTTGCCTTTAGACATAATCAAAACACAAAATATATAACCTATTTATTACAAACAACAGATTTTAGCAGATACAAAGAAAAATTTGCTCATGGTGCAAAGGTAACAAGGTTAAGACAAGATAAATTATTGGCTTATAAAATCCCTGTTCCACCCTTAGAAGAACAAGAGCGCATCGTAGCTATCCTC
Organism: Christensenellaceae bacterium; assembly: GCA_050952565.1. Taxonomy (GTDB): domain Bacteria; phylum Bacillota; class Clostridia; order Christensenellales; family Christensenellaceae; genus QANA01. The sequence continues at coordinate 11,018 of JBMNLE010000002.1, forward strand.
GACCGCTTTGACGCTCTCTGCAACGACTTAACCAGCGGCATTCCGGCCGAAATCGAAGCACGTCAAAAGCAGTATGAATATTACAGGGATAAACTTTTAAGTTTCAATGAGATGATGGAGGGAAAAGCATGACAAGTAATGTAACCCAACTTGGATATGTTAACATAAAAAATGAAACCATCTTTGAAGTTGGCAAGTTCGCTATTCTGTGGAATATCTTTGAAAGATTTAAATGTAATTTTAATTGCACATGTAATGAAATTATCGAAATGGAAAAATCATTAGAGAATTTAGATAAAAAAACATTTAAACAACTTGCTGCAATATTAAAAACACGAGCTAGCAAAAGAAGATGCAATATTGATGAATATGTAAACAATAATATTTATCCAGCCAATGGTGCGAGAATCAACCAAAACGATAGAACAAGATATATACCTCTTGTTATTGATTTTATTAATTCTAATGGGGAAAAGAGTTTGACAGGAGCGTTATTAGCAATTTATCGTATTCGTAATAATATGTTTCATGGTCTCAAAGGCTATAATGAGTTAGAAGAACAAATGGGTCTCTTTAAAGCCATGAATACCGTATTGGAGGAAGTGATAAAATGAGCATTTACAATATCGTTGCAAGCACCGACGAAGCAACGGTTGTTGCTGAATATGCAGCTGAATATAAGGTCCGTCCTGAGAAGTATCAGAGCGAGGCAGAACTTGAGCGCGACTTTATTAGGCAACTGACTTCCCAAGGATATGAATATATTTCAGTGCACAATGAAGCTTCATTGATAGAAAATCTCCGAAAACAACTTGAACTGCTTAATGACTTCACTTTTACTGACAGTGAATGGGATAGATTTTTCACAGAATGTATTGCCAATACAAATGAAGGGATTGTTGAGAAAACTAGAAAGATTCAAGATGACCATATACAGATTCTAAAACGTGAAGATGGAACAACAAAGAACATCTACCTTTTGGATAAAAAGAATATCCATAACAATCGCTTGCAAGTTATTAATCAATACGAAGAAGCAGGTGGCAAGCATGAAACCCGATATGATGTGACTATCCTTGTCAATGGACTTCCGCTGGTTCATGTGGAGTTAAAGAGGCGCGGTGTTGCTATCCGTGAAGCTTTCAACCAGATAAAAAGATACCAGCGTGACAGCTTTTGGGCGGCTTCTGGTTTATTTGAGTATGTGCAGGTATTTGTAATCTCCAATGGCACTCATACAAAGTATTATAGTAACACCACAAGAAATGCTCATATCAAGGAGCAAAGCAGCAGTGAGCGTCGAAGAAGCAAAAAAACAAGCAACAGCTTTGAGTTTACCAGCTTTTGGGCAGATGCAAATAACAAAATTATTCCTGACCTTGTGGACTTTACTAAAACATTTTTTGCCAAGCATACCCTCTTAAATATTCTAACAAAATATTGTATTTTTACATCTGAAGATCTGCTCCTTGTAATGCGTCCTTATCAAATAGCTGCTTCAGAACGTATATTATCACGCATTGTAGTATCAACCAACTACAAGAAGATGGGCACAACTGCAGCTGGAGGATATATTTGGCATACAACAGGCTCCGGTAAGACATTGACCAGTTTTAAGACAGCCCAATTAGCTTCTGCCTTGCCTTACATAGACAAGGTACTGTTTGTTGTTGACCGTAAAGACCTAGACTATCAGACTATGAAGGAATATGACCGTTTTGAAAAGGGGGCAGCTAATGGTAATACGTCCACAAGAGTTCTTCAAAGACAATTGGAAGACAGGGACGAAAAAGGAAATCCTCATGAATACAAAATCATTGTAACCACTATTCAAAAGTTGGATATATTTATCCGTAAAAACAAACAGCATGATATTTATAAGAAACACGTGGTGCTGATTTTTGATGAGTGCCACCGTTCCCAATTTGGCGAAATGCATCAAGCTATCACGAAGAGTTTTAAGAACTACCATATCTTCGGCTTTACGGGAACTCCGATTTTTGCTGCCAATGCTAGTTCAGGAGGTAACCCACTGCTTCGCACAACCGAGCAGGCTTTTGGAGAAAAACTGCATACTTATACCATTGTGGATGCCATCAATGATGGGAATGTTCTGCCTTTTAGAATAGATTTTATCAATACCATTAAGATGCCTGATTACGTTAATGATAAAAAAGTCTATAGCATAGATAGAGAAAAAGCCTTAGCAGATCCACAGCGAATCAGTGAAATTGTTTCTTACGTTCTTGAACACTTTGATCAGAAGACAAAGCGCAATAGTTATTACACATTCTCTGCGAAATGGGAAGAAGCAGATAAGCACAACCCTAAAAAGATGATAGAAAAGCGTGAAACAAGGCGAGTTGCCGGTTTCAACTCCATATTTGCTGCTGCATCCATCCCAATGGCAATCAGATACTATAATGAGTTTAAGAAGCAGATAGCGGAAAAGAACCGTAACCTTACCATTGCAACTATTTTCAGTTTTAGTGCCAATGAGGAGGAGCCAGATGGATTGCTTCCTGAAGAGGATTTTAATATGGAAAACCTTGACCAGAGCTCTAGAGATTTTCTTGAGGCGGCTATCCGGGATTACAATGGGACATTTAACACAAATTACGATACTTCCTCGGATAAGTTCCAGAATTATTATAAAGACCTCTCTCTTCGTGTAAAGAATCGGGAGATTGATATATTGATTGTTGTTAATATGTTTCTTACAGGCTTTGATGCAACAACCCTGAATACGCTATGGGTAGATAAAAACCTGAGACAGCATGGACTGATTCAGGCTTTTTCAAGAACTAACCGCATCTTAAACAGCGTTAAGACCTATGGTAATATCGTTTGTTTCCGAGATTTGAAAGAAGAAACAGACAAAGCTATTGCACTATTCGGCAATAAGGATGCTGGCGGTATTGTACTGTTAAAAACATACGAAGAATACTATAACGGCTATGATGATAAAGGTGAATATAAGCCAGGCTATGCAGAACTGATTACAACTCTTACAACACAGTATCCCCTTGGCCAACCTATTCTTGGAGAAGAAGCAGAAAAAGAATTTATCAGGTTATATGGAGCAATACTTCGACTCAGAAATATTCTTACTTCCTTCGATGACTTTGAAGGAAACGAGATTTTATCTGAAAGGGATTTTCAGGACTATCAGAGCATTTATATTGACCTGTATCAGGAATATAGAAAAGGTGCTGATGGTGACAAAGAAACTATCAATGATGACATAGTTTTCGAGATTGAACTGGTCAAACAAATAGAGGTAAATATTGACTACATCCTTATGCTTGTAGCTAAATATCAACAATCCAACTGTAAGGATAAAACAATTCTTACGACCATTGATAAGGCTATCAATTCAAGTATTGAACTTCGAAGTAAGAAAGAGCTTATTGAGCGTTTTATTGAGCAAGTCAATGTATCGACCAAAGTAGATGAAGATTGGCGCAAATTCCTCCATGAGCGTAAGGAAGCGGATATTTCAGCAATTATAGAAGAAGAAAAGTTAAAGCCTGAAGAAACCCGCCGTTTCATCGACAATGCTTTCCGAGATGGGATACTTAAAACAACCGGTACAGCCATTGATAAAATCATGCCACCTGTATCTCGCTTTGGCGGAGGCAGAGCTGCGAAAAAACAAGGAATTATCGAAAAACTGATGATATTCTTTGAAAAGTATTTAGGTTTGATATAGATTAATATCAATCACTAATTCAAAAAAATATCTTTAATAAAAAACCAGTCACTTCAAGCATTCATGCCTGATTGTGACTGGTCTCTTTTTGCCCCGCTTGAAGCTGTTCATTCAAGTTTTTCTTCAATCCCTAAGTGAACGCTTCTTTGGAGGTCTTCTTTTTGTAATAAAAATAAAAGAGTTAGTCAACGCGTAATGCATCAAAAATTGCAGCGCCGATGGGCGTCATTTGCTCGCTGCCAATGATGCGTACATGCGCATAATAACTATCGTCATTGTGCATGAAAAATACAAATTTCCCATAGGTTAAAGCATCATCTTTTGCAGAAAGTTCAACACAATTTGCCGTAACGCGCCCGAGCATGATGGTGGTGTCTGATAAAATTTTTGATCCATCGAATGTACCTGTAATAGAAGCATAAAAATCATCTCGATGTTCTTCCTCGGACTTTCCCATTGCTTTTGAGCCGGCTTTCCAAAGCGTGAACACTGTTTTAACACCGTTTTCTTCAAGAGTTGCGCTAACAAGGTCAATCCCTGTGGATACAGTTGCCTCGGGTGGATAGCTGTAAGAAATGCCGTTTAATATGTCTGTGGTAAGAGGAGTTGCAGCAGACGGAGATGCGTCTACTTCCTTAGGTTGAGACGCCTCAACTTCCGTATCCAATGGCGGAGAAGTTTTGGTACAAGCAGTTACAAAAAGCAGCAGAATGATGATCAAAAAGGCATTGATTTTTTTCATGAGAAACAACCTTTCTCGTTACTATATTTTACAGTATAGCATAAGACATAAAATAGAAAAACAAAAAAGAAGCAACATATAACTTACGTTGCTTCTTTTGGTTGAAGTGATTTTTGGATTATCCTATTTGCAATTGAGCAATGGAATCTGTGATGCGCGTATCGCTTTGAGCAGCGCCTGTGGTAGATGTAATCATGATATAGGAATCACCATTGTAGATGAAGGCATAGCCCAAAAATGCAACAGTTTTATTGTCTTCGTTGGTGTAGGTAAAACTAAGGCGCGCACAAGCAATCCCACCAACCGTTGCAGCACCTTCTTGCACATTGGAAACACCATTTTTATCTTTTTTCATCATGGAATAAAAAAGCGTAGAGTATGTATCAGCACCGCTATATTGCGTATTATCTGCTGCGCCGCCAATGGTTCTGTTTAAAACAAAGACAGAAGAAGGGGTTCCTAAAATCCAAAACGTCAGGCTTTCAGCGGTGTTTTCCTGCACTTCCGCGCCGCTGGGCAAGGGCAAACGAACAGCACCAATGCTAAGCATATCGCCGGAAGGTGTGCTAGCGCCGCTCCCACTATCGCCAAAAGTGATGCCATCAACAGAAAGTTGAATGCGCGCATCGATTACAGCAGCGCCGGTTGTTGTCGCAAGCAGCGCATAGACTTTATTATTCCGGACAAATGTATAAGAAAGAAACGCGACGGTTTTACTTTTATCATCTGTATAAGTAAAACTGAGGCGGGCGCAAGCGGCACCACCAAGTGTGGAAGCGCCTTCCTGAACATTTTGTACGTTGTTTTTTTCCGTCTTTCATGGTTTTATAAAAGACAAGAGAATATTCATCGCTACCGGTATATTGATTGCTATCTGATACCTCAACATCCAGTTCGCTCAACATAAAAATACTTGAGATATCTTCTAAAATAAAGTAAGAAGCGCTCTTTTCTTCTTCTGTATTAATCGTTGCGCCGGAAGGAACAGGAATATTAATATCTTTTACTTTAATATAATCTCCGCTGGGCGTAACTGCTGAAGGGGAAGGGCTAGGTGCAGGTGTTTCAGAGGGCGCTTCTGTTTCTTCAGAAGGGCTGGGCTTAATACTTACAACAGGAGGTTCGCTTTTTGTTTCAATTGGTGCGTTTGTAGAAGTACAAGCAGTGGTAAAAAGAAGCAGGAACGTTAAAAGTAATGCCAGTGTTTTTTTCATGTGTTTTCCTTTCTGTAAGCGAGTATCAAATCTCAATCTTTTTTCCATACAAGTATAACATGTTTCTCAAGATATGTGCAGAAAATGGAGTAGATTGCTAAATTTTTTTAAGCGATTCTGGCGGAAGCAATGATCTGAATTAACGCAGCAGAAGGATCGGTCTGGTTAGAGGAAACAGTAAACAACATATAGCTTTTTCCTTCGTGAAAAACGGCATAATTTAGATGATATGCGAAAAAAGCATCTTCTCCCATTTCGAGATAGCTGACATAAATGCAAGGCATGCCTGCAAAGGAAGTCAACCCTTTTTCCAATATAAGAACACCTTCCTCATCTTCAGTGGTCATGGCAAAAAATTTTTCGGATAAATCATCTTCCCCCTTGTAGGTGCTTTCTGGAAGAGAGGGATATTCGTGTGAATTGGCGATGACAACAACATATTCATCACTGGTTGTCTCTTTGAAATTGAACATGATACTTCCATTTTCATTTCGCGGAATCGTAGCATCAGAAGGTATGGTTAAGTAAAGATTACCAACCAAAATTTCTTGCCCACCTGTCAGAGGCTCCATGGAAGGAAAAAGGGGTGCATATTCTATAGGTTCAGGGCTTGGTGTAACAGAATCCATGACAGACGGGGTGGGAGAAGGCGACGGAGAAACCTTACTGCTGGGCGAAAGAGTTAGAATCGCTTCTTTTGTGGGAGAGACGCTTTCTGTCAGCGGCATTTTTCGAGAAGTACAGGCCGTCATAAAAAACAGAAGGGAAGTAAGTATAATAGCAAGCGATTTTTTCATTTTCTCGAAACCTCCAAAAAACAAATGAGAATCATCATTTTCCAATAAGTGTACTGGCGACGCCGCATAAAATACCACCGATGGGAAAAACAACCCAACCGGGATGCCATAAGCCGAACAAAAAGCCTAAAATCAGAAAAACAGCGGTGGCAAGCATCATAATAGCGCCTGAAATACGATCTGCCAAAGATTCTTCTTTTAAAAGTTGCTCTCCACGGGCTTTTTTATTAAACTGCTCCAGCTCATATTTTTCACGCGTACAGCCCTGATAGACAAAAAGCGCCACAGAAACGGTTACAAAAAGCATAAAAAGCGTAATGGGAAGCGTTGTTGTCTCTGCTGTAAAAACATATTGAGATAAAAGAAGTACAATGAGCCCGATAAATATGAGTAGTACGCCGATGGAGATAACTAGCCCATGGGTTTTATAGGCCTTCTTTTTTTCGTCAGGATCATAAAAGTCTTTTAGTTCAAAAGTTTCCTCTGTGAAATATTCTCTTTTGAAAGCAGATATTTGGTTGCCATAATAAATGAATAAGAAAACGCTAATGGAAATAAGCCCCAAAAACAAAATCAAAGGGAAGAGCATTTTTGCAAAAGAATTCTCTGAAAAATAGATGAGAATTGTTACACCCAATAAAATCAACGTTACACCGATCGTTGTTGCGTAAGTAGAACGCGTTTGTAACTGGTCATGTTCAGTAAAAATTGCTTTTTCTTTCTCTGTTTCGGCAATCGCTGCTTCGCCTTGCAAAATTTCTTCTGTTAGCAGCGTATCTACAGAACAATGAAAAAGCGTTGCCAGTTGCAAAAGCTTTTCCAACTCCGGCGTGGATTGTCCTGACTCCCATTTGGAAACAGCTTGCCTTGAAACACCTACTGCCTCTGCCAATTCTTCTTGTGTCATCTTTTTTTGTTTTCGTAAAGCTTGTACATTGTTTGCAAAATTCATATCATTTTTCCTTTCATACTGATGTATTCAGTATGAGGTTGCAAAACACTTTTTTCCACCAAGCAGGTCTGACATTTTGAATATTTTTGTAAACCAATGGTTGCATATGTGAGAAAAACGCCTGTTTTCTGCGGGAAATAATGTTTCGACAAAATCAGTATAACATAAAAACGATTCGTTACGAAAGATAAGCAAGCAAGTAATCAATGGCCTCAAAATACCCTGACAATCCTTTTCCTTTGATGGTTTTTATACAGGCATCTCGAATGTATGAAATGTGCCGAAAGGATTCGCGCGTTTCCGGGTCAGAAATATGTATTTCGATTGTAGGAATTTGAACAGATTTTACTGCATCCAAAAGTGCCACGCTGGTATGGGTGTATGCGGAAGGGTTAATAATAATTCCATCATATGCTTGAAAAGAAGCTTCTTGTATTTTATCGACCAAAACGCCTTCGTGGTTGCTTTGAAAGCAAGAAACAGTGATGTCTTTTTCTACTGCGTAGGCTTCAATTTGTTGTATCAAATCGTGGTAAGTGGTGTTGCCATAAATTTCAGGCTCTCTTGTTCCCAATAGATTGAGATTAGGGCCGTTTAGTATCATGAATTTCATAAAAATCCTCACATATTTTTTTTGCAGTCTCTGCGATAGAAGTATCGTTTTTCACCGTTTGATCGGCAAAGTAGTTGTAATGCTCCTTTCGCGCTGCATATAAAGCTTCCAAGGAGTTACACGAAAGGGAAATGGGGCGTCCTTTGACGGCAAGCTGGTCAATATCTCGCGCAATAAAGTAAATTTTACTGTTTTGCGTCAAGGCAGCATAGTTTTCTTTTCTTGTAACGACGCCACCACCTGTTGCGATGATATGACCTGTGTTTTTTCCGATGCGCTTTGCCAGCTGAGATTCTAGGATGCGGAAATACTCCTCTCCTTTTTCTGCAAAAATAGTAGGAATGGAAGTACCTGCTTCTTTTGCAATAAGCGCATCCATATCAATAAAAGGGCGATTTAGTTGCAGCGCGATTTCCTTTCCGGTACAACTTTTGCCGCTGCCGGGCATGCCTATAAGCACGATGTTTTTTCGCTGCCGCTCTAAATCAGATAATACATTTTCCATTTTTTCAGTTGTGATAGCAGTATCCAAAAACAATTCTACAGCTCGCTTGGCTTGGGCAACCAGCATAGAGAGCCCGGTTGCTGTAGGGATTTCTTTTTCTTCTGCTTCTAAAATGAATGCTGTTTTAAGTGGGTTGTAAATAACATCTACAACGCCAACACACGCCGGAAATAGAGACAAAGAAATAGGCGCGTGCAAGTTATCGGGGTACATGCCAACGGGTGTCGTATTAATAATGATTTCTGCATCGGCATGCATGGAAAGATCAGCGTATGTTACAGGACCACGGCGCGAGACAACGATAATTTCTTTTGCCCCCAAATCCTCCAGCGCCACTTGCGCAGTACGGGAAGTGCCGCCGCTCCCCAGCAGCAAGACTTTTTTATTTCTCACAACGATATTATTCCGTTCTAACATATAGCAAAATCCATAATAATCAGTATTATCGCCATATAGCAACCCGTCATTTTTGCGCGTCAGTGTGTTTACGCTGCCAATACGCGCGGCAATGGGCGAAAGAACATCACAGTAAGGCATGACAGTCTGTTTATAGGGGATGGTGACGTTTAGCCCTCCAATTTCTTTTTGGGACAAAAACGCAGCGAGGTCTTGCTCTTCTTTTTCATATAAACCATAAGAATATGCAGCGAATGCATGATGAATTTCAGGAGAAAAGCTATGCCCCAGTGTTTTTCCAAGCAAACCATATATCATAGCTACACCTCTGCGTAATTTCCGAGAAAGGAAAAATCTTCATAAAGAGAAGCGAGTTCGTTTAATAGCGCAACAATTTCTTCTGACAAAACAGAAGCATCAAAATCGAAATAGAAACGAAAAGAAAAATCACTCCCCGGGATTGGACGGCTTTCCAGCTTTGTTAGGTTGATTCCAAGGGCATAAAATTTTGAGATGAGCGTGTAGAGGCTGCCCGGCGCATGCGGCAAGCTAAGCAAAATGCTAATGCGATTTGCACCGGGATATATTTCAGGCTCTTTTGCAATACAAATGAAACGTGTTTCATTGTACGCTGCATTTTCGATGTTTTCGCGCAATACGCGAAGGTCATATAAAGAGGCACAATTCGTTGAAGCAATGGCAGCGGCATCTTTGCAATCACGCTCTGCAACTTGCTTGGCAGATACGGCAGTATTCTCTACAGGGACTGCTTTTATTTGCGGCTGGCTTTCCAAAAATTTGCTGCATTGTCCAAGGGCTTGCGGATGGGAATATACCGTTTTAATGTCATCAAAAGAGACACCCTCTTTTGCCAAAAGGGCATGACGGATTTGTAGCTTTGTACTGCGCACAATATGAAACTGATGGGCATGCATCAAGTCATATACTTCATTGACTGTCCCATGAATGCTGTTTTCTACAGGTAATACACCATACCTGCAAAGACCTTGCTCTACAGCCGCACAAACATTTTCAAATGTCTTAAAATACATGATATTTCCTTTTGGGAAAAGTTTTTCGGCGGCTTGCATAGAATAAGCACCTTCCACACCTTGGCAGGCAATTAGGCCTTCTTCCGGGAAAAGGACAGGCGTAGACTGGGTTGCGGTTAATATTTTTTGCGTCAAATCGGTCGCCTCTGCCCGTAATTGCCGTTGATGGCTTTTGCTTAGTTCAAACAAGGTATGGTAGAGAATGCGGGCATAGCTTCCGTAAGCGCCTGCCTCATCGGCAACGCGCGCCAAAATGTTGCGTTCCCGTTCTTTGCTATAAGTGGGCAGGTTATTTGCCGCCTTATACGCAGCAACTTCTTGCGATAATTCCATGCGTTTGATAAAAGCTTGCAAGAGCGTATGATCGACAGCATCAATTTCTTCGCGTATGTTTTCTAAGTTCATGATGATTTCCTTTCAAGATAAAGTTGATCTAACAATACAAAGGCAGTAACTGCTTCCACCACAGGGACAGCACGCACCAAAATACAAGGATCATGCCGCCCTTTGATCTGGAGCATTTCTTTTTCCTTTTTTGTATAGGAAATGCTTTCTTGCGGGAGCCCAATGGAAGGAGTAGGCTTTATGGCGCAAGTGAAATACAATGGGAGCCCTGTAGAAATGCCGCCTAAAATGCCGCCATGATGATTGGTTTTTGTGGTAATTTCTTCGTTTCGATAAATATAGGGGTCATTATATTGGCTGCCCTGCAATGATGGGGTCGTAAAATCAGCGCCAAAGAAAACGCCTTTTACAGCAGGAATACCAAATAGAGCAGAGGAGAGCACGCCTTCTAAGCCCGCAAACAACGGGCCGCCAACGCCTATGGGCATACCCAAAACAGAGCAGGCAATTTCGCCGCCAATGGAATCACCGGAAGCTTGTAACGCAGTTATTTTTTCGATCATCTGCGCTTCAATCGTTTTGCTGATTACAGGTATTTGACGACTGGCGGGAGCAATCAAATCTTCTTTTGTTAACCGGGTAGTAGGGAAGGTATCATCTGTAATCTCTCCGAGAGAAGCAATGTGCGCGCCAATGTATATATTCTGCTGGGCAAGCAGCTGCAATGCAATGCCGCCGGCGACAGCGAGAACGGCTGTTAACCTTCCGGAAAAATGCCCGCCGCCACGCATGTCCGCATGTCCGTGATACTTTACATGCGCAGGGTAGTCTGCATGAGAAGGGCGAGGAACATCTTGCAAAGCCGCATAATCCTTGCTGTTAGCATTTTTGTTTTCAATGAGAAACGCCAGCGGCGTTCCGGTAGTTTTGTTTTCCAAAAGCCCGGAAAGGAAAATTGGCGCATCGCTTTCTTTTCGGGGCGTGGCAAGAAACCCACCCGGCGCGCGGCGCATTAAGAATGCTTGTAGTGCATCAAAATCAATTTTTTCTCCTGCAGGAAGCCCTGTAATAACGCCGCCGATGGCTTTGCCATGTGATTCACCAAAAACGGTTAAACAGATTTTCTCTCCCAGATTAGATTTCACGATAATTGCCTCCTAACGTTTGAAAGGTATTTAGAAAAGATGGATAGGATTTATTGATTGCCGTTACATTTGTAACAGTAATGGGCGCAGCGGCAAAACCTGCTGCAATACAAGCTGCCATTGCGATACGATGATCTCCAAAACTATCAATGCTGCAACTTTGAAATCTGTTGCCACCCCAAATGGTCAAGGAATCTTCTTTTTCTTCTGTTGCGACACCAAGCTGCCGTAACATGGTCGCAGTGGTATATAAGCGATCACTCTCCTTGATACGCGTGCGAGCAGCATTGTAAAGCACTGTTTTTCCTTCTGCCGCCGCGCCCAACACGCCTAAAATGGGGAGCAAATCAGGTATTTCAGACATATTTACAGAAATGCCATGTAATGCATCTGCGCACACTTGAAGGGAATCATCTTTTGCGACAACGATTGCCCCCATTTTTTGCAAAATGCTAAGCAGAAGCGAATCTTTTTGTTTTGAATCTGTTGCGAGAGCATGACAACGAATTTTTCCGTTAATGGCGCCTGCGCTAAGGAAAAAAGCAGCATTTGACCAGTCACCTTCAATGGACAGTTGTTGTGGGGCGCGATATTGTTGCTTTCCGGGTATATAAAAAGTGTTTTTGGCTTGATGAATTTCAATGCCGAAAAGTTGGAGCAATTCCAGTGTTAATGCCACATATCCACCGGAAGCAAGCGGTGTACTAATCATGAGTTTACTATCAGCAGGCAGAAGCGGGAGTGACAAAAGTAAGCCTGTAATATATTGAGAGCTGACATCTCCCGGCAATACATATGTTCCTGGCGTAAGCATACCGCGAAGCGTAACAGGGAGCTTGCTTGCAGATGCAGAAATGCCATGCGAAGCCATTGCCTCTAAGATATGCAAGATAGGGCGCGCAGGCAAACGACCGCTTCCTATAAAAGAAGGCGCCTGCGCAAGTATTGCTGCCAGCGGCAATAGAAAACGTAGCGTAGAACCACTTTCCTTGCAATCGAGAAGCGGGCTTTGGGCAGGGGTTGATTGTTCTATTGGTGTTATATGGAGTATTTTACTATCCCAAGTAATGCTTGCCCCCAGCGCACGTAGACAGTTGATGGTTGCATCAATATCTTCAGAAATTTCCGCAAGTGGGAAAGAAACAGGCTTTTTTGAAAGCGCTGCAAAGATAATGATGCGGTGTGCGGCAGATTTAGAAGGGGGCGCAGTAAAACTACCGTTGAATGAAGTTGGGGAAATGATAATATCCATTATTTTGCTCCTACTTCTATCAGTGCGCGCAAAGCATCATCATCCACTTCGTTCAATGCGCATGCTCCAAATTGATAGGGCATTACAATCGTTGTCTTATTGCCCTTTTTCTTTTTGTCTTTGCGAGCGGTGGCGTGCAAAGTATCTGTTGGGTACGTGCATGTCATAGGCAATGAAAATTGCTCCAACAAACTGAGGAGGGAAGCGGTAAAAGCTTCACTTCCATATCCCAAATGATAAGATGCTCGCGCCATATATGCAAGCCCAATTCCTACGGCAATACCATGTTTTGTTGTATAGCCGCTGGCTTGCTCAACAGCATGCCCAATGGTATGCCCTAAATTTAAAAATTGACGAACATTTTCATCTTTTTCATCTTTTAGAACATAATCTATTTTAACTTGCAATGCAGCAATGATAAACGGTGTAATATCCTCTAATATGTTTTCCAGGGTGCATTTTGTGAGACGTTCCAACGGAAATGTATCTGCCAAAACGGCATATTTGATAAGCTCGCCAATCCCGCTTTGCAGTTCTTCTGTGGGAAGAGAGGCGAACATCGCGGTATCGCATAAAACGAATTTGGGTTGATAAAAGGAACCGATTAAGTTTTTGCCTATAGGTAAATTAATTGCCGTTTTTCCACCCACAGAAGAATCAATGGCAGAAAGAAGTGTGGTGGGCAGTTGAATATAAGGCATTCCTCTTTTATAGATAGAAGCGGCAAACCCAGCAAGATCACCTACCACGCCACCACCCAACGCAATTAAGGCATCGTTGCGGTTGATATCATGCGCAGCGAGAAATTCTAGCAAATCAAACAAAACAGTTTGAGATTTGCTTGCTTCGCCATGCGGGAAAACATAGGTATATATTTTTATGCCATGCGCCACTAAAGCATTTTGTATAGAATTTAGATAAAGCGCAGCAACAATATCATCGGTTACAATCACTGCAGCCGCCGCTGTAAGATGCTCCGAAATATATGAGGGAAGATCTTTGCTACAATCCATGCCGATATAAATGGGATAAGGATTTTTTTCTAGCGGGACTTGTAAAATAGAAACGTTAGACTGCATATGCCACCTCATTTTTACAAATATTACGAATGGCATAAACTTGCTTTGCGAGCATAGCAAAAGCATCAGGTGTGATAGATTGGGGGCCATCGCAAAGCGCATTTGTAGGATCGTTATGCACCTCAATAATCAATCCATCCGCGCCTGCAGCAGTTGCAGCGAGAGACATGGGCGCAACAAGATTGGCAATGCCTGTTCCATGGCTGGGATCTACAACAATGGGTAGATGTGTGCGTTCTTTTAATACAGCAACAGCGGATAAATCAAGCGTATTGCGTGTTGCGGTTTCAAATGTACGTATGCCACGTTCGCAAAGAATGATTTGCTCGTTTCCACCGCTCATAATGTATTCTGCGCTCATGAGAAGTTCTTCAATGGTGGCAGAAAGGCCACGCTTTAGCAAGATAGGCTTTTGCTGTTTGCCCAGTTTTTTTAGGAGTTCATAGTTTTGCATATTCCGCGCACCAACTTGGATAACATCCACATGCTCGAAAGAGGGAAGCTGTTCGCTATCCATAATTTCTGTCACAATGGGAAGCCCGCTTTTTTCCTTTGCTTTTAATAGAAGAGAGAGACCATCTTCACCCAGTCCTTGGAAGGCATAAGGTGAAGTGCGAGGTTTATACGCGCCACCGCGCAACATCCCGGCACCATCTTGTTTGACACGACAGGCAATTTCACTAATTTGTGCTTCGCTCTCAACGGAGCAAGGCCCTGCAATGAGTAGGAAGTTTCCGCCGCCAATCTTTGCATTTCCAACGGAAACTACAGTATCTTCTGCTTTGGCATGGCGAGAAACGCCTTTGTAAGGTGCAGAAATAATTTGAATATTTTCAACGATTTCAATGCCTTCCAGCAAACGAAAATCAAGCGTATCAATATCACCTGCGAGGCGAAGCGTAGGCGTGCCGCTGCCAATCTGAAAGCGGGATTTTACGCCTTTTTCTTCTAACCATGCGATGAGCCATTGCATTTGTTGTTCATTCAAATCCTGTTTTAACTGCAAAATCATATAAACTCCTTTCCATAAAAAAACTCCGCAGCGTGTGCTACGGAGTTCATTATATGAAATAATTTTTTTCATGTAATTTTAACTCTCATGTTCAGCAACACGCAAAACAGCCTTATTCGTAAAGAGAATAAAGCTAAAGAAAAAGAAAAATACGTTTGCCAATGAAAGTTTTAATTGATTCATTTTTTGCTCCTCAATTTTATGCTACAAACAATAGCATACAGAGAAAAAATTGTAAAGCCCTTTTTTCACATTCTTGCAAGAAAAAAGAGCATTTCCGAAGAAATACCCTTTTGCTTGCATTGTTCTGCGCTTTATTTTCCTAAGATTTTTTCGAAAAGCTCTGCAGAAGTAAGCGTATCTTCCGGTGTCATGATAGGGCTTGTAATGCGACCTTCGCGAATACAATCAACCGTATGCTGCATTTCAAATTCAAACCCAGAATCAAACGAAATCTCATACACATCACGCAACTCGCCATCAATGTATAACTCAATCATCTTAGGGCACTGGAAGGTATCCATTTTAATATAGCCCTTAGTGCCGTAGATATAGGTTTCATGATTGGTTGCACATTCGAAAGAACAGAATAACTGCGCTTGCGCGCCATCGTCAAAAGCGATAATCGCGTTCATTGTAGAATCAGTCCCCGAAGGGTTATTTACAACGAAGCTTTTAATATCTTCAATTTCCTTGCCCTTCGTGAAATCCAAAATAAATTCAATGGGATAAACGCCGAGGTCATATGTGGCGCCGCCTGCAAGGCCGGGATGGAAAAGCCGGCTTTCCGGATCATACGCGCGATAATTCCCAAAAGGCACGGACATAAAGCGAACATCTCCGATCAGTCCCGCTTCAACCCATTCGCGTGCTTTGACAGTGGTGGGGATAAAGCGTGTCCACATGGCTTCCATTAGAAAAACATTGTTTTTTTCAGCAGCTGCAAACATTTCTTTTACTTCCGCTACGTTGAGCGCCATTGCTTTTTCACATAAGATATGTTTTCCAGCATTTGCAGCATCAATACAATTTTCTTTATGAAAATTATGCGGTGTTGCAATATAAACAGCATCCACATCAGGATCATCAAAAAGTTCTTGATAGCTTCCATATGCTTTCTCAATCCCATATTTTTCTGCAAATGCTTGTGCTTTTTCAATGGAGCGAGAAGCAACGGCAGTCAGCGCAATGTCTTCCACAAGCGGAGCTGTTCTTGCGAACTTTTCTGCGATGCCACCCGTCGCGATAATACCATAACGTAATTTAGTCATCTTGTTCCTCCTTTGATAAGAAAAATGATTATTCTTATTCTACCACTCTTTTTTATGCATTGTATAGTGCTTTTGTCAGATTTTTCATGAGAATCAGAAAAGTTTTATCAAAATAGCATTGACTTTCAATATTTACGAGAATACAATATATATCATATAATTCTATATTAAAACACAATATATTGTGTTAAATTCACTATATGGAGGGGCAACATGATACGTGAAATCAGAAAAAGAGATGGTTCTATCGTTCCTTTTGAAAAGGATAAAATAACGCTTGCCATTTTTAAAGCAGCAACAGCAGTTGGTGGTGATGATTGGGAGCGCGCAGAAGCGCTGTGCGGGCAAGTCGTGGATACGGCGATGCTTCGTTTCAAAGAGGATGTGGCAGATGTGGAAGGCATACAAGATATTGTTGAAAAAGTATTAATTCACAACCAACATGCCAAAACAGCAAAAGCTTATATTTTATACCGCGAAAAAAGAAGAAGCGCAAGAGAAGCAAATGCGCTGATTGGTGCAACCATCAATATGTTCTCTCAATATTTGGATGATAAAGATTGGAAAATCAATGAAAATGCCAATACAGGGCGTTCCATTAACGGCATGAATAACTATATTCGTGAAGCGTTTACCCAGCAATATTGGCTGCATGAAATATACCCGGATGAAATTAGAAATGCACATCAAAACGGCGCAATTCACTTGCATGACTTAGGGTTCTTCGGTCCATATTGCGCCGGTTGGGATTTACGGCAGCTATTAACAGAAGGATTCGGCGGGGTACCGGGAAAAGTGGAAAGTAGACCGGCAAAGCATTTGCGCGCTTTTCTGGGGCAGATTGTAAATTCTACATTTACCACGCAAGGCGAAGCGGCAGGTGCGCAAGCATGGTCTTCTTTTGATACTTATTGCGCGCCATTTGTATATTATGACAACATGACCTATGCAGAAATCAAACAAGCACTTCAAGAATTTGTATTCAACATGAACGTGCCCACAAGGGTTGGTTTTCAATGCCCCTTTTCCAACTTAACGTTTGATATTGTGGTTCCAGAAACATTCAAAGACCAAGCTGCCATTGTAGGCGGTAAGGTAATGGATAAAACATACGGCGCATTTCAAAAAGAGATGGATATGATCAACCAAGCGTTTTGTGAAGTGATGCTGGAAGGGGATAGCAAGGGGCGCGTTTTTACATTCCCAATCCCCACAATCAACGTAACAAAAGATTTTGCATGGGATAGCCCAATCGTAGACATGTTTATGGACATCACTTGTAAATACGGCATTCCCTATTTCTCCAACTATGTGAATTCAGATTTGTCTCCGGAAGATGCGGTTTCCATGTGTTGCAGGTTGCGCCTTGATACAACAGAACTGCGCAAGCGCGGCGGTGGGTTATTTGGATCGAATCCAATGACAGGTTCCATTGGTGTGGTTACCATCAATATGCCCCGCATTGCATACCTTGCAAAAGATGAAGCAGATTTTAAAGCGCGCTTAGATAAGATGATTGATGTTGCGAAAAATAGTTTAGAAATTAAGCGAAAAATCATAGAAACACAAACAGAGCGGAGCATGTATCCCTATTCTAAAAACTATTTACGAGATATCAAAGCAAGAACAGGAGAATACTGGACCAACCATTTTAATACCATCGGGCTGGTTGGCATGAACGAAGCTTGCGCAAACTTCTTAGGTAAAGACATTACAACAAAAGAAGGGCAAGATTTCTCCCTTGCAATTTTAACGCATATGCAAGAGCGAATGGTGGAAATTCAAGAAGAGACGGGGCATTTTTATAATTTGGAGGCAACGCCGGCAGAAGGTGCCAGCTATCGCCTGGCAGAAATGGATGTGGAAAAATATCCTGATATCATTACAGCGGGAGAGGATGTTCCTTACTATACCAACTCTTCTCAGCTGCCGGTTGGGTTTACAGATGATATTTTTGAAACACTGGACTTACAGGATGAATTACAATGTAAATATACAGGTGGAACGGTGCTTCATCTTTATCTGGGCGAACAGATTGAAGATAGAGAAGTGGCAAAAGCAATTATTAAAAAAGCATTTACCAATTATAAAATGCCGTACCTCTCGCTGACGCCAACCTTCTCCATTTGCCCCACGCACGGTTATATTGCAGGCGAACATTTTACTTGCCCTGACTGCGGCAACGAAGCAGAAGTTTGGAGCCGCGTGGTAGGCTATTTGCGCCCGGTACAAAATTATCACAAAGGGAAAAAAGAAGAATATAAAGAGCGGGTTAAGTATGTCATCAAGGAGCGGCAACTTTCTTGATTTTCTCAGGTATACAACGCAGTTCAACAATAGACTTTCCAGGGCATCTGGCGGCGGTATTGTTTTCGCCGGGATGTAACTATGATTGTTTTTATTGTCATAATCGTCGGTTGCTCACGCGTGAACAACCGGCAGAGACAATAGACAATGGGGAAGTCTATTCTTTTCTTGAAAAACGAAAAGGATTACTGGATGGCATTGTACTTTCCGGCGGGGAGCCTACGCTGCAAAAAGATATTGTATCATTCGCGCAAGCATTATCTGAAATGGGATATGCGGTGAAGCTGGATACCAATGGCTCGAACCCGGCAGTGGTGGAATGCCTATTGCCGTATCTTTCCTATGTGGCAGTGGATTACAAAGCACCTTGGGAGATGTATGAAACGTTTTGCGGAGCACTGGCAAATGCAGAAGATGTGAAAAAAACAATTGCGCTGTTGGTGGCGCATAAAATGCCCTATGAGCTCAGGACAACGGTTTTTCCACAGCTCAAAGAAGCAGATCTTTGCCGCATGGCAAAGGCAGTCGAAGTGCAACCAAAATACGTTTTGAAAAAATATAATATGCCAGAGCTATACAAAGAAGAAGATTTGTTTCGCTTGAGGGCAAAGGCATATACGACGCATGAGCTAAAGATGATTGCTGAAAAATTGCGAGAAATACAACCAAATATCGTTGTGCAAGGCGGCGGATAAAAAAATGATTGGGAATGTTTGACAGCAAAGAAAGAGGGGTATATAATTGCTTAGGTAAACTAACTAATTATTTTTGGAGATACAATGATGTTGGATGTCTATGGGAACGAAATCAATGAAGCGTTTCAGCTGATTTATGATTCGGTCCATAAAGTTGAAGAGCGCATGCTAAAGACCTCTTCCAATCTGGATTTAAGCATTAGCGAACTTGATATTTTGGGCGCGATTGGAAAGTACAAAGAAGAGGGTTGCTCTATCAGTCAAATTGCAAAAGAAGTAGGCGTAACGCTGCCTACCATTACAGTTGCAATTCAGCGCTTGGAAGCAAGAGGCTATGTAGAAAAGAAAAAATCCATGGAAGATGGAAGACGCGTAAATATTGTACTCACAAAATTAGGGAAAAAAGCAGATGCAGCGCATCGTTATTTTCATGAACGAATGGTGCGTGCATTTTTAAAAGAAGTGGGAGAAGATGTAAAGCCTGTTTTACTGACGGCATTACAAAATCTGGCCACTTTTTTGCGTCAAATGGGAGATAGATAAATGAAAATAATTGGACTCGGCAGTGCTCTGCCAAAATTACGTGTGACAAACGATATGCTTTCCACATTCTTAGATACCAGCGATGAATGGATATCCACCAGAACGGGCATCAAAGAACGCCGTATTTTGAGCGATGAAATGCTGGAAGATTTGGCGGCAGAAGCAGTAAAAAAAGCGCTGGCGCAAGCAAAGATAACGGCAGATGAAATTGATTATATTATATGCTCTAATGCCAACAACGAATATACTACGCCGGCGCTGGCTTGCATTATACAAGGCCTTGTAGGCGCAGATTGCCCTGCGGTGGATGCAAATGCGGCTTGTGCCGGGTTTGTATATGCCTTAGAACTGGCAGAGGGACTGCTCTTGGGAAATAAATATAACAAAATACTAATTGTTTGCGCAGAATCTTTAAGTAAGATGGTTGATTGGGAAGATAGAGCAACGTGCGTATTGTTTGGTGATGGCGTGGGCGCGGCAATTGTGGAAAAGAGCGAGGATCCCTTTTTGTTCAAAACAGGAAGTAAACCGGATAAAGAGATTATTTACGGAAGAAATCAGCCGGGCAATGCACCTTATACCACAAATAAGCAAGATGCCATTGGCATGCAGATGCAAGGGCAAGAAGTATATCGGTTTGCCGTATCGGCAGCAACGGAAGATATAAAGGAACTGCTTGATGAAGCAGGGTTAACACCGGAGGAAATTAAATTTTTCTTGTTGCATCAAGCCAATCAACGCATTATGAACGGCGTGCAAAAAAGATTGCGCGTTGCAAAAGAAGCGGTGCCTTCCAATATTGCAAAGTATGGAAACACTTCTTCGGCTAGCATCCCGATTTTGTTAGACGAACTTGTAAGAGAAGGGCTTTTGCAAAAGGGAGATAAGCTGGTTATGAGCGCATTTGGCGCAGGTCTTGTAACAGGTGCATGCTTGTTTACATGGGCGGGCGTTTAAATAGAAATCATATTTATAAATTTTATTGTAGGAGGAATGTATTATGACATTCGAAAAAGTAAGGGATATGTTGGCAGAGCATCTGGACAAAGATGCAAATGATATTACAATGGAGAGCACATTTGAGAGTTTAGGGCTAGATTCGCTAGACACGGTAGAGTTGGTCATGGAAATTGAAGATGCTTTTGAAATCTCCATTGAAATGGATACAAATTTAGAAACAGTAGCAGATCTTGTTGCAGTTATCGATGGAGAAAAAGCAGAATGATCAAAACAAGAGTATGCGATATATTTGATATCAAATACCCCATTTTTCAAGGGGGCATGGCATGGGTTTCAGATGCGAATCTGGCGGCTGCTGTCAGCAAAGCAGGTGGGTTAGGCTTCATTGCAGCAATGAACGCAGGGCCGGATTATGTACGGGAGCAAATTGATTTATGCCGAGAAATGCTAAATGGAGAACCGTTTGGCGTGAACATTATGCTCATGAGCCCTTACGCGGAAGAAGTTGCGCAAGTGGTGATCGAAAAAAATGTACCGGTGGTGGCAACAGGCGCGGGCAGCCCTGCAAAATACATGGCTGCATGGCTGGAAGTGGGCATTAAAGTTGTTCCGGTGATTCCCTCTACTGCGCTGGCGAAGCGCATGGAGCGCATGGGCGCAACAGCGGTTGTAGCAGAAGGCGGCGAATCCGGTGGGCACGTGGGTGATCTTACAACCATGACGTTAGTGCCTCAAGTGGTAGATGCTGTGGAAATCCCTGTAATTGCAGCAGGCGGCATTGCAGATGGGCGCGGTATTGCGGCAGCTTTTATGCTGGGCGCAGAAGGTGTACAATGCGGTACACGCTTTTTGGCAGTGGAAGAATGTAATATTCATCAAAATGTAAAAGAAAGAGTTGTGGCTGCAAAAGACATAGATACGATGGTAACCGGGCGTCGCTCGGGGCATCCTGTGCGGGCATTTAAAAATAATTTTACAAAAGAATATGCCAAAATGGAATGGAATGAGAGTTTAAGTGAAGAAGAAATCAATTCCTTTGGCGTAGGCGCTTTGCGCAAAGCTTTTGTGGAAGGTGATACGAAAACAGGCAGCGTCATGGCAGGGCAAATTGCCGGAATGGTAAAAGATATTGTACCGGCGAAAGTTGCCATTGAGCGCATGTTTGAAGAGGCAGAAGAAATTATGAACGGAGCGGCGAAATGGGTAAAATAGCCTTTTTGTTTGCCGGGCAAGGAAGCCAATATGTGGGCATGGGGCAGGATTTGTATGAGAATTCCGCTGCTGCAAAAGCTATTTTTGATATGGCAGAGCGCTTACGCCCGGGAACACAGGCGCTTTGCTTTTCAGGCACAAAAGAGGCGTTAAACGAGACAATCAATACCCAACCTTGCTTGTTTACAATGGATTTGGCTGTTGCAGAAGCGTTAAAAGAATATGGTGTTACGCCCGATATGGCAGCAGGCTTTTCTCTTGGAGAGTTACCCGCAGCTTCATATACAGGCATGTTTTCTTATGAAGATGGTTTTTTGGCGGTTTGCAAACGCGCAGCATTGATGCAAGAAGCAGCGCAAAAACGCCCCGGGAAGATGGTTGCAGTTTTGAAGCTTTCAGCGGAGGAAGTAGAAGCAATCACAAGTGCAATGAAAGATGCCTATCCGGTTAACTACAATTGCCCGGGGCAGGTGGTTGTGGCGGTGAGCGAAAATTCTTTTTCGGATTTGTGCAGCAAAGTAAAAGCAGCTGGTGGGCGGGCAATGCCGCTTGCTGTAAGCGGCGCGTTTCATTCTCCTTTTATGGAGGAAGCCAGCAACGCTTTTCTGGAACATCTGGAGAATATAGCGTTGCAGCAAGAAAGCATTCCGCTTTACGCAAATGTAACAGCGAAGCCTTATCCGGTTGATACAAAAAGCAAGAAAGGTTTGCTTGCGCAACAAATCATGCAACCGGTTTTATGGCAAAACACCATAGAAGAGATGATTTTGGCGGGCGCAGATACTTTTGTGGAAGTGGGCGCAGGAAAAGTTTTAACAGGGCTTGTGAAAAAGAAAAATAAGGAAGTGCACGCAGTTACAGTAGAGAATCTTGAAGATTTAGAAACAGCAGTGCGCGCATTAAAGGATAATAGATGAAAAACAATAAAGTAGCACTAGTCAGTGGCGGAACAAGAGGCATCGGAAGAGCAGTTGCTTTAAAACTGGCTGGGGACGGCTTTGCTGTTGCGCTTTTATACGCGGAAAACCAAACTGCAGCAGAAGAGACAAAGGCATTGCTGGAAGAAATGGGCGCGGTATACGGCATTTACCGGTGTGATGTTGCTGATTTTTCTGAAACAAAAGAAATCGTGCGTCAAGTAACAGAAGAGCTGGGCGATATTTTTGTATTGGTCAATAACGCGGGCATTACAAAAGACAAATTGATTGTGCAGATGAATGAAGCGATGTTTGAAGATGTGATAAACGTGAACCTAAAAGGTGCGTTTCATTTGATTCATCATACGGCGCGTGGTTTTATGAAACAGCGCGGCGGGCGCATCATTAATGTTTCCTCTGTGGTGGCAACCATGGGAAACCCGGGGCAAGCCAATTATGCAGCAGCAAAAGCGGGGTTATTGGGGTTGACGAAAAGCGTCGCAAAAGAGCTTGGCAGCCGTGGTGTAACTTGTAACGCCATTACACCGGGCATGATTCGTACGGATATGACAGCAGATTTGCCTCAAACGGCAAAAGAAGCCATGCAAAACGCAATTCCTTTAAAACGCGTAGGAGAAGCAGAAGAAGTTGCAGCGCTCATTTCTTTTTTGGCGAGCGATGCGGCAGGTTATATTACAGGGGCGGTCATTCCTGTGGATGGCGGACTTTCAATGTAGGAGAGAGAAATGAAAAAAGTTGTAGTAACAGGGATGGGCATTATCTCCCCTGTTGGAAATGATATTAATACATATTTTAATAACCTTTGTGATGGTGTTGTAGGGATCGATGAAATCACACGATTCGACACAACAGAATATAAAGCAAAATTGGCGGCGGAAGTAAAAGATTTTGATGCGGAAGCATATGGAATTCCCAAAAAAGAGGCACGCCGCATGGATTTATACAGCCAATACGCTATGGCAGCAGCAAAACAAGCTGTAGAAGATAGCAATATCATCGGGCAAGTTGAACCCGAACGGTTTGGCGTGTATGTGGGCTCAGGCATTGGCGGCATGCATACCTTTGTAACCGAGACAGAAAAACTAATTGAAAAGGGACCAAAGCGGATTTCTCCGTTTTTTATTCCGATGATGATTTCCAATATGGCAGCAGGAAATATTGCCATTGCTTTCGGCGCAGAAGGGGCTACGCTGCCTGTGGTAACAGCTTGCGCCACCTCTACAAATGCTATTGGCGAAGCATTTCGCGCTATTAAGCATGGATATGCAGATGCAATTATTACCGGCGGCGCAGAAGCAGCCATTGAGCCGCTGGCCATTGCAGGGTTTATTAGCTGCCAAGCGCTTTCGCTCAGTACGGATAAAACCCGCGCCTCCATACCCTTTGATAAAGAAAGAAATGGGTTTATCATGGGCGAAGGCGCCGGGATTTTGGTTTTGGAAGAGAAAGAGCATGCACAAAAAAGAGGCGCAACCATATACGCGGAAATTGTTGGGTATGGCAATACATGCGATGCATATCACATCACGGCGCCGCATCCTGAAGGAAAATGCGCCGCAAAAGCAATGCGCATGGCAGCGGAAGAAGCAGATATTTCAACAGAAGACAAAGTATATATCAATGCACACGGTACCAGTACGCCGCTAAACGATGCTTCAGAGACAGTTGCCATTAAGCTGGCGCTGGGCGAAGAAAAAGCAAAAGAAAGCCTTGTTTCTTCCACAAAATCAATGACAGGGCATATGCTGGGTGCAGCAGGGGCAGCAGAAGCAATCGCTAGCATTTTGGCAATGAAAAATGAAATCATTCCACCTACCATGGGCTTAAAAGAAGCAGATCCGGCATGTGATTTGGATTACGTTCCAAATCAAGCAAGAAAAGAAAGCCCTACACTTGTGCTTTCTACATCGCTGGGGTTTGGTGGGCACAACGCTTGTATTGCATTTCGCAAAGGAGAGGCATGATGGATAGAGAAGAAATACGCGCATTGGCAGAAATTTTAAATGAAGCCGGGTTGACGCGCCTTGAAATAAAAGAAGGAGAGCTTGAAATAAAGCTCTACAAAGAACAGCCGGAAGTTACAATCGCCTCCTCGGCGTTTTTGCCAAACGCACAAGAACCAATACAAAAAGAACAAGAAAAACCGGAAAAAAAGGAAGATGCAGGGCTTGATTTTAACCAGGCAAAGGAGATAACTTCGCCAATGGTGGGCGTCTTTTATGCGGCAGCCAGCCCGGAAGATGCGCCTTTTGTGCAGGTGGGCAGTCAAGTAAAGGCTGGGGATGTTCTTTGTATTGTAGAAGCCATGAAGCTTTTTAATGAAATCAAAGCAAAAGAAGATGGAGAAATCATTGATATTTGTGCAGCAGATGGAGATGTTGTGGAATTTGGGCAAGTGCTTTTCAAAATCGTATAGAGGTAAAAATGCATAAAGAAGAATTAAAAGAAATGATCCCGCATAGAGAGCTAATGCTTCTGATTGATGAAGCAGAGCTGGATGAAACCGGGAAAATTGCATATAGTAAAACAACCATTAGAGGAGATGAATATTTTCTGCAAGGGCATTTCCCGGGTAACCCCATTGTCCCCGGTGTGATTCAATGCGAAATCATGGGGCAAACTTGTTGCGTGTTGTTGGAAAAGGAATTGAAAAACAGAGTTCCAATGTTTACCGGTATGGATAAAGTAAAATTCAAACGTATGGTTGTGCCGGGAGACGTTATTGAGGTAAAAGCATATATTACGCGGCAAAAGCACCCCTTTTATTTTACACATTGCGAAGCGTATGTGGCGGGAGAGCTGGCAGCGCAAGGAGAACTTTCTTTTGTATTACAGGAAAGGAAAGCATAATGTTTTCAAAAATTCTGATTGCAAACCGCGGAGAAATTGCGGTACGCATCATTCGTGCATGCAAAGAGATGGGCATCAGAACGGTTGCTGTTTTTTCTGAAGCAGATAAAACGGCGCTGCATGTAAGCTTGGCAGATGAAAGCTATTGCATTGGGCCGGCGCAAGTACAGAAAAGTTATCTCAACATGACAGCCATTCTTTCTGTTGCAAAAGTAAGCGGCGCAGAAGCGATTCACCCGGGCTATGGTCTTTTATCAGAAGAGCCTGCATTTGCAGCGTTATGCGAAGAAAATGAGATTGCATTCATTGGTCCTTCGGCAGAAGCAATTCGGCAACTGGGCGATAAAGATGCGGCAAAGCGCACAATGCAAAAAGCGGGCGTTCCTGTTATTCCCGGCAGTGGTTTGTTAAAAAATGAAAAAGACGCCGCGTTGCAAGCAAAAAAAATCGGCCACCCTGTTTTGTTAAAAGCGCGTTTGGGCGGCGGTGGAAAAGGCATTCGCTTGGTACAAAAAGAAGAAGAGATTGCGCACGCATATCAGATGGCGACAAATGAAGCCAAAAGTTCGTTTGGAGATGGCGCAGTTTATCTTGAGAAATATTTGTTCCCGGTAAAACATATTGAGATGCAACTTTTGGCAGATGCTTTTGGAAATGTTGTATGCCTGGGAGAGCGAGAATGTTCCGTTCAGCGTAACAACCAAAAGGTTTTGGAAGAGAGCCCTTCTGTAATGGTAAGCGAGCATATGCGCGAGGAGATGATAGCGGCATGCAGAAATGCTGCAAAAGCAGTCTCGTATAGCGGGCTTGGCACCATTGAATTTTTACTGACACAAGAGGGCAATTATTATTTCATGGAAATGAATACGCGCTTACAAGTAGAACATCCTGTAAGCGAGCTGGTGACGGGCATCGATCTTGTGAAATGGCAAATACGCGTGGCGGCAGGGCTCCCCATTGATTTTACGCAAGAAGAGATCAGCTTACAGGGGCATGCTATAGAATGCCGCATCAATGCAGAAGACCCTATGGAGAATTTCCGCCCCAGCGCAGGAGAAGTTACGCTTATGCATATTCCCGGCGGTCCATCGGTGCGCTTTGATACAGCGCTATACCAAGGATATTTTATCCCGCCTTTTTATGATTCAATGATTGGGAAACTCATTGTACATGCGCCTACAAGAGAAGAAGCCATTCGCAAGATGCATGCAGCGTTGTGCGAGCTTGTCATCGAAGGTGTTACGCATAACAGTGAATTACAAATTGCAATTATAAGCGACGAAGCATTTCAAGAGGGAACATACACGACAGACTTTTTGGCAAAGAAGGAATTATTATAATTATGTTAGACAAATCATCTTTTAAAACCCCTGCCATCCCTTTGGAAGGAGAAACAGAGCTTACGATTGCAGTGCCAGAAGAAGAAAATCTAAATTGCCCCGTTTGTGAGAGACTACAAACAAAAGAGGCGCTTCAAAAGCTGGATTATGTATGCAACCATTGCGGGCATCACTTTCGTATGCCTGCACGTATGCGCATATTGTCTTTGGCAGAAGAGGGCTCTTTTATAGAACATGACAAGGAAATGGCTTCAAAAAACTTAATTTCGTTTTCCGGATATGAAGAAAAACTTTTACAAGCAGCGGAAGTAAGTGGTGAGAAGGAAGCAGTGATTACCGGGGTTATGATGCTGGGTGGAATAAAAACGACAGTATTTTCCATGGAAAGCCGCTTTATGATGGGCAGTATGGGCAGCGTGGTGGGAGAAAAGCTGACCAATTTATTCGAATATGCAACAAGGGAAAAGCTGCCGGTTCTCGGCTTTACCGTTTCCGGTGGTGCACGCATGCAAGAAGGTATTTTTTCATTGATGCAAATGGCAAAAGTAAGCGGCGCGGTAAAGCGGCATAGCAATGCAGGATTGTTTTACTTGACGGTACTCACAGATCCTACGACAGGTGGTGTGACCGCCAGCTTTGCCATGGAAGGTGATATCATTCTGGCGGAACCCAATGCGCTGATCGCTTTTGCAGGGCCGCGCGTCATAGAACAGACCATTCGCAGAAAGTTACCTGAAAATTTTCAGCGGGCAGAAATGTTGCTGGAAAAGGGGTTTGTAGATGCCATTGTACCGCGCATGGAGCAAAAAGAGATGATAGAGACCTTGC
The DNA here is from genome assembly GCA_050952565.1 of Christensenellaceae bacterium. GTDB lineage: Bacteria > Bacillota > Clostridia > Christensenellales > Christensenellaceae > QANA01. The sequence goes on from JBMNLE010000002.1 coordinate 38,778, forward strand.
TTTATATGCATAAAGGAGGCAATCATGCAAGCATATGAAAAAGTACAGGCAGCGCGGCAGATTTCCCGACCCACAGCCCAAACCTTTATAAAAGAGATTTTTGATACATTTATAGAATTGCACGGCGATAGAAATTTTGCAGATGATTTGGCGATTTACGGTGGCATTGCTTCCTTAAAAGAAATGCCGGTTACGGTCATTGGTATTGAAAAAGGCAAAGATACGGAAGAGAAGGTTGCGCGCAATTTTGGCGCGGCACACCCCGAAGGCTACCGAAAAGCGTTGCGGCTCATGCAACAAGCAGAAAAATTCGGGCGTCCGATTGTTTGCTTTGTAGATACTGCGGGCGCATATTGTGGCATTGGCGCAGAAGAACGTGGGCAGGGAAGCGCCATCGCGACCAATTTGATGGAAATGATGGATTTAAGCGTCCCGGTTATTTCGATTATCATTGGAGAAGGTGGAAGCGGCGGTGCGTTGGCGCTGGCGGTTGCCAATGAAGTTTGGATGCTGGAAAATGCAATTTATTCTGTTATCACGCCGGAAGGTGCGGCAAGTATTTTATATAAAGATGCAGCAAAAGCGCCTGAAGCCAGTGAAGCGCTTCGTTTGACGGCGCAAGATTTGTTAGAATTTGGCATTATTGAACGTATTTTCGCTGAACAAGGCGGACATTTGAAAAAAACATATGGGGCACTAAGAAAAGCACTTTTGCAGACGATTTGCGATCTGCAAAAAAAAGAAAGAGATACAATAAAAGAGCTGCGCTATGAGAAATTCAGAAAGATTGGAAGTATATCATCATGATTGTAATTGCGACAGATAGTTCTGCATATCTTACAAGACAAGAAGCAAAAGAATTAAAGGTTGTTCATATTCCAATGACATATACCATTGAAGAAGCGTCTTTTGCGGAAACATTTATTTTGGAAAATGAAAGCTTTCAGCGTGCCATAGAAATCGGCGCAGGTAACGTGATTACATCGCAACCGACAATGGATGCATTTGAAAGACGATTTAAGCGGCTTGTGGATGCAGGGTGCGAGGTATTATGCCTTACCATTTCTTCTAGATTAAGTGGAACTTATAATAACGCAAAGGCTTGCGCGGCAATATATGGAGAACAGATAAAAGTCATTGATACAAAGCTATCAGCAGGAAGCCTATATCTGCTCATCTGCGCAGTCAAAGAAAAGATTGATCGCGGCGCATCTTTTGCAGAGGTCATTGCCTTTGCCGAGGAGGAAAAAAAGAAAATCGAAAGCCGCTTTTCTGTTAGAGATTTAATGCCGCTTCGAAAAAGCGGTAGGCTGGGTTTTATTCGACAATCCATTGGCACAATACTCAACCAACGCCCAATTCTTGCGCTGGAAAATGGAACGGTTGTTTGCGTGGGGACAGCCCGCGGGGAAAACGACCAAATCCGAAAACTGATTGATGCAGTTCCGGAAAATGCGAAGAAAATTGTAGTTGAATATTTTAACGAAAAAGAGATGGCAGAGAAACTAAAAGCGCATCTTGAGAAAAAGTTGGGTAAAGAAGTTATGCTAAGAAGAATTGGGTTGGTACTGGGCGTACATCTGGGCTACGATGTTGTGGGGATTTGCTGGGAAAACGTATAAATAAACCATTTACGCCAATAAACAGTTTGCAAATGAACATATTTCGCTCTTTTGCGTCATAACAATGAGCAAATAGTAGGCAGGAAGAATCCTTTTGTTGACTTTTATTTTTGAAATGGGTACACTAAATACAGTGTTATATGAACAAAAAAGTTGACAATTGCTATTTATTCAAAATGAAATGCAAGGAGTCTTTTTGTGCATAAAGACAAAGCGCAACAAAACAATGCGATTGGGCATAGAATCAATTCAAGAACACATTTTAGCGATACATTGCTGGATGTGATTTTTAGCACGACCAAAATTGGGCTTTGGGATTGGGATCTTGAAACAGGCGAAGTTATTTATAGCAAAGAATGGGAAGAGCTTGCCGGCTATGAAGCGGGAGAATCACCACAGGTTGTGGAGACCTGGGAAAATGCCCTTTATCCAGAAGATTTGGAGAATGCGGAAAAAGCAATTGAAGATCATTTGGCTGGACGTACGAAAATGTATGAAGCAGAATTTCGCATGCGCAGAAAAGATGGCTCATTTATCTGGGCGCAAGATAAGGGTTTTGTAACAGAGCGCAATAAGGCAGGCAAGCCCACGCGCCTTGTGGGTGTTTTACAAGATGTTACCCGCATCAAAGAAGCAGAAGAAGCGTTAAAAGAGCAGACAGAGCAGCTTGATTTTGTGGCGCATATGGTAGGGTTGGCGCCATGGGATTGGGATGTCATTGAAAGCAGAATACAATATGGCGTGGATTATCTGGAATTACTCGGGTATCGCCCTGACGAAGTAGATGGTAGTTACGATGAATGGGCAGCTTTTATTCATCCGGAAGATTTGCCGCGGGTAGAGGAAGCCCTTACGAAGTATTTGACAGGTGAAATAGAATCATACGCAGAAGAAGTGCGCATGCGCCACAAAGATGGCAGATATATTTGGACGCTGGATGTGGGGCGCATTGTGGAATGGAATGAAGAAGGAGAGCCGACGCGTATTTTAGGCGGGCACCTTGACATTGATACATTAAAGCGAACAGAAGAGAATTTACAAAGAGCACTGCAGAAAAACGAAGCATATAGCAGACATTTGCAAAAAGAGATTGATACAGCGCTGCAAAAGCTGGAAGAATCGCAAAAACTGCACAACGCGATGTTTGAAGCCAATCCTTATGTGAATTTTATTGTAGACAATAAGATGAACGTGATGGACTGTAACCCTACGGCCATTGATTATTATGGGTTTGCATCCAAAGAAGACTTGATTGTGAATCTATTGCCGTTGCTCCAAAAGAGCATTCCGGCCTATCAACCAACGGGAGATGTTTCTATTCCGTTGGAACGCAGGTTCATAGAAGTCATTGAAAAAGGCTCCGTTGAATTTGAAACAGAGCTATTGTTGCATGGTGAAAAAACACCGATGCGGTTTATATTAAAGAAAATTGACCAAGAAGAAGGCTTTACCATTGCCGTTTACCAGATTGACATGCGGCAGCTAAAAGAAGCAAAAAACGAGCTGATTTATCAAGATTTCTTGTTGCGGCAAGTAAATGAAGTTGCCACAACTTTAATTCGCGCAGAAGTAGATGATTTTGAAAAAGCCATTTTGGAAGCGCTGAAAATTTTAGGGCGCAGCGTAGGCGCAGATCGAATGAGTATTTGGCAAAGCGCGGGCGATGAAAACATCTCTCATAATAAAAAGAAGTATGAATGGGAGAGAAAGGGTGTTGTTTCGCCGGAAAAGGCAGCCGAAATAGATTTGCTAAAATACCCTGTGTTACTGGAAACATTTATGGACGGAAAAAGCATCAACGGCGAAATTGAATGGTTGCATGATAATATAAAAGAAGCCATTCCGCGGAAAGATGTTTGTTCTTTGTTGGCATTTCCTGTGTTACTGGAAGGACAGTTTTGGGGGTTTGTTGCGTTAGAGGATTGCAAGCATCACAAAGTGTTTAGTGAAGTAGAAGAGAACATTTTGCGTTCGGGTGGTATTTTAATTGTATCAGCAATCATACGAAATGAGACAAATAAAAATTTGGTTTTGGCAAGAGAAGAAGCTCTTGAAAACGCAAAAGCCAAAACACAATTTCTTGCAAACATGAGCCATGAAATCAGAACGCCTATGAACGCAATCATCGGCATGAATACCATTGCGAAAAAAGCAACTGATGAAAAACAATTACAATATGCTTTGGGGCGGATAGACAATGCTTCGCAGCAACTATTGGGTATTATCAATGATATTTTAGATATGTCAAAAATTGAAGCAGATAACTTTACCATAGAGGAGAAGATGTTTGACTTCCACCAGATGATGCATCATGTTTTTAACGTCGTGAACGATAAAATAGAAGAAAAAAAGCAATTGTTCCATTTTGATTTTTCAGGCATGGGGGAACCGATTATTTTGAGTGATGAATTGCGGTTATCTCAAGTTATAACAAACCTGCTATCAAATGCAGTGAAATTTACGCCGGAAGAAGGGAAAATCTCGTTGCAGGCAAAGCAAGAGATTTTAGAAAATGGAAGAGCAAAGCTTTTCATAGAAATCGAAGACACAGGAATTGGCATTTCCGAAGAGCAGCAAAAAAGACTTTTCCAATCTTTTCAACAGGCAGATAACAGCATTACACGAAAGTTTGGCGGGACAGGGCTTGGGCTTGCCATTTGCAAATCCATTATAAACAGCATGCAAGGTGAGATTTGGGTAAAAAGCAAACTGGGAGAAGGTTCCACGTTCGGGTTTGAAGTGGAGATTGGCATTGCAACGGCAGAAATGCTGGCGCAAAAGGAAGTGACAAGCAGAGAAGACTTGCGTATACTTGTGATAGATGCAAAAGAAGAAACACGTATGTTTTTTCAGAATGTATTGCTCAATTTTTCCATGCGTTGTGACACAGCAACAAACGAATACGAAGCAGTGAACAAAATCCGCCGTGCCAGACGTCAAAAAGAAGCATATGATCTTGTTTTCCTGGATGGAGAAATGCCAAGTACAAGCGGCAATGCAATAGAAGCAATAAGCGGCGTAGCGCAAAATGAAACAATCATTATTATGACTTCGGCTTCTATTTGGAAAGAGATGAAGTTGCAGCTGGGGAAAAAGGGCATTCATCATTTTTTGGAAAAACCAGTTTCTCCTTCGGCGCTCTTTAATCTCATTGTGGAAATGACAGCGCCCGGCACCATCATTATATACGAAGAAGAAAATGAAGAAATTGATTGGCAGGCAAAGACAATTTTACTGGCAGAAGATATTGCAATCAATAGGGAAATCATCATTTCAATTTTAGAGGATACCGGAATTAAAATCGATTGCGCGGAGAATGGTTTAGAAGTCATTCGCATGTATGAAGAAACGCCAGAGAAATATAGCCTCATATTAATGGATGTACAGATGCCTGAGCTGGATGGGCTGGAAGCTACAAAGCAACTACGCGCAAAAGAAGCGCAAAGCACAAAAAAGATTCCAATTTTAGCCATGACTGCAAACGCATTTGCAGAAGATGTGGAAGCATGCCTTGCAGCAGGAATGAACGGACATATTGCAAAACCAGTTGACATAGAAGATTTGATGGGAAAACTCAAAACATATTTGGGCTAGGGGATTTTGTAGATGGAAGATTATATAATGGATAAAAATGAAGTGAAAACAAGAGATGCGGTTTTATTACAACGCAAAAAGCTTCTGGTGGCAGATGATATTGATTTGAACCGCCTTATTTTGCGTGATTTGTTTGAAAGTCAATTTGAAATACTGGAAGCAGAAAACGGAAAAGTTGCCATTGAACTCATTCGAGAACATGCGAATGATATTGCAATCGTTCTTTTGGATATTGTAATGCCGGAAGTTGATGGGTTTGGCGTGTTAGAAGAGATGAACCATTTGGGGCTGATGCAGTCAATTCCTGTTGTCTTTATCACAGGAGAAAACGATGATGAAAAAAGCTTGATGGGCTATCAGCTAGGGATTTCAGATCTCATCAATAAGCCGTTTAATTCAGATATTGTATACCGCCGTGTGCATAACGTAATTGATCTTTATGCGCATCAGTATAACCTGGAACGGCGCTTGCAAGAGCAAAAGGAAATGCTGGATCGTCAAGCATGGCGCATTCGTCAATCCAACCAGTTTGTCATTGATGCACTTAGTACAACCGTTGAATTTAGAAGCTTTGAATCGGGAGAGCACATCAAGCGTATTCGTATTATGACGAAAATTTTCCTTGAGATGGCGCGAGAGTATTATCCGCTTACAGATGAGGAGATTACGGTTATCTCCAGCGCATCTGCCATGCATGACATCGGGAAAATCGCCATACCTGATGCGATTTTACTAAAACCAGGTAAGCTGACGCCGGAAGAATTTGAAGTCATGAAAACGCATACAATTCGGGGCTGTGAAATCTTAGAAAGCTTGAACTATACGCAAGAAAAAGAGTTTTACAATTATTGTTATGAAATTTGTCGCCATCATCATGAAAGATGGGATGGAAACGGATATCCTGATGGCTTAAAGGGGGATGAAATTTCTATCTGGGCGCAAGCAACTTCCATTGCAGATGTATATGATGCGCTTACAAGCAAGCGTGTTTATAAAGATGCTTATTCCCATGAACAGGCGATATTAATGATTTTGCATGGAGAATGCGGGCAGTTTAATCCGCTTTTGATGAACAAGCTGCAAGAGATGCAAGATGAGCTACCGGCGATGATCGAACAAGCGTTTTTGCTAGACCAGCAAAGCGAAGATGAATTTATGGATGAACATAGAAAAGACTTTCAGTATTAACTGAAAGTCTTTTTTTATTTCAAATATTTCGATTAGGAAAGTTCGGAAATGGTTTTGGTAACAACGGAAACAGTCTCTTCATAGGTTTTTACAAAACCATCAAATGCTTCTTGAGAAACGGCGACACCGTTTTTAAAATCTTCATTTAGCTGCGTGCTTTCTTGATAAACGGCGCTAAGAGAAAGGTTTCCCGTCATGCCCTTTATGCCATGGGCAACATCAGCCGCCTTTGCCATATCACCTGCAGCATAAGCTTCTTTTAAAGTATCTAGGGAATCATTTGCCAGAAACATTTGGAGCATTTTTACATACAAACCTTGATTATTTCTGACGCGCCCCAGGCCTTCTTCTATATTAATGTATTGTTTTTCATTTTGCATGATCACATACCTCGTCTGTCTTCAATTTTTTCAAATGTAGTATACCATAAAACACATTATTTGCCTATATGAAGATTATCTCATTTCACAAAAAGATAACAACTATCATTCATAAACGGCGGGGGTTTCTTTTCCTTGTAATACGCGCAGAACACCTTCCATAAGCGCTAACATTTCATCTTCGCCGGGGAAAACATGCACAGGCGCTAACTTATCAACCCGCTGCTTGATTGAACCAGTAAAACGATTGGAGTACGCCAACCCGCCGGTTAAAATAATGGCATCTGCTTCGCCTTCCAAAACAGCAACCATTGCGCCAATTTCTTTTGAAACCTGATATGCCATAGAATCCAGCACCAACGCAGCAAAATCATCTCCTTCAGAAATCATTTTTTGCACTTTTCGTACATCATTTGTACCGAGGTATGCCTGCATACCGCCATTTTTCGTAATACGATCAATCATTTCTGCTTCTGTATATTCACCGGAAAAACACATTTTGATGATAGGAACAATGGGCAGGTTACCGGTACGCTCTGGCGTAAAGGGACCTTCTCCCGCGAGGGCATCGTTGACATCAATGACCCGCCCATATTGATGCGCGCCAATGGTGATTCCGCCGCCCAGATGCGCAACAACGAAGCGCAGGTTTTCATAAGGCGCGTTAAGTTCCGTTGCCAAGCGCTTGGCAATTGCTTTTTGATTTAGTGCATGAAATACGCTGGAGCGTTCAATCCCCGGCAATCCGGTAAGCTTGGCATGCCGATCCATTTCATCTACCACAATGGGATCTACCACATATGCAGGCACGCCGACTTCATTTGCAATTTCGCTGGCGATAATTGCCCCCAGCGCAGAAGCATGAATGGCAGCAGTAGCAGTATGCAAATCTTGCAACATTGTGTTGTTGATGAGATAAGTTCCGCTTTCAATGGGTTTTAAAAGCCCGCCTCTTCCTGCGATGGCATCAATGCTTTCTAGCGGCACATTTGCTGCGGAAAGTATGGAAAGAATGCTTTCTTTGCATAGGTTTTTTTGCTCTAAAATTGCGCCAATCTCAGCTAGCGTTTGCCCATCATGACGCACAGTATGCACTAAAATGGGCATTTCATTATCATATACAGCAAATTTAGTGGAAGTAGAGCCGGGGTTAATGGTTAATATGCGAAAGGTACCCGATAACTTTTGCGGGGCAGAAGGCACATGCTCTGTTTCTTCGGTTTCCACAATCAACTCCGCCGCGCTTTTATCTTTTTGTAATACAAGCACACCATCTTGCAATACGCGCACGCGAATGACCCGATCCAGCTGCAGCAGACGATCGACAATATGTACAATTTTTGCATTGGTGCCTTCAATATCGATTTGCATATCAGAAACAGCGGCGTTCTCTGTTTCATCCACAAATAAACGCTTAATGTTCCAACCTTCTCTTCTGATTTGAGAAACAACTTGCCCCAGAACGCCGGGAATGTTCATGACAGTGAGTTCTACTTGCTGAATCTCTTTTTGTTGCATATTCTTACCTTACCTTATATTTTTATTCAGTATAACAAGTTTTATCTGCTTATACAATCTCTTACCTTGCATATTTGAAAAAGTTATATTATGATAGCACTATTGCAAAAACGAGAGGTGCAAAATGGAAACAAAAGTAAAAAAAGATACAATAACAGCATGGTTGTTCCGTGTATTAAAAGGTATGCTGATGGGCGTGGGGGCAATTTTGCCCGGCGTCAGCGGAGGCGCACTCAGCATTGTGTTTGGAATTTACAAACCGATGATGGCATTTCTGGCACATCCATTAAAATCTTTTAAAAAGAATTTTGCATTCTTTTTGCCAATCATCATTGGTGTAGGCCTAGGTTTTATTGTGCTTTCCAGATTATTGGCTTTTATTTTTGAGCGATATGAAATAGAAGTATTATGGCTTTTTGTAGGGCTGATCATTGGAACCTTTCCTTCCTTGTTTCGTGAAGCAGGGGAAGAAGGACGCGGAAAAAATGCATGGATTTCCCTTGCGATTAGCTTTGCCGTTATTCTTGTATTACTGCTACTGGTAAATGATAAAGTGCAGACCAGTCTGGAACCCAATTTCTTTTGGTATATCGTTTGCGGTGGGCTTTGGGGGGCCAGCATGATTGTACCCGGATTAAGTTCATCAAATTTTATTATGAATTTAGGGCTGTATGAGTCCATGTCAAAAGGCATTGGTTCGCTGGATATGAGTGTTATCTTACCTATGGTAATAGGATTTGTTGTTATCATCTTGTTGGCAGCAAAAGGCGTGAATTACTTATTCAAAAAACATTATGCTGTGGCGTTTCATGCGATACTGGGTACAGTCATTGCCTCTACTGTCATGTTAATTCCCTGGAGCTCTATTGTGCTTTCGCCATCGCTGCTTATTTATGCGGCGTGCTTTGTTGTTGGGTTAGCGGCAGCGCTTTTGATGGATAACATGAGCCAAAAAGCAAATGCGAAACAAGCAGCACTGGAACAAGAAGAGGTTACGCCTTCTGTAGAATAAATAAGCTGGGGTATAAGCCGCCGGCAGAAAAGTTGGCGCGCGCAACGACTGTAAAAGAAGTTTCTTCTAATAACGAGAGAAGAAGCTTTTTTTCGTTGGTAAACAAAAAGGCATGACCATTTTCTTTGAGCAGAACAGTTAAATTTTTCAAAAAAGCGCGGTAAAGCGTTTCATTTTCTTTGTGGTTTGAAACGCGAAGGCCAAAAGGCATATTTGCAATGACTTCATCGTATGTTCCTCGGAAAGGCAGCGTAGCATCATGTGGGAAAAAATGTATTGATATATTAGAGGCCTCTTCGTTTTGCCGCGCAACAGATAGGGCATGGCGGGATTTATCTGCACCACTTAGGGAAGAAGCGGGATATTGTCCGCGCTCAAAAAGCATGGTGCCCGCGCCACAGAAAGGATCAAGCACATTTGCTGTTTTTTTGAAATAGGGCTTTGCGTAATACATGACGGAAGCGGCAACAGCAGGATGAATGGAAGCGGAAATGGCTTCCATCCGATAAGAAAAACGGGTATCCATCAATGAACCTGGAAAAACGCAGACATACACGCCTTTTCCGGTACAAATAAACTGCAATTCAATATCATAATTGGAAGCACTGTTGCGTAGTGACAATGCTTTATTTCCAGCAATTCCGGAAATGATTTTTTCGGTATATACTTTTCGTTTTTGCTGCGGCATTTCCTTATCAATAATATCCAACCGATAAGAAAGACTTTGCGCGCCGTATGTATTTTGCGATACCTGCGAAAGCTTTTGAAAAAATGCAGGTGTGAGCGCATCGCCTATTCGCTTGTATTGGGCAACCAAGAACCCGGCGCGTAAAAAAGAGCGCGCACGATAGATTTCTGTGAAATTTTTAATGTTTGAAAGGGATAGATAATGATGGCGGGTGTCCAGTATTTTTGCAGCATACCCTAATTCGCTTAACTCCATTTGGGAGACGCGCCCGTTGGCACAAAGCAAAAACACTTCTTGCGTTGCGCGAAAAGAAGCAAGCGGAAAAATGCGCTCGGTTTTTTCCGCAGTCAATGCATCCAGTGCTTTTATATGTGCCGCTTTTTGTGCCGATATATGCTTATCGTCTGTAGCAGGAAAATCAAGAGACTGCAAATATGCCAAAGCAGTTTTTGAATGCTTTGCATTGCCCAGCGCTAAGATGATAGAAGGTTTTACAAACTCTGTTTCTTCTTTTTCATAAGCATGAATCAGCACATCCGCAAAGGCATCTGCATCAATGCGCCCCAGAAGTTCGGCGATATTTTTTCTGGCCTTGGCATCTTCTGCTGAAAAAAGCGCGCTTACTTCTTTTTGTCGAATGGAAAAAAGCCGCGCCAATGTTTCGATTACTTGCTTTCTTGTAGCAAGATCCGCCAGCGCTCTTGCAATGAGGCGGATATCCTCGCCGGCGAGCATGTGATTCACCAAAAGAGAGAGGGAAGTGTTGTCGATATACGGAAAAAGTGCTTCGCGGCGCGCTTTAGAAGAGAGCGTCTGTGTTTCTTTTACAAGGGTTAGAATATCATTCATGATGTCTCCTCAAGCAAATGAATGAGCACATTCGATACATTTTCTGCGCCATTTTGCATGTTACTTTCCCGCATGTTCTTTTGTAAAACTTCTTTGCTGGCAACAAGTTTTTGTAGTGCTGCCAAAAAGGATGTATCATTCATTTCTTCTTGCATGAGCACATGTGCAAACCCGGCATCTGCAAAATAATTGGCGTTTAGGATTTGGTCTCCGCGGCTGGCGCTTAATGGGAGTGGAATAAGCAAGCTAGGGATTTGAAGCGCCAACAATTCAAAAATGACATTTGCGCCGGCGCGAGAAATAGCGAAATCTGTAGCAGCATAGATATCTGCAAGCTCTTCTGAAAGATAAGAGAATTGTCGATAACCGGAGATGCCTTCCAAATCCGGATTTTCTTTGTCTTTTCCGCGAATATGAACAATATCGAAGACTTGAAGGAGTTCTTCAATGCTTTCATCTACCTGCAAATTTATCGCCAACGCGCCCAAACTACCGCCGATGATAAGCAGCAATGGTTTTTCGCCGGAAAACCCAAGAAAAGAAAGCGCTGCAGCCTTATCTCCTGCGCGCAATTCTTGGCGTACAGGCATGCCTGTCAGTACAGAAGGAATTGAAGTTGGCAATTTCTCTTTTGTTGCACCAAAAGAGACGCATATGGTATTTGCCTTTGGCATTGCCAAACGATTGGCAAGCCCGGGCGTATAATCAGATTCATGTAAAACAACCGGAATTTTGAGTTTGTGGGCAGCAAATACAACAGGAACGCTCACATAACCGCCTTTGGAAAAGACAAGAGAAGGCCTTAAGTATTTCAATAGTTTCTTCGCTTCAAAATATCCCTTTATAATACGAAAGGGATCTGTAAGGTTTTTGAAACTCAAGTACCTGCGAAATTTCCCTGCGGAAATGCCGTAATAAGGCAAATTTGTTTTTTCGATGATTGCTTTTTCGATGCCGTCAGTAGAGCCAATATAGGCAATATCTTGATAGCCTTTTTCGCTCAAATAGGGGAGTAGCGCCAGGTTTGGGGTTACATGTCCAGCGGTTCCGCCGCCGGTCAATACAATTTTTTTCATATATGAATCAATACTTTCCTTTTGTTTCGTTATGGTTTATCATAACATAGAACAAGAAAAAGAAAAATAGCAGAAAATAGTTGACAATGCACTGACTTATGCTATAATAGCAATAATTCCATAAGATAATGCGTTGAAGAGGAATAGTAATTTCTTTTGTGCTTTTTAGAGAGTGTTCGGGTGGTGTAAGAACATAAGCGGAAAATAGATGAACTCGCCTCGGAGCAGCCAGGTCGAATGAAGTAGACTTGGACGGGAGCTCAGCCGAAACAAAGAGCACGGCATGATGGTGTCGATTAGAGCTGGTAATTTCTTTGAAATTACAAGCAGAGTGGTAACGCGGAATATAACTTTCGTCTCTGTATGAGATGGAAGTTTTTTTATTTTATCGGAATAATAACGATTTTTTAAAGAGACAAAGGAGAAACAAAAATGATTGAAATGACAATTGGGCAAATGATTGAGTATGAAGCAGAAATGTATCCGGAGCAAGATGCGCTGGTTGCGCCATACCTTGGTATTCGCTATAGTCATAAACAATTAAACGAAATTTGCGATCAAATTGCAAAAGGTTTTTTGGGCATGGGTATAAAAAAAGGAGATCATATTGCAATCTGGTCTACCAATTATCCTGAATGGATTATTTCACAAATTTCTGCTGCAAAGATTGGCGCTGTTTTGGTAACAGTGAATACCAACTACAAAAAATTTGAAATTGAATATTTGCTGCGGCAATCTGATACCAGTACGCTGATTATGATGGAAGGACAGAAAGAAAACAGCTACGCGGAACATATTTATGCACTTTGCCCCGAGTTAAAAGAAAGCAAACCCGGCAAACTGAACGCGAAAAACTTGCCTCGTTTGAAAAACGTTATTTTTCTAGATAAAAAAGAAATGCCGGGCATGTTCGCATGGGATGATATTTATGGTTATGCGAAGAGCATTGGCGATGAAGAATACGAAATTGCAAAAAGCAAAGTGGATATTTATGACGTTGCCAATATGCAATATACTTCTGGTACAACTGGATTTCCAAAAGGCGTTATGTTGACACACCATAACCTGCTAAACAATGGGAAAGCCATTGGAGATTGCATGAAATTCACGCCACAAGATAGACTGTTAATCCATGTGCCCTTATTCCATTGTTTTGGCACTGTATTAGGATTTATGGCAAGTATTACGCATGGGACAACAGTTGTACTGAACGATCATTTTAATCCGGTACAGGCACTGGAAATTGTGGAAATGGAAAAATGTACAGCGATGCATGGTGTGCCTACAATGTTTATCTCCATGCTGAAGTTAGAAGATTTTGACAAATATGATCTTTCTTCTTTGCGCACAGGCATCATGGCAGGTTCTCCTTGCCCCATCGAAGTCATGAAACAAGTCATTGACCAAATGGGCATTCGAGATATTACCATTACTTACGGCTTAACGGAATCCTCACCGGCCATTACGATGACCACAACAGATGATCCAATTGAAAAGCGGGTAAATACCATCGGGCGCCCAATTCCATATGTGGAAACAAAGCTTGTCAACCCGGATACCGGAAAAGAGATTACGGAAGTTGGCGTACCGGGAGAGATTATGTGCCGTGGCTATAATGTGATGAAAGGCTATTACAACATGCCTGAAGCAACAAAACAAGCCATTGAATCGGATGGTTGGTTACATACCGGAGATTTGGGGACGAGAGATGAAGATGGTTATTATAAAGTAACAGGACGTTTAAAAGATATGATCATTCGCGGCGGAGAAAATGTTTACCCCCGCGAGATTGAAGAATATTTATATACCCATGATGCAGTGGAAGATGTGCAGGTAGTGGGTGTGCCGGATGAAAAGTATGGCGAAGAAGTTTTGGCATGTGTCATAAAAAAAGATGGGAAAGAAGTATCAGAAGAAGAGTTGATGTCTTTTGTTGTCGAAGGACTTTCCAAATTCAAATCTCCGCGCTATATTCGTTTTGTAAGCGAATTTCCCATGACGGCCAGCGGGAAAATACAGAAATTCAAATTGCGCGAATGGGCAATTGATGCATTGAACTTGCAAGAAGCTGCCAGCGTAGAGACGGCGTAAGAAAAAAGGAGCGATATCGCTCCTTTTTTTATACCATTTTCAGTAATGTATCAATGGTGGGCATGTCCATAATATTTGTTGCGTAATGGGCATGTAAAACTTCTCGCTGGGGAGAGAGAATGAACAAGGCTGGTAACTGCTGCTCATCACCTTCATATAATCCATGAGAAAAGCCTGCTTCCGCAGCGGCAGCGCCTTTTACTTGCAAAGCAGCGGCAGAGGTTTCATCCCCCAGCAATGCTTCCATGGATGCTGCAGGCGCAATATCAAGCGTTTTGTAGATTTCAAAATCAGTATCACAAATAATCTCAAAAGGCAAAGGTGTTTCCTTTAATTCTTCACGTACGACGCTGGGATCACTTTGCATGACCACAGTAACATTCACGCCTTTTTCTTGGAACTTTGCATAATTTTGCGCCAGCAAATGTACATCATAGCGGCAGACGGTGCAACCAATATAGCGCAGCACCCAAACGATAAGTTTATTTCCATTTGCAATGGCCTCAATGGTTGTTTCATCGGAAAATGCAGTTGTGCAAGCGAAATTGGGAAAGGTATCGCCTTGTTTTATTTTTGTCATAGTGATTCTCCTTTTTTATGTATCATACGAAGAAATGATGAGAAAAGTCAAGGAAGATTGGAAAGTTTCGTTGACAAGAAGTGGTGCTTATGGTATTTTACCTATGTATTCATGAGGGAGTAGTTTGCGTACATTGTGCGTGTCAAACCAACATCATGGCCGGTGGCCTGGTTTTGTCTTAATGAACGAGACTCGTGTGCGGAAATCCGTGCACGAGTTTTTTAATAAATATTGCAAAAATAATGTGAGGAGTAATGGATGAAGTATTATCTGGAATCAGAAGAGCGCGTATTGCAAGAGCTTGATGCCACAAGAGATGGTTTAAGCGAAAATATTGCGCAACAAAGGCTTGCAGAAAACGGGAAAAACAAACTGGAAGAGCCGAAAAAAGATTCGATCGTCAAGCGATTTATCATGCAGATGGCAGATCCGATGATTTTGATTTTGCTGGTGGCAGCAGTGATTTCCGCAGTAACGGCCATTTATGCGGGAGAATCTTTTATTGATGTGTTCATTATATTATTTGTGGTTATCGTCAATGCAGTTTTGGGCGTTATTCAAGAAACCAATGCAGAAAAAGCCATAGAAGCATTAAAAGAGATGACCAGTGCCACCTCCCGCGTCTTACGCGCAGGGGTTGTAAAAACCATAAAAAGCGAAGACTTAGTGGTGGGAGATATCATTTTGCTGGAAGCGGGAGATGCAGTTCCTGCAGATGCGCGTGTGCTGGAAAGCCATAGCATGAAGATTGAAGAGGCGGCACTCACCGGTGAATCCGTCCCCACAGATAAATCAGAAAAAGCGCTGCATCTAGCGGATGCAAAAGATGTTCCGCTGGGCGATCGTAGCAACATGGTTTATATGGGCAGTACTGTTGTATATGGACGCGGCAGAGCAGTTGTTGTGGCAACGGGTATGCAAACGGAAATGGGCAAAATTGCAGATGCAATTTCGCAGGCACAACAAGAACAGACGCCGCTACAGATCAAACTCAATCAGTTGAGCAAAATTTTGACATATTTGGTGGTTGGAATTTGTGTATTCATTTTCTTGTTCGACATTATTCGGACACAAGATTTGAGCGGGGAAGGCATATTAAATACATTCCTCATTGCTGTCAGCTTGGCAGTTGCGGCAATTCCTGAAGGGTTGGCCGCAGTGGTTACCATTGTGTTATCCATCGGGGTAACGAAAATGTCCAAACGAAATGCTGTGATTCGGCGCTTAACGGCAGTGGAGACGCTTGGCTCGACGCAGGTTATTTGCTCAGATAAAACAGGAACGTTAACGCAAAACAAAATGACAGTGGTGGAATATGATGCGCCGGATGAAGCGTTTTTGGCAAGGGCAATGGCGCTTTCCAGTGATGCGGAGCTAAATAGTGATGATCAAGCAGTGGGCGAGCCGACGGAAAATGCACTTGTAAACTATGCTTATAAATTATCCATGCCAAAATATATCTTGGAGGAAGAATACCCGCGGGTTGGGGAAGCACCATTTGATTCCATGCGCAAACGCATGTCTACTGTACATGCCCACGAAGGGAAATTCATACAATTCACCAAAGGCGCACCGGATGAGGTTTTGAAAATCTCCACGCATATTTTGACAGAAGACGGCATCATTCCTCTAACAGAAGCACATAAAGAAGCCATTGAAAATAGAATTGCAGAAATGGCGAGCAATGCGCTGCGCGTACTTGCGGCAGCATATAAGGATCTAACGGAAGAGCCCACAGATTATGAAATCGATACGCTAGAAAAAGAATTGGCATTCATTGGGCTGGTGGGCATGATTGACCCCATTCGCCCGGAAGTAAAAGCGGCAGTGGAAGAATGTAAAATGGCAGGCATCAGAACTGTTATGATTACAGGAGATCACAAAGATACTGCCATGGCAATTGCCAAAGATTTAGGGATCATTGAAAACGAAGCAGGCGTCATCACCGGCATGGAACTAGAAGAGATGTCGGATGAAGATTTGGAAAAAAATATTCGCGATTATTCTGTTTATGCGCGGGTGCAACCGGAGCACAAAGTACGTATCATCAAAGCATGGAAGAAGGACGGTACAATTACCGCAATGACAGGAGATGGCGTAAACGATGCGGCTTCCATTAAAATCGCTGATATTGGCATTGGCATGGGCATTACAGGCACAGATGTTACCAAAAACGTTGCAGATATGGTATTGGCAGATGATAACTTTGCTACCATTGTAGCTGCAGTAGGAGAAGGCAGAAAGATTTATGATAACATTAAAAAATGTATTCAATTTCTTTTGGCTTCCAACCTAAGCGAAGTATTGAGTATTTTCATTGCGACGCTCATCGGGTTTACAATTTTGGAGCCGGTCCATATCTTATGGATTAATCTAATCACAGATAGTTTCCCTGCGCTGGCATTAGGGATGGAAGAAGCAGAAAGTGATTTGATGCAGCGCAAACCGCGCCCAGCCAGAGATGGTATTTTTGCCGGCGGCGTTGGGTTTGATATTGCGTATCAAGGCGTTATTGTTACAATTTTAACCTTAGCAGCTTACTTAATTGGGCACTATATGGAAGCGGGCGTATGGGAGTTTGTCAATAGCCCGGATGGCATGACGATGGCGTTTATCACCATGTCTATGGCAGAAATTTTCCATTCGTTTAACATGCGCTCTCAGCGAGGTTCGCTCTTCACCATGAAAAAACACAACAAGTATCTTTATGGCGCGGCAATTCTATCGTTTGTATTAACTTTGGCAGTCATCTATGTTCCGCCGATTGCGAATATTTTCGGGTTTGAAGTGATTTCATTTGTTGAATACATGGTTGCCATGGGTCTGGCGCTGCTTATCATCCCCATTGTGGAAGTTGTAAAACTCATACAAAGAAAAACAGCAAAGATATAATAATTTGATTGAAGAAAAAGACTGCGTATATGCAGTCTTTTTTTATATGAGAATATTGCAAAAAAGAGGGTCAAAAATCATATTATTTATGATACAATACCTGAGGAGGAGAAGAAACGAGGCAAAAAGAACATGCAAAACAACTACAAAATAATTGATATACATGCACATATTTTCCCCGGCAAAATCAGAGAAAAAGCAGTTGCATCCATAGGAGATTTTTATGATATTCCAATGGATGGCGTTGGCTCTTCTGAAGATTTAATCAAAGAAGGCAAAAAAATAGAGACACAGCATTATATTGTTCATTCTGTTGCTACCAGCCCCAAGCAAGTCAAAAGCATTAATGATTTCATCAAAATGCAATGTGACAAGCATAAGGAATTCATTGGCTTTGCAACTTTGCACCCGGGAATGGAAGATGTTGCGGAAGAAATTACACGCATCAAAGGGTTTGGCTTTAAAGGCATCAAGTTGCATCCTGATTTTCAAGCGTTTGACATTGATGCGCCGGAAGCAAAAAAAATATATGCTGCTGTTGGAGGAACGCTTCCCATATTGGTACATATGGGAGATAAAACGCGCGACTTCTCAGCGCCGCACCGTTTGGCGCAGATGCTGGAAGAATTTCCGGAGCAGGTGTTTATCGCGGCGCATTTTGGCGGATATCAAAAATGGGATGAGGCAGAAGCGTGTATCATTGGAAAAAACGTATACATTGATACCAGCAGCGCACTATTTTGCTTGGAGAAAGAAAGGGCAGTGCGCCTGATTCGTACACATGGCATTGATAAAGTTTTGTTTGGTGTGGATTATCCCATGTGGTTGCATGAAGAAGAGCTTGCGCGATTTTTTGCATTAGAGTTAACAGAAGAAGAAAACAGAAAAATTCTTTATGAAAACGCAGCAAGGCTACTGCATATTAAAGAATAATATTGCAAGGGTTTTCTTGTTATGATATACTTTTTATAAGCGTAGGAGCTGAATTACACTTGTTTTTCGAACCAGCTTTTTTTAAAAAAGATGATTTGGAAAGCAAGTTTTTTTAATTTTGAAGCATGAGGAGGAAGAAAGAGTGAGAGTATTATGGAGCGCTGCAAAAGAAGCAAAAAAGCATGCAGGATTGCTGATTATTGCAGCACTAAGCACATTGGCGTTGACATTATTAAATCTATATGCGCCTAGAATTTTGACCCAACTGGTTTCTATTGTGGAAGTGGGCGTAACAGAGGAAACGCTCAAGACAATCATTAACTTAGCATTATTTTTATTGGGAATCTATTTGCTCCGCGTGGTGTTTCGCTATTTGAGCAATTTTTTGGCGCACAAAGCGGCATGGACATTGGTGGGGGATGTTAGGATTAAGGTATATGATCATATGCAATCTCTTTCCATTGGCTATTTTCAAAATAGACAAACAGGGGAACTGATGAGCCGCGTGGTCAATGATACAACAGATTTTGAACTATTATACGCGCATCTCATTCCTGAAACCATTACAAATGTGGCAACACTCATCGGCGTAACAGCAATTTTGTTTTCCATGAACCCTACTTTGGCGCTGCTTACTTGTATTCCTATTCCGCTTATTCTGATTTCGGGATGGTTTTTGGTGAAAAAAGTACGCCCAAACTTTAGAAGAAGACAGCGAGATTTGGCAGAACTCAACGCCCAGTTACAAGATAATTTTTCAGGCATGCAGGAAATTCAAGCATTCCGGCAAGAAGCAACAGAAGTAGAAAATATCCGCGAGAAGGCAGAAAGGTATACAGATAGCCAGCTAAAAGCACTCAATTTAAACGCGATTTTTCATCCGTCTGTGGAGTTTCTAACGTCACTGGGAACGGTTATTGTCGTGGGGGTTGGCGGTTATTTAGCGTATCTAGGGCAAATTTCTGTTTCTACCATTGTAGCATTTTTGTTATACCTATCCTTGTTCTATGCACCGGTGACCAGCCTGGCACAACTTTTAGAAAATGCGCAACAAGCAATTTCAGGCGTAGAGCGCGTAATGGAAGTGTTGAATACAGATTCTGACATTGTAGAAAAGAAAAACGCGATTACCTTAAAAGATATAAAGGGTGAAATCAAGTTTGAACAGGTAAGCTTTTCTTATGTGGAAGATACGCCCATATTAAAAGACATTAGCTTTGATATTAAACCAGGTGAGATGGTTGCGCTGGTAGGACCGACAGGTGTTGGAAAAACCACGCTGATACAGCTGGCCACGCGGTTTTATGATCCGACAGAAGGGAAGATTACGATTGATGGGCATGATTTAAAAGATGTGAAGCTAGATAGCATCAGAGAACAGGTTTCTTTAGTCTTGCAAGATACATTTTTATTCAACGGCACGGTTGCAGAAAACATTGCATACGCAAAACCGGGCGCATCCATGGATGAAATTATGGCGGCAGCAAAAGTGGCGTGTGTACATGATGATATTATGGAAATGCCGCAGGGCTATGATACACATGTGGGAGAACGTGGCTCGCGGGTTTCCGGCGGGCAAAAGCAACGGATTTCCATCGCCCGCGCAATTTTGCGCAATTCCCCGATTCTTATTTTGGATGAAGCAACAGCGGCAATTGATGTAGAAACAGAAGTAAAAATACAAGATGCCATTGAAAACTTGGCAGGGAAACGCACGGTAATCACCATTGCACATCGGCTTTCCACTGTGCGGCAAGCAGATCAAATCTTTGTGTTTGAAGAAGGGGAGATTACCCAGCATGGAACGCATGATGAACTCATTGCAGTGGAAGGGTTGTATCAACGGATGTGTCGCATTCAAGAGAAGGGCGCGCAATTGAGCATGGGTGATATTGCGTAAAATTTATGTAAAAACGTATTTTTTCATAAAAAATACGAAGAAACCATTAATAATTCATGAAAGAAAGTACAAATAAAATTGTTTCTTATTGCTTGTTATTGGAAAAAATGATACGATAAGAGCGCAAAAAAACCGTAGAGGGGATTGCATACGCATGAGAAAGAGCACAAAAACACTGATACAATGCATAGGTATAGCATGTATGCTTTTGGTAATGCAGTTTTTTCCAATTGCAGAAAATGTGAGTTCTGTTCAAGCTGCCAGTAATTTTGAAAACGATTTGGCGGCGTTTCCCAGTAGCTATCATAATGCGCTGCGTGAACTCAATAAGAAATATCCCAATTGGCGCTTCGAAGCAGTAAACACAGGGCTTGATTGGAATACGCTTGTGGAAAAACAATCAAGACTGGGACTCAACCTGATTAGTAATTCGGCAGACAAAGCATATATTGATTTAACAGATGTAAATGCTAACGGCCAACAGATCATACGGGACGGGAGTACCTGGGTACAGGCTTCCCGCGGGGCAATTATGTATTACTTGGATCCGAGAAACTTTTTAACAGATCCCAGTATTTTTATGTTTGAAGCCTTGTCATACAGCACCTCGCAGACAGAAGCAGGTGTAAAATCCATTTTAAATGGAACATTCATGTCTGATACTTATATGACGCCGGATGGTAGAACAATTGCTTACTCCACAACGTTAATGGATGCTTCAAAAACATATGGCGTGAGCGCGTATCATGCGGCCTCCAGGTTGCGCCAAGAGCAAGGCGTAAGTGGCAATGCGCTTTCCCGCGGCATGAAGCGAGACCCGCAAACAGGAAATGAAATTGGGACCGGATATTACAATTTCTTTAATATAGGGGCCTATAATGGAACGGTGAACGGTGTATACTTAACAGTGACGGAGCGAGGGGCATGGTATGCCAGCGGCTCTCCGAACCAGAGCGGGGGCATTAGTGACGCATATGGACGACCTTGGACAGATCAGGAAAAAGCACTCAAGGGCGGGATTCAATTTTTAGGGGAAAGTTATATCAATGTGGGACAAGATACAATTTATTTTCAAAAATTTGATATCAAAAACCATAGCCATCAATATATGAGCAATGTGCGTGCACCTGCTTCAGAAGCATCTTCGGCAAAAAAAGGCTATTCTGCTGATATTTTGAATGGTGCGCTGGTTTTCAAAATTCCCGTTTATACCAATATGCCTAGCACTGCTGTTGCACCGCCAACGTTAAATGTATCCAATCCAACACACACAATGAATTGCACAGTAGCGAATGGTGTTATATATCAAATAGAGCCCAAAACGTCTGTTGATGCTTTGTTGCAAAAAATCACAGTCAAAGATGGGGTTGTTGCGATATATAATTCTGGAGGTACGAAGATTAGCGGTGGCACTGCTGTTGGAACAGGAACAAAAGTTAGAATTTTGAACAACGCAGGAAGCACTGTTGCAGAATATACGGTACTGATATACGGAGACTTGACAGGAGATGGGCAAATATCAATTACTGATCTTGTGGCTTCGCGTAGACACCTGCTGGGCGAACGAATTTTAAAGGATCATCTTTTGTTGGCAGGCGATTTTAATAAAGATGGGAATCTTTCGATTGTAGATCATATTACCATTCAAAAGCATTTATTAGGACTGAAAAATATAACGCAATAAGCAGAAGAGGAAAGAACATGAGAAAACAAATTGCATGGATTATTGTACTGGTATTACTTGTTGTTATGTTGCCGATGCAGGCAATGGCAGCAAGCGCTGGCGTTTCTGTCAGTAGCTCTAATGTAAAAGTAGGAAATACGTTTACAGCCACTGTTTCTTTTAACGGAGGCGATGTCTATATCGCAGGTGTTGCGGCGAGTGTTTCGTATGATGCAAGCGTCATCGAGTTTACTGGTGCCAGCGGCGATGGTGCGGCGAATTTGGGAAATGGCGGAGGTAGAATTGTACTTGAAACCTCCAATACCAACAGAAATTCACTTTCCATTAAGTTAACATTCAAAGCAAAAGCAGCAGGTTCTGCAAGCATCAGTGTTTCCGGTATTGAGATTTCTGATTGGGATCTTACTTCGCATAGTGCTTCCGGTTCCAGTGCATCCGTTACTGTTTCTGCGGCCAGCAGTGAACCGGCGCCTTCTCAATCAAGTACCCCAAAGCCCTCTCAGACTGAAACCCCTTCGCCTACACCAGAAGAAGTTGAGGGCGTAGAAACAGAGATTGACGGGAAAAATGTTATTATCAGTAGTACCCTGAAAGATGTTACGCTTCCCGAAGGATTTGAGAAAGAAGCATTTACCTACAAAGATCAAGAAATAGAAGTTGCGAGAAACGCAGCAAGTGACCTAGTATTATTTTATGTGGTAGACGAAGCATCAAAAGAAGGAAGTTTTTATCTTTTTGATAAAACAAATGAAGCATTTTATTCGTATCTGGAAGTTAGAAACGAAGCGAGCCAATATATTGTTTTGCCCAAAGAAATGGTAACAGAAGAAGTTCCGGCGGAATATGTTTTGCGGACAGAGAAGCTTGGAGAAACAGATGTGGATGCATGGGCGCTGGAAGGGGGAGATGATTCTTTTTTCTTAGTGTATGCAACATATGTAGGCGGGAAACCTGCTTTTTATCAATATGATAAAACGGAAAAGACACTACAGCGGTTTATTTTTCCTGTGAAAGAAGAAGTTCCGGAAGAACTACCTACGCCTAGTGAAATGCCCTCTGAAGAAGTGATTGTAGAACCGGAAAAGAGCCTAATGGACCGCTTGTTTGGAGACAGCGCAATTATGGCGATCGTTTTGGCGCTACTGGGTTTAATTATTATTTTGATTGCAGTAATTTTAACCATGCTGATTTCCAGAAGAAAGAAAGAAAAATATGCATCGATGCTGTACTATACAGATGAAGAGACAGAAGCAAATGATGCGATGCAAATACCGTTGGAAGAAAGAGAAGTTATTTCGCGGGAAGCGTTTACTGAGGAAGAAAAAGAACAAGAAGAAGACAAGTAAGAGTAATCTTCTTCTTGTAAAAAAACCAGAAAAGAGTCTTGACAATCAACTTGCAGTTGTGTATTATAATGCTTGTCCAAAAAGTTAAGTGGCCCCTTGGTCAAGCGGTTAAGACATCGCCCTTTCACGGCGGTAACAGGAGTTCGATTCTCCTAGGGGTCACCACATGGGAGCATAGCTCAGCTGGGAGAGCACATGCCTTACAAGCATGGGGTCACAGGTTCGATCCCTGTTGCTCCCACCAAAGAAAAACCGCACTGTAGTGCGGTTTTTTTCATGTTTGAAATAAAACACAAACCCCTTTTAAACCCCTTTTTGTAAAAGCGCGCAGAAACCGTATAATGATATATGGTTTTTATCGTATTTTATGTTGTGTCGTATTTTCTGTAAACATTATGAGAATAAGTAAGAGAATTTCATAAAAAGAAAGACAGAAAAAGCGCACTATGCTAAAATATTATGGTTAGAAGTAAAGTGAGGTAACTTGGGTGGAGAGTAGATTTCAAAATTCATTGCGAAATGTTGTGTTTGGCTTAGCAGGGCAGATTATTAATATTATTATGAGCTTTGCTTTGCGCACAGTATTAAACAATGCATTCTCGCTTGAAATATTGGGTGTAAACGGTACTTTTACAAACATCTTGATGGTTTTCTCCTTGGCGGATTTGGGCGTGGGAACGGCCATTATATTCGCTTTATATCGACCGATTGCAGAAGGCGATATCCCAAAAATACAATCACTTATGAAGATGTACAAAAAAGCGTATATTACCATTGGCTGTGTTATTATGGCGATGGGGTTGGCGCTCATGCCGTTTATTCATTCTTTTGTGAAATCTGAAACACCAATTCCCAATCTGCAATTGATTTTCATGATTTTTGTGTTCAATACGGCTGCCACTTATTTCTTTTCCTATAAAGGAACTTTGATTACCGCACATCAAAAAAACTATATCGTAACAAATGTTGTATATGCAACTTCTGTACTTTGTTATATCATTCAAATTCTTGTTGTAAAACTAACACATAATTATATTCTTTCATTGACCATACAAGCGGCTACCAATGCATTACAAGGCATTATTACAATGATCATTGCAAACCGTATGTTTCCGTACCTAAAAGACAAGAACATTCCGGATCTTTCCAAAGGCGAAAAGCAAAAAATCTATAGAAATATGGGCTCGCTCATGTTTTATAGAACAGGGCAAGTGGTCATCAACGGAACAGATAGCCTGCTCATTTCTTCGCTTGTAGATGCATCCATTGCAGGGCTATATTCCAACTACTCCATGATTACCGTAACCATTAAAAATTTATTGCAGCAGGTATTTAATGCGGTTACCGCCAGCATTGGGAATTTAGCAGTGGTAGAATCAGACGAACGAAAATACGAAATCTATAATGTTCTTTATTTTGTGAATTTCTGGTTGTTTGGATTTGCAGCAGTTTGCCTTGTTTCTCTGCTCACGCCGTTTATCCGTATTTGGGTGGGTGCCGAAAAAATGATGGATATGCTGCCGGTTATTTTGGTGGTATTGAATTTTTATCTTGTGGGGATGCGTAACGTAAATATTGTATTTCGCGATGCCATGGGTGTATTCAAAGAAGGACGCTTTGTTCCCATCACTTCCGCAATCATTAACGTTGGTGTTTCCATTGTTTGTACAATTAAATTGGGGCTCATTGGAGCCTTTCTCGGGACAACCATCAGCATGGTTTGTACGCTGGTATGGATGGAGCCGGTTGTATTATTCCGACATGGGTTCAAAAGAAGCCCTTGGCCTTATTTTAAGCAATATACTTTGTATTTTGTGGCAGTGGTTGCGGCATCAGTAATTGCTATTTTTTTGACGCGGCTTGTGCCTGGGCATGGGTTGCTTTCCTTCTTGCTCAAAGGGCTCATCGCAGTCATTACCCCCAATCTCTTTTTTGCCTTATTATTTTGGCGCACCAAAGAATTTCAGATGCTATATCGAAAATTGGGTGGGATGCTGAAAAAACGTATGGGGAGGCGCGCGTAATAGTATGATTCGATTCGGACCGGCAGGAAATTCAATCTCTTTTTATCAAGAAGGATATAAACATACTTTTGAAGCAATGGCGTGGTTAAAAGAAAAAGGGTTGAATGCATTCGAATATTCCTTTGGCAGAGGTGTGCGCATCAAAGAAGATACGGCGAGGCGTATTGGAGAAGAGGCAAAAGTAAATAAGATTCAGCTAAGCGTGCATGCGCCGTACTATATCAATCTGGCAAATCAAGACGAAGAGAAGTTCGAAAAGAACATTCGTTATTTTATGGAAAGCGCAGAAGCCGCCACTTGGCTGGGTGCAAAACGCGTTGTCTTTCATCCCGGTTCTCCCGGCAAACAGGAGAGGGGCGTTGCATTTGCCAATGTGAAAAAGAACTTGCTACGCATGGTTGCCCTTTTAAAGCAAGCGGGATATGCGGATTTATTATTTTGTCCGGAAACCATGGGAAAAATCAATCAGATTGGAAATTTAGAAGAGATCATTGCACTGGTAAATTTAGACGAAATACTGCTGCCCATAATTGATTTTGGACACTTACATACGCGAGGGCTAGGCGCGCTAAACAGTGAGGGAGATTTTGAGCGTGCATTGTTGCAATTAAAAGAGGGATTGCCAACCGAAAAATTTGAACAGTTGCACATTCATTTTTCCAAAATAGAATATACGAAAATGGGAGAAAAGCAACATAAAACCTTTGCAGATGAAGGGTACGGGCCGGATTTTGAAAACTTGGCTCCGTTGCTTGTAAAATATAATATGCGACCAATCATTATTTGCGAAAGCAAAGGAACCATGGCAGAAGATGCCAGTACCATGAAAATAATTTACGAGAAAGCATTGGGAGGAGTGAAACATGCATAAAATCGAAGCGTTGCGCAACTATATGGAACAAGAGAAAATTGATGGTGTTTTGATTACCAGTTTGGAAAATATGCAGTGGTATTCTGGGTTTAGCGGTGATACAGGGCAAACACTTGTAACGGATGCGCAGGAGTATTTTATTACAGATTTTCGTTATATGGAAATGGCAGAAAATGAGCTGGGAGATCGTTTTACCTATATTAAGGCGCGGACGGATGGCGCGGTAAAAGAAGTAACGCATTTGCTTGGAAAAGGAGGGTACCCGACCCTTGCCATTGAAAAGGATGTTGTGACATTGACACAGATGCATAGTTTTGAAACCACATGGTTTTTTAATTATGTTGCAATAGATGCAGAACTAAAAAGATTGCGCACAATAAAGACAGCGGAAGAAATTGCAACAATGCGAGAAGGCGCAAAAATTGTGGAAGATATTTTTATGCATCTTACAAGCATCATTCAAATAGGCATGACGGAATTTGATATATTGGCAGAAATGCAATATCAGATGAGTAAAAAAGGTTGTACGCCTTCGTTTACGCCAATCATTGCCAGCGGACCAAATAGTTCCTTGCCGCATGCCAGTGTTTCTGATCGCAAACTGCAAGCAGGGGATCTATTGACCATGGATTTTGGTGTACGCTACAAAGGGTTGTGTACGGATTTTACGCGTACTGTTTCGCTTGGTGAAGTGGAAGAAGAGCTCGCAGCAATCTATGATATTGTAAAAGAAGCCAATGAAAAAGCATATGCCGGTATCGCAGCAGGGAAAAAGGCAAATGAAATTGATGCCATTGCAAGGGCGCATATTAGCGCTGCCGGGTATGGAGCGTATTATGAGCATGGTACCGGGCATGGCGTGGGTGTAGAAATTCATGAAGCGCCCTGGATTAGTGCAAATTCAGAAAATGTTTTAGTGCCGGGAATGGTATTTACCATTGAGCCGGGCATTTATTTGCCGGGAAAAGGTGGCGTCAGAATAGAAGATATGGTAGTATTAACAAAGACAGGTGTAGAAAACTTCTATACGGTGACGAAAGAACGTATTATTCTGTAAGTTTGGAGGATTTTTATGATTTCAGCAGGTGATTTTAGAAAAGGCGTAACAATTGAAATAGATGGACAGGTTTGGGTGATTGTAGATTTTCAGCATGTGAAACCGGGCAAAGGCGCAGCGTTTGTGCGCACCAAAATCAAAAATGTAATGACCGGCGGCGTACTGGAGCGTACATACAGCCCCACAGATAAATTCCCCAAAGCGATGGTGGAAAGAAAAGAGATGGAATATCTGTATTCTGATGGTGGTTTATATTACTTCATGGATATGGAAACATATGAGCAGTTGCCGTTGAACCAAGATTTGGTGGAAGAGGCTTTGCCGTATATAAAAGAAAATATGCAAGTAACCGTACGTTTCTATAAAGGAGATGCTTTTTCTGTAGAAGCACCTAATTTTGTGGAACTGGTTGTTACGGAGACGGATCCCGGTTTTAAGGGCGATACCGCAACCGGCGGGACAAAGCCGGCGACACTGGAAACAGGCGCAAAAGTCAATGTTCCGTTATTTGTAAATGTGGGAGATGCTGTGCGTGTAGATACGCGTACAGGAGAATATATGGAACGTGTTTGACAGAGTACTTGACAAAAATATTTAGCAAGCTATAATGATAACAATATTATAAAGCTGTGAAGAGAAGAGTACGTTATATCGGCTGTGAAGAGAAAAGCACATATTGGTGAGAGTGCTTACAGGAATATAACCGAAGACCACCTCGGAGCGGTAACAACCCGGTTTGCCACCGTTATCGGCAGGAAGAGTGCCTCTTATGAATAGAGGAATTTGGGTGGAACCACGGTATTATCGTCCCTTTTGCGCATATGCGTAAAAGGGTTTTTTTATTGAAAAAGGAGAAATTTATATGAAAGTTTTGTTAAAAGGCGGCGTGGAAAAAGAAGTTGCGCCAAATGCATCTGTATTAGATATTGCAAAAGAGATTGGAGAAGGGCTTGCACGGGCAGCTTGCGCGGGCATGGTTGACGGAAATCAGGTAGATCTTCGTACAGCAGTTGGAGAAGGCGCAGAAATTGCCATTCTAACATTTGATGATGAATTGGGCAGAGAAGCGTTTCGACACACTGCCTCGCATATTTTGGCGCAGGCGGTAAAGCGCCTTTATCCAAATACAAAGCTTGCCATTGGCCCTGCCATCAAAGATGGATTTTATTATGATTTTGAATTTGAAGAACCATTATCGCTTGATGATCTGGAAAAAATCGAAAAAGAGATGACAAAAATCATAAAAGAAGATTTGGAGATTACAAGCTTTGTATTGCCGAGGAATGAAGCGTTTGCGCTAATGAAAGAAAAAAATGAGCCATATAAAGTTGAACTCATTGAAGATTTGCCGGAAGATGCAGAGATTAGTTTTTATGCGCAAGGTGAATTTGTAGATCTATGCGCAGGGCCGCACCTTATGTCCACAAAGCAGGTCAAAGCCTTTAAGCTATTATCACTGGCAGGTGCTTACTGGCGCGGCGATGAGCATAATAAAATGCTCACAAGAATTTACGGCACAGCATTTGCGAAAAAATCTGAACTAACAGAATATTTGGAGCGAATGGAAGAAGCAAAGAAAAGAGACCATCGTAAGTTGGGAAAGGAATTAGAGCTTTTTGCGCTCATGGAAGAAGGGCCGGGCTTCCCGTTCTTTTTGCCAAAAGGAATGGTTCTTAAAAACACATTGCTGGAATATTGGCGGGAAATACATGATAGAGAAGGTTATGTGGAAATTTCTACACCAATCATGCTCAGCAAATCTCTTTGGGAGACATCCGGCCACTGGGAAAACTACAAAGAGAATATGTATACAACAGAAATTGACGAGCAAGAATTTGCCATCAAACCGATGAACTGCCCAGGTGGACTACTTGTCTATAAAAGCAAAATGCGTTCATATCGCGATTTGCCGCTGCGCATGGGTGAACTGGGGTTGGTGCATCGCCATGAGATGTCAGGTGCGCTCCATGGATTGATGCGTGTGCGTAGCTTTACGCAAGATGATGCGCATATTTATATGACGCCGGATCAAATTACAGATGAAATCAAAGGCGTCATTCGCCTCATTGATGAAGTATACCGCCTATTTGGCTTTAAATATCATGTGGAGCTCTCCACAAAGCCTGAGAAGAGCATTGGCGCAGAAGAAGATTGGGAAATGGCGACAAATGCGCTGAAAAAAGCGTTGGATGAGCTGGGAATGGATTATGTTATTAACGAAGGTGACGGCGCATTCTATGGGCCCAAAATTGATTTTCATTTGGAAGACGCCATTGGGCGTACATGGCAATGTGGTACAATTCAGCTGGATTTCCAAATGCCCATGCGCTTTGAAGCAGAATATATCGGGCCAGATGGGCAGCCACACCGTCCAATTATGATTCACCGCGTGGTATACGGCGCCATTGAGCGGTTTATTGGAATTTTAATTGAGCATTATGCAGGCGCATTTCCAACATGGCTGGCACCGGTACAAGTAAAAATACTACCGATTTCCGATAAGTTTTTGGTATACGGCGAGAGTGTACTGCAAAAATTAAAAGCGGCAGGAATTCGCGCTGAAATAGATGAACGCTCAGAAAAAATTGGGTTTAAGATTCGTGAAGCACAATTGCAAAAAATTCCTTATATGCTGGTTGTCGGCGCACAAGAAGAAGAGGCGGGTGTTGTGGCAGTCAGAAGTAGAAGCGCAGGAGATGAAGGCAGCGCAGCGCTTGATGCATTTATTGAGCGCATTATAACAGAGATAAAAGAAAAGCAATAAAAAAACGCAGCGAAAGCTGCGTTTTTCTTTTGTTTTTTATATCGTTTTTTGTTTCATTTTGCTATGATGGTTGTATGCTTTGTTTGTGAGGAAATTTTATGCGCATAAAAGATTTGGAACGGAATAAAAGACATCTATTTTGGCTTTGCTGGTTGGTATATTTCGCCACATATTTGGGAAGGCTAGGGTATGCGGCAACGCTGGGCGAGATGATTCGAACAGAAGGGTTTTCCAAAGCGGAAGCAGGGTTCATCGGGACCGTTTTTTTTATCTCATATGGTATAGGGCAGCTTATAACCGGGTTTGTAGGAGATAAGGCTTCTCCAAGAACTATGATTTTTCTCGGTACTTTTATCTCGGCGCTTTGTAACTTTGGCATGACAATGGTAAAGGGAAGTATACTGATGAGTATCATTTGGTGTGCGAATGGAGTTGTCCAATCATTTGTTTGGTCTCCTATTGTACGTCTACTAAGCACACATTTTGATACGCAAGAAAAGAGCCGAGTTATGGTTTTTATCAACAGCTCAGGACCAATGGGAACGCTTGTAACATATGCGCTTTCAGCGCTTTTTGTTATGCTGTTTCACAATTGGCGGTATTTTTTCTGGCTGAGCGCAATTCTTCTTGGTGGTATTTCGTTTGTTTGGCTTTCGGCGACGGGAAAGCTTATAAAAGAATTGCCCAGCTATGTAAACAGGCGCGAAGAAAAAGAAAAAAGAGGGAAACGATCTTTTGTAAAAGGCGGGCTTATTTTTATTGCGGCAGCGCTTTTTATACAGGGCATGCTAAAAGATGGTATCACAACATGGGTTCCCACATTTTTAACGGAAGTTTTTTCCTTGGCATCGGCTGTTTCCATTATTACAACAGCGGGAATCCCGCTATGCAATTTACTGGGCATATATATGGTGGTCTGGCTGCGTAAACGGATTCCAAATGAACTTACGGCCAGTGGTGTTTTGTTCTTTTATACGGCCATACTTTGCGCGTTGATGGTAGCGGTAGGCAGTTTACATGCAATGCTCAGCATTGTTTTGTTTGCACTTATTACTACGTTTATGATGTCCATTAACACCCTTCTTGTCAGCATTGTACCCGGTTATTTTGCCATAGAAGGGCGCGCATCTTCTATGTCTGGTTTTTTGAACTCCATGGCGTATGCGGGAAGCGCTTCTTCTAGCTATAGTTTTGGCGCCATTGCAGGCGGATATGGATGGAACGCGGTTATGCTCTTTTGGTTTATATTATCGCTGGTAGGTTGGGGCATGACATTTCTGGGAAAAAAGAACTGGGCAAAAACAAAAGAAGGAATTCTAAAAAAAGAAGCTGCTTAGCAGCTTCTTTTTAAACAATTTCTATGGCTTCTTCCAGCATCGCGTCATAACGAGGAATTTTACGCTTGCTTCCAATATAAAGCGTAATCATAAAAAGGATGACGGCAAGCGTCTGAAAACTGGCAGATACGACGAACAAAGAACGCAAGCCAAATGCATCGATTAAAAATCCGCTTAAGAAATTTGCAATCATGCTAAGCAGGTTTGCGCCACCGGCGGCGAAGGTTTGCGCAGAAGCGGAAAGGCTTCTGGGCACGAGAGAGAAGATGTATGCAACTGCAGAAGAGAATAAAATACCTGAAGCCGATCCACGCAAGATTTGCCCAACGAGCACCATGGAAGGCGTTTTTGCAATCAGATAAATAAACTGTTCAACAACATAAACGAGACCGGTTACCATTAAAGATTTTTCATACCCAATCTTTTTTACAATCCATGGGCTAATAAGCATAATGGGTGCTTCGCAAAACGCACGAATGCCGTTTACCAAGCCCACAAGTGCAACACTTCCGCCTACCTGCCGCAAAAGCTCAGGGATATAACTTTGTACAAACCCCATAGAGCTATTCAAAAGAACATATACCAGCATGAAGGTAAGATAATAATAATTCTTAAACAACCGTCCCGGCTTTAGCTCCTTGAAAGAGATGGCCTTTGCGGTACCCCCGGCAGGCGGTGTTTCTCGCTTCTTGCCTCTGACAGAAAACCCGACCGCAATGAGCGCCAAAAAACTCCCCACAAAAAACGTAATATCCACAGGGCTACCGGAAACATTGATGACAAAGTAAAACACAATACACATGATGGAAAAACCAAGCGAGCCCCAAAGGCGAATGGCGCTGAAATTGATTTTTGAGCCATCGCGCTCCGGCTGTGAAACCTCTGTTAAAATCCAGGTTTCTGCAAGAGAAACGGAGGCGGAACGAAATCCTTGCCCTAGCGTAGAAGCCAAAAACATCAAAATAAAATGATTACCGCAAAAAGGGGTTAAGACGGTGAAAATAGCCATTGCACTAAGCGTAAAGGTAAGTGTCTTTCGCTTGGATTGTATTTTGTCGGCGAACAACCCCATAATAGGCGGAAAGATAAAAGATGTAAACGAATTCCCCGCAAGAATAATGCCAACATAGCGCATATCAATGCCATTTTGCGTAAAGAGAGAGACAAAAAATGCGTTACAGGCATTGGATGCACAAAAAAGCAGCTCTAGCAGTGAATAATAAAAATAACCGCCGCGCCGCAAATCGGTTAGTACAGTACCTCTTTTTTTGTTGTTCATGAACGATCCTTTCGCTGCGTATCCTCCTCATAAGGTGACTTGTAATACACAAAAATAATAAATTTATAAAAACCTATCGCAATAGGTTCAGTTCGTTATTATAGTACCATGCTATTATAGTAAAATAAATCTTACAATTTTGCAACCACTTATATGGATTCACCTTGCAACTTTCTTAAAATATTTTTAGAAACCTCATCGGTTTCCGCATCGTATTTTGGAATCCGAAGTCGCTTTCCAATGAAAAGTGAAAGCGCAAAAAGCGCGATGGCAGAGCCAATGCATATGGTACAAATAATATAAATCATACGCACGCCAAATGCATCAATGACAAGCCCGCTTAAAAAATTGCCGGCAATAGCAGTGATAGAACAGGCGGCGGTACAAAATGTTTGTGCTGTAGCAGAGAGTTCGCGCGGCACCAATGAAAAAATATAATTGACGGCTGCGCCAAGGAGCAAACCATTGATGGAACCATGTAACATTTGAAACGCTACAACTTGCCAAACTTGATTGCAAACAATATAAGAAAGCTGCTCCGTAAAGAGTAAAGCACCAATGATGAAAAGCGTTTTTACATAACCGACTTTGTTGATAATCTTTCTGGAAAAGAGAAGCGTAGGAACCTCACATAACGCACGAATAGAGCTAATGGCACCTACAAAAACAGGAGCCCCACCAAGCTCTCCTAGAAGGGTAGCGATATAGGACATGCCGAAGTTTCCGGGCACACTGATTAGCATATAAATAAACGCAAAAGTCAAAAAGTAATAATTTTTAAACAAACGCTTGGGCGCAAGCTCGGACATTTTGACCTTAATGCGCTGCACATTACTTTCTTGTGCATCAGGATTTACTTTATGATAACTGGCAACCAGCCAATAGGTAAAGACGCAGAGAATGGCCGAGAACAAGAAAGAAAAACTGGTATCCATATTTAAATTGTTGAAGAGTAAATAAAACAAATACGCTGCAATGGCGTAGCCGATAGAGCCACACATACGAATGGGACCATAATTTAAGCGGTTACCCATTTTATCCGGTTTATTTGTTTCTTCCACCAGCCAACTATCTGTAAGCGCCGGAACAGAACCACGAAATGCAATAACAACCCCGCATAAGCAGATGGTAACCCAAACATTGCCTACAATAAATGTGGTTAAAACACTACTGATACAAACACCGACATATAAAATAAGAAGTGTTTTTCGCTTGGAGCCAAGCCGATCTGCAACCATGCCCCAAATGGGTAAGAAAATGAAGTTAACAATGGCGTTTACAGCAAGACCGATGCCGACTTCTACATTGGTAAACCCTTGGTCGTACATAAAAACGACAAAATAGCTGGAAGGCACAATCATCGCCCAGAAAACTGCTTCTAGTGAGGCGAAAAATAAAAAGCGACGATCTGCTTCACCGACTCGTTTTTTGAAAGTGCCCCACAAAGAAGGCTTTTTATCATGATTCATAATCATTTCCTTATCAAATACTCTTTTCTGTTATTAGTATACCACACATCGTGAAAAAGCAATCAAAATAGAGCTTTTTTTGTATATATATGCAGAAAAATTCTATATACACTGAAAAACAGAAAAATCTCTTTCAAAACATGACGTTTCGTTGTATGATATAGCTAACACGAAACGTATTAGGAGGCATAGTATGGATTTACAAAAACTTCGTAATGAAAGCGATATACGCGGCATTGCCAGCGAAGGCATTGCAGGACAGGAAGTAAACTTAACGGATGAAGCAGTTTACCGCCTAGCAGCAGGATTTTTTGCATGGGTGCAAAACCGTGTACAGAAAAATGAAATTAAAATTGGCGTGGGGAGAGATTCCAGAATTTCAGGCCCGCGCGTTTTAGAAGGCATTAAAAAAGCAGCAATGGATATGGGCGTTGCGCTATATGATACCGGGCTAGCTTCTACACCGGCAATGTTTATGTCTACCATTACAGACGGCTATTTATACGATGGCGCCATTATGATTACAGCAAGCCATTTGCCGTTTAACCGAAACGGCATGAAATTCTTTGTCAAAGAAGGCGGCTTAGAATCTTCTGATATCAAAGAAGTTATTGCAATCGCAGAAAAAGAAGCATATGCAAAAGGCACAGGTGGCAACGTAACAGAAATAGATTTTATGAAAGTCTATTCCAACATATTGGTGGATAAAATAAAAGAAGCGACGGGTATGGAAATGCCGCTACAAGGAACAAAAATCGTTGTAGATGCGGGGAATGGTGCCGGCGGCTTTTTTGCGGCAGATGTTTTGGCGCCGCTGGGGGCAGATGTGAGCGCCAGCCAGTTTTTGGAGCCGGATGGAATGTTTCCAAATCATATTCCAAACCCGGAAGATAAGGAAGCGGGAGAATCTATTTCTAAGGCAGTATTGGCAGCCAACGCGGATTTGGGAATTATTTTTGATACTGATGTGGACCGCGCCGGTGTAGTAGACCCCAAAGGGCGGGTTATTAACCGCAACCGCTTGATTGCGTTGATTGGAAAAATCATTTTAGAGGAGCATCCAAAGACGACAATTGTAACAGATTCTACAACTTCCAGTGGTCTTGCAAAGTTTATTCAAGAAAGCGGTGGGATACATCATCGCTTTAAGCGCGGATACAAAAATGTTATCAACGAAGCCGTTCGCCTAAACGAAGTGGGCGAAGATACATGGCTTGCAATTGAAACTTCCGGACACGCAGCATTGAAAGAGAATTATTTCTTGGATGATGGGGCATATCTGGTAACGAAGATTCTCATTACCATGGCAAACATGCGCAAAGAGAACAAAGATATGTTTACATTGATTGAAACGCTGGAAGAACCAGTGGAAGCAGAAGAATTTAGAATTAACATCAAAGCTGATGATTTTGGCGCTTATGGAAAAGATGTGATTGCGAAGATATCAAAACTGGCAGAGGAAGACCCACGGTTTACACCGGCGCCTGTTAACCATGAAGGCATTCGTGTTTCTCTTGACAAAGAAGATGGAAACGGCTGGTTCTTGGTACGGATGTCTCTGCATGATCCGCTGCTGCCTATTAACGTGGAAAGCGATGAAGTAGGTGGCCTAAAAAAAATCGTTGCATTGTTATATGAAGTTTTGCAACAGTTTGACGCGCTTGACTTGACGCCGATTGAGGCATATCTGGGAAAATAAAATGGCAGAAAAAAAGGGGCTGTTGGCACAATTTAAAAAGAGCGCGCTTTGGGCGAAAGAAAAGGCAAGTGTAAGCGTTGAACAGAGTCGTTTGCGTACGCAATTCACCAAGCTGGATGAAGAAAATGCTTTGCTCTATCAAAAAATAGGAGAGCAGGTCTATCGTGCATCAGGCGAAGTCATTGAAAAGAAAACCTTCAAAGAGCTGATTGCGCAGATAGAAGCAAATTATAAAGCACAGCAAGAGGTATATTTTAAATTGGCAGAACTGACGTATAAAGAAGAAGGCACGGCAGATGGCGCGCAACTACAAGAAGAGATTGAAGAAGCAACAGAAAAAGAGTATGCGCAGCTGATGCAAGAAGTCGCAGAAGAACAAGAAGAATCATAATTGCTTGACAAGACTTTTGGGGTATGATATTCTGTATAAGCTAAGCAGAAACTTACCCGTTTCTCACCTGTCGGCATAAGCTAGGCATGGTTCTTACAAAAATGAAACTTTGTATGATTGCGGGCGAGTTATGCCCGCAATTTTTATTTTAAAAAGTGAGCAAGAAGGAGGCGTTAGAAATAGCAAACGATCAACTCATTAACGAACGGATTCGAGATGCAGAAATTAGATTAATCGGAGAAGACGGCGAACAGCTGGGCGTTATGCCAACTGTAGAAGCTATGCGCATTGCAGAAGAGGCAGATCTTGATCTTGTCAATATTTCCCCAAAAGCAAATCCACCGGTATGTAAATTGATGAATTATGGGAAGTATAAATTTGAACAAGAAAAAAAGCAGCGCGAAGCAAAGAAAAAGCAAAAAACAGTTACGTTAAAAGAAATGCGTCTTTCTGCGACGATTGATACACATGATATGCAAGTCAAAGCAAAGAATGTACAAAAATTCTTAGATGGCGGCGATAAGGTAAAAGTATCAATTCGGTTTCGTGGGAGACAAATTGCGCATTCTAAAAACGGCTTAGAAGTCATGAACGAATTTTTAGAGATGCTAGAAAATGTTGTAGTGGAACGTGCGGCAACCATGGAAGGGCGTAGCATGTTTATGATACTTGCACCAAAAAATTAGTAACAGGAGGGCAGAAAAATGCCAAAAATCAAGACGCATAGAGGTGCTGCAAAAAGATTTAAAGCAACAAAAAGCGGTAGTATAAAGTACCAAAAGACAAATAAGCGCCACATCTTGACAAAGAAAACCACAAAAAGAAAAAGAAATTTACGGAAAACAGCTTATTTAGAAGGTACGGCTGAAAAGAACATGAGGGA
Source organism: Christensenellaceae bacterium (assembly GCA_050952565.1). Taxonomy (GTDB): domain Bacteria; phylum Bacillota; class Clostridia; order Christensenellales; family Christensenellaceae; genus QANA01. Next base: position 75,905 of record JBMNLE010000002.1, read on the forward strand.
TTTATTGCCCTACAGCTAATGAATAAAAGTTATTAACCGCGGAGGAAAGAAAATGGCAAGAGTGAAAAGAGCAGTTAGCTCACATAAAAAACGTAGAAAAATAATGAAATTGGCGAAGGGCTATTATGGCGCCAAGTCAAAACAATATAGAAGTGCAAAACTTGCGGTTATGCGTGCACAAAACCATGCATACATCGGTAGACGCATTAAAAAGCGTGAGTTTAGACAATTATGGATTGCAAGAATCAACGCTGCTGCAAGAATCAATGGGCTTAGTTATTCCAGATTCATCAATGGCTTGAAGCTGGCAAACATTGAAGTCAACAGAAAAATGCTTGCTGAAATGGCAGTGAACGATGCACCATCGTTCGCACAACTGGCAGAGGTTGCAAAAAGTAAATTGGCATAACAATGTAAAAAGGCACAGCATGCGTATGTTGTGCCTTTTTTTATTGCATGGAGTATTATGAAAGAAAAAATCACAAGCACACAAAACGAGACAATAAAAAAGATACGCGCGTTAAAGCAACGGAAATTTCGCAAGGAAACAGGGTTGTTTTTGGCGGAAGGCAGGAAATGCGCAGAAGAGGCATTGCGTTATGCAAACGTTACGTTTTTTTGTACCGTAAATGAAGCGGATCCGCTATTGCCACTGATCAATTCTGAAAAAACAGAAATTCTGTTGGTGAGCCCAGAAGTACTTGCCTCCATTGCAGAAGTCAAAACGCCACAAGAATGCATCGCAGTGGTACAAAAAGAATCGGCAGTTTTCGTGCCGGAAACATATCAAGAGATAATTGTGTTTCTGGAAGATGTGAGCGATCCTGCGAACGTCGGCGCGATTATACGAACGGCAGATGCAGTTGCGGCAAGCGCTGTCCTTTTTTCGAAAACCACAGCGGATTATACTTCCCCCCGTGCTGTACGCGCGGCGATGGGCAGTGGTTTTCACTTGCCTATGGTGGAAATTGATGAAAAGCATGAAGTGATAACGCAATTAAAGGAGAGCGGCTTTTGGGTAGTCGGAACGCATTTGGCGGGAGAAGAAAATGCACCTGCGCTTAAAGCAAGTAAAACTTGCCTTGTGGTAGGGAACGAGGCACGCGGGCTATCAGAAGAAATGGCAAGTATATGCGACCAACTATTGAAGATCCCCATGTATGGAAAAGCAGAGAGCCTTAACGTTTCTGTGGCTACAGGGATTATGCTGTATCAGTTGAAAAACGAAACCTTGCAAAAATAAAAGAATATGTTATACTATAGCTAATATATGAGAAGCGATAAGGGAGCAAAGTAGAATTTCCCCTTTTGTGGAGAAGAGAGCATTTGCCATCGGCTGTAAGCAAATGTACACATGGGTTATTTGAAATTTCACTCCGGAGCTATTCTGCTGATAAGTAGGCAGAGTCGGGTAAAGACCGTTATCTTGAAAGAGGCTGTAAGTATGTGAATGCAGCGAATGCGGGTGGTACCGCGGAGTAGAATGACTCCGCCCTGTAATAGGGCGGTTTTTTTATTGTAAAAAAGGAAGGGAAGAAAAATGGATCAGAAGTTGCAAATGATTTTAGAGAATGTGCGCGAAGCATTGCCTAACGCAGCAAACCTGGATATGGCGAAAGAAATTCGCATACGATATTTAGGGAAAAAAGGCGAAATAACAGCGTTAATGAAAGAGCTTGGCGCGCTTTCAAAAGAGGAGCGCCCTGCTTTTGGACAAAAAATAAATACACTGCGCAATACAGTAGAAACCTTAATCAATGAAAAAATGGATTCCATTACGGAAGCCATTGCAGGCGAGAAAATGGCTGCACGGAAAATTGATGTAACCTTGCCGGGCAAAGGGAATACGGTAGGCGCATTACACCCTATGACGCAAGTGTATCGTGAAATCACGGCAATTTTCACATCCATGGGTTTTGAGACAGTGGAAGGACCGGAAATTGAATTTGACAAGTACAACTTTGAGATGCTAAACATTCCAAAAGATCATCCTGCACGGGATATGCAAGATACCTTTTATGTAACAGAGGATATTGTTTTGCGGACACATACATCACCTGTGCAAATCAGAACAATGCTGAAAGAAAAGCCGCCCATTCGTGTTATTTGCCCCGGGCGCGTGTATCGGACAGATGATGTGGATGCGACGCATTCGCCTGTTTTCCACCAGATTGAAGGGCTTTACATTGATAAAGGCGTAACGTTTGCAGATTTAAAAGGCACGCTAAACAGTTTTCTGCGTAAATTTTATGGAGAGCATACACAGACCAAATTCCGCCCCGGCTTCTTTCCATTCACAGAGCCTTCTGCGGAGGTGGATGCCACATGTTCACTATGCAAAGGAGAAGGCTGTAGCGCATGCAAAGGTGCGGGCATGGTAGAGCTTTTGGGCTGCGGAATGGTGCATCCTGTGGTGTTGGAAAACTGCGGCATTGATCCGGAAGTTTATTCAGGCTTTGCCTTTGGCTTAGGGTTAGAGCGTATGACAAATATAAAGTATGGTATCACGGATATGCGCCTGCTCTATGAGAATGATGTACGCTTTCTAAAGCAATTTGTATAAGTGAGGGAAAATTATGAAAATTCCATATAAATGGCTCATTGATTATGTAAAAACAGATGCTTCCGCGGAAGAAATTGCTGCTGCAGTTGCTTCAATTGGAACAGAAGTAGAAGAAATTATTCATCCTACGATAGCGATGGAAAAAGTTGTGGTAGGGAAAATTACATCCATGGAAAAACATCCCGATGCAGATAAGCTGCAAATTTGCCAGTTGGATATTGGTGAAGATGCGTTGGTGCAAATTGTTACCGGGGCAGAGAATGTGTTTCCCGGCGCATATGTACCGGTGGCGCTGCATGGCGCGAAACTGCCCAATGGGTTGAAAATTAAAAAGTCAAAACTACGGGGTGTTCCTTCTTACGGAATGCTTTGCTCCGGCGAAGAGTTACTTTTAACAGGAAGTGGCTGGCCGGGCGCAGATGTGGATGGTATTTTGATTTTAGAGGATGTGGAAATTGGTGTAGACATGCAGGATCTTTTGCCGCAAAGAGATGTGGCCATTGATTTTGAAGTGGGCGCAAATAGAGCAGATTGCCTCTCGATTTTAGGGATTGCGCGAGAAGCCAGCGCAGCGCTTGATGTCCCTATCAAAGCGCCTGTTCCAACTTTCACAGAAGCAGGAGATGACATTCAAGATTATGTAAAAGTAACGGTGAAAGATACGGATTTATGCCCTCGTTATATGGCGCGGGCTGTAAAAAATGTGGTGATAGCACCTTCACCAAAATGGATGCAAGAAAGGCTTTTGGCGGCAGGCATGCGGCCGATTAGCAATATTGTAGATATTACGAACTTTGTTATGCTGGAAACAGGGCAACCGTTGCATGCGTTTGATAAAGAGGATATTCATGGCGCACATATAATTGTGCGGCGGGCAGAGAAAGGCGAAACGCTGACAACGCTTGACGGAAAAGAACAAATATTTTCTGACAGCAATTTGCTAATCACAGATGAAGCAGGTGCGATCGGCATTGCAGGCATCATGGGCGGCGAGAATTCTGAAATCAAAGAGACGACAAAAACAGTTATTTTTGAAGCGGCGAAGTTCACATATGGAAACATTCGTCAAACAGCACGGGGGCTTGGCATCGCAAGCGAATCTTCCATGCGCTTTTCCAAAGGCATTGACGCGACAACGGCGGCATATGCGCTACATCGTGCATGTCAATTGGTTGAGATGCTGGGCGCAGGAGAAATTGTTACCGGTGAGATTGATGTTTTGCATGAAGATTTGAGCGAAAAAGTGGTTTCTGCAACAACGGAAGGCATTAACAAACGTTTGGGGACAGCGCTTTCACAAGAAACAATGTTAAATTGTCTAAAGCGTGTCAACATCGCAGTAGAGGTACAGGAAAACAAAATGCGCTGCACGATTCCCAGATATCGTATGGATATTTTTGGGGAAGTGGATATTGCAGAAGAAGTGGCGCGCATCTATGGATATGACAATATTCCTGAGGCAAACAGCAAAATCCATTTGATGCATTTCAAAGGTAAAAACCCAAGCGCGACAAAAGAGCAAGTACGCGATTTTCTTTCAGCGTTCGGATATGATGAATGCATGAGCTATTCTTTCATGGGCATGGAGGAGCTAGATCGTTTGCAAATTCCGGCTGATGATATACTGCGAAAAGCAGTCTCTATCATTAACCCTTTGGGAGAAGATAAGGCATATATGCGCACAACGCTTTTGCCGGCAATGCTAAACACAGTACGCATGAACACCAATCAGAAAAACACTGAGCTGCGGCTTTATGAGATTAGTCATGTCTATTTGCCAAAGAATCTGCCGCTGACAGATACATTGCCAAGAGAAGATGAAATCCTCTTGATGGCCATTACAAAGGATGTTGGAGATTTTTATGCGCTGAAAAATGATGTTGCGCAAGTTGTGCGCGTTTTGCGTGGCAAAGAAGAAAGCTATGCGGCAGTAGAAAAACCATATCTATACCCGGGCATTGCAGCAGAAATTCTTTTAGAGGATAAGGTCATTGGAGAAATTGGTGAAACACATCCAGCTGTTGCGAAAAATTACGAATTACCGGAAGGGGTAATTGTTGCAATGTTAAACTTATCGGCTCTGCGTGGAGGGAAAAAGAAAACACAATATGAGGAGATTCCAAAATATCCTGCAATTACAAGGGATATCGCCGTGCTGGTGAATAAAGCAGTAGAAGCAGGGCGCATGCAGGAAGATATTAAAAAAGCCGGTGGTAAGTATCTGGAAACAGTAACGGTTTTTGATGTGTATGTGTCAGATAGATTGGGGAAAGATAAAAAATCCATCGCATATGCGCTTACGTTCCGCTCGCAAAACGAAACGCTACAGGATAAAATGATTGAAAAAGACATGCAGCATATTTTAGCAGTGTTGGAGCAAGAATATGAAGCAGTACTGCGAGAACAGTAAGCGTACCAAAAGAGGCGTAAATACGCCTCTTTTTTATATTGTCATATTCTGTTCATGTGCATGTTATTTTTTTGACAAAACTTTATGACACAATATTTAACATCTGACGGAATGTAAGAGGGGTAGCAAAAATGGCAAGACGGATGGACAGAGGAAGCAGGCAAACAAGGAAAATCCCGGGAGACACCAACGGAAATGGTGGAAAAGCTTTTTTACTGGTGATGCTGCTTTTGCTGGTCATGGTTGTAGGGTATTTTGTATTTAAGCCAAAGGGCGCAGAAGGCCCGCTACAGAACCGAAAGGAAATGCTCGCAGCCCCTACGCAGATTGATGAAGAAGGTATTGTCATCGTTGTAGATGCCGGGCATGGTGGATTTGATAACGGCACAAAAGGCGCGTTTACGGGCGTTCTTGAAAAAGACATTAATTTGGAAATTGCATTTTACCTCAAGCTGGAGCTGGAGGAGAAAGGCTACCAAGTCGTGATGACACGAATGGATGAAGATGCCATTGGCCCTGATAAAAATGCAGACATGGCGAAGCGAAAGCAGATTATGGCAGAGCCGTATGTGAACCTGATTGTCTTGATTCACCAAAACTTTTTTGAAGGAGATGAAGGCATCTATGGCCCGCAGACATATCATGCGCCCGGCGCAGTGCAAGGAGAATTGCTGGCAAAGGATATTTTAGTAGAGCTGAATGAACAGCTGGGCATTGAAAACCCGCGTCCTGTGCGTTCGCTGACCGAAAATAACATGTTGATTACTGCGGCGGTACATCCGGCGGCGCTTGTAGAATGCGGCTTTTTATCTAACAAAAAGGAAGAGGCGCTTCTTTCCTCCTCAGATTATCAAAAGAAGGTAGCAAAAGCCATTGCAGATGGCGTAGAAACATATGTGAATACATATATAGAAGTCTAGCGCAAAATCATATATAATAAGATAAAAGGCGCGGCGTTTTTCATAAGCGCTCGCCTTCTTTCTTTTAGAACATTATTTGGAGGCAAATATGGAATACAACCAAGACCCAAATCAAAACAACAATCATACACAACAAGGCTATGAAAGTTATCATTTTCAGCAGCCCAGTTATGCACCACAAGAAGGGGCGCGCCGAACAACGGAAGTAATGCTTATGATATGAACGCTGGCGCCGCGCCGACACAAGCGCTTGAAGAAAAATCAAAAGGCATGGGCATCGCTGCTATGGTGCTAGGGATTGTTAGCCTTGTTATGTGCTGGATTCCTTTTTTCAATCTGCTGGCTTCAATTGTAGGGTTGGTGCTGGGGATTATTGCGGCAGTACAAGATAAGAAAAACGCTTTTGCTATTGTAGGAATTGTGCTTTCTTCCATTGGCTTTTTACTGGCAGTGCTGTATTTGCTCGGGCTCTTTTTCTTGATAGGCGTAGGCATCCATCAACTTGATTTTTGGCATTATTAAGCGTATCAATCTTTTTCACAGAATATAAGGTAGCCTTGTCTTTGGCGCGTCAGAAATGATATACTAAGCTATATATAAATAAGAAGGGTAAACTATTGTGGCAGAAAAAATAAAAGCAGTTGTACTGGATTTGGACGGAACAATTGCGGATACAATTCTTGATATTGCAGAGGCACTTCGTAAGACGCTTTTGAAATATAATGATTATCCATTTGAAGAAATCGAACGACTTTCCAGAAAGTATATTGGAAAAGGCGGGAAGCGCCTTTTGGAAGATACTTATGATGCGCTGGGAATTGATAAAAAAGAACTAAACGCAGATTATGAAGTTTATAAAGCGTATTATGAAGAAGAACCTAGCGCGCTTTCAAACCTTTACCCAAATACAAAGCATTTGTTATCTGCGTTAAAAGAACGAAAGATTCCTTTTGCGCTTGCGACGCACAAGCCCAAAAAAGTAACAGAAGCATTTTTGAAAAGCAAAGATATTGCAAGTGATTTTGTATATGTTTTTTCTTATGAGGATATGGCAGCGCCCAAACCAGATCCATGGTGTGTAGAAGAAGTGGCGCGGCGTCTTTCTGTAAAACCGAGAGAAGTTTTAATGGCAGGTGATGGTATGACAGATATTGGCGCAGGGCTAAGCGCAGGCGCATATACTGTGGCAGTCTTGGGAGGTTATGCAGATCAAGAAGTGATGCAAAATTGTGCGGCAGGATATCATGTGAAAGACATCGGAGAGATTTTAAATATTATTGATACAGTAAACGGAGAGAATGCACATGAAAGTTGAAAAACAGTTTGATGAGATACAAAATGTCTGGATTGTTTTTCCGGAAGGATATGTTGATTTATATACGATGCCGGATTTGGAAGAAGCGTTAGAAGAAATTCCGGCGGGAGAAGGCGATATTGTTTTGTCTTGTGAAGCATTGGCATATATGGATTCTTCCAGCATCAAGACGTTGGTCCGCATCTTACAAGAAAAAAAAGAAGCGGGCGCTACGGTAACAATTCGCAAAATGAAATCATATATCTATCGGCTGTTTGAAATGACAGGGCTTGACAAAGCATTTCAAATTGAAGAAGTGGAGGAAGTGGAAGAATGATGAAGCAAAAAACTGCGATTACCCTTCCTGCTGATGTGAAATATGTATTGCCGCTTCGCCTATTCATGGCGGGGATTGGTGTGCGCCTGGATTTTTCAGTGGAAACAATTGAAGATATTAAAATGGCTGTTTCAGAAGCTTGTGCTGTTTTGCTTTCCGGTTTGATTGAAGGCAGCCTGACTTGCGAAGTTTTGGAAGAAGAAGGCTTGGCCTTTATATTAGAAGCAAAGGGCAGCTATCATAATGAAATAGATGATGGCATTTCGCGGATTATACTGGAATCCATTGCAGATGAATGCACATTTATATGTGAAAAAGACCGCTGTACAAAAATAAAAGTGTTATTTCGACAATAATCAGGGGGAAGTTTTGAGCGCTTGTGAACCGACAAACCGCAGAGATACCATCGCGTTAATTCAACGATATAAAGAGACGGGAGAAATCTCGTATCGCGATGCAGCAATAAAAAATAATATGCGGCTTGCAGAGGGGATTGCGCTGCGCTATATAGGAAAGGGCGTGGAATACGAAGATCTTGTGCAGGTGGCGTCTTTGGCGCTCATTGGTGCGATTGAACGGTTTGATCCGGAAAAGGGATTTCAATTTTCTACGTTTGCTGCGCCCACCATTATTGGAGAAATTAAGAATTATTTTCGCGATAAAACGCGTATGTTGCATATTTCGCGCAAAGATAGCGAGCAATTGATTGCGTATAACGAAGCGTATGAAGCGCTTGAAAAAAAAGGTCGTGTAAAAGTAAGTGATGTGGCAGAAGAGCTTCGGGTATCCAGTGAGCGGGTTTTAGAGTTGATGGAAATGAAGCGTTCAATGTCTGTTTCTTCCTTGGAAAGGCTCATTGGAGAAGAAGAAGGCGAAGGAATGTTGCGTGATGTATTAGGGCATGAAGATGGCGCGTTTGAGGATATTGAGAAAAATGATGTCATTGAAAAAGCGCTAGAAGTACTGGATGAAACGGAAAAGCATATTTTGCAGGAGCGCTTTTGGCGCAGACATGCGCAAAGTAAAATTGCGGAGGACATGGGTGTTTCACAGATGTATATTTCGCGGGCACAGAGGCGTATTTTGAGTAAACTAAAAAAAGCAATTGAAGCAATGGAAAAAAGCGAGTAGAGCAGGAGAGCATATTTTGAATAAAAGAACGCGTAGAAGACGGCGCGCAAATATGCGCAAAAAAGGAAATGGCTTTGTCATTTCGAATCAACTAAAAATGATAATTGGCGGGGGCATTGCCAGCGTTATATTACTCGTCATATTAATCTCTGTTTTTACAGGGCGAAACAAAACGTTTGTTGCACAAAATGAGACAATTTCATTCGTGCAAGACGCTACGGGAATTGTGGTACGCTCAGAAAAGCTTTACAAAGCAGAAAACTACGGTAGAACAGAATTTATTGCCAGCGAAGGGCAAACGGTTTCTTCCGGTACGCCCATCGCAGATGTTTATGGCGTTGAGTATAATGCAAAAGATTATCTCAACCTGAAAAGCTTGCAAGAGAAAATTATGGATTATCAGGAGAACCATGCGCAAACGGATATTATTGATGACGCGATGGTTGCCTTAAATGCACGCATTGCCACCACGACGGACACCATTCGCGCAATTGTATCCGGCGAAGAAGGGGGAGATTTAAATCAATTGGAGCGCGATTTGTCGCGCGATATGACAGAACGCGCGAATCTTCTAAAAACCAATACCAAAGAAGATGATTCATTGACGGCCATGTATACAGAAGAAGAGACGTTGTTGACCAAGCTAGCAACGCATAAAAAAACAATTGTGGCAGAAGAAGAGGGTGTTGTCAGCTTTTATTTTGATGGGATTGAAACACTGCTTGTACCCGAACATCTGGAAGAATTGACGGTAAAAAACATTAACGCAATCCTGCAAGGGAAGACAAGCGAGATTGCAGAAGAAACATTTGCAGCGCGGCCGCTTTATCGATTGGTGGATAAGAATTTATGGTATGTTGTGTTTGTTTCAGATAAAGCAGTGCCGGAATTTGAAACAGATGCTTCTTTTAAAATTGCGTTTTCCCATGACAGTAACTTTTCTTATACAGCGAGCATTGATGGGCATAGAGAAGACAAAGGAAAGCACATCTATTATTTAAAATTTACCGAAGATGTTAGTACATTTTTATGGGTCAGACAAGTTACTTTCTCAGTTTCCTCAGACTATACGGGGCTTTCTGTTTCCAAAAAAGTAATCAAAGAAAAAGACGGCGTACAGGGTGTTTACTGGAAAAAGGATGAAGAGAAAGTATTTGAGCCCATTGAAATACTCATCAAAGACAAAGAACGAATGCTGATTATACCGGTGAACAAAGAAAGTGGCCTTGTAGTAGGTGTTGAAATATATGAATGATGGAGTTAAAGGGTCAAGATGTCATTAAAAGAAAATATAGCATATGTATGGGATGAGATTGAAAAAAGCGCAGCGGTTTTCGGGCGAAAAAAGGAAGAAATTGCGTTGGTGGCTGTCAGCAAAACAGTTCCTGTAGCGAAAATTGAAGAAGCAATGCAGTATGGTATGGATACCTTTGGCGAAAATCGCATTCAGGAATTTCGCGATAAATACGAAATGCTCCATGGAAAAGGGAGCTGGCATATCATTGGAAGATTGCAAAAAAATAAGCTAAAGTATATAATTGGAAAAACGGCATTGGTTCATTCGGTTTCTTCCATTTCCACGCTGGAAGAAATACATTGGCTTTCAGAAAAACAAGAAGTTTTGACAGATTGCCTTATACAGATTAATATAGGAAATGAAGAGACAAAATCAGGCATTTTGCCGGAAGAATTATCATCTTTCTTGGAAGCGGCGGAGCAATATGACGCCGTACGCATACAAGGGTTGATGGCAATTGCGCCGTTTATGGAAGATGAGCAAGCAGTAAGGCCTTATTTTGTAGAAATGAGAACATTATTCGAGGCACTACCGGAGACGAAAACCATTACAAAAAAATGGCTTTCCATGGGAATGTCTCATGACTTTAGGATTGCGATAGAAGAAGGCGCCAATATGGTGCGCGTTGGGTCATTAATTTTTGGAGAACGTATTTAAGGAGGGGCAATATGGCAGGCTTTTGGAAAAGAGCACTTGGTTCATTTGGCAAGAAGAACGAGGATGAGTATTACGAAGAGTATGAAGATGATGAGTACTACGACGAATATGATGACGAGTATGATTACGCAGAAGAGGATGAGATTCCTGAGTTAGAATACGATGAGCCTAGTTTTTCGAGAAGACGCTCCAAAGTGATATCAATGCCGGAAGGTGGTAGCAGAACGCAAAGCTATGCGAACGCAGATATGCAAATGAAGATGATTATCTTCCAGCCGTCTTCTTATGATGAAACCCAAAGTGTCATTGATCGTTTGCGTGAAAGAAAGCCGGTTATTGTTAATCTAGACGAAATTGAAGTTGCTGTTGCCCAACGAATTTTGGATTTTATCAGTGGCGCAGTTTATGCGCTCAATGGAGATATCAAAAAAGCAGCGCGGAATATTTTTGTTGTAGCACCTTCCAATGTGGAGATTTCCACCAATCCAATTGGAATGTTGGCAAATTACGAAGAAGAAGAGCAATATTAGTTTCAAATACTCTATTTAAAGGGGAAAACGTATGGCTTTAACAAGACAAACCATAGAAGAAGCAAAATTTACGACAAAGCGCGGGAAATATGAAGCAGGTGAAGTAGATGTGTTTTTAAGAAATGTGGCAGTGGGCGTAGATGAATTGACTGCAGAAAACGAAAAACTGCAAGCGGAACTTGTAAAATATAGAGAGATGGAAGCTTCTCTTACGCAAGCGCTTGTTACTGCAGAGGCAAACGCGGCAAAAATTACGGAACAAGCCAATGTAAAAGCGGATGTTATGCTGGAAGAGGCGCAAGAGAAAATCGATTCCATGAAAAAAGATGCGGAAGAAAGCGTTTCTACAACACGGGCACAGCTAGAGCAGGAGCTTGAAGCATTGCGCACGGAATATGAAGAGAAAAAGAGAACCGTCAAAACAGACATTGACCAGATTGTAGCGTTTAAAGATGCATTAAAAGAAGCGTTGCAAAAGGATATTGACGAAATTGATTTAAAACTGAAAACACTGTTTGCTGATAAAACACTGGAAGACAAACCGGAAACATTGGAAGAAGAGCAAGCGGCAGTCAGCTTAGATGATATTATTAACGATGTGCCGGATTCCGATAGCGAGCTGAAAGCAATGATAGACGAGCTGATTTAACGTATATTTTTCTAAATATTGACAAATGGGTTGTATTTCGTCTATGATATAGGAAAGTCGATGTGTGAGGCAGACGGATGGAAAAGGCGACAAGAACCACACGAAAAGAAAACGTAGAGCGAAAAGAGAAGCAATCTTTCTTTGGGAAATTGAAAGGATTTTTTTCTTTGCGGCTTTTGGTGTGTGTAGTATTTTTTATATATGCGGCCATCAGTATTTCCACTAATTTGATCAAGGCCAAAGGACAAAAAGCGCGGCAACAAGAACTATTAGAACAAGAAGCAACGCTTGCTGGAGAATATAATGCATTGCAAGAAATCGAAGGATTTATCGGCAGTGATGAGTATATAGAGCGTATGGCGCGAGAAAAATTGGGCTGGGTAAAAGATGACGAAATACTTTTTAAAGAAGTAGAGTAGGTATTGGTTTAAACGGTAAGACGATAGCAAAAGCTATCGTCTTTTTTATAAGAAAAGCAATCTCTCTTCGCTTGTAGCACAATTTTGCATATGCTATACTGATAAATATTCAAAACAGAAAAGAGGGTACGTATGTATCCAATTATAGCGCCTTCGCTTTTGGCTGCAGATCAAATGCGAATGTATGAGCAAATAAAGCTACTGGAAAATACAGGGATCACACAATTACATATTGACTTTATGGATGGTATATTTGTACCAAACGTTTCTTTTTGCCTTCCTTTTTTGGAAAGCCTGCGAGGGATTACAACGCAGATACTAGATGTACATTTGATGGTGGAAGCGCCGATTCGTTTTGTAGAGCGTGTGCGTGAAGCAGGCGCAGATATTATTACATTTAACATAGAAGCAGCCGAAAACCCAATTAAAACATTGGAGAAAATCAAAAAAACAGGAGCAAAAGCCGGTGTTGTAATAAAGCAAGAGACCCCTCTTGCCGTGATTACAAAAGAAATAGAAGCTTTGTCAGATGTCATACAAATCATGAGTGTGACGCCGGGATTATTTCATATGCCGCAACCTTTTTTATCAGAGTCGATTGAAAAATTAAAAGCACTTTTTTTGATGCGTGCGCATAACGGGAGTTCATATGCCATTGAAATTGATGGCGGCATAAACATAGAAAACCTAGAGATGGTGCTTCAGGCTGGTGCAGACATTGTAGTCATTGGCAGTGCCATTTTCAGAGGAGATACTGCAAGAAATATCAAAATGTATAAAGAGGTTTTTTTGCAATATCATAGAGGAGAATAGTATGAAATATTTCATTGGTATTGATGTGGGGACCAGCGGCACAAAAACAATTCTGGTCAGTGAAACAGGAGAGTTGATTGCAGACAGCCATGCAACATATGCAATTTCACACCCTCACAATGGCTGGGCAGAGCAGAACCCTGAAGATTGGCGTGAGGCAGTGTTTTTTACGCTAAAGGAAGTTGTGAAAAAAGCAAACGCTGCAAAAAGAGAAATTGCAGGCATTGGTCTTTCAGGGCAAATGCATGGGCTTGTGATGTTAAACGAAGCAGGAGAGGTTTTGGCACCCGCTATTATCTGGAGCGATCAACGAACAGAAGCGCAGGTTGCGGAAATGAAAACGCTGCTTCCTGAAAAGGAATGGCTGGCCATTACTGCAAATCCGCCCATTGCAGCGTGGACAGCAGCAAAAATTCTCTGGATGCGTGAACACAAGCCTGAAGTGTTTGCCCAATGTAAGCATATTTTACTCCCGAAAGATTATATTCGCTATGTATTAACGGGAGAATTTATAACTGATGTCTCAGATGCATCAGGCATGCAGCTCATGGATGTTAAAAATCGGTGTTGGTCGGAATTGATTTTGGATAAGCTGGAAATTGATATTAATATGCTTCCAAGAATATGTGAATCAACAGAACCAGCAGGTAAATTGCTGCCTAAAGTTGCGGCAGAAGTCGGACTTTTGGAAACGACAATTGTCGCTGCCGGCGCGAGTGATAATGCAGCGGCAGCAATTGGAATGGGCGTGGTCGAGGAAGGGCAAGCGTTTGTGACAGTAGGAACTTCCGCGATTATTTATACGCATTTGGAGGAATATGTTTCTATTCCGCAAGGGCAATTACATGTATGTTGTGCGGCAGTGCCGGGATGTTGGCATACAATGGGTGGGCCGCAGGCTGCAGGGCTTTCTCTCAATTGGTTTTTGGATCAGTTTTGTTTGGATTATAAAATACAGGCAGCGGAGCAAGGGGAAGATGTTTTTGCCGTAATCAACGAGGCAGTTGAGAAAATAAAATCGGGCAGTGAGCATCTTATTTATCTTCCTTTTTTAATGGGCGAACGTACACCGAACATGGATCCTAATTGTCGTGGCGTGTTTTTTGGACTAAACACGATTCATACACAGGCACATCTACTTAGAGCAATCATGGAAGGCATAGGCTATTCTTTGGCTGACTGCAATGATATATTGCAAGCCTGCGGAACAGAAGTTACACAGCTGCGCGCCTGTGGCGGCGGGAGCAGGAGTAATATATGGATGCAAATTCTTGCAGCGTTGCTAGGGTGTGATATTACAACGCTCGAAAAAGATGAAGGCCCTGCTTTTGGTGCGGCGTTGTTGGCAGGTGTGGCAGCGGGTGTTTACAAAGATATTCGAGAAATCTGTAAAAAGTTAGTGACGCCACAACATACCATTCGAAAAAAAGAAACGGAAGTTGCGCTTTATAAAACATACCAGGCATTTTACAAAACACTCTATACACATGTGAAAGATGATTTTACTGCATTACAATTATTGAATTAAAAAAAGGCTTTCTATCAAAAGATAGAAGGCCTTTTTCTATAAAGACAAATATTCGCTTAAAACAATTCATTCAGCAAAATAAAATATTCTATTTTTGCATAATCTGGCGTCATGTCTAAATGTGAAAAGAGTTTGGCGATTCTTTTATCTTCCGCTATTTCTTGAAACCCAAAGTTGTGGCTTAATGTACGAACGCAAAGACCAATATCTTGATAACGATCAGAAATGCCTGCACGCCCCAAATCAATAAAACCGCAAATACCCTGCTCGTCAAGAAAGATATTGGGCATACAATAATCTCCCTGTACAATGACATAATCTTCACTTACAGGGCGCGTTTCATGCAAGTATTGGAAAAGCGCCTGGGGGGAAGAGAATTTATTATATTCTATCCATAAATTCATATCGACGCGCCCCGCATCAATTCTTTTTGCAGCGGTTTCCAATCGATCGCTTAGCGTGGTTTTTATAGGGCAACCCTTTAGCGGCACACGCCAGAGCGTTTTCAAGCCTTCTGCCAAACGCGCAATCATGTAATCTTCCCCGCGGGAAAGCCAGCGGGGATCATTGGCCATAGAACCGGGCAATACATTCATTAAGATATAGCTAATATTATCCACCACTTCAATATGCCAAACTTTTGGCACAGGTGCTTTTCCATATAACCATGGGAGCATCGCACGTTCCACCTCATTGCCGGAGAACACATCTTCCGGTTGTATTTTCAATACATAGGATTCAGTATCATTGTAATAGGTATATACAGATGCACCGGACATACCGATTGTATGCTGTATACGCGACATCCCTGCAATGCGCTTTTCAATTGCAGCAGGTATTTTTAAGTTTTCCATAAATCACCTCGTTTTAAATGAAAGAGTACACGAAACTTACGTTCTACAAAATAAAAGAAAATCATATTATTTCCTGAAAGGCATTGTTTCATCAACATGAAACATAAAAGCTTTGACAGACAAAGCGGTAAAGAGGTAAACCTTGTTTGGTTTTTGATGTAAATTCTATAAAGATAATAGTATCATATCGAAAAGTACAAATTTATGCAACTTTCGACGATATATCACATAAAGGATATAAGCTCTATTCTCATAAAAATTCCTTCACTGAAAAGTTTTTTTGCTGTCTTTTTTGTCATGTTTTTTCAAAAAATCCAAAATCGATATTTTTGTGTGTCCAAGATGCGACGGAGTTATTGCATAGTTGCGGAAAGTGTGTGAAGAGTAGACGGGAAGCCACAAAAAGGAAAAAGAAGTTGATATACTAAAAGCGAGGAAAGAAAAGGAGTGTTGCATATGAAGCTGCAGATAAAAGAAGTAACCAAGAAATATCCGAACGGCACAGTGGCACTGGAGAATGTGAGCACAACGATGCAGTCACCAGCCTTTATTGGTCTTTTGGGTCCAAACGGCGCAGGGAAAAGTACACTCATGAAACTAATCACACTAGGGTTGCTGCCCACAAAAGGAGAGCTTCGTTGCGATGATAGCCCGCTCATAAAACAAGAAAAAAGCTTCAAAGGGAAATTGGGCTATTTGCCGCAAGAGTATGGACTCTACGAAGAACTCACTGTCTATCAATTTTTGGATTATGTGGCCACGTTAAAAGACATTAAGAATACCAAAAAAGAGATTGCACATGTTTTAGAACTTTGTAACTTACAAGATCGAAAGAAGAGTAGAATTTCATCTTTGTCGGGTGGGTTGAAACAGCGGGTGGGCATTGCCCAAGCATTGCTTGGTACGCCGGAGATACTCATACTGGATGAACCCACCGTCAGGTTAGATCCGGAAGAGCGTATGCGCATGCGTAACATTTTCGTGGAAGAAGCAAAAGATAAAATACTCATTCTTTCCACACACATCATAGAAGATATCCAATCAGCAAGTAACCGGCTCATTGTATTGCATAAAGGAAAGATCTGCTATGATGGCATTCCAAACGGGTTGATTGCGTTATGTGCAGGGCATGTGGGGAGATATGAATGCATGCATGGCGAGGAAGATTTATTGGAACAAGAAGAGGGGTTGCGCATTGTATCAAAAATCGTAATGCCGGAGAAAACCTCTTATCGTTTTATTGGAAATATGCTGCCAGCATATACAACAGAAGTAACCCCGACACTGGAAGATGCATATGTATATGTTATGGCAAAGGAGGATGGTGCGTTGTAATGACAAAGCGATTAATGGGAGAAGGAAAGAGAATTATACACGCTAAAGTCACATGGTTATTCATGATGCTCTTCTTGGTGACGCCACTTTTGGTAACCACCAACCTGTTTGGGTTGGTACCAAGAAGTTACGACACAACATTGACCAATTTGTTCATCCTGAACCCTGCAAAGCTGACCCTCTATGTCAATGGATTTGGGGCGATGCTGTATACGCTATTCATGCTGCGAGAGACTTACGGAAGTAGGTCGTATGCGATTATGGAGAGTACAGGAAACCCCATCAAAGAACTCTTTTTGCAGACGGTAGTCATTCTCATAATTGCATTGTTCACCAGCATGATTGGAGTATTACTGACATTGCCTTATATATGGCTGAAGATGGATGTTATTTTCGACTTACTCAAATCCATAAAGGTATGGGGTTATTTATATTTAGGAGGACTATTTGTTGTCACCCTCTTAACAGCGGGAATTTATCTTTTCCTGCGTAGCTTTGAAGTAAGTTTATTACTCACCAGTGCGCTTATGCTATTTAGCATGATGCAAGATCGGTATGCATACTATGTGACGGTATGGTTACAAACAGCTGTAACACACTTATCAGATGGTACAGAAAATTATGTGCATTTAAAATATATACTTTACGGTAGGTTGTTTGGTATTCTGATAGCTCTCGGAATCTATACATTAGGGCTTTTGTCCACAAGAAGATATGGGAAAAGTCTGCGGGCATCATTTGTAAAAAATCTGCGCTATGTTGCATTACCAATCATTATGGTTTTCATGATAACTGTAAGTGCAGTCTATCTTGAAAATGATCCTCTGATTACAGATTATGTTGCGCTGACAGATGAAAAGTTTTATCAGGTCAATTCACATACCAACTCTGTGGAAATCGATATGGCAACAGCAACAGAAGGAGGGCATCAAAATAGCGAATACATTAATACAAAAGTAAGTTGGAGCGATATGAAAGCAGAGGTCATTGCCAAAAAGAACAAACTGCATGGGAAAAGCATCTATCTATTGGAATATGCTGTAGAGGAAGAGCAAGACATAACGATAGAGATTCCTGTAGGATTTGAAGTCACGAAAGTAATGCTAGAAAACAAAGAAATTTCCTTTGAAAAAGATGATTTTTCGTTTGTCAATATGAATTTTTTCCATTTTTCACTCCCCGCCGGAGAAAAGAAGCTTTCTTTAGAATTTCATTACGAGGGGACTCCAAAGGGTAATAAAAATGGAGACATCAACAACATGCAAGAAATATCTGAAGATTATATTGAGATGTATAGCAGTAGAATTTTCCCTGAATTAAAAGTTGCAGCACAGGATATTAAAACATATGCTATAACAATACCTGCGCATCTAGATGTATTTATATCTGGCGGTAAACAAAAAGTCATAGAAAGTAAAGAAGGATATGTAACCTATGAAGTTGCACTTGATCGAATAAAATGGCAATGGGACTTTTCTTTATACGCGGGAAATTACATAACAGAAAAAAGGAATATAGCAGGGCAAGAAGTACAATTTGCATTCTTTGAAAACAAAAAAGAACTTGTAAAAAGAAATGAAATTCCGGAACTCATGGAAGACATTTATACTTATTATGTAAAGCTATATGGTTCACTTCCTTTGAATGGGAAACCGCTAATCTTTATGGAGACAAAGAGTAATTATGCAGAAGAAGAGACCTTTGTATTGCGAAATCTTTGTGCGATTCCAGAATCTATTTTGACAGGGAATATGTCAAAAGAGCGCCTTGGTACAGGAGAAATAAAAGAAGACGATGCATTTATGAAATTGGTAGAGACAATCGCACATAACTGGTGGGCATTCAAAGGATACGGCGCAGTGACACAAACGGAAGAGATGCTGGAAGAGGCAGCAACGCAATATAGCATATATCTATATTACAAGGAACGATTTGGCGATGTATATGCCAATGAGCATGTGAAGGCATTAATCCATCAAAAAGCAAATATCACAAAAAATGATTTTTATACGACGTTTCAAAAAGAATATATTACAAAATTACCGATAAAAGATGTATTGAAGTTTTATTATCCGGGGCAGATTGGAAGATTTGACGGATACACAGAAGCAATGAAGCTATTCCGCATGGCGGAATTAATTGGAGGAGACGAGGCACTTACACAGATTCTGCGAGAGGAATATCTAAAATGTCGCGGCGGAGAAGAGGCATGGGCGCTTGATCCGGGAAATGCTACAAACTTCGCTTCCATTATAGGGGAATCGGGCGTCAAAAAAGAGGAGGTAGAAGCATGGTAGGCAAGCGACTTAAATTATTGCGCTATGAGATACAGCGTATTTTGCGTTCGAAAGTCTATCTTATTTTGGGACTTATTACATTGGTGTATAGTGTATATGTCTTGCAGTCAAGTATATTGAACGGTGAATCAGGAACGGCACCTTTTTCAGAATGGAGTTTTCTTGCGTATTGGCTGGCGGTGATGCCGGTATTGGTGATTGTCATACTTGTCTATGCTGCAAAGACCAATGATGGCGAAGAGCAGCGTGTAGGAAAAGTAACCGGTGCAACACCCACAAAAAAAGGAGAACAGCTTTCAGCAAAGGCATGGGGGATTCTTATAGCGACAACGCTTGTTTGCATTCTTGTAACCATAACAGCATATGTCTTTTACTATATGAAGTTTAAAATCATAGCACCGATGCATTTGCTTTTGGTGATGCTACTAATCATCATTCCACAAATATTTTTCCTATTGGGAGTAGGGCTACTGGCAGCACGCTTGCATGTAGGTGCAGTGTATCCTATCATTGGGTTTTTCCTATTTGCACATGTCACGCAACTAATGCTTCCTATGCCCATTGATTTTATTGGAAACTCCATATTGAGTATACCAAGAGGCACATACCCCATTGCAGGAGCCATTCCTTTTACAATACCTACGATGTATCTGATTGTTCGGGTTGCAGTGTTGTGTGTGGGCGTGTTGTTGCTTGTGTATGCGTGCAGGGGGAAAAGTAAGATACAAGCATAGTACAAGAGAAATACATTCGCGAGTACATCTTAAAAAAACCAAAGTAAATAAAAAATATTTTACAAAGGAAGAATTTTGCTTTACGCTGGAATTTAGTAACAATATTTGTTATGATTTATAAGTAAAGCTTATTTTCCTTTTAATTCTTGAAATGGATAAGAAGCGACTTTGTAACGAATGTGTGTTACCGACGGAGGGGAATAAGATTCTGTAACAACAAGAAATTTTTAATTATCAAAATAATTTTCATGAGAGAAGGCAGAATGAAAAATATTTTTTTTGCACTAAAGGCTGCTTGGAAATATGAGAAAAAAGTATACATATATTTGGCGATATATGCGATTTTTGCAGCGGCGGTACCTTTTGTGCATTTATTTTTTGTCCGATGGGTTTTTCAAGCGTTACTCAATGATAGTTCACTGACAGAAGTATTTCTTTTGCTGATATCTTTTTTTATAGCAGCGGTTGGGATAAATTTTATTGCAAGTTGGGTAAAGAGAGCCTATCAACCATCTCTTTTGACTATACGCCAATCTCTTATGCATGTTATGCAAGAAAAAAGCATGACCACAGAGTTTGTAAACACAGAAAACCCTAGTTTTTTGAATGAAACCCACGCAGCATTTCAGACAATGGCAATCAATGATGCCGGTGTGGAAGGGTTTTTACATAAGATATTTATTGTATTTGCACAAAGTATCACATTGATTGCTTATTTTCTTATTTTGGGAAGTTTGAATATCTGGATTCTGCTACTTCTATTATGTAACGCTGTTGCTTCGTATTTTGTTACGAAAAAAGTGAAAAACTATGAGGTGAAAAAACAGCCGAAAATCAACAAAACGGAAAGAGAAATGAATCATTGGGTTCAAGTAATGACGGATATTTCTTACGCAAAAGATATTCGATTATACAGTATGTCCAAAAAGGTTTTAGATATTTTTGATGGACATATAGCAACAAGAAGTAAGATAAATGCTGACATTTGGAAGCATAAGCTATGGGCATTGCTAATTGAAGCAGGCTTGTTTCTGATTGGAGAAGGAATTGCCTACACTTACTTGATAAGCAAAGTAACACAGCAGGTTTTGAATATTGCGGATTTTTCATTTTACTTTTCATTGATTTCAGTATTTGTTGGAACATTATTAGCCATGTTTGGAGAGCTTTCGACATTGCCCAAATACCTCAATGAAATTTCCATATTTCGAAATTATATTAATAAGGAAGATGCTGTTTGTAAAAAAAATATAGAACTACCAGCCTTGCCTTATGTTCTTCAGTTAAACGATGTAAGTTTTCGTTACCCGGGTGCAGATAAAGATACTTTAAAGAACATTACTCTGAATATTCCGGCGGGACAAAAATTGGGAATTGTAGGTCATAATGGAGCGGGAAAAACGACACTGATCAAACTAATTACTGGACTTTATACACCAACAAAGGGAACAATCACTTTAAACGGAATTGATATTGCGAATTTTGATAAAAAAGAGTATTTGTCAGTTGTTTCAGCAGTGTTTCAAGATACACATATATTTGCTTATTCGGTAGCAGAAAACATTGCGTTTGCTGAACAGGCGGATATATATGCTGTTGAACAAGCGCTGAAAAAAGCCGGAATCAAAAGGATGGTTGAAGAACTTCCAAAAGGGATGGGAACCCCGCTGGGAAAGGCATTATCGGAAGATGGTATTGAGTTATCCGGTGGGCAGCAGCAACGCATTTCACTTGCGCGTGCATTATACAAAGATGGCGCGATTGTTGTTTTGGATGAACCAACTGCAGCGCTGGACCCCATTGCTGAACATGAGATCTATATGCATTTTCAGGAGATGGTCAAAGGGAAAACAGCCATTTTTGTTTCGCATCGCTTAGCTTCTACATATTTCTGTGATAAAATTGCAATGTTTGAGCAAGGGGCGCTGATAGAATACGGAGATCATCAAACGCTGTTGCGCAAAAATGGGAAATATGCGGATATGTTCAATGTGCAAGCACAGTATTATCAAGAAGAGGAGAATGTGCAATGAAGCAATTTAAGCAAGATTTGACTACGGCAAAAGCTTTTTTGCAGTTATCCATGCGTATTTCTAGGGCCTATATACCATTGAGTTTTTGTTATGCCATTATTTGCGCAGCATCTATCCTTCCGAATATCTTTTTGCCGAAATATATCATTGATGCATTAATGAGCAGGGAAACTTTTTTGCAAGTGCTTTTGTATGTTGTAGTACTAATTGTATTGAATACTGTGTTTTCTGTCTTGAAAATTATAATGCAGAAGTTATTGCAGAAGGAAAACCTGATTTTAGAAAAAGGACTTCTCCGTTATATGGGCGAAAAAAGCATGCAAATGAATTATGCATTGTTAGAGGATATTGATACTTTGCAGCTAAAGGAAAAAGCGCAATTTCCCATTCGTACACAAAATATATTAAAACGAGTGAGTGATACTTTTTCTAAAATACTTGAAGGCGTTGTTACAATTGTAACATTGCTCGCCATTATCACTACGCTACACATTGCAGTACTACTACTAATCGCTATTATAATCGTTATAAACTTTATCATTTTTTCTAAACTTCAGAAGTTACAAATGGAATGGATGCACCAAACAACAGATATTAATAAAAATTTCGGTTATTTGTTTCAGCTTACTTCGGATTTTACATATGCGAAGGAAATTCGGCTTTATCATATGGCGCCTTATATTAAAAAGAAGTTGGAGACATTTGCGGATGAAAGCGTTGCAGGATTCAGAGCGTTATACAATAAAATAGGCAGATATGAAGGTTTAGCGAGTATGACGACGCAAGTCGTTATGGTTTTAATATGCGGTTTTGCAGCGTTACAAATCAAAGCAAGTAAGTTGTCATTGGGTGATTTTAGTGTTTATGCTTCCAGTGCAGTCAGTTTTACAAAGAACATTACCGAGTTGGTTTTACAAATTATAAACTTTCAAAGTATTTGCCAATACTTACAACCTTATATGGAATATGTTATGTTGCCATCAGAGAACGCACCTGAAGTTTTTTTTGAGGCAGAACGAGCGCAGACGGTGAGTATTGAGTTTAAAGATGTCTGGTTTCGTTATCCCAAAACCGATTATGATATTTTAAAAGGAATAAACCTGGTAATACAAGCAGGAAAAAGCTTATCACTGGTAGGAGAAAATGGTGCAGGGAAAACAACCTTGATCAAGCTATTATGCCGTTTATATCGTCCAACAAGCGGGCAGATACTATTAAACGGAAGAGATATTTATGCTTATGCAACAGAAGAATACAATGCTTGCTTGGGAGTTGTTTTTCAAGATTTTAAGTTGTTTGATTTTAGTATTAAAGAAAATGTTATGACGAGTATGAGAGAAGATGAAAATCGTTTGGAAGAAGCCATTGAACAAGCTGGCATGCAAGAACGAATAAACGCACTAAAAGATGGTATGGATACAGTAATGTATTCTAGGTTTCAAGAAGATGGTGTGATGTTTTCCGGCGGGGAGCAACAAAAAATTGCCATTGCACGTGTGATTTATAAAGATGCGCCAATTGTTATCTTGGATGAGCCAACAGCAGCGCTTGATCCCTATGCAGAAGCAGAAATATATGAACACTTTCATGAATTGGCAGAAGGGAAGATGACAATATTTGTTTCTCACCGATTATCCAGTTGTAAGTTTTGTGATGATGTTGCAGTTTTGGAGAATGGACAAATTATTGAATATGGTTCACATGATAAACTTTTGGAAGATAAGCAAAAATATGCGGCGATGTGGAAGCTACAGGCGCAGTATTATGAAATATAAGAAGGATAATCAATGATTGGGGAGAATATTATTGTGATAAATCAAAAAGGGACTATCACTATGCCGTGAAAGTCCTTTTTTAAATGGTTGCGGGGGAAGGATTTGAACCTACGACCTCCGGGTTATGAGCCCGACGAGCTACCAAACTGCTCTACCCCGCGTCGATATATCTTGCGTGCATTTAATATAATATATGAAACGTACTTTTCTGTCAAGGCAGAATTTTTATGTAAGCTTGCTGCTCATTTATAAATCGGTTACAATAGGGAAATGATACGCGTAATGCAGAAAAAGAGGAAAATATGCTGGCAACAAAAATGGACGCAATATACGGTCACTTTTCTCTTGCCTTTTTTTATTTTACTCATTATTTTCGCATTACTGGGCATCTATCCGTTTGGGCAGCGGACGCTACTTGTCATTGATTTGCGTGATCAGTATATTGATTTTTTTTCGTATTTAAAATCTGCTTTGGCTGAGGGAGATAGTCTACTTTATACGTTCAGCAAAAATTTGGGCGGAGAGATGATTAGCCTGATCGCATACTATTTAATTAGCCCATTTAATATTGTTTTATTCTTTTTTTCGCAAACCAAGTTACATATTGCGGCAACGCTATTGATTTTATTAAAAATATCTGCTTGTGGCATTTCATTTTATCACTATTTGAATCAAAAATTCAAAGAGCGGAAAATCAACCTGCTGTTTTCCACCACATACGCGTTTATGGGGTATATTTCCGCATATTTTTATAATGTGATGTGGCTTGATGCGATGGTTTTTTTACCACTTCTGATACTGGGAATTGAGCGGATTGTGGCAGAGAAAAGAGCATCATTATACCTGTTCTCATTGTTCTTTGTTTTAATATGCAACTACTATATTGCATATATGATTTGTATTTTTGCGGTTTTATACTTTTTATATTATTCGCTTATTTCTGATACAAAAGAGAAGAAAAATAGTTTTTGGGAAAGCGGCTTTCGGTTTGCCGGAGCATCTCTTGTAGCTGTATGTTTGGCGGCAGCTTTATTTCTTCCTACCGCGCTTTCGCTTTCTGAAAGCCGCATGGGGCTTACCTTTTCAACGCCGGTTGAAAAGGTGAATTTTTCTTTTCTAGAAGCACTTTCAAAGTTTTTGACAAATAGTTTTAGTTATCTGGAAATACAAAAAGGGTTGCCCAATCTTTTTATTGGGATGTTGCCGTTGTTTCTCACAATGCTTTATTTTTGTAATCAACAAATAACACGAAAAGAGAAACTTTGCAGCGGTTTGCTTTTGGGCATGCTTTTTTTTAGTATGGTATATGGTCCTGTAAACTTACTTTGGCATGGCAATAGTCAACCCGTATGGTATCCTTATCGATACTCTTTTCTCATTTCTTTTCTCATGATACTCTTTTCATATCGTACATTTGTCTCCTGCAAAGAAGGGATGCACGTAAAACATATATGGATTGTCTATTTTATTTACCTGATGCTTTTCATATGCCTGCTTTTTGTATCATTTGAATATTTGACGCAATTAGATATTATTCTGAACATTTTATTGCTTACGATTTTTGCGTTTTTGCTGAGCCTTCTCTTAGCAACAACAGAGCAAAAAGGATACCGTTCCTTTTTGATTCTTTTGGTGGTGACACACTTTCTAAACTTGGGATTACACACCTACAACACGCTGGATGAAATGACTGCCGTTGTTGGGGTAAGCGCAAATGATTACGAAGAAGCGATTGGGCAGACCAGTGAAGTCATTCATTCTATACAATCTGAAGACAATGGTTTTTATCGTCTAGAAAAGGATTATCGGCGCGATTTCAATGATAGCATGCAATATAATTATGCAGGATTAACTCATTTTAGCTCAACAGAAAAAATGCAAGTGAAAAACTTTCTGGGGTATTTAGGGTATCGCAATGCACAGCTTTGGGCGCAATATGAAAAGGGGACCACCAGCGCAGCAGAAAGTTTACTTGGCGTGAAATACATGCTCAGCAAAACGCCTTATACAGCGAGAGATGCGTATCAGGAGAAATGGGAAGAAAACGGTATTACAGTATTTGAAAATCCATATGCGTTGCCCATTGCATTTTTCGCAGCGCAGGGAGTTCCAGCGATTAATGTAGAACAGATGGAGAACCCTTTTGTCCTCCTCAACGCGATTTACAAAGGAATTGCAGCAAAGGGGACGCCAATTTTTGAAAAAGCCATACCAAAGTCGATCTCACTGGAAAACATCACAGTGCAAGAGACAGAAACGGATATCATTTATTGGAAAGAAGAAAGCGCTGCGCAGGGGAGCATTACTTACAAATTTGTCGCAGAAAAAGAAAGCCCGCTTTATTTCTATATTGACGCGCCTTATCGACAAGAAGCGGAAATATATGTGAACCAAATATACCAAGGGAAATATTTTGATTATTATGAATGGGATGCACAAAGCCTGGGTAGGTTTGCTGAAGGAGAAGAAATTGAAGTCAGCATAGTCTTTACATCAAATTATTTGCGTATGGAAACGCCCAGTTTTTATTATGAAAACATGAGCGTTTTGGGGCAGTACATTCATGAAATAAGAGACATTCCGGTTGAAACAAAAAAAGAATCAAGTGCGCACTTAGTTACAACAGTAGCAGCAGAAAAAGCAGGATTTGTTTTGTACTCCATACCATATGAAGAGGCATGGAAGATCACAGTGGATGGAACGCCGATAAAAAGCGTTGAAGCTTTTGGTGCGCTTTTGGCAGTTCCCGTTACAGCAGGAGAACATGAAATTATTCTACGATACGAGCCAAGAGGACTCTCTTTAGGGCTTATCATCACAGGCGTAACGATAATGGGCCTTACGCTATATTGTGTATTGAAATGGCGCAAAAAACGCAAGGATTCTCTATTGACTTTTCCATTGCTGTAATGTAGAATATTTTTTGCGACTGCATGATTATTGTGGCGGCATAGCTCAGTTGGCGAGAGCAATCGGTTCATACCCGATAGGTCATCCGTTCAAGTCGGATTGCCGCTACCAAACCTCCAAAATCTTTGGAGGTTTTTTTGTATTTTGAACAGAATGGGAATATTCCTGTTTCTGGTGGAAAACGAATGTAAAATAAGCTATACTAGAGGGAGCAAAGAAAGGGAACGCCAATGATTGAGCTACCTGAAAGCCGCGTGCTTGCGGCGCAGCTGAATGAGACGATAAAAGGGAAAAGAATTGTAGAAACCATCGCCGGGTTTTCGCCGCATAAATTTGCTTTTTTTATGGGAGAGCCAGAATCATATCCGGCAAAGCTAAACGGAAAGATAATTGGAGAGACAATTTCTTTTGGTGGGCGTACAGAGACAATCGTAGAAGATGTTTGTTTGGGTTTTTTTGACGGTGTAAATCTGCGCTATTTTGAAGTAGGCGCGCAAATTCCACAAAAACATCAATTGCTCCTTCGCTTTGAGGATGGCAGTTTTTTGTCTGCAGCCGTTCAAATGTATGGTGGGCTTATGGCGTATGCGCAAGGAGAGCTGGATGATAACTTCTATTATATTGTTGCAAAAGAAAAAGTAGATCCATGCTCAAGTGCATTTTCTTTTCCATATTTTATGAGTTTATTGGAAGATACTAAGAAGACATTATCTGCCAAAGCTTTTTTGGCAACAGAGCAGAGAATCCCCGGCATGGGAAACGGTGTATTGCAAGATATTTTATTTTTGGCAGGCATTCATCCAAAGCAAAAAATACATTTGCTGAACGAATTGCAAATGAAAAAATTATACGACACGACAAAAGAAACACTCGCAAAAATGATACATGACGGTGGGCGTAATACAGAAAAGGATTTGTATGGAAAAGAAGGCGGATACCAAACGCTTCTCTCTGCAAAAACATTAAAAGAGCCTTGCCCAAAATGTGGCGGCGAAATTGTACGGCAAGCATACTTAGGTGGAAATGTTTACTACTGCCCGGTGTGTCAGTCGTTTTATGAATGAGCAAGGAAGGAAATGAGCATTTATGAAAAAACCATATCAAGTTTCAAAACAAGCATTGCAACGCATGCCTTATTATCTTAACTATTTGAAAACCACTTGCAAAGGCAAGATGGAAAATGTTTCTGCGCGTATGATTGCAGATGCCTTGGGGTTAAACGAAGTACAAGTGCGCAAAGATTTGGCAGCAGTCAGTGTGGCTGGCGGAAAGCCCAAAACAGGGTTTCCGGTAGATGCGCTTGTAACAGATATTGAAACGTTTCTTGGGTATGATAATGTAAATCGTGCAGTGTTGGTAGGTGCAGGGCGGCTTGGAAAAGCGCTGATGACATACAATGGCTTTGAAAACTATGGGCTAGAGATCATTGCTGCTTTTGACAATGCGCCGGCGGTTATGGGTACGATGCTAAATGGGAAAGAAATTCTTGGCATTGATCGTCTGCAAGAGATATGCGCGTTATACAATGTACATATTGGTATTATTACTGTGCCTGTCTCTGTTGCACAAACGGCTTGCGATGCGCTGATTGATGCAGGGGTGGAAGCCATTTGGAATTTTGCGCCTACGCATTTGGAAGTGCCGGAAGGTATATTGGTGCAAAATGAAAACATGGCAAGTTCGCTTGCAGTGTTATCCAGCCATCTTGCGCACAAAATGAAAGAAGAAATGGAAGAGGCATGAATTTATTACATTTGAAATATGTCGTTGAGGTTGCAAGAACAGGTTCCATTACCCAAGCGGCAGATAATCTGTATATGGGGCAGCCCAATTTGTCAAAGGCAATTCGCGAGCTGGAGGCAAATTTGGGGATAACGATTTTCAATCGAACGCCCAAAGGTGTTATCCCCACGAAGATGGGAGAAGAGTTTTTGCAGCATGCGCGCGCTATTTTGTTACAAGTAAGAGAAATCGAAAACTTGTATGGACCTGCGCGAGAAGAAAATCAAATGCGCTTTCAAATTCTGGTGCCGCGAGATGCTTCAGTTGCCTATACATTTGGAGAGTTTATTGCGGGGTTAGACGCAGAGAAAAGTATGCAGGTAGACTTCCGTGCCAGTAGCGCAGAAACATCCATAGAACGCATTGTGGATGGCGAAAACACCATGGGCATTATTCGGCATTTGTTGACCCAAACACCATACTTTACAAACCAACTAAAAGAAAAAGGGTTAGAATCGGAAACATTGCGCACGCTTTCTTACCAGTTAACCCTCTCTAGGAAAAGCCCATTGGCAAAGAAAAAAAGCATTACAAACGAAGACATTGCGGAATACATTGAAATTATTTCAGGGCACGCATTAGAACAAATTCTTATTTTGGAAACCAAAGAGTCAAAAAGCGAGCTTTCTACAAAGAGATGGATCTCCGCCAACGAATGGGCAGGACAATTAGAAATTTTATCCACACTCCCAAATGCATTTTTATGGACAGCGCCGCTGCCAGAAGAAATCCAAGCACGCTATGGCCTAATACAAAAGGATTGGAAGCAACAAGAATTGATTGCGCAAGATGTATTGGTATATCCAAAAGGATATCGCTTGACGGAGTTGGAACGAACATTTGTAGAGACGTTACGCGAATTATAAAATGCAAGAAAAAATTTAACAAAATGCAAAAAGGGCATATCCGTATCTATATACCGATATGCCCTTTTTAGATTACTCATATAAATTTCCTATTGATAAAATATAATTGAGTAAAAAGATATCGATATCAAATGCAAGATATCTATTTCCGAATTGCAAACAGATGATTACTCGCTGTAAAAACTAAAAGTAGGCGAGTGTAAATATTTTATGAGGAGCAATATCATGAGTGTAAACACAATTGAAGCTTTGGGGAAGAAGCTACAAGAGGTAAGAGAGGCGCAAAAAGCATTTGCAACGTTCACGCAAGCGCAAGTGGATAAAATCTTTTTGGCAGCAGCCAGCGCAGCGAATAAGCAACGGATTTCTCTTGCAAAACAAGCAGTTGCAGAAACAGGTATGGGCATTGTAGAAGATAAAGTCATCAAAAACCACTATGCAGCAGAGTACATTTACAACGCATACAAAGATACAAAGACATGCGGCGTCATTGAAGAAGACAATTCTTTTGGGGTGAAAAAAATTGCAGAACCGGTAGGTGTATTGGCGGCGGTAATTCCTACGACAAACCCGACTTCTACAGCAATTTTCAAAACATTATTGGCGTTAAAAACAAGAAATGGTATCATCATCAGCCCGCATCCAAGAGCAAAAGAATGTACCATTGCAGCGGCGAAGATTGTACTTGATGCAGCTGTCGCGGCAGGTGCGCCGGCAAATATCATTGGTTGGATTGATGTACCTAGCTTAGAGCTAACCAACACAGTTATGCAAGAAGCGGATCTTATTCTCGCCACAGGTGGCCCGGGCATGGTAAAAGCAGCATATTCTTCTGGAAAACCGGCGGTTGGCGTAGGGGCAGGGAATACACCGGCGATTATCGATACAACGGCAGATATTAAGCTGGCCGTTAACTCAATCATCCATTCTAAAACGTTTGACAACGGTATGATTTGTGCATCAGAGCAATCTGTAATTGTACTGGATGGCGTTTATGCGGAAGCGAAGAAAGAATTCGCAGAACGCGGCTGCTATTTCTTAAACAAAACGGAGACACAAAAAATGCGCAATGTCATTTTGATCAATGGCGCATTGAACGCAAAAATTGTTGGGCAATCTGCTGCAGATATTGCAGCACTGGCAAAAATAACTGTACCCGAAAACACAAAAATTCTCATTGGAGAAGTGGAAAGCGTAGAAATCAGCGAAGCATTTGCGCATGAAAAACTTTCACCCGTGTTAGCGATGTATCGCGCGAAAAACTTCATTGATGCTGTGGAAAAAGCGGAGCATCTTGTGGAAGATGGTGGTTTGGGGCATACTTCATCTATTTATTTAAATGAGTTAACCGAAGGCGAAAAGCTGGATTACTTCACATCACAAATGAAAACATGCCGTGTGCTGGTGAATACACCTTCTTCTCATGGTGGAATTGGCGATTTATATAACTTTAAACTGGCGCCCTCTTTGACGCTGGGTTGCGGCTCATGGGGTGGGAACTCTGTTTCCGAGAACGTAGGTGTGCAGCATTTGTTAAATATCAAGACAGTTGCAGAAAGAAGGGAAAATATGCTTTGGTTTAGAACGCCTGATAAAGTTTACCATAAAAAAGGTTCTCTTCCGGTTGCGCTGGATGAACTGAAAAATGTTTTGGGGAAAAAGAAAGCCTTTATCGTAACAGATTCTTTCTTATATACAAATGGTTATTCAAAAGCCATTGAAGAAAAACTGGAAGAAATGGACATTCGCTATACAACATTCTTTGAAGTAGAGCCAGATCCTACGTTGGCAAGCGCAAAAGCAGGCGCTGCAGCAATGTGTGCGTTTGAACCGGATTGCATTATTGCGCTGGGCGGTGGCTCAGCAATGGATGCTGCGAAAATCATGTGGGTTTTATATGAGCATCCGGATGCTGACTTTATGGACATGGCAATGCGGTTTGTGGACATTCGAAAAAGAGTTTATACATTCCCGAAAATGGGTGAAAAAGCATATTTTATTGCCATTCCTACTTCTGCAGGAACAGGCTCGGAAGTAACGCCTTTTGCAGTTATTACAGATGAAACAACAGGAATAAAATATCCATTGGCAGATTATGAACTATTGCCGGATATGGCAATCATTGATGTTGATCTGATGATGAGCATGCCCAAAGGGTTAACATCTGCTTCAGGGATTGACGCATTAACCCACGCACTGGAAGCTTATGCGGCGATGCTTTCAACAAACTATACAGATGCTATGGGCTTACAAGCAATGAAATTGATCTTTAAATATTTGCCGCGCGCATATGAAGATGGCGCAACAGATGTGGAAGCACGCGAGAATATGGCAGATGCATCAACGATGGCTGGTATGGCGTTTGCCAATGCGTTTTTAGGGATTTGTCATTCCATGGCGCATAAACTGGGCGCGTTCCATCATTTGCCTCATGGCGTTGCAAATGCACTTCTTATTTCGGAAGTCATTCGCTATAACGCTTCAGATGTACCGGTAAAAATGGGAACATTCTCACAATATGCTTACCCGCATGCAGGCGCGAGATATGCTGAAATTGCAGATGCACTGGGCCTAAAAGGCAAAACGGAAGAAGAAAAAATCGAAGCACTTATTTCTGAAATTGAAACATTGAAAGAAAAAATAGGCATCAAAAAGACAATCAAAGATTACGGCGTAGATGAAAAAGCTTTCTTAGCAACGCTGGATGATATGGTAGAACAAGCGTTTGATGATCAATGCACTGGCGCAAACCCAAGATACCCGTTGATGAGTGAATTAAAAGCGATTTATCTAAAAGCATATTATGGAGAGCAAGCAAATGAAGAAACCGTTACCCCAAGGGCTGCAGGCTGAGCTTAAAAAAATTGTTACAGCAGAAATGACAGCAAAGGCAGTTGGAAGTGGAGCATTAGAAGTTTATGCAACGTCGGCCATGATTGCATTGATGGAAGAGGCGGCTGCTGACAGCGTAACGCCTTATCTAGAGGCGGGAGAAACGACGGTAGGAACGATGATTTCTGTAAAGCATTTGGCAGCAACGCCTGTGGGCGTAGAAGTTTGCGCGAAAAGTATGCTCACAGAAATTGACCGTAGAAAGCTAAGTTTTGATATTGTCGTTTATGACAACCAAGAAAAAATAGGCGAAGCAAAGCATGAGCGGTTTATCGTACAGGCAGAACCTTTTATAGAGAAGGCTGCTGCAAAAAAGCAATAAGTTTTTATAATAGAATTTCACAAAAATAGAGCATGGCAGTTTGTACGCTATGCTCTATTTTATTTTTGAAAAAAGTTATTTTACGTTGAAAAAGTATTTTATTTTTTTGCGCGCACAAGTTCAATGGATTCTTTTCCTGTCATATGCTCTATTTCAAAAACCAGAACTTGAACACCTGCCAAAAGTTTCTCGATTTCATATTTTCCAGCTTCACGATGTGCGGGAGAATATTTATCAACCAATCGTAAAAGCGCCTCTCTTTTTTCTGCATCATTCTTTGCAATTCGTATTTTTCCAAACGCAATTACACTTCTAAAATAGGTTGTATATTCTGCAGGAATAACGTCATCTGCATCAATCACGCAAAAAGAAGCTTTATTAGAGTTTACAATGGCATCTATTTTGTGCCCTTTTTTGGCGCAATGAAAATAAAGCTTGCCATCCTGATAAGCATGGCTAAGCGGAACGCTATAGGGATAGCCTTCATCGCCCAATATTGCCAATACGCCGGAAGTATTCTTGTTTAATATTGCAATACTATCTTGGGTAGTCAGCATTTGGTTTTTGCGTCGCATTTCTCGAAACATATGTAATTCCTTTCTTGAGGGGGATTTATGAAAATATCAGAAAACATTATAGTACAAAAGAAATATTTTTATGCAAAAAGCATTTGAAAAAACCTTTCTCTTCCAACTATATTAAGCGCATCGATTTTTCGTTTTTCATAAAAATCATTTGATGCGCCGCGCTTAAAATACCAAACAGCATCAAACAAAATGGAAAGCTTTAAAATATCATATAAATGCATTTTATCGAGCGCGGGAATTGGCAAGGTTTTTTCAAATAAAGGCAGAAACATTTTTGCTTGTGAAAAATCCAAAATGTCTGTATGCTCATCAGATTGTATCCATGTTGCATGAGAAAACGAAGGTGCGAAGAAATTGATAAAAGAGATAATATCAAAAAACAAATAGGTTTCATTAGCATCATCAAAATCCAGAAGCGCATGAATTTCGTTTCCACGATATAAAATATTAGTATCAGTATAATCGCAATGGCAGATACCGCGACAAAGAGAATCCGGCAATATAAGCATCTGGGATTCGCGCATCAACCACTCCAGTTTTTGATGACCGCCTGGTGTGTTTTCATGTTTTGCAGCAGCAAGCGCCAGAGATTGCAATGCTGTTATATTGTAATGTAATCGGTTTTCAGCCTTTGGCAAAGATAGGTTTTGTGTAAGCCTTCCAAGCCTTGCAATGAGCGTGACCAAATTATTTTGCTGTATTCTATTCGGATGCTTTACATGCGTTCCCTGAATAAAAGGGAAGAGCACATAGGGCTTTTCTTGATATAAACAAAGGGTTTTATCACATGGGAGCGTTGGTGGTACGCAAGGGAAAGATGCTGTATGCAGCTCTTTTAAAAGCGCAAGTTCATATAAAACTTCGGTAGAGGTTCTGTTTTCATAATATTTTAATACAAACTTTCCTGTCGTTGTCAAAACAACATAATTGGTTTGTACAGAACCGGGAGAAAGAGGCGTAAAAGAAAGAAGCGCCCCAACATTGTAATGCGAGAGCATTTCTATAATATCGTTTTTTGAAAATTGTGTTTTAACTGACATACCAAACCTTCACATTTTTACAGCCCGAAACGAAAATCAAAAACAAAAAACCACGAGATTTACTCCCATTCAATGGTTGCAGGAGGCTTTCCTGTAATGTCGTAAACAATACGGTTGATATGAGGTACTTCGTTTACAATTCTTGTTGCAGCGCGCTCTAGAAGTGTATGAGAAAGCTTTGCGTAAGCACCTGTCATAAAGTCGCTGGTGGTAACGGCACGCAAGGCAAGCGTATAATCATATGTTCGAAAATCACCCATAACACCAACAGATCTGGTATCGGTAAGTACAGCAAAATATTGCTGCGCATCTTCGCCGGAAGTTTCCACCTCTTCACAAAAAATAGCATCAGCTTCTCGTAAAATATCCAGTTTTTCTTTTGTAATATCGCCGATGACACGAATCGCAAGCCCGGGGCCGGGAAAAGGTTGACGATAAACGAGCTTTTTTGGTAAGCCCAGCTGCTCGCCCAGTACACGCACTTCATCTTTGAACAAACCGGAAAGAGGCTCAATAATGGCTTCGAAATTTATGATATCCGGTAGCCCACCTACGTTATGATGGCTTTTGATATTGGCAGAATTGTTCGCTCCAGATTCAATGACATCCGGATATATGGTGCCTTGCGCGAGAAAAGAGATATTGCCCAGCTTTTTTGCTGCTTCTTCAAAAACTTCAATGAATGCATGACCGATGGTCTTCCGCTTTTCTTCTGGGTCGCGTACACCTTTTAGAGCATCTAAAAAACGTGCCTCGGCATTGACGCGAACAAAATCAAGATCCATATTAGAAAAAATATTTTCCACCGCATCGCCTTCATCTTTGCGCATAAGCCCATGATCTACAAAAATGCAGACCAACTGCCCGGGAATGGCTTTTGATAAAAGCGCCGCGCAAACAGAAGAATCTACCCCGCCTGAAAGTGCAAGCAACACGCGCTTTTCACCAACTTGTGTGCGTATGGCATTCAGTTGTTTTTTCAAAAAATCATCCATCGTATAATCACCTTTGGCACCACAAATCCGATAAAGGAAATTACAAATGATTTTTTTTCCGTTCTTTGTATGGGAAACTTCGGGATGAAATTGTACGCTATAAAGATTTTTCTTTGGGTTACAAAGCGCGGCGGTGGGGCAACCGGTCGTTGTTCCAATGATAGAAAACCCTTCAGGAAGCGCGCTTACATAATCGCCATGGCTCATGAGCGTAGGCTCTATTTCGCTCAAACCAAAAAATAAATCATTGCTTGTATCAAGGCTTGTCTCTATGATGCCGAACTCTTGTACGGCAGCGGATGAGACTGCTCCGCCAAGGCGATAACTTAGCAATTGATGCCCATAACAAATGCCGAGTAATGGAATCCCCAGCGAAAAAAGAGCCGGATCACACTTAGGAGAAGCATCATCATACACACTATTTGGACCACCGGTTAAAATGATGCCGATGGGAGCGTGTTCCTTGATTTCGCTAATAGTAATGTTACCGGGTTTGATAAGCGATAATACGCCACATTCTCGCACACGGCGCGCGATAAGCTCTTTATATTGCCCGCCAAAATCCAAGACAAGAACAACTTGGTTTTCTTTTTTCATACAACAATAACTCCTTCAAATACCCTTGTTGCAGGGCCGGTCATAAGCATCCGGTTTTCTTCTGCGTAAATGACCAACGTTCCGCCCAAGAGCTGTACAGTAATATCTTCATTTTCTTTTAAATATCCATTTTTTACAGCAGCTGCAACAGCAGCGCAGGCGCCGGTTCCGCAAGCATTTGTTTCTCCGCTACCACGCTCCCAAACGCGCATTTTGATTGTATGAGAATCCATTAATTGTATAAACTCTGTATTGATGCGTTCAGGAAAAAGAGGGTTGTTTTCAAACAAAGGACCCAGTTTAGGAAGTTCCAAAGCATCAATGTTCTCGCAAAATACAACGCAATGGGGATTCCCGACCGAAACGCAAGTAATACGATATTCCTTTTCTTCGACAACGAGCGGATAATCAATGACTTCTTCTAAATCCAGCGCAACAGGAATTTCTTGCGCTGAAAAAATTGCCGCCCCCATATCCACAGTTGCGCTAGACATAACGCCATCTACAACAGCAAGAGAAATGGCTTTGATGCCACCCAGCGTTTCAATATGCATCTGCTCTTTTTTTACCATATTATTTTCGTATAAATACTTTGCAACACAACGAATTGCATTGCCGCACATTTCTGCTTCACTGCCATCTGCGTTAAAGATACGCATTTTCGCATCTGCCACCGTAGAAGGAAGTATAAGTACAACGCCATCGCTTCCAACGGCGAAATGCCGAGGCGAGATAGAAACGGAAAGCGCAGCAGGATTCTCAATTGTCTCTGAAAAGCCATTGAAATAAATATAATCGTTTCCGCAGCCATGCATTTTTGTAAAATGTAATTCCATGAAAATTCCTCTCGTATTCAACTATGATTCAAATTGTGTTTTTGTATAGCTTCCGATGGATGCACCATATTCTCCTGTAAAACATCCGGTACAAAAGGGAATACTGGCTTTTTCGCAAGATGCAATCAGCCCATCATGGCTAATATAGCCAAGTGTATCCACGCCAATTTTTGCTCTGATTTCTTCCAAAGAAAGCTTATTTGCAATTAAGTTTTCTTCAGCGCCAATGTCAATTCCAAAATGACAAGTGTGCTTAAAAGGCGGAGAAGAAAGGCGCATATGCACTTCTTTTGCGCCGGCGTTTCGCAAGGCTTTTACGATGGGTGCGGAAGTTGTACCGCGCACGATGGAATCATCTACAAGCACAATACGCTTGCCGGCGACATTTGCCTTTAATGGGTTCAGCTTTAATGAAACAGCGCTCTCTCGTTCTGATTGTACAGGATATATGAAGCTACGTCCAATGTAACGGTTTTTGACAAACCCTGTTACAAAAGGAAGACCACTCTCATGGGCATAACCCATAGCGGCATCCAGCCCACTATCCGGCACACCGCAGACAATATCCGCCTCTACAGGGTATTCCTTTGCCAGTGTACGCCCCATATGATAGCGGGCTTCATAGACGCTTTGTCCATCAATGACAGAATCCGGTCGTGCGAAATAAACATATTCAAAAATGCAAATACCTTGATTTTCTGCAGATAAAACAATTTCACTATGGGTGATTTCACCATTTTCGATAACAATCATTTCGCCCGGGCGTATATCGCGCACAAACTGAAAGCCACAACTATCCAGCGCACAGCTTTCAGAAGCAATGGCAATGCCTGAAGCATTTTTCCCAATGCACAAAGGGCGAAACCCATGAGGATCTCGCATGGCAACGAGCTCTTCATTGCTACTGAGTACCACAAAAGAATAAGCGCCTTTTAGATGTTGTGCAGTGGCGGAGACGCCTTTATGTATGCTTTTTTCGTTTCGTGTATTGTAAGCAATGAGAGCAGATAATACTTCAGTATCGCTGCTGGCAGCAAAATCAAGCCCTTGTTTTTCCAAATAAGAACGGAGATCTTTTGCGTTTGTAATATTGCCGTTATGTGCCGTGGCAATGCGCCCGGTTAAATATTCTGTAATAAAAGGCTGTACGTTTTGCAGTGTATTGTTTCCCGTAGTAGAGTATCGGGTATGCCCGATGGCAAGGCTGCTTTTTGGGAAACCGGACAGATCTTCGCTGCCAAACGCTTCGCTCACCAAGCCTATATTTTTATGACAATAGATGCTGTTATGATCTAAAACAGCAATACCGGCGCCTTCTTGCCCGCGATGTTGCATGGAAAGGAGGGCATTATAGGTAATGCCCGCGGCTTCTTGTTTGGAAGTACTGACGGCAAATACGGCGCATTCTTCTCTTAATTTATCCTTCTGATACATAGGCTTTTTATTTCACTTCCATATAGTCATTGCGTTCCGGTCCGACTGAGATATATTTGATGGGGACGCCCACAGCTTCTTCAATGTAGCGCACATATGCTTGCGCTGCGGCAGGCAAATCTTTTAATGCGCGACATTTTGAAATATCTTCGCGAAAACCCGGTAAATATGTAACAACCGGCTTTGCACGCTCTAGTAAATCACCGGTGGGGAAGGAAGTGGTCTTTTCGTCATCAATTTCATAAGCGATGCAGACGGGAATTTCATCCATATAAGAAATGACATCCAGATTCGTCAGCGCCAAATGCGTCGCGCCTTGCATGAGCACACCATATTTTGTTGCTACCACATCAAAAGGACCAACTCTTCTGGGGCGCCCTGTTGCAGCACCGTATTCATTGCCTTCTTTGCGCAATTTTTCTGCTTCTGCGCCGGAAAGCTCTACAACAAATGGTCCGCCGCCCACGCTACTGGAATATGCTTTGGTGATGCCTAAAATTTCGTCAATGCGAGCGAAGGGAATGCCTGCGCCAATGGGGGCATATGCGGCAAGTGTGGAAGAAGAAGAGGTATAAGGGTAAATTCCAAAATCAATGTCTCTTAATGCGCCCAGTTGCGCTTCAAATAAAACGTTTTTATTTTCTTGCAACGCTTCTGCCAAATAATAAGTGGTGCTGCAAATATAAGGTTCAAGAATTTTTCCATAATGTAGAAGCCAGTTTAGCGTATCTTTTACACATACGGCTTCTTTTTCGTAACCACCAACAATTGTAAGGTTTTTCCATTCAGTCAATGATATAATTTTTTCTTCCAATGTATCGGGAGATAATAAATCCGCCATGCGAATGCTCTTGCGCATATAACGATCCGCATATACAGGCGCAATGCCGCGCCGCGTAGAGCCTTGTTTTGCTGCGCCCAAACGATCTTCTTCTATTTCATCCAACATTTTATGGAACGGAAGGCAGATGGTTGCCTTATCGCTGATTTTTAAATTTTCTTGCGTAATAGAAATCCCGCGCGCTTGCAATGCTGTAATTTCACCTACCAAATGTTCGATGTCTATGACCATTCCGTTGCCCATAACGTTCACGGTAGATTCGCGCAAGATGCCGGAAGGCAGAAGATTTAATACAAACTTTCCTTTGTTATTGACGACAGTATGTCCGGCATTGTTACCACCTTGATAGCGGACAACGATGTCGTTTTGCCCGGCCAACAAATCCACCATTCGGCCTTTTCCTTCATCTCCCCAGTTGGTTCCCACAACAGCTGTTAACATATATTCTCCTTTGTTAGACGGTTATTTCAACGGATAAATCTACTTGTTTTTGATATTTCTGCAAAATAGGATCTACATCTTGCATGATAAACTCTTCTGTCTGTTCTTTGGCGCGTCCAATGTACTTGTCAAATGTTAAAAGTTCACTTAATTCTGCTTCTGTCAAGCAAAAGAGAGAGTCTTTTACAATGCGGTCAAGCAAGTCATTTTCTTTGCCGTGTAGCTTAATCTGCTCCGCAGCAGCAACTGAATGTTTCCGAATGGCTTCATGTAGTTCTTGGCGATCGCCACCTTTTTTTGTGCAGTGCATTAAAATTGTTTCTGTTGCCATGAACGGGAGTTCTTCTTGCAAATGCTTTTCAATGATTTTGGGATAGATACGCATGCCACCAATGATATTGATGTATAAAGATAAGATGGCATCTACCGCCAAAAATGCTTCAGGAATACTGATGCGCTTATTGGCAGAATCATCGAGTGTCCGCTCAAACCATTGTGTTGCAGCTGTGAAAGCAGGGTTTAACACATCGATAATGACGTAGCGCGCTAGAGAGGTAATGCGTTCGCTACGCATGGGGTTTCTTTTGTACGCCATAGCGGAAGAGCCGATTTGCCCGCTTTCAAAAGGTTCATCTACTTCTTTTAGATGTGAAAGTAGGCGAATGTCATTGGAAAACTTACTGGCACTTTGCGCTATGCCGGAGAGTGCAGATAAAATACGGTAGTCCACTTTTCTAGAATATGTCTGCCCGGTTACAGCATAAGATTCCCCGAAACCCATTTTCTCGGTTACCATGCGCTCCAACTCTTTTACCTTTTTATGATCACCCTCAAAAAGCTCTAAA
The DNA here is from genome assembly GCA_050952565.1 of Christensenellaceae bacterium. GTDB lineage: Bacteria > Bacillota > Clostridia > Christensenellales > Christensenellaceae > QANA01. The sequence continues at coordinate 115,869 of JBMNLE010000002.1, forward strand.
AAACTGGCGCCCGTTCCTGTTGTTCCACGGCAACCTCGAAACTTTAATGCACGCATTTGATGTTCCAGATCTTCTAAATCCATCAATAATTCGTTGAGCCAGAGGGTAGCGCGCTTTCCTACAGTGGTGGGTTGGGCGGCTTGAAAATGTGTATAAGCGAGCGTGGGCTGGCTTTTGTATGTCATGCAAAAATCACGCAATGCCGCAATGGTGCTGATTAATTTTTTGTGTACCAACGTCATGGCTTGTTGCATGAGCAAGAGATCAGTGTTATCGCCCACATAACAAGAGGTTGCGCCTAGATGCAGTATGCTTTTGGCTGAAGTTGCTTGCGCGCCGTAAGCATATACATGCGCCATGACATCATGCCGTACCTCTTTTTCTTTTTCTTGCGCAACAGAATAGTTAATCTCTTCCGCATATGCTTTCAATTCTGCGATTTGTGCATCTGTAATGGCAATACCCAACGCTTGCTCGCTTTCTGCAAGGGCAATCCAAAGCTTTCGCCATGTTTTGAATTTATTGTCTTCAGAAAAAACACTTTGCATTTCTTTTGAAGCATATCTTGTGCATAACGGATTTTGATAACTGGAATGATTGTTCATGTGTTTATTCTCCGAAAAACTTCTGCATACGCATCCATAACATTTCCCAGATCTCTACGGAATCGGTCTTTGTCCATTTTTTCGCCAGTTTCCTTATCCCATAAACGACAAGTATCCGGGGAAATTTCATCTGCCAAAAGAATTTCGCCATGGAAACGACCAAACTCCAGCTTAAAATCCACCAACGTAAGATTTGCTTTGGCAAAGAAATCTTGTAAAAGTGTATTTATTTTTAACGCTACGGCAACAATTTCATCAATCTCTGCTTTTGAAGCCAAGCGAAGCGCGAGAACGTGAGAGTCATTGATCAGGGGATCACCAAGATCATCATTTTTATAGCTGAACTCTGTAACCGTATGTGAAAGAACAGTTCCTTCCGGCACACCATAACGCGCAGAAAAACTACCGGCAGCAATATTGCGAACGATAACTTCTAGAGGAACAATCTCAACTTTTTTGACCAAGATACTGGTATCATCTATTGCATCTACATAATGCGTTTTGATTCCATTCTCCATAAGCATAGGATAGATGACATTGGTGATGGCAGTATTTAATACCGCCTTTCCTTCCAATTCTTCTCGTTTTTCACCATTAAATGCGGTTGCTGTATTACGATATTCAATGATACAAAGATCAGGATCTTCTGTACGATAAACGGTTTTTGCTTTGCCTTCGTACAAGAAGGTGTTTTCACTTCTTTCCATGATACATTCTCTTTTCTTTATTGATTTTTATAATGCGGACGTTTCTGTCCGTTTGTAGCCTAAAGGAGAAAGGTGTACTTGTCAATAGAAGTGATGATTAATATTAGGAAAAAACAATGAAAATACAGGAAAAATAGAATATGTTTTATTTATAGTTCGGAATAAAACGAATTATTGATGAAGTGGAGACAAAGGAGAATGATTACTTTCGCATAAATCTTCTGGTAGAGGAAAGTTGCACCAAATAGGGCGATAAGCTATAATAAGTAGAATTCAATGCAGTGAAAAGAGGAGAGCAATGGCGCCTGATATATATGATTATTTGATTGTAGAGAGCGGTTTGTTTGGTGCGGTTTTTGCTTATGAAGCGGAAAAGCGTGGGAAACTGTGAAGACAACAGTAATAAGGGGTCAGAGATCTTCATGAGAGAAATAAAAGCAAGTGAAATAACAGCAAAAACAAAAGAAATGCTACTTTCGGCGAATTTTAACATCGGAGAAGATGTGGAAGCTGCGGTTACTGGCGCGCTTATGCAAGAAAGTGCAGAAGTTGCCACATATGTTTTGGAGCAATTACAAGAAAATTATAAAATAGCAGCGCGCGAACATATTGCAATTTGCCAAGATACAGGAATGGTTGTGGCGTTTATTAAACTGGGACAGGAAGTTCACATTACCGGCGGTACGTTACAAGAGGCGATAGATGATGGCGTAGCGACTGCTTATGAAGAGGGTTATTTGCGAAAATCCATTGTGAGTGATCCACTGTTTGAACGCAAAAATACAAAAAATAATTGCCCGGCCATTCTCCATTTGGAGCTTGTGGCCGGAGATAGGTTGGAAATATTGCTCATGCCCAAAGGGTTTGGAAGCGAAAACATGAGCAGAATTGCCATGTTGACACCGGCAGCTGGCGTGGAAGGTGTGAAAAAAGCGGTTTTGGAAATTGTGAAAAAGGCAGGGCCAAATCCTTGTCCGCCGATGATTGTTGGCATTGGGATTGGAGGAACAATGGAAAAGGCTGCAATTATGGCGAAGTATGCAACAGCGCGCCCCGTTGGTTCTTATAATGCTGACATGCGGTATAAGCAACTGGAAGAAGAATTATTGGAAGAAATAAATGCGCTTGATATTGGACCGGCAGGGCTTGGCGGAAAGACCACAGCACTGGGCGTGAACATTGAATACTTTCCTACACACATTGCAGGGCTTCCTGTTGCAGTGAATATTTGCTGCCATGCAGTGCGTCACGCGCATGCCATATTATAAAATGAAAAAAATACAGTTGCCATTACAAGAAAATGATATTAATACATTGCGCGCGGGAGATATGGTGTTGCTAAACGGTGTACTTTACACAGGACGAGATGCAGCCCATAAACGGTTGACAGAAACGCTTCAAGCTGAAAAGACGCTTCCTTTTGCAATAAAGGGAGAGGCCATCTATTACGTTGGCCCCACACCTGCACCGCCGGGCTACGCAGTAGGGGCGGCAGGGCCGACCACCAGTTACCGCATGGATAGCTATGCGCCTTTGCTCATCAAAGAAGGGTTGCGCGGTATGATAGGAAAAGGGATTAGAAGCCAAGAAGTAATTGAGGCAATGAAGGCATGTGGCGCCGTTTATTTTGGTGCGACAGGCGGCGCGGGAGCGCTACTGGCAAAGTGCATTCAAAAAAGCGAAATCATCGCTTACGAAGATCTCGGGACAGAGGCGATTCATCGTTTTACAGTAGAAGACTTTCCGGTTGTTGTTTTAATAGATGCACTGGGTAATAATTTATACGAAAGAGCGTAAAAATGAGCGAAAAAAGAAGAAGGAAAAAAATCGATTGGGAGAAAACAATCTTTTTGTTTGTCCTCATAACACTTATCATTTCGGTGATTTATTCGGCAGTGATGCTTATAACGGCGCCGGAAAAAGCACCGGCAGGGGATTTATATCAGAAAACAAAAAGTGATTATCTACTAATGCTAACGCAGTGTCTTTTGGGCGTGGTGGTTATTTTTTTGCCTTCCCTGATTGAGCGACGCCTAAAAATAGAAGTACCCAGCTACATGGTTATTATGTATGTGGTTTTTTTATATTGCGCCACTTTTTTAGGAGAAGTAAGAGATTTCTTTTATGCAGTACCGCATTGGGATACCATATTACATATATTTAGCGGTGCGATGCTGGGCGCACTTGGGTTTTCTGTTGTAGAATTTTTAAACAAACATTTGAAAGATAAGGTACAGCTTTCTCCCGTTTTTGTAGTGCTCTTTGCTTTTTGCTTTGCTGTCACAGTGGGCGTATTATGGGAAATTTATGAATTCACGTTTGACGGATTACTAGGGATGAACATGCAAAAATTCATGCTAGAAGACGGCACACAACTCGTTGGGCGTGCGGCACTTTCTGACACCATGAAAGATCTTATTGTAGATGCGTTGGGCGCGCTCGTCATTTGCTTTGTAGGCTATTTTCAGTATAAGACACAGTTAAAAAAGATTGCAAAAAAAGAAAATAAAGAGATTTTATAAAAAGTAGTTTCATATCATGAAATATCGTGTAAAATAGATAGTGTTATTTGAGAGAGAAATTATATAGAGAAGGGAACTAAAACCACACCATGAAATTGATGAAAAGAGTTTCCGGTGCTAAAAATATGGAGGCAATTAAGTTTTCCGTATTGATTGGTCTGTTTTGGCTTGCCATTGCCATCGGGGGATACCAAACCACGTTTATGATTAAAAATGGGTTTGGACCCACAACGGTAGGGATTGTAAATGCTATGGCTTCGGCTGTGAGTATTGCTTCTACGCCGATTTGGGGAATGCTCAGCGATAAAATGCGCTCTGTTAAGAAAGTAACCATGTTGCTCTTCTTCATTGGCGGCGTTTTTATATATTCTTTTTTCCCGGTGAGTGCAAAAATCACGGTATTAGGGATTCCGCTACTGGCGATCATGGTGCCGTTGGCCAGCTTTTTTCGTTCACCTTTTTTTACGTTATTAGACAACTGGCTCATACAAGGTTCTCATAAAAAAGGGTTAAATTATGGCCCCATTCGTTCTGTAGGTTCTTTTACTTATGCAGTGGGCGGTATTTTTGCTAGCCTGATTTTGATTCCCAATGTGGGGCTGCAACCTGTTTTTTATATCAGTGCAGTTATGTTTTTGGTGGTCATTTTTATCAGCAGCCGTGTGGATGATGTAGATTCCATTGCAACCACCCATGACAACGAAAAGCTTTCTTTCAAAGAACTGAAAGTAGGGCAATTATTTAAAAATTATTATTACGTTATTTTCTTGATTTTCACATTTACATTTTCACTCGTTACCAACTGCGACAATAACTTCTTATCTTTTTTACTGGAAGATGTGGGCTCAGATGCGGTGAACTATGGCTTGGTTTCGGGTTTGCGGGCATTGTTTGAAATTCCCATTCTGCTCTATCTTGCTACGTTACGCAAACGGCTTTCCTATTATCAAATGACGGTTTTATCAGCAATAACGCTCATATTGGGGGTATTATCGACCGGGCTTTTCTCAAACAACTTGATTCACGTTTTGATTTTTTCCATTCTTCCCGGTGTAGCGACAGGAATCAACATTGGTTCAGCAGCCAATTATGTATACACGTTGGCACCGGATCACTTGAAAGCAACAGCGCACACGATCTTCAGCGCGGTTTCCTCTGTGGCCGGTATTTTAGGGAATTTGGCAGGTGGGAAAATTATAGAGTTGGTGGGTGCAAAAACCTTCTATGTTTTCTTGGGGATTTTCCTGGCAGCCTCTCTCGTGCTCTATATCGTTTTACACGCTTTTGGGCGCAGGCTAAAACAGACAGAATTTGAAACATCAATATAAAGAAAAAACGTTCCTGCGGGAACGCTTTTTTGTTCTTAAAAATAATCCGAAAAATAGGGCTCTTCTTGCGGAACAAGCTGCTCCAAGAGCTGTAAGGTTTCTTCTCCTACAGCAAGCCGCTCGATGCGTCTTAGATAGGTAGGTCGTTTATAGCTCATGAGCATGGTGGTCAGCGTCTGTATATCAACATCTACTTTTTTGCCGTGAGGCTTTCCTTTTTCACAATGAAAAACCTTCTTTTCTAAATCCCAGGAAACTGCGAAGCAATCGTTATTCCATTCTGCCATGGGATCAGTAACACAAAAGCAAATAGCACCTTCCTTTTCCGGCAATTGGAATGGATAATTTTTTAAAAAAGAAGCAACATCCACAATACGCGCCATAAAATAAGGGCGAATGGTTTCACGTATTTCGCTATCTTCCAATAAAAATGCAAGTGGTTCATTGGTATATTGCGCGCCACTTACTTCTTGTACCATAGAAAAATGGGCGCTGACATAATTCCACAAACCATGCCTTGCTTCTTCATCCAGTGCAACCATCTCTTTGATTTTAAAAATTTCGTTTTCCAATAAATAGACGAGATAGCCTTTTGGTTTATCTTGCGCATCATAATAAAGCGCGACGATAATATCATCTACTTCCCAGCGCCAATATTCCTCCCATGCAAGTGCATCACGAATCAAACAGCCATGACGCTTCTTGGCAAATGTATTGTGCAGCTGTATATAATCTTCATGATCTGTTGCAACGCGCTCCACATAACCCGAAGAAGGAACGGTTTTAGGAAGCTGCGTATCTTTAAGGGTATATCTCATCTTATCTGAAATGATTTCCCAGCCCATTCTGCGATAATAGGGAATGGAATAAGGGTATAGAAAAGAGATGCTTTGGTTGCACGTGCGCATTTCTTCCAAACTCCGCAAAATAAGCTGTTTCATTAAGCCTTTTCCGGAACATTCAGGGTATGTGGCGACACCGGTAACGCCGGCCATATCAAAAATCTTGCCATGTATATTGACGTGCATAGGGTATAAAGAGATTTGCGAAACCAGCATTTCTTCGTCAAACCAGCCCCATACAGTAGCACGATCTAAAATAGGGTATTTGGCATCTCTAATCTCTTCTTCATCCCAACCAACACGGGAAAGATCTTCGTTTGTAATTTGAAACGCATAGCGAAGCAGCGCATTGTATTGTGCTAAGTCGGATGCGTCTGTTGTTAATTTTCGTATTGTAAAAGAATCCATTTGTTTTCTCCTGTCATTGTCGTTTACAATCAAACAAAATATGAAAGGAACGCTAGGTCACTTCTTCCCGTACAGAGTTTTCTTCTGCAATTGCATTTTCTTTTTTTGTAATACGAGAATAGTTTTCAAGAACTGTATCGATGATTGCATCCCAAGCGTGCGGAATGGTGGTTTGTGCGTTTATACCGATGTTTTCAAGCGAATCAGAAGTCAGCGCTGCCTTGATTGCGTGGGCAAGCGATGCAGCTGAATTTTCACATAAAAAGCCGTTTTCACTATCTTCAATTGCAGAAGCGGCGGCGCTGTTTTTGATAACAACAGAAGGCGTTCCTTGTAACGCTGCTTCTTGCACAACCAACCCGAATGTATCATATAAAGAGGGAAATACAAATAACGAAGCCTCATGGTATAAAATGGTGAGTTCCTCTTCGTCGTAAATATGTCCGGTAAAGCGGATGTGTTCCGAAAGTGAAAGCGAGCGAGCCAACGCTTCTATTTTTTCTTGATGCGGCCCTTTCCCGGCGAATACAAGCTGAAAAGGCACATTTTCTTTTTGACAAAGCGCACAGGCTTCCAAAATAAGCGGGATATTTTTTTTGAAATGCAGTTGTCCTACAAACAATAAAATAGGAACATCACTTCCCAAATAATATTTATGGTAAACAGAAGCAATTTTTGCGCGATTCAAAGGTTTTTGTACAATGCCATGCGGCACGATGGTGATTTTCTTTTGATAGCCGTATTCACGGAGTGTTTCTGCAGAAGCTTCATTCATCGTCCAGACTTCATCGCAACGATTATAAAACTTTACCACATATTTAATCCCCAGCTCAGCAAGCCATTTTCGTTTTCCGATATACAAAAAATCATCGTAATATTTGGAATGAAATGTTCCTACAAGAGGAATCCCCATTTTTTTTGCCAAGCGCGCGCCTTCCAGCCCAGAAGAAAAAGGCGCATGCACATGAATTAAATCCAGCGAAATATTTTTCATGCGTTTTTTATAATGACGATCAAAAGCAGGGAACCCTGCTTTATATTGGGGCAGGAAAGAGACGCGTTTGCCTGCATATTCAATGAGTTCAAACGATAAGCCGCCACGATACTCTACTTCCTGCATCGGCGCAATCACATAACTTTCGGTACCTTTTTCTGCAAGAAGTGTTGCATATTGATATACAACACGACCGACGCCATCTACAATTGGCAAAAGCGTATCTGTAAATTGGCCAACTTGCATAAACACCTCCATTGGTTCTCTATCATTATAGTAGAACCATACAAAAACCGCAAGGAGAATTGAATTAAAAAGGGAAGATTTGTATATTTTACTCGTGCATGTAAACGATTAAGAACGAAATGCCATAAAAAAGATTCTTTTAAAAGGCAATAAAACAGAACCGTCTTTCTCAATAGGATAAGCTTTTTTTATTTCAGAAGCATATTCTACTAAAAATGCCTCTTGCAAAGAATTGTCTGGTAGCATATTTAAAAAAGGGCGTAACCCTGAGCCTTTGTACCATTCTACAAGTGCAGCATGAGAGGGCAGGATATGAATATAATCTGTCTCCCAAAGTTCTATTGCAGTAGAAAAAGAAGAAATAATTTCATAATAATGTGCATAGGGGAAATGACGCGGGAAAACAGGGGGCATGAGAAAATAAGGCTGCCAGTGCTTTTTTGCTATGATGCCCATAATACAAGCATAAATAGGAAGTTCTCGTACATAAGGAACTTGCACTGCCAAAACACCACCTTGATTGAGCATTGCAAATAATTTTGGTAACAATGTTTCATGCTGCGGCATCCATTGCAATGCCGCGTTGGAAAACACAACATCAAAACAACCAAGAGAAGAAAGTTCATCTTTTACATCTCTTTGCAGGAAACGAACAAAAGGCAGGCTTTTTTTGGCTTCCGTCAACATGCTGGGGGAATTATCAATTCCAATGATTTCGGCATCGCTCCATTTCGCATGCAAAACAGCTGTGCTATTACCGGGACCGCAGCCGATATCAATAATACGCTTTGGCGCGTGGAGCGGAATACGATTTACAAGATCAATGGTAGGTTGTGTACGTTCATCTTTGTATTTTAGATATTGCAGTGGCTGCCAATCTTTCATGTATGCATCTCCCAAATAAGTCCTGATATAAGAAAAGAGACTGCAAATACGCAGTCTCTTTAAGCTTACTGTTAGTTTTCAAATACACCTGCGACATCTTTTAGCACTTCAATAATTGCGATGTGTTGCGGGCAATAACCTTCGCATACACCACATTCAATGCATTCGGAAGCCCTGCCACCTTTTTCAATGGCACCATCATAACGCTCTTTTTCTTTTTCATATGTATTATACAAGCGATAATTGTTGAGTGCCTTAATCATAGAAGGAATATTGATGTTCTGCGGGCAGTTGGGAACACAATACTTACAATCGGTACAAGGAATGGTATCAATTTTATTCAACTTTTCCACAACCTGCAAAATCGCATCTCGATCTAGATCCGTAAGCGGCTCGAAATCTTTCATATAGCTAATATTATCTTCCATTTGCGCCATATCAGACATACCGCTCAGAACTGTAATAATGCCGTCAAGCGAAGCGGCAAAACGCATGCCCCAAGATGCAATGGAAAGCTCAGGGCGTGTGTCTTTGAAGATTTTTTGCATGTCTTCTGCAAGCAGCGCCAAAGAGCCACCTTTGATGGGCTCCATAATAACGATTGGTTTTTCATGCTTGCGCGCAACTTCATAGCACAATCTGGATTGAACGCTATCGCTTTCCCAATCAATGTAATTGATTTGTAGTTGTACAAAATCAACTTCAGGATGCGCAGTTAGGATTTCATCTAAAACCTCTGCGCTATCATGGAAAGAGAAACCAAAATGCTTGATCAATCCTTTTTGTTTCAGTGTCTGCCCGTATGCCCAAACATTATATTTGTCTAGTGCATCAAGAATGCTGCTATCAATGGCATGAAGCAGATAATAATCAAAATATCCTGCGCCTGTGCGTGAAAGAGAAGTATTGAAAAGAGTGTCCAAACTTTCTTCAGAAGTGATTTCTCTTAAAGGCAACTTGGTAGCTAGCTCAAATGTATCTCTCGGATAACGATCCACAACTGCTGCTTTTGCAACTTCTTCTGATTCGCCATCACCATATACATAAGCAGTATCAAAATACGAAAAGCCCGCTTGCATAAATGCATCTACCATATCTTTTACTTGTGCAAGATCGGTTTTGCCATCTGCTGTTTCCGGCATGCGCATCAAACCAAACCCCAGCTTTTTAATGTGTTCGCCTAAATAATTTCCCATAACTACTACCTCCTAATTTCGTGTCCATTATAATAGATGAAACAAAGCGATATAAAATAACGCTTTTGTTTATTATATATCGCTTTAATTTGTTCGTCAATTTAACTAATTTATTACAGTTGATACAAACGATTTGTCTGATACCTTGGCTCGCAAGTAACGTTCACGCCCAGTTTGCGCAGAACGCTTTCATCAACAGCAGATAAAATGACAGAAGAATGAAATTCAAGCCCCCTTAGTTTAGGGAGTTCCGCCAGCGCAGAAGCGGCCACAGAATCACTGGCAGCACTGATGGAAAGCGCGATCAATGTTTCATCAGTGTGCAAACGAGGGTTTTTATTTCCCAGATTGGTAGTTTTTAATTTTTGGATTGGCTCGATGACGGTAGGCGAAATGAGCAATACTTCATCTGCGATTCCCGCCAGTTCCTTTAATGTATTGAGCAGGAGCGCAGAAGTGGCACCCAACAAATCAGAAGTTTTGCCGGTGAGTAGCTTTCCATTTTCTAGCATGATAGCGGCGGCCGGTGCATTTGTTGCTTCTTCTTTACCAAGCGCAGCAGCTACGACAGGGCGATTTTCAGCGCTTACTTCCGCTTGTTGCATGAGAATTTTGATTTTTGAAACCATGGCTTCGGTCGCTTGCCCTTTTTGTTTTAACGAAGCAGTATGATAATAACGCCGAATGATCTCTTGCTTGGAAGCTTCTCTTGTTATTGCATCATCAATAATGCAATACCCTGCCATATTGACCCCCATATCTGTGGGAGAATGATAAGGAGAGTTGCCATCTGTAATGCGGTTAAAAATAGCATCTAACACGGGAAAAATTTCCACGTCACGGTTATAGTTTACGGTTGTAACGCCATATTTTTCGAGATGAAAAGGATCAATCATATTAACATCATCAAGATCTGCTGTTGCTGCCTCATAAGCGAGATTCACAGGATGCTGCAGGGGGATATTCCAAATAGGGAATGTTTCAAATTTGGCGTAACCCGCCAATTGCCCGCGCATATGCTCATGATAAAGCTGGGAAAGGCAAGTCGCCATTTTTCCGCTCCCCGGGCCGGGCGCTGTGATAACAACCAGCGAGCGTTCTGTTTCGATAAAATCATTTTTCCCATAACCTTCTTCGCTTATGATAAGCGGAATATTTGAAGGATACCCTTCAATATTATAATGACGATAGACCTTAACGCCTCTATCTTCCAAAAGCGCACGATAAGCATCAGCGGAAGCCTGCCCGTTATACTGGGTAATGACAACACTGCCCACATATAAGCCAATGCTGCGAAATGCATCAATGAGGCGCATGACTTCAGAATCGTATGTAATCCCAAGATCATTGCGCAAACGATTCTTTTCAATATCTGCGGCGTTGATGACAATGACAATTTCCGCTTGCTCTTTTAACTGCAATAGCATTTTTACTTTGCTATCAGGCTCAAAACCGGGTAGTACGCGAGAAGCATGATAATCATCAAAAAGTTTTCCTCCAAATTCCAGGTATAACTTTCCGCCTAATTGCTCAATGCGTTCTATGATATGCTGAGATTGCATATGCAAATACTTTTGATTGTCAAAGCCAATGGGTTTCATGCGCAGCTCCTTTGTTTACAAATTTCAAGTTACTTTATATAAAGAATCATCTGTTACAGTGTTTCTTGCAAGGCTTTTGCCAGTTGATCGGGGCAGGAAGTATCTTTTGCGCCGCAGCGAATGCCGGAAAGCTTTTCAATGGCTTCTTCTACAGGCATGCCTTTTACAAGCGCACTGATGCCTTGCAAATTGCCATGACAACCACCGGAAAAGACAACAGTTTCTATCATAGAACCATTGAGCAAAATTTCGATTTCAGAAGAGCAAGTGCCCTTTGTTTTGTAGCGATACATAAAACTTCTCCTTTTAGACAACTCAAAATTTATTCTATAATGAAATCCTTCCATTTGCAATAAATATACGAAAAGAAAATTGAGATTCTTCTTTTTCTATGTTATAGTAACAAAAAAATGATGGAATGAAGAAATTTTTATGGTAAAAATACCATTTTTATTGAAATACGGCATACCATTTTTGTTGATTGCATGCGTGGTATCCGGCGTAGGGATATTCATTCATCTGCTGTTGCAACAAAAAAAGAAGTGAGCATTATGCTCACTTCTTTTTATTTTACTTTACTTCATGTTTGTGTTCTTCGTAAAACTGGAGATATTTATCGTATTGCTTTCTTACAACACTGGGTACATCCATTTGATAAGGGCATCTGGAAGAGCATTGTCCGCAATGAATGCAATCATCTACCACTTTTAGGCCATCATAATATTCATCTGAAATGAATCGTTGATAAGGAGAACGCGTAACAAGAAGATGCAAACGAGCGACTGTAGGAATTTCAATTCCGACAGGGCAAGGCATACAATAGCCGCAGGCACGACAAAATTCGCCTGCAAACTCTTCTCTTTCTTTTTCGATAATTGCTTTTAGCGAATCATCAAATGCTGGAGGATTTTTATCATACATCAAAAATTCATCCAACTCTTCTTGCCGTTGAATTCCATAAATCGGCACAGCATACGGATGTTCTTGCATGAAGGCAAATACAGCCTTTGCGCTGCTGCATAGACCGCCGGACAAAGCTTTCATTGCAATAAAACCAACATCCTTTTCTTCGCAAAGATTTAACAAATCAATATCTCGCTGGCTGGATAAATAGGAAAGCGGGTATTGCAGTGTATCAAATAAGCCACTGTTCACACCTTCAACAGCAATATCATGCCGATGCGCGGTAAAAGAAATATGGCGAATTTTTCCTTCTTTTTTTGCTTCCAATAATCCGCCGTATAAAGATTCTGAATCATTTGGATCCGGAATTGTTTGTGCGTTATGCAGCTGATAAATGTCAATATAATCTGTTTTTAAATTGCGCAAACTGGTCTCAAGATGCGCTTTTAACTCTTTCTTGGTAGAAGCGCCGCTTTTTGTAGCGATAACAATATTTTCGCGCACATCTGAAAGCGCAGCCCCCATTTTTTCTTCACTATCAGAATATGCACGGGCAGTATCAAAGAAATTAATGCCGGCATCATAAGCATTTCGTAAAATACTGACAGCGGTTGCTTTGTCAACGCGTTGAATGGGAAGCGCGCCAAACGCTGTCTTAGTTACCATCAAGTCAGTTCTTCCTAAGCGTACTTTTTTCATAATGAGCCTCCTTAAAATAATATACAAAAAAATTATAGCATATTTTAGAATAAATATTCAATCATGCTATAATTTTGTTTGTTGTCTATTTCATTAAAAATTTTGCCTTATGGCGCTTCAGAACCTTGGGCAGAAGCGTCACTCGTTGTTGCAGAGATATCATAACCATACGTTTCTTTTAGATAGGTTTCATATTTTTTTGGGTAAGTTACAATATCTGCTTCTAATTTCCATTCAGAAACCATACTATAATATGTTTCATTTTGTGTTTGCGTTAAAAGCTCATCCTCGATTTCTTCAGAAACATCTGCAAAGGGGAGCGGAGCGGCTTCTGTGATCTCTTCCAAGCGTAAAATATGATAGCCGCTTCTGGTGGAAACCAGCTGGCTAATAGAACCAATGCTGGGCAGGGCAAAAGCTGCTTCTACAAAATTCTCATCAAACGATGAATTTTCTTCTACTACATAATATCCATCCGGAAATTCTGCAAGACCGGGATCGCCTGAAGAAGATTGCATTTCTTCATCAAAATCCACTTCTTCTTTTATGATTTTATCAAGCAACGCCGCCGCATCTGGCTCTATTTTTGCAAGCTCTTCTTGTAAGCGCTCTTCATATTTTTCCTCATCTTCAGATTGCAAAGAGGAAAGCTCGCTTTGTATATCTTCATCAAATGCAATCAAAATGTGTTTCACGCGTCGTGCGCCTGTGGGCGTATAATATGGCGTTTCTCCATACAGAACGTCATATTCAAACGCAGAAGGATCTTCTTCGTAAGAGGCTTTCGCATCTTCTACGCGATTTTGATATTCGGCTTCCACATCAGCATTACTTATCGTAACATCTTTGATACAATAATCCACAAGCTTTTCTTGCGCTTGCATTTCAATGGAACTTTCAATCATTTTTTCTTTATCATAGCCTGAAGAAGCCATTTCAAGCTTTACTTTCATTTTGATTTCCGAATCACTGGCATCGGGGTTTTCTTCTCGAATGGTTGCTTCCACAGAAGTTTCAGCAGTACTGTACTGTTCATTTACCTCTTCTTCGATGGCTGCCATTTCATCATCAGAAACCTCAAAGAAACCAAGTTCTTCTGCCTTTACAAGAGAAACCTCCGTTAAGAGGAGATAATCAAAACAAGAAGCAGCTAAGCTGGAAACATATTCTTTATTAGCATCATCGCTGGGATCAATCTGGTACATATAGAACCAGTATTCAAGCACTTCGGTAAAATCCTGTAATGTTACGGTACGTTCACCGACTTTTGCCAAAACAGTTTTAGCAGGATCAGTGCTTTTCCCGCAGCCCGTTACAAGGAGCGCAAATACCAGTAACAACAAGAGCAAATTTCGTAATTTTTTCATATACAATTCCTTTTGGTTAAGATGTCTTTTGAAACTTATTTATCATAGCATACTTTCAGAGGAAAGAGAAAAAATAAATTATGAATAATTTTCTGGAATTTGGAATTTTGATTTACAGGAAAAAGAAAATCCAGTATGATAGCAAGATAAAATACATGTAACAACTTTGTCGCATTTGCGTGATACAATTAAGTTGTTTCTGATGATAGGAGTATGGCATGAAGGAACAAGAGGCAATTTTAGAAGAAACAGAAGGCAATAAAAAGATTACATTTATAAAAACACTGCTGTTTTCACTTTTGGGCGCGTTCATTGGATTTTTACTTTGGCAGGGGCTGGCCGTCTATATGGGTGGAAACCTGCATGTTGGGGCGGCGGCGCTGGTCATGCTACTTATATATGTTTGCAGGAAATTTGCTTCTCCCAAAAATAATGATAAGTATTTTACGGTACAGTATCTTGTAATAGGCGTTTTATTTTGTATTGCAGGTTATCTTTTTGCAAAGGCATATTTATTTATTCGAGAGACGATTGGCGCAGACATGATGGGCGTATATGCAGATACATATCATGGCGGGAATATGATAAAAACATATTTTTCGCTTTACGGACAATCGTTTGCAATATTTGCGGAGAACATAGGATTTTACTTACAAGATGTAGAAATATTAAAAGAGTGCTTTATGGTACTTGCGCTTTATGCAATTACGGCGTTTTCCTGTATGGTAAGAGGAGAGGCGACGGAGATGCTTCCGGCAGAAAAAGAAGAGATAGAAGCTGAAACAGCTGTTTCAGATGAACTTCAAAAAGAAGAAGCGGTCTTAGAAGCGCAGGAGGAAACAATAAAAGAAGACAAGGGAGAAGAGAAATGAGCACAGGGTTAATTGTTTTATTGGTGGTGGTCGCGCTTGTTATCATCATCGCGTTATGGTTGATTTCCAGCTATAACCGGTTTGTAAAAGGGCGCAACAAGGCGGAAGAGGCGTTTTCCACGATGGATGTTTACTTAAAAAAGCGCTTTGATTTGATTCCCAATGTGGTAGAAACCGTAAAAGGATATGCTGGGCATGAGCAAGAGACGCTGGAAAAAGTCATTCAAGCAAGGCAAGGCATCTCTTCTGCAGCCACAGAAGAAGAGCGTTTGGCGCAAGAAAATCAGCTAACGGGAACGCTGCGCACACTATTTGCAGTAGCAGAAGCGTATCCTGATTTAAAAGCAAATACGAATTTCATGAATTTGCAAAATCAGTTGACTTCAATTGAAAATGATATTGCCAACGCCAGAAAATATTACAATGCTGTGGTACGCGATTTTAATACAAGCATAGAATCTTTCCCGTCGAACCTTATTGCAGGGATGTTCCGCTTTAAGCGCTTGACGCCTTATGAAGTTTCATCTACAGAAGAAAGAGAAAACGTGAAAGTACAGTTTTAATTTTAAGAAACCACTTTTTATAAAGGAGGGTATTCATATGAAACAAAAAAAGAGATGTATCTTTTGGGGTGTGTTGCTTCTTTTTATGTTTTTCATGGCGCAGACAGCACATGCAGTAACCATTGAATACCCTGCAGGCATTAAAAACGTTTATACAGGCGAGGTTACCGGGTTTACGTTGCCGCTCACTTTTGTTGAGGCGTTTATCATTTTTGCGCTGGCGATTTTGGTGTTGGTTTTGATTACGCTTTTCTATATACGACTAGACAAACAAGGACATTTCAAAATTGGAAAAGAACCATACCCTGAGCAAAGCCTAGATCCTGCAAAAATGGCATATATCTTGGAAGGCAGTATTACGAGCAAAAAGCTATACGCACTTCTTTTTCATTGGGCCACCAAAGGCTATATTTCAATTGAAGGAGAGCTGGAGCCTGATTATAAAATACACCGGATTTACAAAGTTACAGCCATTACTGGTGTGGTCGATGATTATGAAAGGCTTTTGTTTGATAAGCTTTTTGAAAAAAGAGAATCCATCGCCTTTAGCTCGATTGGGAATGTGCTTAGTCGCGTGGCGGAAGATGCAAAAAACAATATAGAGCAAAAGATGCAAAGCGAAATGTATCAAGCAACCAGCGTGCGCCGGAAGCGAGCTTCGCGCTTGCTTTTGCTTTTGCCTGTTTTCATGTTACAACTCTTCCGTGGCGGAAGTTTGTTATTGGTCATTCTGCCCACCATTGCTTTTTATCTTGCCAGCATTATTGTATTTGAATATGCCGCAAAAAAAGAAATTTTCCTTTCAAAAGGACAAATCATTTTGCAAAATGCACTGGGGTATCTTCTTTTGTTTGCTTCTTTTGGCATCAATATCTTTGGGCGCGCAGGCGATAACTACAATGGACTATGGATTGATATCACAATTTACATAGCGATGTTGCTTAGCATTTTCATGGCGACGCACATGCTGCGCTATACAGCATACGGAAAGAAGGTTTCACTGCATACCGCTGCTTACAGAAATGATATGTTAACAGTAAGCGAAGAGAAATTGCGCAGTAGACTTCTGGAAGACACCACTTATTTTTATGATAATTTACCCCATGCTTATGCACTGGGGATTGAACGCGTTTTTGCAGACAAGTTTGAAACGATGGATGTTTTATTGCCTGCTTGGTATCAACCGGTTTGGTATGAAAAGGCAAATGCGCAAGAGGTATTTATTAGCCCGCGTTTGTTTGCAGAAGCTATGGATAAATCATTAAAGGCAATTAAACCTACAAAAGGTAGTTTGGGCGCAGAACATTATGATTCAAAAGCTGGCTCATCACCTTTTGGCCCTACAGGCCCAGTGGGCGGTGGAGGGTCTAGTATAGGCGGTGGCGGAGGCGGCGGGGGCGGCGGAGACGCCTTCTAAAAAAAGAAATGTGTCAATTATTTATAAAAGCAGCAGAAATGCTGCTTTTTTCTTTCTGTTGCTGCGCAAAAAGAAAATGCTTCTGGTTATGATGATTTTATGTTTCATAAATATTCTAAAAAACATTATTTCTCGTAAGAAATCATTTTCAATTGTGCATCTTTATGCTATGATAGCGTAAAAAGAGCGTATGAAACCGATGAATGTCGGTACAAATAGAGTTTGGAGGCAAGTATGGAAAAAATCAGAATGGATGTGCCGTTGGTAGAGATGGATGGCGATGAAATGACTCGCATCTTGTGGAAAGAAATCAAAGAACAACTGATCATGCCTTATGTGGATTTAAAAACAGAGTATTATGATCTGGGGTTGCCGTATCGCGATGAAACCGAAGACGCTGTTACGTTTGAGGCGGCAGAAGCCATTAAAAAATATGGTGTGGGCGTGAAATGCGCAACAATTACAGCGAATGCACAACGTGTAGAAGAGTATAATTTAAAAAGAATGTACCCGAGCCCAAATGCATCTATTCGCGGTGTATTGGATGGTACAGTTTTTCGTGCGCCCATTGTGGTAAAAGGAATTGAGCCGTATGTAAAGACATGGGATAAGCCCATTACTATTGCGCGGCATGCATTTGGCGATATTTACAAAGCGATCGAGGCAAAAATTCCCGGCGCAGCAACAGCAGAACTTGTTATTACAGCCGAAGGGCAAGAGGCCCGTTACCCCATCTGTGAATACAACGAGAATGGCGGCATTGCAATGGGAATGTTTAATACAACAGATTCCATCACAAGCTTCGCACATAGCTGTTTTCAGTTTGCATTGGATCAGAAGCAAGATTTATGGTTCTCTACAAAAGATACAATTTCCAAACAATACGATCATACATTCAAAGATATTTTCCAAGCACTATACGATACTGATTACAAAGAAGCGTTTGAAGCTGCAGGTATTGAATATTTTTATACACTCATTGATGATGCCGTGGCGCGGGTAATCCGCTCAGAAGGCGGTTTCATTTGGGCGTTAAAGAATTATGACGGAGATGTTATGAGCGATATGGTGGCGACCGCTTTTGGTAGCCTTGCGATGATGACTTCTATATTGGTCTCCCCGGAAGGGAATTATGAATACGAAGCAGCGCATGGTACAGTAACGCGCCATTATTATCAGCATTTGGATGGCAAAGAAACTTCCACAAATTCTGTGGCGACAATTGTAGCATGGACAGGCGCGCTTCGAAAACGCGGCGAAAAAGATGGAAACAAAGCGCTTATGAACTTTGCAGATAACTTAGATAAAGCTTGCCTTTCTGTTATTGAAGAAGGCGTAATGACAAAAGATTTGGCGCTTTTATCTACCTTGCCAAACAAAAAAGCAGTTAATACATTTGAATATTTGACAGCAGTGAAAGAAAAACTGGAAGAAATATATCAATAAAAGAGGAAGATTATGAGTTTATACGAAACATGGCAGCAGATGGCGGAAATGCAGCCCACAGAAGAAGCACAGCTTGCTTATTGGAATGAATATTTTGCCGCAGAAACTGAGAATTATAAAAAGATATTAGCGGAAAAAGATAAAGTTTTTGCCGGGACCGTAAAAGAATTGGCAGAAACCTTTGAGATGCCCGAAGCAGTGTTTGTTGGGTTTATGGATGGCATTAACGAGAGCTTGGTTTCAGATTATGAAGTAGAAGCATTAAAAGAAGATAGCGAAATTTCGCTGGAAGTGGATTTTGAGAAGCTTTACTTTAATATGTTAAATGCAAAAGCAAAATGGCTTTATACTTTGCCGGAGTGGGAAGATGTTTTGAAAAAAGAAAAACGCCAGGAAATCACCAAAGCATGGCGCCTTTCCAAGCAAATTGTAAACGAACAAAAGGTTGGGCGGAATGATCCATGCCCCTGCGGCAGCGGCAAAAAATATAAAAAATGCTGCGGCAGAGCAGAAACAGCATAATAAAAGCGCTAAAAATATGTTATAATAAAGAGAGCGGCGAGAAGTAAGCCTGCTCTCTTTTATCGTTATAGATTGATTTTTTCAGAAATTTCATATACGATTGATGAGGAAAAATGAAAGGCAATATTGTCGGAGGAATAGATGACAAGACAAGAAAAAATTCGTAATTTTTGTATCATTGCACATATCGATCACGGGAAATCAACACTCGCAGATCGTTTAATAGAACAAACAGAAACAGTCGCCCTGCGGGATATGGAAGATCGTATTTTAGATCGCATGGACCTGGAACGAGAACGAGGAATTACAATCAAATCACAAGCGGTAAGCATGATTCATGAGAAAGACGGCATTTCCTATACCTTTAACTTGATTGATACACCAGGGCATGTTGACTTTACCTATGAAGTCTCACGCGCACTAGCGGCTTGCGAAGGCGCAATTTTGGTCATTGATGCTTCTCAAGGCGTGGAAGCGCAGACCTTGGCAAATGTATATTTGGCGCTGGATAATGACCTTGAAATTTTACCGGTCATCAATAAAATTGATTTACCTTCTGCGCGCCCAGACGAGGTGGCAAAAGAAGTAGAAGAAGTCATCGGGCTTGATTGCAGCTACGCGCCGCGCATCAGCGCAAAAGAAGGTGTGGGCATCAAAGAAGTTTTAGATGCCGTTGTAGATTATTTGCCAGCGCCAAAAGGCGATGAAGATGCACTTGCAAAAGCGCTTATTTTTGATTCGTTTTATGATAACTACAAAGGTGCCATCAGTTTTGTGCGCATGGTAGATGGTTGTTTTCAGGAAAGTGATCCTATTTTATTTATGTCCAATAACAAGCGTTACGATATTACAGAGCTGGGTATTTTTACACCATTGCTACAACCTGCAGAGAAACTACAGGCCGGTGAAGTAGGATACCTTGCCGCCAGCATCAAAACGGTTGCGGATACGCGCGTTGGAGATACGGTAACAAACGCAGAAAACCCCACAAGCGAACCGCTGCCCGGTTATAAAAAAGTAACGCCGGTGGTTTTTTGCGGAATTTACCCGGTGGATGGCGCGAATTATGATGACTTACGTGATGCACTGGATAAGCTACATTTGAACGATGCATCTTTGCTATACGAACCGGAAACCTCTGTTGCGTTGGGGTTTGGGTTCCGTTGCGGCTTTTTAGGCTTGCTGCATATGGAAATCATACAACAACGCATTGAACGAGAGTTTGACCTTGATATTGTAACCACAGCGCCCAGCGTTAGCTATCATGTGGTAAAAACAGATGGAGAGATGGTCATAGTTGAAAACCCTTCAAATTTGCCAGACCCCAGTATTATAGAATATATGGAAGAGCCGGTTGCTAGCGTATCTATCATGACACCAGATGAATACATCGGCGCGGTTATGGAAATTTGCCAAGAAAAACGAGGTACATTTGGCAACATGGAATACATTGAAGGAACCCGCGTTACCATTCACTATACCATTCCACTCAACGAGATTATTTATGACTTTTTTGATTTGCTAAAATCCAAAACGCGAGGCTATGCTTCTATGGATTACGAAATCAAAGGATATGAGAGAAGTGATTTGGTGAGATTGGATATTTTACTGAATGGTGAAATCTGCGATGCCTTGTCGCTGATTGTGCATCGTGAACGGGCATATCAACGAGGACGCGCCATCGCCGAAAAATTAAAAGATGTTATTCCGCGCCAGATGTTTGAAGTTCCCATTCAAGCAGCCATTGGCGGTAAGATCATAGCAAGAGAAACGGTAAAAGCCATGCGCAAAGATGTGCTTGCAAAATGTTATGGCGGCGATATTTCGCGGAAAAAGAAATTGCTGGAAAAGCAAAAAGAAGGGAAGAAGCGCATGCGCCAAGTGGGCAGCGTAGAAGTCCCGTCAGAAGCTTTTATGTCAATCTTGAAGTTGGATTAAGAACGTTTATTGCGTAAAGATAACAATATATGGCTTGAAATAGCGATACCTTTATGATAAACTTTTCCATGGTTTGCCGATAAATGAAATTGCTAATGGAAAATATCGGGAAAGTAGTCGGTTTTATTCAGGAGAATACTTCATGAAGATTCATCACATTGGTTATTTAGTAAAAAATATAGATAAGGCAATTGAGTCTTTTATACAGCTAGGGTATGTTGTAGAAAAAAAGACTATATATGATACTGCAAGAATGGTGGATATTTGTTTTTTAAATAAAGATGGTTATTGCATTGAGTTGGTTTGTCCAAAAGATTCAAAATCTCCTATTTACGGATTAGGGAAGAAATGTAAAAATGCACCATATCATATTTGTTATTTATGCAAAGATTTTGATAAAACGATAGAAGAATGGTCAAAAAGCACGATGGTCCTATTCCAACCAGCTGAGGTTGCTCCAGCTTTAGGAGGGAAAAGGGTCGCTTTTTTTATGAGTCCGACTATTGGTATGATAGAATTACTAGAGGAGTGAGCGTGGAATGCCGAGTATTTCAATAACTTTCGCAATTTTTTTTGCTATAGTTTTTTTGTTTACTATATATTGCCATTAAAAACTCGTTGGATATGGTTATTAGTCTCTAGTGTCTTTTTTTACTTGTTTTCAAATGTTGCTAATGGCATTTACTTAGCCATAACAGTTATTACCACATATTGTGGTGGCGTGATTTTATATCGTTTATCAGGAAAAGAGTCTGGAATAAAATTCGTTCAGAAAAAGAAAAAAATTACATTAGTTAGTATTATATTATTAAATATAGGTATTTTATTTGTATTTAAATATTATAATTTTTTTGCTTATAATCTTACAAATCTATTAGGAATAAACTTCTCGTTGAATTTACCCAGTTTGGCTTTACCTTTGGGTATTTCATTTTATACATTTCAATCTCTTGGGTACCTTCTTGATGTTTATTGGGGAACTGCAAAACCCCAGAATAATATAGGAAAATTAGGCCTATTTGTTGGTTTTTTTCCGACAGTTATGCAAGGGCCGATAAGTCGATATAACGATTTAATGCCTCAACTGGAGCAAGGGCATCGCTTCAATTATGAAAATGCAGTATATGGCATTCAGCGTGTAGCATGGGGCGTGTTTAAGAAAGTAGTAATCGCTGATCGGCTAGGTGTTTTTGTGGCAGAAGCTTATACAATGGCGTCCGGTCAATCGGGGGGAGCTTTGGCTATTGCTACAATCCTATTTGCTTTTCAGCTATATACAGATTTTTCAGGATATATGGATATGATGATTGGCCTTTCGCAGATGTTAGGTATTAAGTTAAAAGAGAATTTTGAAAGGCCGTTTTTTGCACGTTCCATTTCCGAATATTGGCGCAAATGGCATATAACGCTAGGCACATGGTTTAAAGATTATCTTTTTTATCCATTACTAAAATCTAATGCCATGCAAAGTTTGACAAAGATATTTTCTAAAAAGATAAAAAAGAGACTGGCAAAAAAAATCACAACCTGTATCGCGATGTTTATTTTATGGACGATAATTGGGCTTTGGCATGGTGCAAGCATGTCATTTGTAATTGGTTCAGGTATTCTACATTGGTTCTACATTGTAGTAGGGGAAACAATAGGTGTTTGGTGTCGGAATAAGTTGCAGAAAATGCATGTGAATACTGAAAACATTATATTTCAATTTTTTCGTCAAGTGAGGACCTTTTTATTGGTTTGTGTAGGGTTTGTTTTTTTAGAGCCGCGACGACAGCAGATGCCTTTTTGATTTTGAAACGAATAGGTGGTTCATTGGCGCATATTCGTATCTTTACAGAAGCCGTGAACTTTATTAAAACCCAAGATTTGTTTTTTGTTTTAGTTGTTTTATGTAGCCTTATTTTACTTTTAGGGGTTTCTTTATTGCAAGAAAAAATGAGTTTACGAGAAAGAATCAGTAAGTGTCCGGTTTATGTTCGCTATTTGTTATACGTTCTTTTAGTAGTAGCAATATACCTTTTTGGAGCATGGAACGTAGTTGGCGATGCTAGCCAGTTTATTTATTTTCAATTCTAGGAGGATATAATGAAAAAGAAAACTTTAACTCAGTTTGTATTGAGATTTTTGCTTTGCATTAGCCTATCGGCTGTTTTTGCATTTTCGATTATTACATTTGCTATCCCTAGACAACATGAAAGTAGTTATCAGAGTGTACTCGTTCGACAATATAATGCGTATAAAAACATGTCTGGAAATAAAATTGTTGTGTTGGGGCACTCCTCATTGGCTTTTGGATTTGACCAAGATTTGATGTCTGAGCTGACGGGGATACCGTGCCAAATGATTGGTATACATGGTGGAATAGGTATGGAATACCTTATGAATATGGCAAAAAGCAATTTATTAGAGGGTGATATAGTTATTTTAGAATACGCTGGTTCGAGTACGGTTTCTCCAGAATTATTATTAACCGGGCTTGAAAACAATATTGAGCCATATCAATTTATTCCTATAAGTGATATAGATGATTTTGTGGAACAATTCCCCACCTATGCTGTGAAAAAAATAAAGTATTTTTTAAATATAGAAAAAATAAAGTATCAGGGTCTATATTGTGCAAATGCTTTTGACGAAAAAGGGAATATGATTAAAGAACGAGGAACTACTATTCCTGAAAATTATGACCGATCCTTTTATGGTGAAGCCTCATGGAGTGAATTTGTACCTGAAGAAGTAGTCCTGATCTATAATGACTTTATTGCTTATTGTAAAAACAAAAATATTCAGGTTCTTGTTACAGTATCCCCCTATATTGATGAAGCAATATTATCTTCAAAAGAAGAAATTATAGCAAGCAATGAAGCTCTACAAGAGCAACTTGATGCACCGTTGGTGTCTAGTAGTTTAGATTACATATTCTCTAGAGAATATATGGGAGATACAATTGCGCATTGTAATACATTAGGTGCAAAAAAACGCACTATCCAGCTATATGAGGATATCAAGGAATATCTTCAGTAAAATATATAAATCAATAGATATTTGAGCGGCAGATATTATGTTATAAGTAAGTAGGATTGGTTTGGAAAATGAAATGCAGATAAATCAAAAACTTATGAGCAGTTGTGTGGGTCATGAAAAAGTGGGTCTATACATTCATATTCCATATTGCAGCAAAAAATGTTATTATTGCGACTTTGTCTCTTTTGAAAATAGGGAAGAGACAATGGTCGCTTATTTGTGTGCATTAAACAAAGAAGCACAACAATACATGGGAGAAGAAATTGACAGCATTTTCATTGGCGGAGGAACGCCCTCTTATTTGCCGAAGGAGCAAATAGAAAAATTATTAGGAGATATGCAAAAAGTATTTTGCATTACGGAAAATGTAGAAATTACAATAGAAGCAAACCCTAATAGCTTTACCGCTCAAAAGGCAGCGGAATACAAACGCGCCGGCATCAATCGCTTAAGCTTTGGGTTACAAGCCATACAACCGCATTTGCTGCGTGAAATCGGCAGGACACATACTTATGAAGACTTTCTTACAGCCGTAAAGGTTGCAAAAGAAGCAGGTTTTACAAACATCAGCGCAGATATTCTCTATAGCTTACCAAAGCAAACGATTGTTGAAGTAGAAGAGACGGCAAAAGCAATTGGGCAGTTAGGCTTGGCGCACGTATCTGCATATGCGTTAAAGCTGGAGGAGGAAGTACCGCTGTATGGTGTACAGCAGCCGGACGAAGAAACCGATCGAGGCATGTTCCATCAAATAAAAGAGACACTAGAAAAGTATGGCTTTGCGCGCTATGAAATTTCAAATTTTGCAAAACCGGGGAAAGAAAGCAAGCATAATTTGAAATATTGGCGCGGGGAAGAATACATTGGGCTGGGCATTGGCGCGCATTCTTTTTATCAGGACATACGCTACCAAAACAAAAACGACTTAGATGTATATTTAAAAGAATCGACAGGTGTACGAGAAATTTTAGAAATACACCCAAATAAAACCACAGAGGCAGTTTTGCTAAAAACACGCCTAAAAGAAGGGCTTTTGCTGCAAGAAATCCCGGAGATTAAAAAAGCAGAACCTTTGCTTTTGAAATTACAGGAAGAGAAATTAATCACGCGGACAGCACAGGGTTTTTACTTAACAGACATGGGTATGGATATTCAAAACGCCATCGTCTTTGCCATACTAGATGAGCTAGAAAGATAAAAAATAACACATTTCTTGTTAATCAATTTGTAACAATTGTAGTATTGACGTAACAGGAAAATAGTGTTATTTTTATATTGTTAGCACTCGACAAGAGAGAGTGCTAGCAATATTGATGGGAGATGATTGTTTGGGCATTTCAAACAGGCAATTACAGATACTAAAAGCAATTGTAGATGAATACATTTTAACAGGTATGCCTGTTGGTTCAAGAACAATTGCAAAGCGGGAAGACATTGGATACAGTTCTGCAACAGTGCGAAACGAAATGGCAGATCTTGAAGAAGAAGGCTATCTAGAGCAGCCGCATACTTCTGCAGGTCGTATGCCTTCAGAAAAGGCATATCGCCTTTACGTGGATACATTGACGCAGGTCTCTTCATTGAACGAAGAAGAGATTCAATTTATACAAAATTATATGCAAATGCGGTTTGCACAAATGGAAAATGTAATTGACGCCACAGCAAAAATTCTATCAGAACTTACAAAATTAACTTCCATTGTACTGATTCCGCAGCAAAGCGAAGCGGCGCTAAAGCGAATTCAATTGGTGAGTATTTCCAAAACGAAAATACTTGTAGTATTGGTTTTTGTGAATGGTACTGTAAAAGATATTTTGATACCGACGACAGAAGAAATTGAAGACGCATATCTTGAAATGCTCTCTAATATGTTAACAGAGTTGGTACAAAATCAAAATTTGTCCGGCGCGGTAACGGCCATTAGAACTGCAGTCTTTCATCAAATGAAAGCGCATAGTTCGTTTTTAGAGAGTTTGCTTGATGTGGCGTTGAGTAATATGCAGCCCAAAGCAGAAAAAGAGATTGTACTGGATGGTGCGCAGAATATATTCAATTATCCCGAATATCGAGATGTTGAAAAGGCAAGAAGTTTTTTATCATTACTGGAAACAAAAGATGCGCTCTATCAGATGCTATCACAAGCATCGAGCATGGAATTTACCATTCGTATCGGCAAAGAAAATGAAATTGAAGAACTGCATGATATGAGCATTGTAACGGCAACATATAGACTGGGGGATGGGCAAAAAGGATCGTTTGGTGTCATCGGCCCAACGCGCATGAATTACGCCAGAATTCTTTCAGTATTACAATTTGTAGGGACAAGTTTGAATGAAATTTTTTTAGGATATACAGACAAAGAAGAGTAAGTAAAGGAGTTTTAGGATGGCAAAGCAGGATTTAAGCAAAGCACAAGAAGAAAACATGGAAGAAGAAGTGCTGCAAGCAGATGAAATCATAGAGGAATCTGCAAAGAAAAAAAGCAAAAAAAAGAGCAAGGCAAAAGAGAAGGTAGAAGAAAAAGTAGCGGCACTAGAGCAAGAAAAAGCAGATTATTTAGAAGCGCTTCAGCGCGAACGCGCAAATTTTGAAAATTATAAGAAGAGAAATGCCGCTGCAGTAAGCGCGGCATATGAAGATGCAAAATTAGATACAGCGGCAAAATTTCTGCCGGTTATTGATAACATTGAGCGCGCATTACAAGCGGCAGAAGAAAATTCACCTTTGAAGGAAGGGATTTTGCTGGTAGAAAAGCAGCTAAAAGGCATTTTAGAAACCATAGGCATTGAAGAGATTCCTGCGGAAAATGCATCGTTTGATCCAAACCTACATAACGCTATCAGGCAAGTGCCTGCAGAAAACGGCGAAAAAAGCGGTGAAATCAAAGATGTTTTGCAAAAAGGATATCAAGCAGAAGGAAAAGTAGTACGCCATAGTATGGTGACTGTAATAGAATAATATTTTTTTGACCATAGGAGGAAAGAAGATTGAGTAAAGTAATCGGAATTGACTTAGGAACAACAAACAGCTGTATGGCTGTTATGGAAGGCGGCGAAGCAGTCGTCATCCCCAACGCAGAGGGCGCAAGAACAACAGCTTCTGTTGTGGCGTTTTCAAAAAATGGAGAACGACTGGTCGGGCAAATCGCCAAAAGACAAGCTGTTACAAACCATGAGAGAACCATTTCTTCTATTAAAAGAGAGATGGGAACAAACTTTAAAGTAAAAATTGACGGCAAAGACTATTCACCGCAAGAGATTTCTGCAATGATTCTTGGAAAATTAAAAGCAGATGCTGAAAGTTATTTAGGCGAGCCTGTAACGCAAGCAGTTATTACTGTACCTGCTTACTTCTCGGATGCGCAACGCCAAGCAACAAAAGATGCAGGGAAAATTGCAGGCCTTGAAGTTTTGCGTATTATCAACGAGCCAACAGCAGCAGCGCTTTCTTACGGGTTAGATAAAGATCTCAACCAAAAGATTTTGGTCTATGATTTGGGAGGCGGAACGTTTGATGTATCCGTATTGGAAGTTGGCGATGGCGTCATCGAAGTATTGGCGACCAACGGAAACAATCGTCTTGGTGGCGATGATTTTGATGAACGCATTATCGACTGGATTGTAAGCGAATACAAAAAATCAGATGGGATTGACCTATCAAAAGATGAAGCGGCCATGCAGCGCTTAAAAGAAGCGGCAGAGAAGGCGAAGATTGATCTTTCAGGGGTTATGCAGACAAATATCAACTTGCCTTTTATCACTATGGATGCAGCAGGACCAAAGCATCTTGACATGACTTTGACGCGCGCTCAATTTGATCAGTTAACTGAAGACCTTGTAAAAGCAACCGAAGTACCTGTGAAAAATGCAATTTCTGATGCAGGTGTTGCAGCAAAAGACCTTGATAAAATTATTCTTGTGGGTGGTTCTACCAGAATTCCTGCTGTACAAGATATGGTAAAAAGCATTACCGGCGCGGACCCATATAAAGGAATTAACCCGGATGAATGTGTTGCGCTGGGCGCAGCAATTCAAGGTGGTGTATTGAGCGGGGATGTAAAAGATGTATTGCTCCTAGATGTTACGCCGCTTTCACTGGGGATTGAGACGCTGGGCGGTGTTTGCACAAAACTTATTGAGCGGAATACAACAATTCCTGCCAAAAAGAGCCAAGTATTCTCAACGGCTGCTGACGGGCAAACCAGCGTAGAAATTCACGTTTTGCAAGGCGAGAGAGAAATGGCGCAATATAATAAAACATTGGGGCGCTTCACGCTGACAGGCATTCCGGCAGCGCCACGCGGTGTTCCGCAAATCGAAGTTACGTTTGACATTGATGCCAACGGGATTGTACATGTATCTGCGAAAGATCTAGGAACAGGCAACGAGCAAAATATCACAATCACTGCTTCTACAAATCTCTCAGATGACGACATTGATAAGGCAGTAAAAGAAGCAGAGCAGTTTGCTGAAGAGGATAAAAAGCGTAAAGAAGAAATTGAAATTCGCAACAACGCCGATTCTCTTGTTTATCAAACAGAAAAAACAGTAAAAGAGATGGAAGATAAGATCAGCGAAGAAGATAAAAAGATGCTGGAAGAAAAGACAGAAGCCCTAAAAACAGCACTGGCAGGCGAAGACAGTGAAGCAATTAAGACGGCAACGGAAGCGCTTACAACTTCTTCTTATGAAATCTTTGGCAAAATTTATAATGAAGCGAATGCTGCAGGAGCAGAAGCGGGCGCGGAAGCACCGCAAGATGATAATGTGGTAGATGCAGATTATGAAGTGGTTGATGAAGATAAATAAATTCGGTATACTATAAAAGGTTGTTTGCAAAAATAAAGGAAGGTGTTTAATACACCTTCCTTTCCTGCGGCAAAGAGAAAAAAAGTAAGGTGGAATCCAGTTTGGCAAATAAAGACTATTATGAAACACTTGGCGTTTCTGAATCGGCGAGTGATGCAGAAATAAAAAGCGCTTATCGTAAGCTGGCAAAACAGTATCATCCCGATTTAAACCAAGGGGATGAGGATGCAGCGCAAAAATTCAAAGAAGTGAACGAAGCGTATCAAATATTAAGTGATGCAGAAAAGCGAGAGCAATATGATCGCTTTGGCGCTGCAGCATTTGATGGAACCGGCGGCGCAGGCGGTGGATTCAGTGGATTTGATGGATTCGGAGGCTTTGGTGGGTTTGGCGATATTTTTGAAAGCTTTTTTGGGGGCGCGACAAGAGGCCGGCGCGGCCCAATGCGCGGTACCGATGCGGAAGTAAGCATTACCATTACCTTTGAAGAAGCGGCTTTTGGTGTAGACAAAGATATAAATGTAACACTGGTGGAAGCTTGCGATACTTGCGAAGGGACAGGGGCAAAACCGGGCACAAGCAAAAGAACTTGCCCTACTTGTAACGGCTCCGGGCAAATTCGCCAGCAACAGCAGACCATGTTAGGCAATATT
The DNA here is from genome assembly GCA_050952565.1 of Christensenellaceae bacterium. GTDB lineage: Bacteria > Bacillota > Clostridia > Christensenellales > Christensenellaceae > QANA01. Next base: position 145,415 of record JBMNLE010000002.1, read on the forward strand.
ATGAACGTTACAACCTGCCCCGAATGTCGCGGAACAGGGCAAATCATTGAAGATCCCTGCGAGGATTGCCGCGGGACGGGTAGAGTTTCCAAAAAGAAAAAAATCAAAATTCACATTCCTGCCGGAATTGACAATGGGCAGATTATGACCTTAGCCGGGCAAGGAAATGTAGGCGAAGAGGGTGCGCCGGCAGGTGATTTGCGTGTACATGTACGCGTGAAACCGCATAAAATCTTTAAGCGGGAAGGCGTAAATCTCTATATGGATTTTGATATTAGTTACGGACAGGCAGCGCTTGGTTACGAGCTTGAAGTTCCGACGCTGGAAGGAAGCGTAAAATATAAGATGAACCCGGGGACGCAGACAGGAACGGTTTTTCGCCTAAAGAACCAAGGGGTTCCGTATTTGCGGCAAGAGCGTAAAGGTGATTTGTTTGTAACCGTGAATGTGGTTGTCCCGCGCAAATTATCTGACAAGGAAAAGGAGCTTATTTTAGAACTAGAAGATTTGGATACAGCAAATATTCCAAAAGGAAAAAAACGTGGTTTATTTAAAAAGTAAAAGAGCAAATATTTGCTCTTTTTTTCTGTAAACTTTCATGTATCGGCATTTGATTTTCCCTTAAAAGACGGTATAATAATAAATGCTAGCGATTTGTTAAAGGAGTCGGTTCTATGAGAATGCGGCAAAGAGAAATTTTAAACAGAATAAACCTTGATTTTACGCGAGATAACGAAACAGAAGAAATCTATATTGTAAAAACAATTGATCGCATTAAGCGCGCAATTGAAGCATATGGCAATAAGTATGGCGTAAAAGGCTTTGTATTGGGGCTGTCCGGTGGTGTTGATAGTTATGTTTGCGCGGCGCTTGTTGCAGATGCGGGGCTTTTGTTTAACGCGACGCTACATTTGCTGCTTTTGCCTTGTGGAGATCAAAAAGATATTTCAGATGCCATAGAATGTGCGGATGCACTTACGGCACAATTTGACAACATTACACACGAAATTATGCCCATTACACCTTCTTTTGCAGGCGTAGAAGAAGTTTTAGAAAACTCCATGTTTGCAGAGGATTTTGACGTATATGCAAAAGGGAATACGCAGGCAAGGCTGCGTATGGTACATCAATATGCCTTATCAAAACGCCGCTTGGTCATTGGAACAGATCATGCCACAGAAAATGTAGTTGGCTATTATACGAAGTATGGAGATGGGGGCGCGGATTTTAATCCTATGGATGGGCTGCTAAAACCGGATATTTATGAAATTGCAAAGCGGTATCATGCGCCAAAGGCAGTTCTGGAGAAAAAGCCTGCTGCCGGGCTGGGGATTTCTGAAAATGATGAAGCAGAACTTGGGCTTACCTATGCAGAAATTGCGGATTATCTAAAAGGAATTCCTCTTGAACGGGAAAAAATGATGCGCATTTCTTCGTTGTTTGAAAAATCGGAGCATAAAAGAAATCAAATTGCATCCCCATTTACGCCGTGGTGGCAAGGAAAAGAAGAAGAGACAAGCCATATTGTTGTGGATATGATTCATACGTTTATTGATGGCGCAATGGCGTGCGAAAATGCGCAAGCAGCTGTAGAACAGGCAGCATGCTTCATAGATGAAAACCCTAAGATGCGTGTTTTGTACGTAAGAGACTATCATCCTTTAAATCATATTTCGTTTACAGAACAAGGTGGGGAATGGCCGCAGCATGCCATGCAAGAGACAGAGGAAGTGCAATTTCCGGCAAATTTTTATGCAACGCAAAAAACAGTGAATACACCGATTATTAGGTATAATGTTTTTAACAAAGGCATGGATGCTGGAAAAGAAGAGTATTCGGGATTCAATGCAACAAACGATGTGTTTGGACCTTTGAAATATAACATAACACGCAACGTGGTGGTAAGTGGGATTGCAACGGAATATTGCGTGAAAAATACAGTACTGGATCTTGTGAAAAATGGATTTCAGGTATCTGTATTAAAAGATGCGCTTGGATATATTAACGAAGAGACACATTTAGAAACATTAAGAGAATTAGAGGGGCTTGGTGTAAAACTGATTTAATGGAGGCCTTACATTGAGCAAACATGAAGAAAATATTTTCGCAGAAGAGAGAAAGCAATTAATTGTTGACTTGGTAAATGAACAGGTAAAAACAACTGTAGCAGATTTATGCCAAGCATTTAGTGTTTCACCTGCGACAATACGAAATGATTTACGAGAATTGGAGTTTGCAGGCTTGTTAAAGCGCACCCATGGCGGCGCAATGAGCAACAAAAAAGTTACTTTCGACATGCCATATCAAGACCGTTTGGTAGAGCGAAAAGCGGAAAAGCAGGCCATTGGGAAATTGGCGGCAGAGATGGTGCGTGAAGGAGATAAAATCATCATTGATGTTGGAACGACCACCATTGAGCTTGCCATGTATATTGCAGAAGTACCTAATATTACAATCGTAACAAGTGATTTAGAAGTTGCATATTATATGAACGCACATTCCAGCGCCAACATCTTGGTAACCGGTGGTTTTTTGCGCTCTAAATTCAACAGTCTTTTTGGGCAAGTGGCGCTGCAAGCAATGGAAGGCATTACAGTAGATAAGGCATTTATTTCTGCAGAAGGGTTTACGCCGGAAAAAGGTGCAACCAATACAGATCCTAACATTGCCCAATTAAAATCAAAATATGTGGAATGTGCGGAGCAAGTCATCATTTTATGCGATCATGCGAAGCTAGGGAAATCAGCGTTTATGAAGTTTGCAGATGTGGGTGAGGTAGATTTGCTTATCACAGATGAAAACGCGGATATGGAGCTTGTAGAGCAACTGCGCAACAAAGGCGTGGAAGTAGAGCTGGCGCAGATTGAACAATAGTAGGAAAGCATGCATTGCATGCTTTTTTGATTTCAGCAAGTTGTAAAATGAATTGCCCAAACAAATAAAAAATGACCCATTCTGCGGTCAAACCAGTTATGCTTAAATTGATGAACAAAAGCGACTGGAGGGAACCAGAATGGATCTAGAAAAGCATAACATGGGCAAGCGAAAATGGAAACAGATTTCTGAAAAAGAACGCTATAAAATTGAGGCACTGTATGAACAAGGACTGACTCCCTTACAAATAGGAAATGCACTAAGCCCCAAGCGAGACAGACGGACTATTGAGCGAGAGCTGAAGTCCGGCCTAGTTGAACAAAAGCGGATAAATCCCACCAACAACAAATATGCACCTCTGTATATCGTAGAACTAGTGTATAAGGCAGACAGGGCGCAAACGGTGCACGAAGAGCGGGCAGCGAATAAAGGCAGAGGGCTAAAAATAGGGAACGACCAGAAGCTAGCAGATCACATCGAAAGTAAAATTAAAAACGAGAAATGGTCACCGGATGTAATAATCGGTAGGCTCAAAGCAAAAGGCTGGGCATACAAGACAACAATCTGCACCAAGACGGTCTACAACTATATCGACAAGGGCATCTTTCGTGAAGTTACAAATAAGGATCTGTGGGTCAAAAAGGATGGCGCTAAAAAGCGAGATTACAAGAAAATAAGAACTGTTGCCCTAAACAACAGAAACGGTAAAAGTATAACAGAACGTCCCAAAGGGGCTGATGATCGGAGCGAACCAGGTCACTGGGAGATCGACTTGGTTGTTGGTAAACAGGGCACGAAACCAGTCATACTGACGCTTGTGGAGCGCAAGGCAAGAAAATCACTTTATGTGCTCGTGAAGAATAAGACACAAAAAGAAGTAATTGCGGCAATCAAACGAGCGCGGCGGCGAGTAGGAGGTGATTTCTCTGCAGTAATTAGGACCATTACAGCAGACAACGGCAGTGAGTTTCTAGACAGCGAAGCAATCAAGAAGGCTGCCGGATGTGGTGAAGTCTATTATGCCCACCCATACAGCAGCTGGGAGCGCGGAAGCAACGAGAATGGCAATCGGATACTCAGGCGGTTTGTTCCAAAGGGTACGGATATTGGGAAACTGACTGCTAAAGAATTACAACGAATAGAGGACTGGGTTAATAATTATCCCCGAAAAATTCATGGCTATAAGACAGCAAATGAAATGATGGCGGCGGCATAGAGAAAAGTTAATTTTTTTACGCTCACCTTTGGGTAGAGTAAGGGAACAATACAAACATAACTGGTAATTAATGGTGGGCAATTAAAGTTGCAATTTTCATGCTTTTTTGATTTTCAGGGAAGTTATTGCATCTCCAAATAAAATCAAGTATAATAACGTAGTTATATAGTCGGGTATTCTTAAGAAAAAAACCTTATTCAAAATGCTTTTTACGTTTATCCAGATGGAAGATGAGAAAAAGTAAATATAAGCGATGAGGCAAACAAAGGAACCTGAACGGAGGTATATATGAAAAAAATGAATCTTGTAAGATTTGTTACGCTTGCAATGTTGCTTGCTGTAGCACTGGTTTTAGGGCTCACAAACATTGGGATTATTCCAATTCCCCCGGCGAACGTGACGACAATGCACATTCCGGTTATCATCGGTACGATTGTATGCGGGCTGGGAGATGGCATGGTTCTAGGGTTGGCGTTTGGGCTGGTGAGTGTCTGGAAAGCGTTTACGGCTACTTCTTCACTGGTTGGTCCGCTGATGGCAGAATCACCCGTGCTGGTGATTATCATGTCTGTAGGGGCGCGCCTTATGGTTCCTGTGGTAACACATTTCGTTTATAAGGCATTCAAAAAGAAAACCGTAGGCATTGCAATTGCCGCAGCAGCGGGGACGTTAACCAATACAGTTTGCTACTTAGGGCTTATGCTATTGTTCTATACGCTGACTGGGCTAGATAGCGGCGCATTACTGGGTGTAATTACAGGCGTGGGCGCGTTAAATGGTTCGCTGGAAGCAGTCGCGGCAGTGCTCCTGTGTACACCGATTGCCACAGCGGTAGGGAAAATTGTAAACAAAGAAGTTACAGTAGAACACGCAAAAGATTAATGCATTAAAGGATTGCTTATATTATGCTACTTGTCATTGATATTGGAAATACGAATACAAAATGTGGGCTTTTTCAGGGGAAAAAGCTCCTTAATTCTTGGCGCATTGCCACTGCAACAGATAAAACATCTGATGAGCTTGGCATTAAAATCACCTCTTTTTTCCGCTATTTAGGCTTACGAAAAGAAGAAGTAGAAGCAGTTATGATTTCATCCGTTATTCCTTCTGTCAACTATACGTTTGAGCATATGTGTCGTATCTATTTTGAGCAAAAGCCGTTTTTTGTTGAGCCGGGTATTAAAACAGGTATTAATATTTTATATGATAACCCAAAGGAGCTGGGCTCTGATCGTATCGTAAATGCTGTGGCGGCATATGAAAAATACGGAGGCCCATGTATTACGGTGGATTTTGGGACGGCAACTTCTTTTGGTGCCATTTCCGAAAAAGGTGAGTTTGTGGGCGGCGCGATATGCGCAGGTATTAAGCTTTCTTCCGAAGCATTGACCACCAACACAGCAAAGTTGCCAAAAATTGATTTGGTTAAGCCCAAATCCGTTATTAACAAAAACACAATTGGTTGCATGCAATCCGGTATCATTTACGGATATGTGGGGCAAGTGGATTATATTTTGCGGAAAATGAAGCAAGAATTAAGCGAAGAAGCAAAGGTAATTGCAACAGGCGGACTTGCGGATATTATCGCTTCGGAAACAGAAACCATTGACGTAATTGATAGCCTGTTAACGTTACAGGGCTTACAAATAATTTATGAAAAAAATGCAAACGCTGCATAATGAGTGGGGAAAAGAATGATGAAAACAATTAACATTGCCATACTGGGCATGGGAACTGTTGGGTCGGGGGTGTATCGTGTTCTGGAAACAGAGGGCGAATACATTGCGCATAAAACAGGGTTGCATATCAATGTCAAAAAGGTTTTGGCGCTGGATTATGCCATTGAAATTCCCGAATCACTAAAAGCTGCTTCTATGGATGAAATTGCAAATGATGCAGAAATTGATGTGGTTGTGGAACTAATGGGCGGCATTGAACCTGCGAAAACGTTTATTTTACAAGCGTTCGCTGGTGGGAAATCAGTGGTTTCTGCCAACAAGCAGATGATTTCACTTCATTGGCCGGAGTTGGAAGCGGCTGCAAACGCCAACAATGCAAAATTTTATTTTGAAGCCAGCGTAGGCGGCGGAATTCCGCTGTTGCGCACGGTAAAAGAATCGTTGCAAGCCAATACGTTTTCTTCTATTTTTGCTATCATCAATGGGACAACAAATTATATTCTAACGCGTATGACAGAAGAAGGCGAAGACTACGGAGAAGTATTAAAAGATGCGCAGGATTTGGGCTATGCAGAGGCAGATCCAACAGCAGACGTAGATGGATTTGATTCCATGTATAAGCTATCCATTCTTTCTTCGCTCGTCTTTCATTCTCGTTTGCCGGTGGAAAACATTTACCGGGAAGGGATTCGAAACATTACAAAAGATGATATTCAATACGCCAGAGAATTTGGCTATGTGATTAAATTGCTTGCCATTGGAAAACGCACAGGAAACGATGTGGAACTACGCGTGCATCCGACGCTGGTGCCAAGAAATCATCCGCTGGCGTCTGTTCGAGATTCTTTTAATGCAGTGCTCCTAAACGGTAGTGCAGTTGGAGAAGTTATGCTGTATGGGCGTGGTGCAGGGGATCTACCAACGGCGAGTGCGGTTGTTTCAGACATCATCCATGCCGGGTTAAAGGCAGAAGATACATACGTCATGTTTGAAAACATAGAAGATAAAGTTTCTCCTATTTTACATTTTGAAAAAGATTGGGTTTCTTCTTATTACATTCGCTTACACTTGCTTGATGTTCCGGGCACACTTGCGAAAGTTGCCAAAGCAATGGGGGATAACGGCATTAGCATCAGCTCTGTCATTCAAAAAGAACCTCAAAGACAGGGAGAATACGCAGCTGTTATTTTCTTAACACATGAAGCCAGAGAAAATGATGTGCAAAAAGCGCTGGATCAAATTTCTCAGCTGCATGAGGTTGGAGAAATTGGAAATTTAATTCGTGTAGAATCATAAAATCATAATGACATTAAAAAGCGCTCACAGATATGTGGGCGCTTTTTTGATTGGGATGTTATTCCATTGGCAAAATACCAGCATACTTTTCTTGAAAGGCATGCCTTTCTAAAAATGATAAAATTGCTTTGTTGACAAGAACTGTATGCTGTCCAACCATATGTGGGCGATGATCTCCGCCTTCACAAACAAGAACTTCTATATGAGGTAGTAATGATTTCATCTTCTTATGCTGTTCTAATGTTGAAAAAGGATCATGTTCTCCTGCTATCAACAAAATAGGAGTATTGATGCTTTTTAGATTTTCTTCACCAAGATCATTGTGCGCATTGTCATCCTCATAGGTTTTTTTCTAGAAACCCTTTCCAGTCACCCTTATGTGCATCATAATGTTTATTGTTAATTAAGTTAATGGTGTCATAGTTTTTGTTTTTAAGCATGCCTTCGGCAAGCCATTCTTCCGCATTCAATACTTTATAAGGAAGCCCGCTATAGCCGATACTAACAAGAGATGCAACTCTTTTTGGATGCCGTAATGCGAGGTGAAACCCAGTTACAGAACCACCGCCATAACCAATTAAATGCACTTTTTCGATATTCAGTGCATCCAGAAACTGAATCATATCAACTACATTCATAGGAATACCCCAATGAGGGTTGTCGCTTGTCGTTCTTCCGTGTCCACGAAAGTCCGGCAGGATACAGCGATATTTTCCATGAAATGCTTGCATCTGGCAAGAAAATGCTAAAATACCTCGGTTATAATGGCTATGTAAAAACAAAATGGGTTCACCATAACCAATGTCTTCATAAAAAATATTTACATCATCTAATTTACAAAAGGGCATATTCTATTCTCCTTTTCTTTGTAAAGTATAAAGTTTATCGCATTACATTTTTTAAATGCGCAATCGTATCGCCGGGTGTAAAAGCATATTCGCCGGTTTTTGTTGCAGCAATTTCAGCTGCAGATCCAGCGAGATATGCGCCTGCATAGGCAGCAACAAGCGGATCGAAGCCTTGGGCGAGCAAACCACCAATGACACCGGATAAAACATCCCCCGAACCGCCTTTTGCCATGGCGGGGGTACCCGCTGTAATGAAATATACTTCTACGCCATCTGTGACAATGGTGGTGCTGCCTTTTAGAAGCAAAACAATATGATGTTTCTTCGCGAATGCACGTGCATGTTGCAAAGGATTTTCCAATATCTCTGCGACGGATCGTCCTGATAAACGGGCAAATTCTTTGGGGTGTGGCGTGAGGATTGTATTTTTGCCAAAAGCATACACGTCTGCCATTGCCAAGAAATTAAGCCCATCGGCATCAATGATTTTAGGCATGTTTAAAGCGGCCAACGCTTTTACAAAACCAATGCTTTCTTCGTTAGTGCCTAATCCCGGCCCCAATACAAAAGCATTTGCAACGTTTATTTCTTCTATCAAAGAAGGCATCTTATCTTCGGCGATTGTAATATATGTATCATATTTCGAAACATCTTTCGCAAGAACAGCAGGAAGCTTTTGTTGTACAATATCACAAACATAAGAAGCGGCGTATAATTTGGTAATCCCTGCGCCGCTATGGACAGCCGCATCACAAGTAAAAAGTGCTGCGCCGCTCATGCCTTTGGCGCCGGCAATTATTGCGAGCGCCCCATAAGTACCTTTGTGGGTATTGATTTGTCGTTTGGGCATTGAGAACTCATCAACGTAATACATATCTGTAGCAATCTCGCTATCTTGCGTCGGCGCAATGGGAGAAACATTAAGCTTGCCCGTATGGTCTCTTCCGGGAAAAAGAAAATGCCCCGGTTTTGCATAAGAAAATGTAACCGTTTCATCTGCTTTTACAGCAAGCGGCGCAGCGCCTGTATCTGCAAAAACGCCAGAAGGAACATCAGCAGAAACGACAAACGCCGGATGAGCATTGATGCTAGTAATAATTGAAGCATACAAACCTGTAACAGCACGGTTTAAGCCAACGCCAAACAATCCATCTAAAATAACATCGTAGGAACTAGCAAAAAGAGCAGTAACATCCGCTTCATTTTGCAATGAAATGACTTCATTACGTTGCAAAAAGTAAGCAAGGTTGGCGGCAGCATCTTTTGGTTGCGCGAGGCTTGTTATTGCAACACTCACTTTATAGCCATGCATTCTTAAAATACGCGCTGCGGCGAACACATCCCCCGCATTATTGCCGGAGCCACCAATGCACAACACATGAGAGGGCGGCGAAAACAAGGCCATTACCTTATTTGCAAGCGCCTGCGCTGCTTGTTCCATCAAAAGAAGTGAAGGGATTTTTTTGCTTTTGATGAGCGCGGCATCGAGTGCATAAATTTCTGCAACAGAAGTTACCTTTTTCATAACAGAAACGCCTCCTTTATAAGAAATAGTATAACATAAGCCAAGCAATTTATGCATTTGCAAGAGATATGCAAGAGAGAATTGCATAATTTGCAAATAAAATTGCAAAAACCTTAAAAAAACCGAATTATTTTCTTCGAAAACCCTAAAAAATGAAATTTTACTATTGCGTCGCTTCATTTTTTTTGTTATATTTATCTTGTTTCGAATATAACAAGAGTTTCTTGTTGATTGCAATTTATATTATTTAGGAGGAAGTAGACATGAGCTATGTAGAACGGGTTTTTGAATCGGTAAAAGCCAAAAATCAGGACCAGCCAGAATTTTTACAAGCACTAAAAGAAGTTTTGGATTCTCTGGCGCCTGTATTTGAAAAGAAGCCGGAATATGAGAAGGCGGCAATTTTGGAGCGTATGGTGGAGCCGGATCGTCAAATTTTATTCCGCGTGGCATGGACGGATGATGCAGGGAACGTTCAAGTAAATAGGGGGATGCGCGTACAATTCAACAATGCAGTTGGTCCGTATAAAGGCGGTATTAGATTGCATCCATCTGTAAACTTAAGCATTATTAAATTTTTGGGGTTTGAGCAAACATTCAAAAATTCACTTTCCGGCCTTCCCATTGGTGGTGCAAAAGGTGGCGCAGATTTTGATCCCAAAGGGAAGAGCGATTTGGAAGTCATGCGTTTTTGCCAAAGCTTTATGACAGAATTATATAAATATGTAGATGCTGATATTGATGTACCTGCAGGGGATATTGGCGTGGGTGCCAGAGAAATTGGTTTCATGTATGGGCAATATAAACGCCTTACGGACAAATTTCATGGCGTATTGACAGGCAAAGGATTAACATATGGTGGCTCTCTTGGGCGAACAGAAGCAACAGGTTTTGGACTTGTGTATTTCACAGATGAAATGATTCGCGCGAAAGGGAAATCTTTTCAAGATGCAACCGTTGTTGTATCAGGCTCCGGAAACGTTGCCACATATGCAGTAGCAAAAGCACAAGAGTTGGGCGCAAAAGTTGTTGCAATGTCTGACTCCAATGGTTATGTATATGACAAAGACGGTATTCAGTTGGATGTGGTAAAAGAGATCAAAGAGGTGCGTCGCGGCAGAATAAAGGAATATGTGGATGCAGTTCCTTCTGCAGAGTATCATGAAGGTTGCGCGGGCATCTGGACCGTTCCTTGCGACATTGCATTGCCTTGTGCGACGCAAAACGAGCTAGATGAAACTGCAGCAAAGGCACTTGTTGCAAATGGTTGCTACGCCGTAGCAGAAGGGGCAAACATGCCCACGACGCTGGAAGGCACAAAAGTATTCATAAATAATGGCGTACTCTTTGGGCCGGGCAAAGCGGCAAACGCTGGTGGTGTTTCAGTTTCTGCCCTAGAGATGACACAAAATAGCATGCGCCTTTCTTGGACGTTTGAAGAAGTAGATGCGAAGCTGAAAGAAATTATGGTTAACATTTATCGCCAATGCAAAGAGGCTTCTGATGAATATGGCTATACAGATAACTTTGTGGTCGGTGCCAACATTGCAGGCTTTGAAAAGGTTGCAAAGACCATGTTGGCACATGGTGTTGTATAATCAAGTGATTTTATAAAAAGACAGAGGGTTTGCCCTCTGTCTTTTTTTGTTATAATAAAACAACAAACTTGGAGAGTATGATAACAAATATGGCGCGTTGGAATTTATGGCATGGCTGCAAGAAAGTCAGTGCAGGTTGCAAAAACTGTTATGTATATCGTATGGATGCGGCGTTTGGAAAGAACGCAGCAGAAGTATATAAAACAAATGACTTTGCGTTGCCCTTACAGCAGAAAAAAGACGGAAGCTACAAAATAGAAAGCGGCAGCAAAGTGTATACTTGTTTTACTTCGGATTTCTTTTTGGCCGAAGCAGATGAATGGCGCGGCGAAGCATGGGAGATGATGAAAGCGCGCCAAGATTTGTTCTTTGAAATTATTACAAAGCGCCCTGAGCGTATTCCATCTACCTTACCTGTAGATTGGGGTGCTAGCTATAAACATATTTCCATTGCTTGCACTATAGAAAATCAAGAGATAGCAGATAAAAGATTGCCCATATATTTAAAAACACCAATTTATCATAAAAGCATTGTTTGTGAGCCGCTGCTGGAAGAGATTGATCTTTCAAAATATCTTTCAACAGAAATTGAACAAATTACCGTAGGCGGAGAATCTGGAAAGTATGCGCGTGTCTGTGATTTTGAATGGGTATTATCGTTACAAGGGCAGGCAGAAGAAAATAATATCTCTTTTTACTATCATCAAACAGGTGCAAAATCGCGAAAAAACGGAAGGATTTATTCCATTCCACGCAACTTGCAGGGTGCACAAGCGAAAAAGGCAAATATAAGCCAATATCGGTGCATTGACAAGGATTTTTAAGCCCGCTATAATTGAGAAAAAGCGCGCAAGCGTGCAAATAACATGAGGCATATAGAAAAATTGGGAAATAGGTGAAAAGCCTATGCGAGCCCGTCGCTGTAACGAAAGAGTATGCGCATCATTTTACGCCACTGGGAAACTGGGAAGGCGATGCGTGTGTGTTGAAATCGAAGCCAGAAGACCGGCTATATGCCGATGCAGTATTCACCACGTGGTTTTGGGAAATGTGCAGATTTTTTTGTGTTATCAGGAAATATTACAAAAAATCTCCAAAAACAGGTTGTGTCGCTGGGCGCTTTAACTATTTTGGAGGTTTTTATTATGGAACAAAAGAAGAGCAACAACAAAAGGATACTCATCGCATTAATATCTTTTATTTTGGTTGTTGGATTGGTTGCAGGGATTTATTTTCTCACAAAGCCTGCACCGGTTGCCGGTGCAAAGACAATTACTGTCAGTGTTGTAACCGATGATGAGACAAAGGATTTCAAAATTTCTACAGATGAAGAATTTTTGCGGGGTGCATTGGAGCAAGAAAACTTGATTTCCGGAACAGAATCAGAATACGGACTATTTGTAGATACCGTAAATGGCTATAAAGTGGATGATAGCAAAAACGAATGGTGGTGCTTTAAAAAAGATGGCGTAGACCTGACCACAGGCGTGGATGATGCCCCCATTGCAGATGGTGATTCTTTTGAAATTGTACTTTCCACATACTAATGAAAAAAAATAGAGCAATCAGAGATATCGCTTATATCGGTATTGCAAGCGCAGCACTTTTTGTTACAAAAGAGTTTATTCCGCGCCCGCCGAATGTGGAGCTGGTTTCTCTATTTATTATTCTTTATACGCTGCATTTGAAACAATTGACGTTATATGTTATTTACATATTTGTAGCAGTGGAAGGCGTGTTATATGGGTTTGGCATGTGGTGGTTTTCTTATCTTTATATTTGGACCATATTATACTTTCTGGTAAAAGCTTTTTCAAAAATGGAAAGTGCCATAGGATGGTCCATTTTATCCGGCAGCTTTGGTCTTTTTTTTGGGTTGCTTACCGCAATTCCATATCTGTTTACTTCAGGGATGGGCGGAATGATAGGATACTTTTTATCAGGCATTCCTTTTGACCTAATACATTGCGGCGGAAATTTCATAATCATGTTACTTTTGTATAAGCCACTGAATTATGCGCTAGAAAAAATCATAAAATCGCCTACACAAGCATAAAAACAAATAAAGCGGAAAAGGATTTACAGCTGTAAATCCTTTTTTCTTTCAATTGACAGAAGGAGGAGATTCATACTATAATTTTAATATAGAGTTTGAAATTTTTTAAGGAGGATTTTAATAATATGCAGTATAGACCTTATGGAAAAGCGGGCTTTGATGTTTCATTATTTGGTATGGGATGTATGCGCTTGCCACGCCGGCAAAACGAAGATGGTTCTATGGAAATTGATAAAGAAAAAGCCATTGAACTTATTCAATACGCTGCAGATCATGGCGTAAACTATTTTGATACAGCATATGGTTATCATAGAGAGCAAAGTGAATCTCTTGTGGGAGAAGCGCTTGATGGCGGATATAGGGAGCGGGTTCATATCGCAACAAAGCAACCTTTTTCTGTGATGAAAACCAAAGATAACATGCGCAGAAACCTAGAAAACACATTAAAGAAATTACGTACAGATTATATTGATATGTATCTTATCCATAACATTCAAACGGCAGATTGGGAAGCCATAAAAGAAATGGGTGTTATTGAAGAGTTTGAAAAATTCAAAAGCGAAGGCCTCATTCGCGGGATTGCATTTTCGTATCATGGCGGCTTTGATACATTCAAGGAAGTACTTGACTATTATCCAAATTGGGATATGTGCCAAGTGCAGCAAAATTTACTTGATTACGACAAAGAAGTTACGGAAAAAGGCATTCGTTATGCAGGAGAAAAAGGTGTGGCGCTTGTGATTATGGAGCCGCTGCGCGGTGGTGGCCTTGCAAGTGTTCCTGCTTCTGTACAGAAATTATACGATGAATTCCCGGTACAGCGTTCTTCTGTAGAATGGGCATTCCGCTATTTATATGACTATCCGGAGGTCAGCACCATTTTAAGTGGTGTTACAACCATGGGACAATTAAAAGACAATATTCGGATCTTCTCAGAACCGGATGCGCTTCCTAATGTCATGACGGCGGAAGAAAAACAGTTGTTGCGCGATGTAAAAACAGCGTATGAGAGCATTGTTACCATTCCTTGTACGGAATGCGAATATTGCGTGCCCTGCCCGGCAAACGTTGGGATTCCGCGTATTTTCAAATCATATAATACAGGAATGATGTTTGGCAATTTTGATAACCCGCAACGAAGCTATATGTTCTTGCGCAACGCAGGGGCAGATGCCAGTCATTGTATTGAATGTGGTGCATGCGAAACAAAATGCCCGCAACACATTGAAATTATGAAACAACTTAAAGTTGCACACGAAAAACTGGATGGTTGGTACGAATAAGCGGTAAAAAAACGCCTACTTTTTGTGGACGTTTTTTCTTTCTTTCACACGCAAAAATGAATAGAGGAGTCAAGAAAAATGAGTAATTTGATGCAACAATGTATTGATTTACAACCGGATGCGCTGCGCAGAGTGCTGGGCAAACGAGAAGAGCTGATTGAGCCTTTTATAGCGTTTTTAGGCGATCTTTCTTTGCGGCAAATTCATCTTATCGGTTCGGGGAGTTCTTACCATGCCGCTATGATGGCGCGGGCGTATATGGAAGAAGTTTTGGAAATTCCTGTTTATGTTGCGACGCCAACCCAATTGAATTATATTGATTCGGACGAAAAAGATACTTCTCTTGTCGTTGTACTCTCACAATCCGGTCAAAGCACCAATACAATTAAAGCAATAAAAGCATTTCAGAAAAAAGGATATTCTGTTGCTGCGCTGACCATGGAGGCGAATTCTCCTGTTGCGCAGCAAGCAGATTTCTTTTTGGCGCTTAATTGTGGCGAAGAAACAGCCGATCAAAAAACCATGGGTGTGGTTGCATCTGTTTTGACGCTGCAAATACTTGCCGTGGAATTGGCAAAACGAAAGGGTTTGCTTACCATTCAAGAGGGAGAAGTTTTTTATCAAGATGCACAACTGGCTGCCATGCACATGGAAGAAAATTTAATTGTCACAAAACAATGGTATCTGGAAAACGCAGCATTGCTGCAAAAATGCACGTATATCTTGATATGCGGCATGGGAACGCTGGCGCCGATCGGCGGAGAAGGTGCACTGAAATTGGTGGAAACCATTTATCTGCCTACGTTTGCATATGATTTTGAAGAATTTATACATGGACCAACGGCGTTGTTCAATGATAAAACATACATGTTCTTTTTGACAGCGCATGATGATGACAATGCGCGCATGCAAAAGCTACAAGAAATGTGCGAAAGCGTTGGCGGAAATGCTTTTTCCATAGAGCTTACGAAGGATGTACCATCTTTCAAGGAGAAAACCCTTTCTTTGCAAGGCGAAGAGCGGCGTTGTTTCGCGCCGTATGCGCTTTTGTTGCCGTTACAGGTAGTTAGCGCCTATTTATCAGAGGATTTGGGAATTGATATTGATAAAAGCCCTTTCCCGCATTTGGCAAGTGATTTAGATACAAAAACAACATAAGGAGACACGGCATGTATATACTGGCGTGTGATGGCGGCGCAACAAAAACGGAATTTTTGTTGGTGGATGAAGCAGGGAAGGTTTATCATCATGAAGCATTTCCCGGGCTTGTATTTGGTGCGCTGGGGAGAGAAGGGTTTGCAAGAGAAATGAAAGCAACGCTTCTTTCTTTTTTTGAAAAAGCCAAGGTGATGCCGGTTGCTGTTGAAAGCGCTATATTCGGCATGACCAATGTAGGCGAAATAAAAGATGCGGAACTGCATATGCAAGCAGCAATAAGCGCCGTTCTTTCCGGCGCGGCGATTACAGTTGTAAACGATGCAGTCGTTGGCTGGGCGGGTTCTCTTGCCGGAGCGCCTGGAGTTAACGTTGTTGCAGGAACAGGCTCCATTGCTTACGGCGAGAGCAAAATCGGAAAGAAAGGGCGCGCAGGCGGCTGGATGATTCGGTTTAGCGATGAAGGTTCTTGCAGTTGGATTGGCGCCCAATTGCTTGCTGTTTTTTTCAAACAGGCAGATGGAAGGCTTGAAAAAACGCCACTGTATGAAATTGTAAGAAATGCTTTTGCAATCGAAGAAGATATGGAAATTGTAGAGCCCATTTTAGCGGGTGCGGCGAAAGATGATGCAAAGCTGGCGGAATTGCAGCGGTTAGCATTGCTTGCCTATGAAAAAGATGATCCACATGCAAAAGAGATATATACGCGCGCAGCAAAAGAGCTGGCAGAATTGGTTTTTGCGTTAAAAAGAAGGCTTTGTTTTTCTAGCGAAGAGGCGCTGCTGGTTTCTTACTCCGGCGGTTTGTTCCGCGCAGGGGATTGCATTATGCATCCTTTTCAAAAAGAAATTGAGCAACGAAACGGCATGCTTTTATCGCCAAAATACCCGCCGCTATTGGGCGCGCTCATATATATTTTGCGTGATATAATGCAGCAAGAGCAATTAGAAGAATTTTGTAAAACGGTAACAGAACAATTATAAAAATGATATGCGGAGGAGAATATGGAAGCAAAGACACCATTGTATGAAGCACATGTTGCATTGGGCGGGAAAATCATACCTTTTGCCGGGTATTTGATGCCTGTGAATTATGCTACGGGCATTTTAAAGGAGCATGAGGCAGTGCGCGTAAGCGCAGGGCTTTTTGATGTTTCGCATATGGGAGAGATTTTAGTAACGGGTGAAGTGGCATTATCCTTTTTGAATGTTTTGTTGACCAACGATTTTACTTCCATGGAGATTGGTGATGTACGGTATAGCCCGATGTGTTACCCCGATGGAGGCGTGGTGGATGACCTATTGGTCTACAAACTTGAAAAGGAAAAATATCTGCTTTGCGTCAATGCTTCCAACAAAGATAAGGATTATGCTTGGATCAAAGAACAGTTACAAACGAGCGTAACGGTAGAAGACATTTCGGATAGCGTTGGGCAAGTTGCCCTGCAAGGCCCAAACGCAGAAAAGATACTAAAAAAGATTGTTTTTGAAAAAGAAATACCGGAAAAGTACTATACTTTTCAGGAAAATGTTTCATTTGGCGATAAAAAAGTACTACTTTCTAGAACCGGATATACCGGCGAAGATGGATATGAAATTTATGCGAAGGCAGAAGATGTTGTAGCAATTTGGAATGCATTATTGGAAGCGGGAAAAGAAGAGGGACTCATCCCTTGCGGGTTAGGATGCCGCGATACACTACGCTTAGAGGCAGGCATGCCGCTATACGGACATGAGCTTTCTGCCGAAATCACACCTAAAGAAGCGGGGCTTTCCATGTTTATCAAAAAAGAAAAAGAAGATTTCATCGGAAAAGAAGCGCTTGCGCCGCCGCGCAAAAGAACGCGGATTGGGCTTATTTTAAAAGAAAGAGGAATTGCAAGAGAGGGCAGCGAAATCTTTCAAGGAGAAGAAAAGGTTGGCATGATAACCTCCGGAACTTCTTCGCCTACGCTTAAAAAAGCCATTGCAATGGCTCTTGTTGATGTAAATGCAGAAGAACCGTTTACAGTAGATGTACGGGGAAAGCGCTTGCAAGCAGAAGTGGTGCGGCTCCCGTTTTATAAAAGAGAAAAATAGGAGGGGATAGCAATGAATATTAAAGATGATTTGAAGTACACAAAATCACATGAATCCCCATCCACTGGTACATAAACATCTGAAACTGCTTTTACGGATTCTACCACAGCAAAAGAATCAGAGGCTTGAAATCCATCTCCTTTTTCCGGTAGTTCCACAAAAACCAAATCTCCCAGCGCGCCTTGCGCATAATCGGTAATGCCAACTCTAATATTGCCATTCGGTAAAACTTCTACCCATTCAGCAGAAGTCAATGAAATACTTCTGGATGCGCCGGAAGCAATCAACGAAGATGCATACGCTGCATGGCTTGTGGAGTTGTCAGAAGTGGATTCAGATTTTTCAGATTTACTGGATGGCACCGCATATGCTGTATTGCTGGAGGAGGAAGGCTGATGTCTTATATTCCCGGCACAAAAGAAGAACAACAAGAGATGCTAAAAGCCATCGGGTATGATGCTTTTTCTGATTTATATGCTTCTATTCCTGAAGAAATATTACTTAAAGAGCCGCTTGCTTTAAAAGAAGGGCTTTCGGAATTGGAACTTTTGGAAGAAATGCATCGCTTGGCAGAAAAAAACAAAGTTTTCAAAACTGTATTGCGTGGTGCAGGCGCATACAAGCATTATATCCCTGCGACGGTGGATGCGCTTTCCTCGCGCGGCGAATTTTTGACCGCTTATACACCATACCAAGCAGAACTCAGCCAAGGCATATTGCAAAACATTTTTGAATATCAAACCATGATATGTGAAATCACCGGTATGGATGTGGCGAATGCTTCTGTCTATGATGGCGCAACAGCAGCAGGCGAGGCAGCGCTCATGGTAAAAGACAGAAAACGGCATAAACTCTTGGTGAGCAGCGCAGCGGATCCGATAGTGATCAGCACAATAAAAACCTACGCCATTCCGGCAGGGATTGAAGTTGAAATGATCCCCATGCAAAATGGGATTACAGATTATGAAAAATTAAAAGAGCAATTGAATGATAGCATTGCCGGCGTATACTTGGCGCAACCCAACTATTATGGAAGTTTAGAAGATATGACGCTTGTTGCAGAGTTAACGCATGCAGTTGGCGCCAAGTTCATCGCGGGTGTGAACCCTATTTCCTTGGGCATGATTGCCCCGCCGGGTGAATATGGCGCAGACATTGCAGTAGGAGATGGCCAGCCGCTGGGGATTCCGCTTTCGTTTGGTGGCCCGGGATTTGGTTTTATGGCAACGACAAAAGCGATGATGCGAAAACTTCCCGGGCGTATTGTTGGTGAAACCACAGACCATCATGGCAAACGTGCTTTTGTATTGACGCTGCAAGCGCGAGAACAGCATATCAGAAGAGAAAAAGCCTCTAGCAACATTTGCTCCAACCAAGCATGGTGCGCGCTGAGAGGGGCGATTTACCTCTCCACAGTGGGTAAAGAAGGATTTGGAGAAGTAGCGATGGCGTGTTATGAAAATGCGCATGCATTGCAAGAAGCGCTTTCTTCGCTGGGCTTTTCGTTAATCAATCATACTCCTTTCTTCCATGAGTTTGTTACATCTTCGCCTGTTCCTGCCAGTGAACTTGAGAAGGCGCTTATGAAAAAAGGGATTCTTGCAGGATTGCCGCTGGCAGATAACAACATATTATGGTGTGCAACAGAACTGATTCGAGAAAAGGAAATTGCTGAAATTGTTGCTGCCATAGAGGGGGTGTTGTCATGAGCAAAGACAAATTGATATTTGAAAAAAGCATTGCCGGGCGCAGGACAACACTATTTCCAACGAAAAAAGAAACAAAAATTACGCTAGACGAAAAATACCTGCGAAAACAACCGGCTAAATTGCCGGAAGTGGCAGAAGTGGAAGTTGTGCGCCATTACATGGAGCTCTCTAAAAAAGCATTTGGCGTGGATGATGGGTTTTACCCGCTGGGTTCTTGCACCATGAAATATAACCCCAAAATCAATGAAGCCATTGCAGGGCTATCCGGCTTTCGTGAAATTCATCCGTTGCAGCCGATTGAGACAGTGCAAGGTGCCTTAGAAAGCATGTATCATATGAGCGAAGCATTAAATGAAATTTCAGGCATGGACGCGACAACTCTTTTACCTGCTGCCGGCGCGCAGGGAGAATGGGTTGGCATGCAGCTCATTCGTGCATATCATCTGGATCAGGGAGATATGAAGCGAACAAAAGTAATCGTGCCTGATTCGGCGCATGGGACAAATCCTGCAACAGCGGCCATGTGTGGCTTTGATGTGATAAACTTGCCTTCGACAGCAGAAGGGTATGTAGACATCTCTGCGCTTAAAGAAATTGTAGGGGAAGATACTGCCGCACTGATGTTGACCAACCCCAATACACTGGGCTTGTTTGAAAAAGATATTTTAGAAATCTCCAAAACGGTACATGAAGCAGGTGGGCTTGTATATTATGATGGCGCAAACATGAATGCCATTATGGGTGTTACACGCCCGGGCGATATGGGCTTTGATGTGGTGCATTGGAATGTACATAAAACACTTTCTACGCCGCATGGCGGCGGCGGACCGGGGTGTGGCGCTGTCGGTTGCAAGGCACTGCTTACACCATATTTGCCTACGCCGCTTGTGGTAAAAGAAAAAGATGCTCATGCAATTTCTTATGATGTTCCAAAATCTATAGGTGCTGTAAAGCTATTTTACGGAAATTTCTTGGTTGCATTAAAAGGATATGCATATATTCTCTCGATGGGCAGCGCAGGATTAAAGGAAGTTTCAGAAAATGCAGTGCTGAACGCCAACTATATGTTGCAGGCGTTAAAAGAATATTCTGATTTTGCTTATCCGGCGCCCTGCATGCATGAATTTGTGCTTTCTTTTGAAACCTTGAAAAAGGAAACGGGCATCGCAGCAATAGATGTTGCAAAAGCAATGATAGATGCAGGTATGCACCCGCCTACGATGTATTTCCCGCTTATTTTACCGGAAGTTCTGATGTTTGAACCAACAGAAACAGAAGCGAGAGAAACGCTGGATCACGGTATTCGTGTCGTAAAAGAAATTATTGCGCAAGCGAAGGAAAACCCTGATGCACTGCATGATGCGCCCAAGAGCACACCGGTAGGGCGTGTGGACGAAGTTGCAGCAGCGCGAAACCCTGTATTGCGCTATGAATTTTCTGAGTAATGCAGGAATTTCCAATTCTGTGTTGAATACTCTTAATCATAAGAAAAGTTACAATATAGAATAAAGGAGGATGTAATATGTTTGAACGAATCAAATTGCCTTACGCATATGATGCGCTGGAACCCTACATTGATAAAGAGACGGTAGAAACGCATTATGAAAAGCATCATAAGGCATACACAGATAAATTCAATGAACTTTTGGAAGATGCGCCTATGTTTGAAGGAATGTCTGCAAAAGAAATATTGATGAATCTGGAAAAAGCACCGGCGTATTTGCAAGAAGGCCTTAAAAACCATGGTGGCGGTTATTATAACCATAACCTCTATTTTGAAAGCATGATTCCTGGCGGAAAGCCGATTGCAGGAAAGCTAAAAGAGCTGGTAGAAGCGCGTTATGGCAGCGAGGAAGAGATGTTAAAGCAGTTACATGCCGCCGCGACGGCAAGCTTATTTGGTTCCGGATGGGCTTGGCTGATCTTAAAGGATGGGCAACTTGAAATTGTGATTTCCAAAAATCAAGATAGCCCACTGCAAGAGAAAAACCCAAATTTACTCTTGCCGGTAGATATGTGGGAACATGCATTTTATCTCAAATACAAAAACTTAAAAGTAGGTTATGTGAATGAGTATTACAAGGTAATCAACTGGGATGTGGTGGCAGAACGTTTGGAAGCTGCCGAAATATAAACATAGAAAAAGGAGCAGATTGCTGCTCCTTTTTTTGTTGACATTTATTCTTTCTTCCGTTACTATTTATAGAAGAACGAAGTAGGAGGCATCTATGAAATCACTCTTGAGAAATGCAGCGGTTTTTTTTTGTAAAGAACTAAAAAAGAGAGATATCGCGATTGAAGATGGGGTTGTTCTTTCTATTGCTGATTCTATTTCGGAAGATGGATTTGATTATGTAATAGATTATTCAAATAAAGTGATTGTACCGGGACTGGTAGATGTACATGTACATTTACGGGAGCCCGGTTTTTCATATAAAGAAACAATTCGCACAGGCAGCGAGGCAGGTGCGCGCGGTGGGTTTACAGCGCTTTGCGCCATGCCAAACCTAAACCCTGTTCCAGATTCTGTTACCCATTTGCAAGAAGAACTCGATATTATAAAAAACACGGCAGTGATTCCCGTTTATCCTTACGGTAGCATTACGGTTGCACAAAAAGGAGAAAAACTTTCAGATTTTGCAGGTATGGCAAAAGACGTTATTGCGTTTAGTGATGATGGCGTTGGTGTGCAGGCAGACGAGATGATGCGCGCTGCGATGCAAGCAGCTAAAAAATACGGAAAGATGATTGTAGCACATGCGGAAGACGATACGCAGCTTTCCGGCGGTTATATACATGAAGGTACTTATGCAAAAACACATGGGCATAAAGGGATTTCTTCAGCCAGCGAATGGATGCAGGTCAAAAGAGATATTGGCCTGGTAAGAGAAACAGGAGCAGCATATCATGTTTGCCATGTTTCCACAAAAGAAAGTGTCGCGCTAATCCGCGCAGCGAAAGAAGAAGGACTGCCTGTTACTTGCGAAACGGCACCGCATTATTTACTTTTAGATGATAGTTTACTGAAAAAAGACGGACGATTTCGTATGAATCCGCCGATTCGCGACAAAGAAGATAGAGATGCACTGATTGCAGGAATTCAAGACGGCACAGTGGATATGATTGCAACGGACCATGCGCCGCATAGTGCAGAAGAAAAGAGCGGAGGGCTAACGGATAGCTTAAACGGCATTGTTGGCTTAGAGACATCTTTTTCGGTTTGCTATGATGGTCTGGTACAAACAGGTATCATCTCTTTTGAAAGATTGATAGAGTTAATGAGCTTGATGCCCAGAAAAGTGTTTTCCATTCCTGGTGGTCTCAGCGTCGGAGAACCGGCAGATATTACAGTTTTGGATTTGAAAGAAACATATACGATTAATCCAGATACTTTTTTATCAAAAGGAAAAAGTACACCTTTTGCAGGATGGGAAGTAACCGGCGCGCCATACGCCACATATGTGAAAGGCGAATGCGTTTGGAGCAAAGAAGAAGGGATAAAGACATGCAAGAAAACTATCTCGTAAAGGAAAACAAGCAAATTGCAAAAGACACTTACCGTTTGTTGCTTGTAGGGAATACGAAAAAGATTAAAAAACCTGGACAATTTGTAAATATCAAAATACCAGGTTTTTATTTAAGGCGCCCCATTTCGGTTTCAGATTGGAATGAAGCAGAATTGACGCTCATCTATAAAATTTTAGGAGAAGGCACACGCAAGTTGGCAGAAGTCTCGGTAGGTACGACGCTCGATGTCCTCTCAGGGTTAGGAAACGGGTTTTCTCTTCCGAAAGAAAAGGAGAAGAAAGTTGTGCTCATCGGCGGAGGCGTAGGGATACCACCGCTTTACGGGCTAGCAAAATTTCTTTTGCAAAATAATTATACGCCGGAAGTGATATTGGGCTGTAATACAAAAGAAGAGTTATTTTTAGTCGAAGAATTTCGCGCGTTGGGTCTTACAGTGCATTTATGCACCATGGATGGAAGCGCCGGCACAAAAGGGGTTGTCACAGATGTTATGCGCGCACAAGATTTGTGTGATGCTTATTTTTATGCTTGCGGTCCGATGGGAATGTTAAAAGCCATTTACGCGTTGAGTACTGCCGCAGGAGAATTCAGTTTAGAAGAACGTATGGGTTGCGGCTTTGGCGCTTGTATGGGCTGCTCCATTGAAACAACAAAAGGAGCAATGCGCATTTGTAAAGAGGGGCCTGTGTTTCAAAAAGAGGTGCTGTTATGGTAGATATGAACGTTAATTTGGCAGGCATTGCTTTGCAAAACCCAATCATTCCTGCCAGCGGAACCTTTGGATACGGCAAAGAATTTCAAGAACATTATGATATTAATCAGCTGGGCGCCTTTTCTTTTAAAGGAACAACAAAAGAGCCACGCTTTGGGAATGAAACACCACGCATAGCAGATTGCCCAGAAGGCATGAT
Source organism: Christensenellaceae bacterium (assembly GCA_050952565.1). Taxonomy (GTDB): domain Bacteria; phylum Bacillota; class Clostridia; order Christensenellales; family Christensenellaceae; genus QANA01. The sequence continues at coordinate 169,171 of JBMNLE010000002.1, forward strand.
TAACGCAGTCGGGTTACAAAACCCCGGCATACATGCGGTAATAGAAGAAGAGTTGGAGGCGTTAAAGGGCTTTTATAAACAACCGCTCATCGCCAATATCAGCGGTTTTTCTATAGAAGAGTACGTATATTGCTGCCGCTTGATAGATGCAGTTGAAACAGTAGATATCATTGAGGTAAATATTAGTTGCCCGAATGTGCATGCAGGCGGGATGACGTTTGGTACCAACGCTGAAGCTGCGGCTGAGGTAACCGCAGCGGTAAAAGAAGTTACAAGCAAGCCGGTTTTCATGAAATTAACGCCCAATGTAACAAACATTGCAAAAATTGCAGCAGCATGTGAAGCAGCAGGGGCAGACGGCATCAGCCTTATCAATACACTGCTTGCCATGCGCATTGATTTAAAAAGCAGAAAACCGATTGTAGCAAATACCTTTGGCGGGCTTTCAGGGCCGGCTGTTTTCCCGGTGGCGCTGCGCATGGTTTATGAGGTTTATGAAGCAGTTTCCATCCCTATCATGGGCATGGGCGGGGTTGCTTCAGCAAATGATGTGATAGAAATGATGCTTGCGGGGGCGACGGCAGTACAAATTGGCGCGGCAAACCTACAAAACCCATATGCATGCAAAGAAATCATTGAAACACTTCCGGCGCGTATGGAGGCGTTTGGAATACATTCATTAAAAGAAATAATAGGAGGGGCACACACATGAAGCGAGATGTAATCATTGCGCTGGATTTTCCCACAGCAGAAGAGACACTTGCATTTTTAGACAAGTTTGAAGGGAAAAAGCCGTTTGTAAAAATAGGAATGGAGCTCTTTTATGCTGCAGGTGCATCTATTTTACAAGAAGTGAAACAGCGTGGGCATAAAATTTTTCTGGATTTAAAGTTACACGACATTCCAAACACAGTAAAAAGCGCAGCAGCAGTTCTTTCAGCATATGATATTGATATGTGTAACGTACATGCGGCGGGAACAATTAACATGATGCAAGCAGCCTTAGAAGGGTTTACAAAAAAAGATGGAACGCGTCCGCTTATCATTGCGGTAACACAGCTCACTTCTACAAGCGAAGCACAGCTGCATGAAGAACTGCTCATTGATGCCTCAATGGAAGATACAGTAAAGCAATATGCCGAAAATACAAAAAAAGCCGGGCTGGATGGCGTGGTTTGCTCGCCGCTGGAAGCAGGGTATGTAAGAGCAGCTTGCGGGAATGATTTTATTACAGTTACGCCGGGCATTCGCCTTGCGGGAGATGCTGTGGGCGATCAAGTGCGCGTAACCACACCGGGCATGGCAAAAGAGATTGGCTCTCATTTTATTGTAGTAGGGCGCTCCATTACTGCGGCGGATGATCCCGTAGCAGCGTATGAGGCTTGTGTAAAAGATTTTGTTTAAAGGAGAAAGCATATGAATGTAAAAGAACAAGTTGCAAAAGGGTTGCTCTCCATAGAGGCTGTTTTCTTACGCCCGGAGGATCCGTTTACATGGACCAGCGGCATTAAAAGCCCAATTTACTGCGATAATCGGTTGACGCTCTCATCTGTCCCGGTTCGTACGTTGATAGAAGAATCTTTTGCGAAACTAATCAAAGAAGAATATCCGACGTGTGAAGTGATTATGGGAACCAGCACAGCAGGGATTGCGCATGCTGCAATTACAGCGCATTTGTTGGATTTACCCATGGGATATGTGCGTGGCAGCGCAAAAGGGCATGGCAGAGAAAACCAAATAGAAGGAAAACTAAACAAAGGAGATAAAGTCGTCGTCATAGAAGATCTTATTTCTACAGCCGGTAGTGTTATTGAAGTTGTGGAAGTTTTGCGAGAAGCAGGCGCTGAAGTTTTAGGAATTGCTAGTATCTTTACTTATCAAATGCAAAAAGCGGCAGAACGTTTCAAAGCGGCGGATGTAGTAAACATAAGCCTTTCTGATTTTGAGACGCTTGTGGAAGTTGCGGCAAAAGAAGGTTATATTGCACCTTCAGCCATAGAAAAACTCATGGCGTTTCGCAGCAACCCTTCCGATGCAAGCTGGATGGATTTATAGGAGGGGATATGCGCCATTTAATTGATATTTTGGATTTGTCGGTGGAAGAAATTGATGCATTGATCAAGACGGCGACGGACATCATTGCACAACCTGAAAAATATCAGAATCGTTGTAACCATAGAATTATGGCGACGCTTTTTTATGAGCCCAGCACCCGCACGCGGCTTAGCTTTGAATCAGCAATGCAATCTCTCGGCGGAAGCGTCATTGGCTTTGCCTCGGCAGAGTCGAGCTCTGTCGCAAAAGGCGAAACGGTTGCAGATACTGTGCGCACGGTAGGTTGTTACGCGGATATTATTGCCATGCGCCATCCGCTGGAAGGCGCACCCATGGCAGCGGCAGTAAAATCGTTTGTACCCATTATTAACGCAGGAGATGGTGGGCATTTGCACCCCACACAGACGCTGACGGATTTACTGACCATCGTTAGCGAAGTTGGAATGTTACAAGATTTGACCATTGGATTTTGCGGCGATTTAAAATACGGAAGAACGGTGCATTCCCTGGTAAGCGCGCTTTGTCGTTATACAGGTATTAAGATGGTGCTCATTTCTCCAGAAGAGCTGAAATTACCGGAATATCTAAAGCGCGGCGTGATGGCGGAATATGCTACGCCTTGGATTGAAACGGATTCTTTAGAAGAAGCGCTGCCGATTTTAGATGTTTTATACATGACGCGCGTTCAAAAAGAGCGATTTCCTGACGAAGAGCAATACAATCGTTTGAAGGATACTTTTATTTTAAATCAAGAAAAACTTCGTTTTGCAAAAAAAGAACTTAGCATTATGCACCCGTTGCCACGCGTCAATGAAATTGCAGCAGAGATTGATGATGATCCGCGCGCGGCTTACTTCAAGCAAATGAAATACGGGAAATTTATCCGCATGGCACTGATATTGAAATTACTTTCGCAAGAAAGTTTGGAACAAGATTTTGTCTTACCACAGGAGATTTCTACAGACCAAGAAACCTGCAAAAACTCCGTTTGTATTACCAACCATGAAGCAGGGCTTGCTAAATATATCAAACAAGAAGGGGGAATTGCTTCTTGCTTTTACTGTGAGCATGAAATAAGATAATAAAAAAGGAGAAAGAACATGCAATTTAAATTTATTCACAACAATTTCAATGTACTTGATTTGGAGAAATCCATCAAGTTTTACGAAGAGGCACTGGGGCTAAAAGTTGTCCGTAAAAGCGAAGCGGGCGATGGCAGCTTCATTTTAGCGTTTATGGGTGATGGCGTAACCGAACACCAGCTAGAACTTACTTGGCTGAGAGATTGGAAAAAGCCTTATGATTTAGGCGATAATGAGTTTCATTTGGCGTTTCAAGTAGATGATTATGATGCTGCTTATGAGAAGCATAAAGAGATGGGCTGTATCTGCTTTGAAAACAAAGATATGGGCATTTATTTTATCAATGATCCGGATGATTATTGGCTGGAAATCGTTCCGAAAAGGGATTAGGAAATAAGTTGTTAAGCAAAAAAAAGAAGCATATCTCTGATATGCTTCTTTTTAATTTGAAAAATAGATTATTCGCTTTCTTCTTCCGCAAGTGCGTTTCGTTTCTTCTCACCAATGGAAAGCAGTAAATTCAACAAAATCCCGAATATGGCGGCGCCTGCAACACAGGGGATAGAACTTCCGAAGAAAAACGGAATATTGCCGCCAAAAGCGTATTGTCCGCCAATGCCGATAATCATAATGGTTGCAATCACAGCAATGTTCTTAGAGCTAAACATATCAATTTTCTTCTCTACCATGATTGCGATACCTTGGGCAGCGATTGCACCAAACAAGAAGATTTCCAGCCCACCGATGACAGCAAGGGGAATGGAATAGATGGCGTTAATGAGCGGGGTAAAGAAAGAAAGTACCATAGCAATCAGGGCTGCAGTGATGAGTACCGGAATGGAAAATACTCTGGTAATCGCCATTGCGCTAATATTTTCTCCATAGTTGGTGCCTGCCGGACCGCCTACAAACCCAGAGACAATATCACCAATTCCATCGCCAATGAGGTTTAGTCCAAGGCGATCTGCAATATTGTATTTCTTTTCGGATCCCTTTTTTCGCGCCAAATCGTTTACATAAATATCAAGCTGATAGATGTGTGCTGTGGATTCGGGGATGGTTGCAATCGCAATTGGCATTAGCGCAGCAACTGCCTCCCAAGAAGGGATTGGAAGGGTAAACGTAGGCAGCGCAAAAAGCGTTGCATTTGCTGTTTCCGGCAATACACGGAATAAATCTACGCCTGCGAGCCATTTGATTAAAAACGCCGTAACACAGCCCAGAATAGGGCCAAGCAAAAGGGGGAGTTGCCCCCAAAATCCTTTTAAGTATACAGAAAATAAAATGGTTGAAAGAAGCGTAACCATCGAGCAGAGCCAAACATAATTTTGCGCGGTTGCTTCAGTAGCGCCTGCCAGTTCAATGCCTGCAATGGAAGAAGCATCTGCCATTGCATTGCCCGCTAACGTTAATCCAATGACCATAGCAATGGGGCCGGTAATGGAAGGCGGCAGAATGGTTTCTATGACATCGCGCCCAACCATATTGACCAAGATACCCGCAACAATGGAAACAAAGCCGGACATGATGATACCAAATTGTGCGTATGAGATTTGCGTATTCAAGTCATATCCTTCAGCGGCTTTGGCTGCCATAAGCCCCATGATAGCGGCAAGATAAGAAAAGCTAGAACCATAGTAAAGAGGAATTTCGCGTTTTGTAATGAGTACAAAACATAATGTGGCAAGACCACTGGCGAAAATTGTTGTGGAAATATGAAATCCTGTGATGATTGCGACGGTGACTGTGGCCGGGAACATAACGATGACCTGCTGAATTGCATAAAGCAAAAGCCTTAAAAACGGTGGTCGTTCATCCGGCAAATACCCAATTTGTCCTTTGTGATTCGACATGTAATATAACTCCCTCCTCATTTGGTCTTAAAAAAAGACTCTTTACAAATGACTATACCGAAGTAAGTCGAAATTGTAAACAGTCTTTTTATATTTTATGAATAACTTCTTATTCTTCACACATACGCTGCACAACTTTGATGGCGCGATTGATGTATTCACTCATAGGAAGTTCTTCTACGCCGATGACCATGCTGTTGCATTTGCTGATGGGAATTAAAATCTTTTTTGCATCGCTACTGGAAATAGCAGTTGCAATGGCGGGCGTAATCTCGCCCAACAACGCATTGGCAATGACAATACCAATAGGGCCGATGATAATATCCGCATCGCCTGCATTATACAAAATCGGGTTTTCCCCGGTTGCGCCTTCATCAGCGCCGGCTTTTAACATAGTGGAAGTGGCGATGCTATTGGTACCAAACGCAATTATGTGAAGCGAATGTTCGCTTTTTTTAAGCGCTTCTACGAACATACGCCCGATGCGGCCGCCTTGCCCATCAATGACAATGATTTTTTTCATAACATTTTTACCTCAAATAAATTATACAATAAAAGAAGAATGGAAAGGCAACACTTATTTAGACAGTTTTTTTAAGGTTATGTAATTTATACTGTCTGGGACTTAAATATCCTAGTGTCGCATGGATCCTAATATTATTAAACCAATTTACATAATCAGCTAACATAATTTCTAACTGCTCCAGATTTTCAAAATAATAGTTGTTAGCAAATTCAGTTTTAAATATCTTGAAAGTAGCTTCAGTCACAGCATTGTCATAGGGACAGCCTTTCATGCTCAGAGAACGCTTGATTTTAAATGTATCGAGAACTTCATCTATTATTTTATTTTTGAATTCATTGCCCCGATCTGTATGAAATAATGTAATATCATCCAATTTGGTTTTAACCCTTGCAAGTGCCATATAAACTAGTGGTGCATCTTTGTTAGGACCAGCACTATAACCAATTATTTCTCTATTAAAGAGGTCCACTAATAAACATACATAATTCCATTTTTTATTAACTCTAACATATGTTAAATCACTGACTACAGCTGCATAGGGTCTATCTGTATTGAACTCTCTATTCAGTTCGTTAGCAATCTTTGATTCATTGCATTTGCCCACATGAGGCTTGTACTGAGCAATTGTATAGTTTGATACTAAACCATTTTGCTTCATTATTCTACCTATTTTTCTTCTAGAGACTATATAGCCTGCTTTTTTAAGCTCGACTTTAATTTTTCTTGTACCATAGTTGTTTCTACTAGCTTTGAATATTTCTATTACTTTTGGTGTTATTTCATCTGTAGATTCTTTAACTTTTGAATCATAGTAATAAGTACTTCTAGGAACTTGTAGGACTTTGCACATTGCTGATACACTGTATTTGTGGGCATTACTCTTAATCACATTTACTTTCGTCCTAATATCAGCGCCGCTTGCTTTAAAATATCATTCTCCATTTTTAGCTGTTGATTTTCTTTCTTTAACTTTATTAGTTCATTTTCCTCTGGGGACCTATTATCTTTTTCACTAAAGGATCCAGTAATATGGCTCCTTTTAATCCAGGTGTTAAAGGCAGTTGATGTTAAATCATATTCAGTAATAATATCGTTCTTAGACTTGCCACTTTCGTATAGTTTCACCATTTGTTCTTTGAATTCAGGGGTATAGGTTCTTCTTTCTCTTTTTGTCATATAAACTCTCTCCTTTTTCTATTTTTAGTTTACATGACCTTATTTTTATTGTCTAGTTTATTGTAACCTATCCAAGAAATAATGGGAAGTATCTAAATATAAAACACGGTTGCATCAACAACCGTGTTTTATATTCCAACATGAATTATGAGAAATGCATCTTTCGTACACATCATATTACAGCGCGTGTTCGACAAGACCGGAGCGTAAGCAACGTGTGCAAACATACTTTCTTTTTACAGCACCATTTTCATTGACTCTAACGCGTTGCACATTCGGAGCCCATTTTCTTTTGGTTTTCCTGTTGGAGTGGGAAACGTTGTTTCCTGAAGAAACGCCTTTATGACATACTTCACAATATTTTGCCATTTCTCACACCTCCCTGTTTCTTATATTCTGACAACAGGATATATTTTAGCATTCCTTTTTACAAAATGCAAGAGAATTCTACGATACGAAAAGAAAAACATATTACGAATAAGCATCTTCTGGGGTAGAAAAGAAGCCGATGTTTATATAGGTTGCAAATTGTTTATTATATGTAATATAATATACCATATTATAAGTTAAGGAGGATGTATTGTGAGCGCTTTATTAGAAAACAAACTTGGTAGCATCACCTATACAGATGATTACATTGGTTCGCTTGTGGGCATGGTTGCAACTGAATCATATGGTGTTGTCGGTATGGCATCCCAAAATAAAATGTCTGATGGTATTGTGGAGCTCTTGGGTAGAGAAAACTTAAAACGCGGGGTCAAAGTTACTACGGATGGGACAAACGTAATTAGCATTGAACTCTATATTGTTGTACAATATGGTCTTTCTATTACTGCTTCTGCAAACAGTATTATAGAAACAATTAAATATCAAGTAGAAAGAAGCACGGGACTGCAAGTGAAAGATGTAAATGTCATTGTAAGCGGTATTCGTGTACAGAAATAGGAGGAATTGGTTTGGCTGATATGCGAATTGATGCCGCATTATTCAAAGATATGATGATTGCGGCCGCCAATTATCTAGAACACAATAAGCAAACACTAAACGACCTAAATGTGTTTCCCGTTCCCGATGGGGATACGGGAACAAATATGTTACTCACCATGGTTTCTGCCACAAGAGAAGTAACCAATTTGGAATCAGAAAAAGTTGGGCCGCTTGCAAAAGCGATGGGAGATGGCGCGCTTCGAGGCGCACGCGGAAATTCGGGGGTTATTTTATCCCAGTTGTTTCGTGGGTTTGCACAAGGCATAGACATTGAAACAGAAGAATTAACACCATCAGACATGGCAAACGCCATTATAAAAGGTGTGGAATCAGCATATAAAGCAGTTATGAAGCCGCGAGAGGGAACAATTCTTACGGTTGCAAAAAGCATGGCAGAAGAGGCAGAAGCGCAGGTAAAGCGCAATGCAGATATGCAAATGCTCATTGATGCTGTAATCGATGCAGGGCAAGCCACGCTTATGAAAACGCCTGAAATGCTTCCTGTATTAAAAGAAGCAGGCGTAGTTGATGCCGGCGGAGCAGGGTTGCTTGCCATTTACAATGGATTCAGAATGGCCATCAACGGAGATGAAATCATTGATGAGATGGATCTTTCTGCGCCAATTGCTGTTCCGGCTTCTGCGATGACAAATATCAGTACGGCAGATATTGAATTTGGATATTGCACAGAATTTTTTATTACCAATACAAAAGATGATGTCAACCAAGCTTTTATTGATAAATTTAGAGATAAACTGCTTGCCATTGGAGATAGCCTGGTTGTTGTCGGTGATCCGGAGCTGATTAAAGTACATGTACATTCCAATAACCCAGGGCGTGTTTTACAATATGCATTGCAGCTGGGGGATTTGTCTAATATTAAGATTGATAACATGAGAGAGCAGCATAATTCTCTTACAGGGCTTTCTCCGGTGAAACCACAAAAGCCCATGGCGGTGGTTGCGGTATGCGCAGGAGAGGGTTTGGGCGAAATTTTCAAAGATTATAATGTGGATGAGCTGGTTTCCGGTGGGCAATCCATGAACCCTAGCGCGGAAGATATTGCAAAAGCCGTTGAGGCAGCGCCATCAAATGAAGTCATCATTTTACCCAATAATAAAAATATTATTTTAGCAGCAGAGCAAGTTGCTGATTTGACGGAAAAACATATTTACGTCATTCCAACAACTTCTTTCCCACAAGGTTTGGCGGCATTACTTTCCTATAATATGGAAGCATCTGTTGAAAGTAACGTAGAGGAAATGAAAGAAGCTGTTAGCAGCGTCAAATCAGCGCAAATTACAAAAGCAGTGCGCGATAGTAAAATGACTTTTGACATCAAAGAAGGCGAATTCATTGGTATTTTAGAGGGTGATATTGTCTCACATGGCGATGCGATTGATGAAGCATTAAAAGATTTGGTTGCGCAAATGGTTGATGATGATGCAGCAGTTATTACGCTCTATTATGGAGAAGAGGAAAATGAAGAAGCTGCAGAAGCTTTGATTCGTGAATTAGAAGCGCAGTATGATGATTTAGATATTGAAGCATATTTTGGCGGACAACCGGTTTACCATTATATTCTCTCGGTGGAATAAAAAAAGCAATATGGAGCAGGCTAAATTGCGTATTTAGCCTGTTTTTTGTAGGAGAAATATGAAGTATACAGATTCTGTTGCAAAGATAAAAGGTGTGGGCAAGAAAACTGTTGCATTGCTTGAAAAACTAGGGATTGCAACGGTTTATGATTTGTTATGCCATGAACCCACATACTATAGAGATTTGCGACAAGCTGAACAAATATTTTCTCTGCAGGAAGGTGCTTGGAGCGTTGTAAAAGGGACGATTACAATGCCGCCGCGCTGGATTCAGCGTTATGGAAAACGGAGCTTGTTTACCTTTGAAGTGAGCGATGGTAGTGGCGTGATGGACATTAATATTTTTAATTTGCCTTTTTTGTTTTCAAAATATGAAGTAGGGGATACATATGTTTTCTATGGAAAAACTAAAAAATACAAAAATCGCTTGCAGATAGACAACCCGGATGTATATACAGGAGATGATTTGCCCGGTATTATTCCATATTATGCATTGACAGCAGGCATTACCCATAGAAACTTACGTAGCTATATCAACGTAGCGCTGTCGGAAACGCAAGAACCTTCTCTTTTTACAGCAGAATTCAAAGAAAGCTACTCTATTGAAGAAGATCAAGTTGATTTTATGAAATTGCATGCTCCGAGAGAACATATTGAAACAAACGAGGCACATACCAGTTTGGCACTAAAAGAATTAATGGTTTTTCAGAAAAAAATGCAGCTATTGGGGACAGAAAGCATTCAGCGCGTACCATTGCAAATACAAGAAGACGCAGTTGCGCGGTTTACGGAAAAATTGCCGTTTACTTGCACTGCTGCGCAAATGAAAGCGATGGAAGATGCTTATCATGACTTGTTACAAAAGAAACCTGCAAATCGTTTGATACAAGGTGATGTAGGCTCAGGGAAAACAGTTGTTGCGCTTTTTATTGCATATGCGACAGCGCTTGCAGGCGGGCAAACCGTTATTATGGCACCTACGGAACTTCTGGCAGAACAACATGCCGCTTTCGCGCGCAACGTATTAGAGGAAGGCTCTGTTGCTCTACTCACTGGTACAACACCGGCGAAAAGAAGAGAAGAAATCTTAGCAGGAATTGCAGCAGGAGAAATAAAAACCCTTATCGGAACGCATGCAGTATTATATGCGCCGATTTCTTGGCATGCGCTGGAAGCACTCATTATAGATGAGCAACAACGTTTTGGCGTAGAACAACGCGCATACTTTTCGGAACATTATAAAGAGATACACTTGTTTGTCATGTCTGCCACGCCCATTCCGCGTTCACTTGCCATTGTTTTATATGGGAATGCTGATATTTCCATTATCAATGAGATGCCGCCGGGGCGGATTCCCACCAGCACCTTTTTGGTACAAAAAACTAAGCGAAGCGACATGTATGATTGGATTTATGAAAAAACAAAAGCAGGAGAAAAGGCTTATGTTGTCTGCCCATTGCTTGAACCTTCAGAAGGAATTAACGCACTTTCAGCAATTGAACTACAAGAAGCGCTGGTAAAACGATATCCTACTTTGCAAACTGGCCTGCTGCATGGGAAAATGCCCGGTAAGGAGAAACAACGCATCATGGAAGCTTTTCGCATAGGCGAAATAGCACTTCTGGTTTCCACGACTGTGGTGGAAGTGGGCGTGGATGTACCTGACGCCAATATTATGGTGGTGGAAAATGCAGACCGGTTTGGGCTTTCCCAATTGCATCAACTGCGCGGGCGTGTCGGAAGAGGTGGCGCAGCATCATTTTGTTATTTTGTAACGGATGGCAGCGGGCTTACTCGCTTGCAAGTATTAAAAGAGAGCAACGATGGATTTTATATTGCAGAAAAAGATTTGGCGCTGCGCGGTGCAGGAGAATTTTTTGGAACACAACAACATGGCGCAGAGAATTTTAGGTTTGTAGATATTATGCAGGACAGCCATCTCATTTATGCTGCAAAAAAAGCAATAGAGGAAATTAATAAATTTCCGAAAGATGAAGCTGTGATAAACTCATTGGCGCTGCAATCTCTCGAACATTCTCTGCATACTGCTTTGTAGTATTAAGCAAGTAAAAGAGAATACAATGCTTCTACAGAAGATACAATATATGTAGCGCTGGCGTCAGTTAATTCCTCTTCTGTTCCGTAGCCGTAAGTAACGCCGATGGAATCCATATTATTCTGATTTGCGCCGATGATGTCATGTGATTTATCTCCAATCATGATGCAGCTTTCAATGGGCATTTGGGGCGTGTTTTGTAACGCATAAGCGATTACTTCTGCCTTGGCAGTACGAGTATTATCCATTTTACTACCGGCAACAAAAGAAAAATAGGGAAGAAGGGTATGCGCTGCTAAAATTTTCTCTGCATAGATATATGGTTTGGAAGTTGCCAGCAGGACTGTTTTTTCTTGAGAGAGATCTTTCAAAAGCGTATCAATTCCGGCGTAAAGTGTGTTTTCAAAGATGCCTGTTTCTGCAAAGTATTCACGATATAGATCGATGGCGGAAAAGGCTTCTGCTTCCGTCATGTGATAATAGCGCATAAAAGAATCTTTTAATGGCGGACCAATAAAGGGAGTGAGTTCTGTAAGGGGTGGAGCTTCTATCCCTAGCGCGTTTAACGCATAGGTAACCGATTTTGTGATACCAATTTGGGGATCAATTACGGTTCCATCCAAATCAAATAAGATGAGCTCTTTTTTCATGAAAATAACTTCCTTTCTTCTTTCTTAGAGGTAATAATAGCATGATTCTCTTTGGAGGAAAAGAGGGGATGGATATTGACTTTTACAGATAAAAACATTATAATAATTTTCGCACTGGTGGTGAGCACCAGCTTTATCATGCGATCGTGGCGGAATAGGCAGACGCGCACGTTTGAGGGGCGTGTGGGAGACCATATGGGTTCAAGTCCCATCGATCGCACCAAAATTGCTTCTATCGGAATTGAGCAATCATTCCAAGGAGCAATTTTTATTATATGGTATAATATGTTATGCTCTTGTGTAGTTGATAATTAAAATTTGTCATTTCGTTAGATAAATAGAAGATGCCAAGAACAATTTGTTGGGCTTTGTGTTTCCACACCAATATACCATTCAATAGCATTTCATGATTATAAGCCTCGAATGTTACTATGCGTTGCTTGTAGCAACGCATAGATTCTCATACGATAGTGATAACGACTGAAAGAAAGGATGTTATCTCTAATGTTAAACGAAAATATAAAAACAATTAGAAAATCAAAAGGTCTTTCACAAGAAGAGCTTGCTATTAAACTCAATGTGGTTCGACAAACAGTCTCTAAATGGGAGCGAGGATTGTCAGTCCCTGATTCTGATATGTTAATCTATATTTCAGAAGCGCTTGAAGTACCAGTAAGCACTTTGCTTGGAGAAACTGTTGCTGAATCGAAAGTTGATGACTTAAAAGCAATTTCTGAAAAGTTGGAGATTATAAACTTACAGCTTGCGCAAAGGAAGATCACAAGACGAAAAACACTTCATTGGCTACTTATATCATTGTGCGCGATCGTCGTAATAACTTCTGTGGTCTTAATATTATTAAATAGTCCTTACTTAGATTGGGATTATACTAACCCTGAAACCAGTGTTGTCGGAGTAACTTTTCATATATTTGAATGGGCATTTGTTAGAGTGGCGCCGATTATCTTCATAGGGGCAATTGTTGGGATTTTTTTCACACGAAAGAATGCATAAAATGGCTCTATTTTTTGAGGTGCAGGCTAGATTTTATGATTCTGGATGCTTGTCCTGCAACGTCTTATTTTACAAGTGTGCAGATTGCGTATTTGCCTTTGCAGGCGAGTGATATTTTCTCCGTATTAGTAGGGTTTTTTGCAAATATAAGACAAAAAACTGTTTTCTATGAAAATGGTTTTTTTGTTTTACTTTTTAAATATGAATTGACATAAAATTCATTATATAATACCATTATAGTGTATATTCCTGTTTTTATTTTTTGAAAATTGAAGGTCGTAATTTCAATGTTTTTCTAATAGTATTTACCTGGATAAAAAAGGAGAATACAAAAATGAAAAGAAGAATATTTATTTTAACAATTATTGTATTTTTAATGTTTATAGCAGCGAATACGGTTTTTGCAGGCTATCATAATGGAGCATTTTCCTGGACAAATGTTAGTGGAAGTGTTACGAGTTCGCATATTGCAAACTCTGGGCGTCTTACAACTAAAAATGGGTCTGCCAGTTTTTCACTAAGACAAGGAGTGACGCAATTGGGGACAGTGCCGCTGAATGGTGCCTACTATAATACATATACAAGAATTGAAAGCAAAGTATCCGCTTTTTGCACTTCAGGAATGACTGGAAATTGTTGTTGGCAATAAACGAAAAAAAGAGAAGATATACATCTTCTCTTTTCTTCATTTTGTAATAGCAAATTTGAGTTTAGAAATCTAGGAGGTATTATGCTACATATCGCGAGACAATTTATAAAACAAAAAAAGAGTGTTTTTTTAATATGTAGTATTTTATCAGTTGTATTAGCGCTCCTCATTATTATTGTGCCACTTTTTCAAGTTGTTATTGATTCTTATGTAGATTCTTATATGACTCAGTATGGGAAATTTCATTTTATAATCCAGGATATTAAAAAGGAAGAGGCTTTAACGCTTTTACAAGATATTTCATATGATGAAATAGGCTGGGTACAATTGTGTGGCGATTGGGAGAATTCTACGAATAATGCCACCATCAAATTAGGCGCTTTTGATGAAAATGCATATGATTTAAGTCGTATAAATTTGTTGGAGGGGCGTTTTCCAACAACTACTGGAGAAATTGCTTTGGAAGAAGGCGCCAGGTATTGGTTTGCAGAAACAGAACTACAGATTGGAGATGAGATCACACTTTCGTGTGATGAGATAGAAGAAACCTTTGTTGTTACAGGAATTATTCGTACTTTTTTGCAAAATTGGGATAAATCTACTTATGCTTATACAGAAGAAGGTTTCAAAAACCCTTCAGAGCAGCATCAGTTTCCACGAGGAATTGTTGCACCTGCATATGGGTTAAAAGATACATATCACTGCTTGATGCACATAGAAGGAGCGTTTTATAAAACAATTGATGTATATTTGTATGGAGAGACATTACAACAAGAAACATATGCACAAAAAAGCGTAGAAGAAATGGTGGGAAAACTTTCTGCACAAGGGATTCATTATATAGAAAATCGAAACTTTTACACGAACTTGGAAACTAAAATAGAGCCGATTCGGCTTTATAAAACGTTATTTACAATTGTTTTATGGATTGGAGCACTACTTATTATTGGTGCTAGTTTTGCACATTACATTAATCATTACAAAAATGCGTACGCAACCTTATATTCATTAGGCGCAGAATTAGAATTTGTATTTGGGGTTTATCAAATGCAAATAGGAATTGTCATTGGTTTTTCACTCGTTTTTGGATGCATCTTTGCTTTTTTAAGTAATCAAGCGATTGCATTTATTACAGGAAAATATGCAGGGAATCTTTATACCCAGTACACTTTCCTATTTGTTTTGCTTTTTTTCTTACTTACTTCTATTATTTCTTTGTTCTATTATTATCAAAGCATTCGGCCATTGCGCAGTGCTTTCTCTTCTAATACTTCTAAGATAAGCAGTATGCGTATGCGGTTCGTTATGCACATGCCGTTTGGTTTGGCAGCGTCATTCTTTAAAAGCAATTGGAAGCGCATGATTATTGTTCTTCTCTTAATTGGAATGCTTTCGGCTACAATGGTTTTTTCTGTTGTGCGTAGTGGAGAAGATCGAAAGAATTATATTGAGATATTAAAAGGAGAGAGCACTTCTTGGGATTTTGGGCTTTATCTTGCTGATGATAACGCAGTTTTTTTATCGCGTGGAATAAATACACTTTATTCGATGAAACCAGGCAAGGGATATAACTATACTGATGAAATAATGATGGAAAAAGAAGAAATAGAATACGGTAATATTTCGTTGAAAGAAAGAAATCAATATGCACCGATATACATAGATGACGTTATTCATTTACAAGAATTCTCAGGAATTGAACAATTAGATATTCGCATAGAAGCACCATATCAGATTGTCATTCCAGTAGAAGACAAAGATGTATATGATGATTATTGGGGCGGTGTTGCAAAATTTGCCGAACCCAGCGATGAACAGATTGAAGAAGAAATATCATTTAGGGGTCATGAAAACTGGCAGGTGGATTTATCAGAAAAACCTCAAAATGCAATATTTCCTTTGTATTGCTCTTTGGATATCATTCTTTTAAATGAAACAAGTCTTGCATACTATCATAAGTTTTATCCAGAACAAGTTCCAAAAGAAGGTATACCGGAAGGAGAATCTGTTCTCATCTTACCAAAGAAATATACGAAGAAGGATAACACCCCTTTATGCAACACATTGTTAAAATCGGGATCAAAGCTGGACCTGTATTGGATTGATTTCCCAAAAGATATGACTGCGTTGGAGGTACAAAAAACAAATAGCTCGTTTTTCAAATACAAACAAACAAATGTTCCGCTTTATAGTATTATTGATGAGAAAAAGATGGCTGGCGCAGTAATGCTTTGCTCCGGATCAACAGCAAAAAGCTTACTCAGAGTAGAGCAATGTCAAATTATTGATATTTCTATTAATATGAAAAAAGAGGCGACGCAAGAAGAATATGACGCTGTAAAGGCAGCACTTATTAAAATCGGATCACATATTCAAAACCCTTCTTTTTCTGAAGATAAAAGAGAAAGTGTATACCATGCATGGTTGCTTTCCGCTGTAGATACTTCCAACATACTACTCTTTGCGGTGTTCGGAGGTTTTTGTATTTTTAGTATTTATACTGTTGTTCAACTTTCGCTACAGCGGAGACGCCAATCACTTGGTGTTTTTCGCGCATTGGGGTTACGTAAGAAAACACTTTTTAGCGCACTATTCATTGAATTGTTCGTCTATTGGTTGCTAGCAATGCTCGTTGCCTTGCTATGCAGTTACCCTATTTTCAAAGTACTATGGGCCTCTGCTTATATAAAAGGGAATTATTTTGTGATTTTGCCTCTGTTTATCTGGCCAACAGTTGTAGGGATTCCCATTTGTATTTTGTTGGCAATCATGTTAAGTAAGCAGGTTTATAAAGATAGTATCTATACTGTGGTACGGGAACATAACTAGTTAATCAGCAAGGAGAGAGGAATGTTTCGCATAGCAAAAGAATTTTTATTATATCGAAAACGACAAAATCTTTTACTTATGATGCTTATTTCTGACAATCAGAATTATTGTACTATTTAAGCATTTTTTACCTTATATCGGATATCCCGGATCTTCTAAATAATATTCGCCAAACTTATACCAAACCTCGATTCCGATAGAAGTATGGAAATGAATATAGACAAGCGTTGGGCCATCTCGCAACGGATTTTCATCGCCAATCTTACAGTTCTTAGGGTATGCAGCAAGATCTCGTATGGCAACTTTATTGACTGTATCGTACAAACGATTCGGATTATGAATGCCATCCACATAATTTTCTGCTGCAATGGTAGAGGCGGCCATAACAACCATTCTTCCTTCTTCCAGCGCGCGAATCTCTTTTGCTTTGTTCATATAGCCTAGAATTGAAGGCACCAATATTGCCGCCAATATAGCAAGAATGGCAATGACGATGATAAGTTCCATCAGCGTAAAGCCTTTTTTATTGTTTTTAGAAGGAATTCGCATTTGCCTACCTCATTTTTGATCAATAAAATATCATCTTTAGTCTAGCGATGGCACAAGGTTTTGTCAAATAACATAAAAAACACATCCAAATATCATAGGATGTGTTTTGGCAGGGGAGACGCGAATCGAACACGCAACCTACGGTTTTGGAGACCGTTGCTCTGCCAATTGAGCTACTCCCCTTTGCTTTTTACAACGTATTGAATTATAATATATTCGCATGAAATCGTCAAGCATTATTAGGAGAGCGCATATGGGAAACACATATAAAATTGGCTTTATTGGGGCAGGGAATATGGCAGAAGCAATCTTTGCCGGTGCGTTAAAAAAAGGCGTTGTAGCAGCCAGTCAAATTAGCATTTATGATATCAATTTAGAGAGACTTGCTTCGCTTAAAAATACATATAAAGTTCATACTGTTACGGGTTTGGAGCCTTTGTTACATGAAAACGATATACTCATTTTGGCTGTGAAACCGCATGTGGCAAAAGAGATATTGCCATCGTTAAAAACAAATGCTTCTATTGTCTCCATTGTTGCGGGGCTTTCTTATGATGCAATACAACAATTGTTGCCGCAAGAAACAAAGCTTTTGCGGATTATGCCCAACACGCCACACATGGTAGGAGAGGGCGTTGCAGCTTTTGCGTTGCCATATACATTAGAAGAAAAACAGGCCAGTTCTGTAAAAATGCTTTTTGAAGCAATCGGCATTGTCATATCCGTAGAGGAACGTTTGATGGATGCTGTTACGGGTATGAGCGGAAGCGGCCCTGCTTATGGGTATCTTTTTATAGAAGCAATGGCAGATGCCGGTGTGAAAAATGGGTTACCGCGAGAAACAGCTTATCAATTGGCGGCGCAAACGTTGCTTGGCGCTGCAAAAATGGTTTTAGCGACAGGGGAACATCCCGGTAAATTGAAAGATGATGTCTGTTCGCCGGGCGGAACAACCATAGCAGCCGTTTCGAAGCTGGAAAAAAATGGGTTCCGCAATGCTATTATCGCAGCGGTAGATGCGGCAACCGAAAAGTCAAAAAATTTATAAAAGTGAGAGAAGCTTGTGAAGCATGTTGAAATATATACAGATGGCGCTTGTTCGGGCAATCCCGGTCCCGGTGGGTGGGGCGCAGTTTTAATTTACAAAGGCACAGAAAGAGAAATATCCGGCTATTCTTCAGAAACCACCAATAACAGGATGGAGCTGATGGCGGCAATTCAAGGCTTAAACGCATTAAAAGAATCTTGTCGTGTTAGCTTGTATACGGATAGCGCATACCTTTGTAATGCGTTTAACAATGGCTGGACAATTGCTTGGCAAAGAAACGGCTGGCAAAATGCAAAAAAGAAACCAGTCGAAAACAAAGAGCTGTGGATGATGTTGATTAATAAATCAAAAGAGCATCAAATTACATGGATCAAAGTCAAAGGACACTCGGATAACGAATACAACAATCGTGCAGACAAGCTGGCTGTGGCAGAAATAAAGAAAAATAAGAAGGAAGCAAAACCAGAAGAGATCGAAGAAAAGGGAAGCGATTTAGAATAGGGTTCAAGAGAGAGCAGTGCTAATACCAATAAACAACTATTCGTAAAACACATCTTTTACGAATAGTTGTTGCTTTTTATAGCAGCTATCATTATAATATAGATGAAAGCTATGTTTTTGGAGGTTTTTATGGAACAAAACAAAAACCGAACTTACCATGATCAAAAAAACATTGAACGTACACAACGCTTGCGTACTCTGGCTAGAGAGCTGCCCGCTTGGTATTCTGATTACTTGCGTGCACACGAGACTTCTCTTGCTCCTTTAACGCGCTTAAATTATTGTTTTGACACAAAAGTTTTTTTCACATATCTTGTTCGCGAACATAAAATTTTTTCCGGATATCAAATTCACGAAATCACGCCACAGCAACTTGGAAAATTATCCCTAACAGATTTGGAGATTTATATCGAATACTTGGGTTATTATGTAAATGAAGATGATAGCGAACAGGAAAATGGCGAGCACGGCAAGGCGCGGAAAATTGCCAGCTTACGCTCGCTGTTTAAATATCTTTACAAGCGTAACTTTATAAAAGCGAACCCTGCTGAGCTATTGACGACACCAAAACGGCATGAAAAAGCAATTTTGCGGCTGACACCGGAGGAGATCACCTCTCTTTTGCATACCATTGACACCGGAGAAGGTTTGACCAAAAAGCAGCAAGGATATCACAAACATACTGTTTTGCGTGACAGCGCAATGATTGTGTTGTTTTTAACAACCGGTATTCGTATCAGTGAACTTGTGGGCTTAAATATTTCTGATATTGATATAGAAAACACCTCTTTTCGCGTTATCAGGAAAGGCGGAAATGAAAGCATTCTCTACTTTGGAGAAGAAACAAAACAGGCGCTCATCGCCTATTTAGAAGAGCGTAAGGTAAAGGGGACTTATAGCCTTGCCGCTCCCCTCTTCTTGTCCATGCAGAACAAGCGCATCTCCACAAGAAGCGTAGAAAATTTGGTAAAAAAATACACGAAACTCATTGCGCCTTTGAAAAATATTTCACCGCACAAGCTCAGAAGTACTTTCGGAACGATGTTATATCAAAATACGGGCGATATATACCTTGTAGCAGATGTTCTTGGGCATAAAGATGTAAATACAACAAAAAAACATTACGCTGCAATGGCAGAGGAAAATCGAAAACTTGCAGCAGAGGTCATCAAACTAAAAGAGGAATAAAATAAAAGCTTACCTTATGCAATGGTAAGCTTTTATCTTAATTTGATAGAAACTAAATGATATCAAGATCTTTTAGTGCCAAAAGAAGCGCCAGTTTTATACTTTCTTCTGTTAAACCGCCTTGGAAATAGGCTGTATATGGCGGGCGGATTGGTGCATCTGCCGAAAGCTCAATGGTGCTGCCTTGTATAAAACTACCAGAAGCCATGATGATTTTTGCATCATATCCCGGCATATCATCTGCAATGGGCATCGCAAAATGATCAATGGGCGAAGCTTTTTGAATGGCCTGCACAAACGTGATAAGTTCTTCTGCTGTGGGAAATGTAATTGATTGGGGTAAATCTGCGCGAACGGCATCCACTTTAGGGCAAACGGGATACCCAAGCGAGGAAAAGACACCGGCAAAAAGAATGGCGCCTTTTAGCGCAGTATAAACCACACCGGGCGCAAAATAAATGCCTTGAAAAAAGCTACGGTACCCGGGGGTGTAAGAACCAATTTCAAGTCCTGTGGCCGGGGTTGTAAACCGTGCGGCAATGAGATTCAATGCTTTTTTTGTACCAATAATATAACCGCCTGTAGGAGTAATGCCTGCGCCGGGGTTTTTGATGAGGGAACCTGCGATGACATCAACGCCCACTTCTGTAGGTTCTTTTGTTTCAGTGAATTCACCATAGCAATTATCGACAAATACATAAACATCCGAAAATTCTTTTTTTATAAGCGCTGTAATCTCTTCTATTTGTACAATTGTAAAAGCTGGGCGCGCCTCATATCCCTTGGAGCGCTGCAAGTAAACAACTTTTACAGAAGAATCGCTTCGCAGATACGTAAGAACCGCTTCAGCATCAATGGAAAAATCTTTTTGCAACGGAATTTCCGCGTAAGAAATCCCCATATCTCTAAGACCACCGGGTATCTCTTCTTCGTCGATACCAAGCGCAGAAATAAGCGTATCATATGGTCGCCCGGTGATGACAAGCATTGTATCCTTCGGGCGTAAAAGCCCCATGAGCGCCGTATATAGGGTATGTGTTCCGGAAGAAAATAGCGGGCTTACAATCGCCTCTTCCCCACCAAAAATTGTAGCAAACAACGCCCCCAGTTTTTCTCTGCCGAGATCATTCATGCCATAGCCGCTGCTGCCGTTAAAATGCCGTTCTTCCACACCCACTGCATGAAATGCGCGCAAGACTTTTAACGAATTATAAGTAGAAATTTTTTGGTATTTCTCAAAGATTGGCGTCAGCTCTGCTTCAATTTTTTCCACATACTGCACAAGCTTTTGTGAAATGCCGTAGTCATTGTAAATTGTTTGTATTGTTTCTTCCATAATTATTTATTCTTTCTATTGTAATTGCAATAAAATTTGATCTACAATGCTTTTTTTGCTTTGCAGATCTGTGTCAAACCATTGGATATCCTCTTCGCGGTGAAACCAAGTAAATTGACGTTTGGCAAATCTACGTGTGTTCCGCTTGATGAGCGTGATTGTATTTGCAAGAGACGCTTCGCCAGCAAAATAAGGTAAGAATTCTTTGTAGCCGATGGCGGCAAAAACAGCAATTTCACTGCCGTATTTTTCATATAAAGCACGTACTTCTTTTTCCAATCCTTTTTCTATCATTACATCAACACGTGCATTGATTTTTTCATACAAAGAAGTGCGTTCTTTTGTGATTCCAACGAGAAGCGCATCATATGCCTCTTCTTTTTCAGCGCGAAAATCATACGCCTCTCTCTCCCCTTCTGCAAGAACTTCTAGGCGGCGTACAATGCGCTTTTTATCGTTGGCATGAATGCGCAGGGCTGCATCCGGATCTAGCAAAGATAGCCTTTTATGCAGAGCATCTGCGCCCAAGTTATCATATTCATTTTCCAGCTCTTTTCGTAGCATCAAATTAGGCGGTTTTGAAAAGTTGATATTGTATAAAAGTGCATTTACATAAAGCCCCGTGCCGCCCACAACGATGGGGAGGTTTCCTTTTTCCAAAATTTCATGAATTGCTTTTTTGGCATCTTTTTGATATTTGGCAACATTATATTCTGCATCCGGCGCAACAAAACCCATCAGATGATGCAAAATCCCTTGCTGCTCTTCTTTTAATGGGCGTGCCGTACCAATATGGATTTCTTTATAAATCTGCATAGAATCGGCGGAAATAATTTCTCCCGCTGCCCGTTTTGCAATTTCAATTCCGATATCCGTTTTTCCTGCGGCTGTGGGGCCGACAATAAACAATACTTTTGGTTTTTTAATCATACAATTCTTCTAAACTCTTTTTCCAGCTGTGTTTTTGTAATGGAAATGGCGATTGGGCGGCCATGTGGGCAATGCGGCAATACGCCTGTTTTTGTAAACCCGGCCAAAAGTGCGCGAATATCTGTTTCCAAAAGAGGATCTCCTGCTTTAACGGCACGTTTGCAAGCTCCTTTTGCAAGGCGATCTTTTCTGATGGAAAGAGAAGAAGATTCGCCTTCCTCCAAATTTGCAAGCATATCTTCAAAGCTATCACGTACAGATATCTCTCCCAATATTTGCGGCACAGCCAAAATGCGACAACACCTGTGTTCAAGCAATTCCACTTGAAAGCCCATTTCCAGAAACAAATCTAGATTTTCGCTTAGCTTCAAATAGTCTTCCTGCGATAAGTTAAATGCGACAGGGACAAGCAAAAGTTGCACAATTCCATTTTCTCGCGTGTGCGCGGTTAATTTATCATACAGCAACCGCTCATGCGCTGCATGTTGATCCAAGATAAAAAGCATATCGCCCATTTCCACAATAATATACGCATAAAACGCTTGCCCCAATACACGAATGGGAAGTTCTTCTGTAAAGAAAGAAGTGGATTCAGGTTTTTCTTGTTTTGCTTCTTGCGGTGCGGCAAAGCCAATTTGTTCTATTTTTTCTATATCCTGCTGTGTTTCTGCAAATACAGAAGGTTCTTTTAAATAAAAATCTGGTGCAGACAAAGCTGTTTTCTTCATTTCATCCATTAACTCGGCAATGGAAGGAACCGGCGCATTGACCAAATCCTCTTCATCTGCGGGGATGGTAGAATAAATATCAATAACTGCGCTGGGTGTTTTTTCTTCCATTGGTTCCGGCGCAAAAAAGCTGGCTTTTGGCGGGAAATAATGCTCCTGCAACGCTGCAGATATTGCCTCTTCCAAAACATATGTGATCTCGTTTTTATCTCGAAAGTGAATTTGCAGTTTGTTGGGATGCACATTTACATCCACTTCTTCCGATGGCAATGCTATTTTCAAAACATAAAAGGGAAATGCGCCTTTTAATAACCGTTCACCATAGGCGCGCACAATTGCTTTTTGTAAAAACGCGCTTTGAATGTAGCGTTCATTGACAAAAAAACTGCCTTGGCGTTGGGTTTTTAAAGAACGCTCCGGCGTACCAATAAATCCTTCAATTTTTATTTTTTGAAAAGAGAACGAAACAGAAATGAGCGCTTTCTGCCAGTCATGCCCATAAACAGAATAAATGGCATCTTGCAAGGTTCCGTTCCCCGGGCTATGATAAACCACTTTTCCTGCGGCAACAAACCGAATAGATACTTCCGGTTTTGCCAGAATCAGCCGTGCAACAATATCAGAAACAGCGCTTGTTTCAGCGCTTTGTTTGCGTAAAAATTTAAGGCGTGCCGGCGTATTGTAAAAGAGATTTTCTACCAAAACAGTTGTCCCCTCAGCAATGCCAACTTCACGAATATATTCTGTCCGCCCGCCCTTTACATGC
Organism: Christensenellaceae bacterium; assembly: GCA_050952565.1. Classification (GTDB taxonomy): domain Bacteria; phylum Bacillota; class Clostridia; order Christensenellales; family Christensenellaceae; genus QANA01. Next base: position 192,692 of record JBMNLE010000002.1, read on the forward strand.
AACTCACTCCCCAGCGCCTCGGTTTTTGTTTTCGATTTAATCGTCAGCATAGAAACGGCGGCAATACTGGCCAGCGCCTCGCCACGAAACCCAAGCGAAGTGATTTCTTCCAAATCAGAAAGCGTAAAAATCTTGCTGGTGGCATGCTTTACAATAGAGAGCGGCATATCTTCCGGTGCAATCCCCTCTCCATTATCCGTTACACGAATTTCACGCACCCCACCTTCTTCAATGGAAACGGTGATTGCGCTCGCGCCTGCATCAAGCGCATTTTCCAGCAATTCCTTAACAATAGAAGCCGGGCGCTCAATGACTTCGCCTGCTGCGATGCGTGAAGAAACTTGTTCTGCGAGAATTTGTATTTTTCCCATAATGCTCTATATCCTTTGTTTTAACTCGTTTAATATGGAGAGGGCTTCCAGTGGCGTCAGCGCATTGATATCAACCGTTTTTAAGGTTGCGATAATTGCTTCCATATCCACTTCTTTTTTTACTTCTTCCATTGGTGCAATTTCCAGTGTCTCCAAAGAAGGTAAGGTTTTATTTTCCGCCTGTTCAAGAGAAGATAAAATGGCTCTTGCGCGTAAAATAAGATCATTGGGTAACCCCGCTAACTTTGCAACCTCAATCCCAAAGCTTTTATCTGTTCCACCCGGTTTGATCTTATGTAAAAAGATAATGTCCTTGTTAAACTCTCGGACAGATACGGAGTAATTTTTTAAGCCCGGCAAAACAGCCTCAAGGCCAATGAGCTCATGATAGTGGGTTGCAAACAATGTTTTTGCGCCGATTCCCTTTTCTCCCAAGATATACTCAATTGTTGCCCATGCGATGCTCAAGCCATCAAGCGTACTGGTTCCACGCCCGATTTCATCTAGTATAAGCAGGCTATTTTTCGTGGCGTTATGCAAAATGCTCGCAAGTTCATTCATTTCCACCATAAAGGTACTTTGCCCCGAAGCAAGATCATCTGATGCGCCGACTCTTGTAAAAATCCGATCAACAATACCAATCGCCGCAGAAGAAGCCGGTACAAAAGAACCCATTTGTGCCATTAAAACAATAAGGCCGGTTTGTCGCATGAATGTACTTTTACCTGCCATATTTGGTCCGGTGATGATCAGCAGTTTGTCCGTCGCCGCATCCATATAAACGTCATTTGGCACAAATTCCTGTTGCACAGCGCGTTCCACAACAGGATGCCGCCCGTTTTCTATTTTAATTGTTCCATTGGTATGAATGCTGGGTTTTATATAGCCGTAATCATATGCTGCTTGTGCGAATGATTGCAATACATCTATTTTGGCAATGGCAGCGGCGTTCTCCTGCAATGCGCCAACGAAAGAGGAAAGCTTTTCACGAATCTGTAAAAAGAGATTGTATTCTAAAGTATTACATTTCTCTTCTGCAGAAAGAAGCATTTCTTCCAGCTCTTTTAGCTCCGGCGTTACATAACGCTCGCTGCCGGCCAATGTTTGTCTTCTCGTGTAACGATACGGCACCAAATGTAAATTGGATTTGGTTACTTCAATGTAATATCCAAACACTTTGTTGTAGCGGATGCGTAGATTTTTAATGCCAGTTGCTTCTTTTTCTTTTTCTTCAAGAGAGCTAAGCCAGGTATTTCCGCTCATCTTGGCATCGCGCAATTTATCAACTTCTTTGTTGAATCCATCTTTTAAAATATTACCATCACGCACACCAAGCGGCGGATCTTCTGCAATGCTCTCTTCCAAGAAAAGATATAAATCTTCCAGTTCATGAATGCCTGCGGCGGTTTCTTTTAACATCCCGGCTCTGGCATCTTTTAATAAGTGTTTGATTTTTGGAAATGCGCCGACAGATTTTTTGATGGCCAGCATATCTCTTGCGTTTAGCGTACCGTATGCAATTTTAGAAAGTAAGCGCTCAATGTCATAGACGGCATCCAACGCTTCTCTTAAAGCACTGCGCAACGATAGCGCATTTTTGATTTCTTCCACAGCATCCAGCCGTGCATCAATTTCTTTTTTGACCAATAAGGGCTGTTCAATATATTGGCGGAGCAATCTGCCACCCATTGCTGTTTTGGTTTTATCTAAAAGCCATAACAAAGAGCCTTGTCGCCGTTTGCTTTGCATGTTCTCTGTCAGCTCTAAATTCTTATGTGTGAATGGATCAAGCGCCATGTAATCGTTTGTATTGGCTACTTTTAGAAAATGCATATGTGAAAGCGCATTTTTTTGTGTTTCCAAAAGATAGGTCAGTAGCCCGCCTGCTGCAGAGAGCAAAGGGGAATCTTCTTCAATGCCGAAGGTTGTTACGCTTTGTAACTTAAAATGCGTGAGAATTGTCTTTTTGGCGTTGCGCAATAAAAAGGGCCAACTTTCACAAGGGGTAACATAAGCCCTATCATTTGTACGCGCGACAATCGTTTCTATCTGTTTGTTTTCCTTTGGGTAGATGATTTCCTTTGGCATAATACGCAAAAGAAAATTCGCTACTTCATTTTCGTTTTTTAGCAGTTCTACATAGAACGCACCGGTAGAAACATCTGCATAAGCGGCAGCAAAAATATCTTTTTCTGCATACAAAGAGAGAATGTAGCTGTTTTCATTATCAGCAAGCATAGATGCATCGACAACAGTGCCCGGCGTAATCACGCGCACCACATCTCTTTGTACCAATTTCCCTGCTCTCGCAGACTCCATTTGCTCGCAGATGGCTACTTTATAACCTTTTTCAATCAAGCGTTGCACATAGCCTTCTGCAGCATGATATGGGATGCCACACATGGGCGCACGCTCTTCCAGCCCACAGTCTTTCCCTGTTAATGTGATTTCAAGCACGCGAGAGGCCAGCAATGCATCTTCAAAAAACATTTCATAGAAATCACCCAATCTGTAAAACAAAATGGCATCTTTATATTGTTCTTTTGTATCGAGGTATTGCCTCATCATTGGTGTTAACGCCAAAGTTGTTCTCCCCTAACTTCTTTATATATTATCATATTATAGCATGGATTTTTTTCTTTTCCCACAGCAGAAATCTTTTTTTTCTTTTTACACTTTTTTAGATGACAAAGGCACTTATGCATGCTATACTGAATTTTAAGAATGTTAATTTTAGGAAGAGAAAGGAAACATAAATGCAATATGTATTATTAATTGGGATGCTTGCCTTGTTTATGGTAGCAACCATCATACCGCAAAGAAGAAGACAAAAGCAAATGCAGCAAATGCAAGATAGCTTAGGCGTTGGATCGCGCGTGCGGACAGCCGGCGGGTTTATCGGGACGATCATTGCCATGCGCCCTACTACTTTTATCATTGAATGTGGGCCGGAGAACACGCAGCTTGAAATTCTAAAAGGCGCTGTCGCTGTATTGGAAGATATGGAAGTCGCCGAAGAGGAAGCAGAAGAAGCCATGGAAGAAAGTCCCATTGAAACCACAGAAGAAATCACGACAATTGAAGATAGCGAAACCGTTATTGAAGAACAAAAAAGCGAAGAGTAAACAAAAAAGCTGCAATATGTGCAGCTTTTTTTGTTTGCAGGTTTTTTACTTCTCTTTCACGAATTACTATAACAAAGGACTTGCATAAGGAGGGTTACAAAATGAAACTAACATTTTACGGCGCAGCGCATGAAGTAACCGGCAGCTGCTTTTTACTGGAAGCTAATGACGCAAAAATTCTTGTAGATGCAGGCATGAAACAGGGAGACGATGCAGTTGATGCGCAGGATTTGCTTTTTTCTCCCAAAGAAATTGATTATGTATTGCTGACGCATGCGCACATTGATCATTCGGGAAATCTTCCTCTTTTATATAAGCATGGTTTTCGCGGGCAGATTTTTGCAACGGAGGCAACGGCTGAACTTTGTGATATTATGCTACGAGATAGCGCGCATATTCAAGAAACAGAAGCAGAATGGAAAAACAGAAAACGGGATCGCGCAGGCGATGCACCGGTAGAGCCGCTTTACACCATGCGAGATGCAGAAAATGTATTGACGCTTTTTTCTAAAATCACTTATGGTAAAGCATTTTCAGTTGCGGCTGGCATTACGGCAGAATATCATGATGCAGGGCATATTCTGGGTTCTCCAGCATTACCATTGCCATAAAAGAAAAAGGCGAAGAACGGCGTATAGTTTTTTCGGGAGACATTGGAAACTTAGATCAGCCGCTTTTAAATGATCCTTGGCAACCGGAAGTAGCAGATTATATTGTAATGGAGGCCACTTACGGAAATCGTTTACATGACGAAGTGGTCGATCGCTTGCCGCGTTTTGCGGCAGTCATTCAGCGCACGTTTGATCGCGGCGGAAATGTTGTTATCCCCTCTTTTGCTGTGGGGCGCACGCAAGAAATGCTTTATTTTATTCGTCAAATCAAAGAACAAAACTTGGTAAAAGGACATGATAATTTCCCGGTTTACGTGGATAGCCCGCTGGCCATTGAGGCCACAGAAATTTTCAATGAAAACACCTATGGTTTTTACGATGAAGAAGCGATGGCGCTTATCAAAAAAGGGATTAACCCCATTGGCTTTGATAACCTGAGAAAAACAGTTACGGCAGATGAATCAAAAGCCATTAACTTTGATAAAACGCCTAAAATTATCATTTCTGCCAGCGGTATGTGCGAAGCCGGGCGTATTCGCCATCATTTAAAGCATAATCTTTGGCACAGCGAATCAACGGTTCTCTTTGTTGGCTACCAAGCGGCTGGAACGTTGGGACGGAAAATCTTGGATGGCGCGCAAAAGGTAAAGCTCTTTGGCGAAGAAATTGCTGTATATGCAGATGTGGTAAGCTTTGGCGGGTTCAGCGCGCATGCAGATAGAGATGAACTCCTTGATTGGTTACGCCAGTTAAAAACACCACCCAAGCGCGTATTTATCGTACATGGAGAAGATGGCGTGGTGGATGAATTTGCAGATCTTGTGACGCAGGAATTGGGCTTCGCTGCAACAGCGCCTTATTTGAAAGAAACGCATGATTTACTGCAAAATACATTGCTAAAAGAAGGCGTGCGACAAGCACGAATTGCAAAAACGCGCACTTCTCGCGTCAAAACATTATATACCGGTTTACAATCTGCAGAAAAAACCTTGCGTAGCTTAATTGATCGTAGCGAAGGCATTCCCAATAAAAAAATGCGTGAATTCACAAAAGATTTGGAGGCAATTATAAAGAAATGGAGCAGTTAATTACTGCTCCATGAATAAAATGCCGAGTGTATTAGGCCCGCAATGCGAAGAAATGGTACAGCTGGCTTGTGTGACAAAAACCTCTTCAAATGATGTTACTTCCGAAATTGCAGCCTTTACCAGCGCAATGTATTTTTCGTCAATGCCTGAATTTGTGATGAAAATACGGCGTAAATCAAGCGTATCAAAATAAGTCTGCAGCATATCTTTTGTATACCGTGGCAAAACTTTTTCCAGAGAGCCGCGGTATTTTTTACCCACCTGCATAGAGCCATCCTCGTTGTTTACGAGAATACAAGGCTTGATATTTAGCATATTTGCAGAAAAAGCAGCAAGGCCTGAGCAGCGACCACCAGCATATAAAAAACGCAAAGTATCAAGAATAAAGCTGCTATGTACTTTGGGGATTTTTGCTTCAATCATTTCTTTGATCTCAGCGCCGGATTTTCCTTCTTTGATAAGATCTGCTACTTCCAAAACGAGAAGCCCTGTTCCTGTAGATAAATTGCAGGAATCGATGACATACACCCCCGGCAATTCTTCTGCAGCAAGGCAACAATTTTTATGTGCCACAGATAATGCACCGCCCAGATTTAGGTGAACCACTTCATAACCGGCATCTGTCCATTTTTTAAAATAATCTACATACTCATAAACATTTACAGCAGCAGTTTTGGGCAAAACTTTCTTTTCATTATAAATGCGAAAGATATCTTCCGGTGTGATGGTTACATTATCAATTCGATCCATACCATCAATGATGATATGATACGGGTAAACTTCCACAGAAAAACGTTCCCGCATAGCGGGCGTCAAGTCACAAGTGCTATCTGCACTTAGAATCACTTTTGGTTTCATACAAACTCCATCAAACATGAAATAAACTTATTACGCATTTATTCTACATGATAACAATTTTCTTGTAAAGTAATGCGTTGACAAAGAAAAAAAGAGTGCGTACACTGTTCTTATGGAATATAAAAATGTTGTTGCTGCCACGTTTTTGGCGCGGCCCAATCGGTTTTTAGCAGAATGCTTGGTTGCAGGCAAAACAGTTATGGCGCATGTAAAAAATACAGGGCGCTGTAAAGAGCTTTTGATTCCAGGCGTAAAAGTTTATCTTTCCTATATGCCATCACATACGAGAAAGACGGATTATACGCTGCTCAGCGTGCAGAAAGGTAAAATGCTTGTCAACATCGATTCTTCAGCGCCAAACACCATTTTAGAAGAAGCGTTAAGAAGTGGTTTTATACTGCCGGGACAAAAAGCCATTGCGCAAGAAATCAAAAGAGAGCAAACGTTTTTTGATTCGCGCCTAGACTTTTCTTTTCTGGCAGAAGATAGGCTTTGTTATGTAGAAACAAAAGGCGTTACATTAGAAGAGAACGGCATTGCTCTTTTTCCTGACGCACCCACGCTGCGCGGCATCAAGCATATGAAAACACTCATGCACGCAACAGAAAAAGGATATGGCGCGTATATCATATTTATTATACAATTAAGAGGTGTTCACTGTTTTATGCCCAACGAAAAAACGCATGCCGCATTTGGCGAAACATTAAGAGAAGCGGTAAGATGTGGCGTTCATGTCCTCGCGTATGATACATACGTAAAACCAAATCAAATTACCTTTGGAGAGGAGATTCCTGTTCAATTATCTTATGATGTATGAAGAAAGACAAATCATTTCCGTTAGCGAATTAACGGCATATTTGAAAGAAAAACTAAGCGATGATTTATTACTGCGGCGTGTGAGCGTGCAAGGAGAGATTTCAAACCTTACAATGCATGCTTCAGGGCATATTTACTTTACCTTGAAAGATAGCGGCAGCGCGATACGCACTGTTATGTTCAAAGGATATCGCCTTTCGCTTCGTTTTAAGCCGGAAGAAGGCATGCAAGTTTTGGTTATTGGCGATGTTTCTCTTTATGAAAAAAGCGGAATGTTGCAGCTTTATGCGCAAAATATGCATACCATTGGCGCAGGAGATATTTCTGTTGCTTTTGAGGCGCTGAAAAAGAAGCTACAAGAAGAAGGCCTCTTTGACGATGCGTATAAGAAGGAAATTCCAAAATTTCCAAAGAAAATCGGTATCATCACCTCCCCCACCGGCGCGGCAATTGAAGACATTCGAAATGTATTATCGCGCCGATACCCTGCAGCAGAGCAACAGCTTTTTCCGGTGCATGTACAAGGCGAGCAGGCTGTGAAAGATGTTGTAACAGCACTAGAAGCTGCGCAAGCGCACTCCCTTGATGTGATTATTCTGGCGCGGGGTGGCGGATCGATTGAAGATTTATGGGCATTTAATCACGAGCGAATTGCGCGGGCGATTTTTGCTTCGGACGTTCCTGTTATTTCCGGCATCGGCCATGAAACGGATTTTACCATTGCAGATTTTGTCGCAGATTTACGCGCGCCAACGCCCTCTGCTGCTGCAGAATTGGCAACGCCCGATGAAAAGGATGTTCTGCAAGATCTCGCCGGCAAAGAGACACGCCTGCGGCATTTTATGACCACGCGCCTTGCTGCATATGAAAAGCAGCTTGCAGATGCCAAACAATATTTTGTATTTTATTTTAATAACTTATATCAAAAAGAGCAGACAAAGCTGCAACATGCAGAACTACAGCTAAGGCATAGCATGAGAAACCAGTTGGCGCAAGCAGAATATGCACTAAACGAACGTGTGCATCAATTAGAAGGCAGAAACCCGCTTTCCGTACTGAAACGCGGATATGCAAAAATAGAAAAAGAAGAGAAAGCGATTACACGCATAGAGCAACTAAACAAAGGCGATATGATAAATTTGGAGCTCATTGATGGGTTTGTAACAGCAGAAGTAAAAGAAGTGAAAGGAAAACAGAAATGAATTTTGAAGCACAATTAAAACGATTGGATGAAATATTGGTGTTTTTTGAAAAAGAGGATATACCCCTAGATGAAGCATTGGCGCTGTATGAAGAAGGGATTGGTATCATCCGTGCTTGCAATGAAACGCTTACAGATGCGCAAAAGAAAATTATAGAAATTGAAGGTCTTGAAGAATAGCTATTCCGGGCGTAAGGCTTCGTTTTTCAAAAAGAGGAGAAGTTCTTTTTTTAGTGGTATGCTCTTAATATTTTCCCCTTCCACAACATAAAGCCGATCCACACAATTGATAAAAAAAGTATCGTAAAGATATGGTGCGCCCTGCCCCATCTCCATTAAACTTTCTTCGGCAGCATGAATGGAGTAGAGAATCTCTTCTTCCCCCAATGCGCGATTGAATGTAAAAATAAAAAGCCCATTGGAATCAAATTTTTTATAAATGCGGTTTAGTTTTTCTGTCTTGGTGGCAACGGCTTTTTGTAAGTTTTGCAAATGCACTTTAAAATCAAGCACACCCTCTACAGCTGTAATAAAAGCAATGTCTTCGCTCATGGTCACATCAGCATTAAAGCGAATATAAGGAAATGTATCTCCGTTTTCAAAAGATTCTTCTCGGTTCCGGGCAAAATAACGTTCAATAAAACGATGCGCCAACCCTTCTTCATTGGAAATGGCACGGGTTACTTCTATCCCCAAGCGAAGCGCATCGCTCTGCAAATCCGGGCTTTCAATATGATACCCATATTCCAGAGCCGAAAGCGCATGGCTATAGGAATATTCCAAATTCAACTTAGCATATTTTTCAAAATATCTGGTACTACGCTGCAAATAATAACGATGATCGTTTTTCATAAATGTATTGTAACATAAAACACCACACTTCCAAAGAAATGTGGTGTTTTGCGAGATATATTCCTTTTTACATACCAATGGGGCGTTCTCTATCCGTTAACACATGGAAGAGATAAGGATCTTCTCCTGTTACAATGCGCTCTTCGTTTAGCCCACGTATTGAAACAACATCTGCTTCATCCAGCTTAATTTTTAACGCTTGGGCATTGCTTTCCAGCCGTTCTTTTTTTGTTGTTTTTGGAATAACGGCAATGCCTTCTTGCATCAAGAACGCCAAAGTTATGACAGGCGGCGTTGTATCGTATTTTTTCGCGATTTCTTGTAGCGTAGCATCATCGTTTACCATTCCTCTTGCGATGGGTGTATAGGCTTCTAATAAAATGCCATTTTCACGACAATACGCATGTAAGTCAGTATGCTGATGATATGGGTTGATTTCCAGCTGATTTACCATAGGAACAATTTCGCATTCTCGAATAATATCTTCCAGCCATTCTTTGTAAAAATTTGCAACGCCAATGGCGCGGATTTTACCGTCTTTATATAGCTGCTCCATTGCTTTCCAAGTATCCACATATAGATTAAAATCCGGGCATGGCCAATGAATGAGATATAAGTCAATGTAATCTACGCCCAATGCATTGAGGGAAAAATCAAATGCTTTTAGCGTTTTCTCATAACCATGCTTGCTATTCCAAACCTTTGTAGTTACAAAAAGTTCTTTTCTTGGAATGCCTGATCTACGCAGCCCCTCTCCAACCAAATCTTCGTTGGCGTAATCTGTCGCTGTATCAAAATTGCGATAGCCAAATTGTGCCGCACCGGCAATGTAATCGGGATCGTTGATGCCTGCTGTCCCAAACCCCATTTGGGGCATTTTTACACCGTTTGCAAGGGTAAAAACCTTTTCTCTCAATTCTTTCATTTCAAAACCTCCTCTTTTTATTACTATAACATTGAACACTTGCTGAATCAAATACGATAAATCCTTATGGAAGCTCCCCTGTGATTGCTATCGCACGCACAAGGCTCCCCTCTGCGTTTATCTTCAAAGGAAATGCTGAAACATAAAAATGGTTCACCCCCACCAATGAAGCCAAGTTTGTTAAATTTTCCAAAATCAAAATATCATGGGAAAGCAGTTTTTTATGGATAGGAAAAGGCGGCTTATCGGGAGAAGGCATGTCCATCCCCAATATTTTTACTTTGCTTTGTATTAAAAAATCTGCAAACGCTTCTGTTATAAGCGGGTGCGAGGAGAAATATGAAGCATCATGGATATTGCATCCGGTATAAAGAATCACAATATCACCTGCTTGTATGAGCGCTTCGTATTCCTTTTTATAGTCAATGCTTTTTTCATTTCGAACATCCAGCATTACTCCTTTGCCGAAGAAACACTCCGGTGGGAATTCACGAATATAACGCTTGTCATCTACCGTATGCATCGGTACATCAATATGCGTTCCCAGATGCATCCCTGCTACAATTTCATGCGCTACATACCCATCTGCTTCAAAGAATCTTGTTTGCTCGCTGATAAAAGGACTATCACCAGGGTATGGTGGTGTTGCTTCGGTTAATGTTTGTGTGAGATCAAAAAGTTGATAAGGCATAGCATCTCCTTTATGTATCTATGCGCACCATCGGTTGCAAGGTTTTGTTGCGATAGCAAATATTTTCCCGCAATGTGAAGCCCTGCTTTTCCCAAAACGCATTTCCTGTTTCATTATGCGCAAAAACCACAAGCGCAACTTTCGCAATCCCCTCTTTTTCCATTGCGGCAAGGCAGGCATCAGCAAGCGCTGTACCAATTCCTTTTTTGCGATGCAGAACTGCAACGGCGGTATGGGAAATATAGCCCCGCCTGCCATCATGCCCTGCTAAAATAGTACCTATGATTTCATTGTTTGCTATCGCAACAAAGGAAGTATCTGGGTTGCGTTTCAAATACTTTGCAATGCCCTCTTTTGAATCGTCTATATCGTTTAGGCCCATGCCCGGCGTCGCGCGCCATAATGCATATACTTCTTCATAATCCTCGATTTGCATGTTTCGTATTTCCATCATCATTCCCTCTCTTTGCTCCCCATTATAGCATACTGGAAGATGCGTTCAAAAAGAAAAAGCAGCCACCAAGCTGCTTTTCATGGGAAATTCATAGTACTATTTTTTACGAAACAGAACGCATAGCCATGCTAATGCTCTCTTTTTCTATGCTGTTCAGCAAGAAATGGATAACAAGGCTGCAGATGAAGAGCATCCCGATGATACAGATTCCTAGCGAGCGCATCATAAGTAGCGTATTTGCAATGGATACAGAAGTACTGAAAAATACACCGAAAATTAAGTACATCATTAGGAAATATACCGCCACTGAAATGACAAAGCAATACAGCATATACATGCAGACTTCCATAAAAATGGCGCGTGAGAGCGTGCGTCGTGGCATGCCAATGGCGCGCATCATAGCGATGCTTTGCTTTCTTTGCAACAGTGTCATGTAAAGAACAATGGCTAGGCAGGCGATGACAAAGATTCCCAAAAACAATAACATGGTAACGAGCGCTGTATTGATGATGGTAACAAAAGATTGGTCTTGCTCTGCTTGTTCTTTTCTGGAATAGATAACAGAGTTATTGCATGAAAGACCAATTTCTCTCACGTTTTCTTCAACATTGGCGTATGCTTCTTCTGAAATATCTGGGTCAAGATAAATATCAAACCGCTGTATACCTTCAAACAGCTCGTTTTTTAAAAACGTTTCTTCGCCAATGAGAATTATATATCCCACAGGCCACTCTTCAATGCCTGATACTTCAAAGCACAACTCTTCCGAAATAATATCTTTGATGACAAGGCGATGTTCCTTGTATGTCAATAAAGAAGGGTCATTTCGCGCGGTAACAAAATCTCCTTCATATTCTAATTCTCCAAAAATGATATCTTCTCCAATGTCATATGTTTGGTTTGCTACGCCATTTTCCCTTACCGGCAAAAAAAATATGGCTTCATTTTCACCCAACCCCCGAATACTTTCTGCTTTTTCAGGGTATGCTTTGCAAATCGCTTCCCTTGTTACATCATCCATCACAAAGAATTTGTGATAAATTGTATAATAATCTTTTATGCTGGGTGCGCCAGCGACATTGGCGCTGATATACCCTGCCGCAGTATCCTCGTAAGATGTCATATCTTGATCAGTCCAATAGGGATATTTTTCTCGAGGAATCAACTGAGAGGCTTGGTTATCTGCATAATCAGTAACATTTACATATTGTACGCCCTCTTGTGTATAAAAATCCCGAACAATATTTTTATCAATCACGCGTCCTTTGTCCATATTGAGTTTCAAAATTTCAAATGTACCAGCCGAATAAATCTGCGCAGCATCTATTGTGAAATCAGGAAAGCGTACATTACTTTCGCTTTCCATTGTTGACATATAAAAACTTTCAAGCCGATCATTAAAATAGACACGTGTAAGTCCAATGGAGGAAAATAAAACAGCAATGAGCATTAGTAGCGGAACAACTTTTTTTAACGCAACATCCATAAAATTTGTTGCCAATGCCCAAGATAAATTTCTTCCGATTTGCAATTGGTTCGCTTTCTTTTTGTTTTTCGCAGCTGACATTGAAACAGCACGTTTTCGATATATTTGTCGATAAAATTTGTACAGAATAAAACTAAGCATCATAACAATTGTGATTGCAAATAATAAAAGTGTATCTCCGGTAAAAATACTAACTTGGCTGCCAATGATAGGAGAAACAAAAATTGTAAACACCCAAGCAACAAGCATTCCAAAAGGAATACTAATAAGCATTGCCCATAGCTGTTGACAGATATATAAATAAAAAGGATACTCTCCTTCTGCGCCCAGTTGGTAGAGCGTCGTGTATGTTGTTTGATAAGATTCAATATATAAATTAAGTCCAAGATTCAAAGCAAGAAAAATGCCGAAAACAACAATCACCATAAAGAGGCTACGGAATGTTTCCAAAGGTTCTATACGCCATTCGCGTGAGCCGTATAAGTTAGAATTGACAGAGCAATCAGCGATATTTAAATTGCTTGCCACGCGATATCCATACAAAGGATCGCTGGCTCCTTTTGTAATCGCGTTTTGAACGAGCGGTGTCAAACCATTATTTATAGAAAGAATTCCTTGGGGCAAATCATTTGTTCCTTTTATAATGGGGTTGTTTGCAGGCGCATCCCAGTATGCGATGTAATCATTTAATATACCCACTATTGTATAAGTAATTGGTGTTTCTTCTACAAAGATCGTGATGCTATCTCCGATTTTCAGCCCCGCAGGTAAATGATATTTCATATTTTGCTCTAAGGCTATTTCATTTTCGCTTTCCGGCATTCGACCTTCTGTGAAACGAAAATGGCTGAGTGAAAAGGCTGTTTCATCAAAAGAGCCAAGCGTGATTCCATATTCGCTGTTTTCTATTTTCCAATTTCCATAATTATTAAAAACACCTGTATTTTTAATATCTTCATGTGCCGCCAGTTCTTTTAACTGCCCTTCATTAATATCATAAAAAATCGCATCATAATTACCGTACTTTACAAGACTTGATTCATATAGTGTATCAATGATTGAATTGAACAACGGAAGAACAGTGAAAATAAGCGAAAAAATTAGCATCAATAAAAAAACATATAGAAAAGCGTTCTTTTTGCGATGTAATAGTGTGGACAAAGCTAAACGAAACATAAATACACCTCTTTAGAAAATTATGTAATGAAAAAGGAGCAGAAATACTCTGCCCCTTTCTATTTTATTGATAGCAATTCATATTTCCACTGATCCTGCTATTGTTAGGATGCGTAAGTTGGGCATAGAAAGTATTTGATGTCTTTGTACATGAAGTTGACCAAGATCTTGTAACTCCATTCGCTTGTAGATTTCCACTAGCGCGTCCATCAAATTTTACAAAATAAGTGGTGCCAGTATTCCCTGCCATATCAGTTGCTTTTGTATGAATACTCACACTTTTCCCTTTCGTAAAACCTCCGGAAGTTTTTCCACTAGACGTAGTCATATTACTAAAAGTCAAAGAACTAATCAGCGCCGCAGAAGCTGTTGTGATGATACCTAAGGTTAACACAACGAGGATGAGTAAAGCAATAAAATGTTTTTTTGTACTGGTTATTTTCATAATTTACCTCCAATTATCGTTATTCTTTCTGTTCGTTAGATACATTTCATGAATTTTACGAAAACAAGGGATTCACCTCCTTCTTTCTATATTTAACTGAAAAATTGAGTTTATGTAAATAATTTCAATTATATGGTAGCAGATGGGTATTCATAAAGCAAGAAAAAAATGTAAAAAATATTAAAAATAATAAATTAAATATAATTATGTCTTTACTTATACAATTTCCTATGCATAAACAGTAACTTTGTATCTCCTGCAAAGTGCTTGTATTTTTTGTTTGCGTCCATTACACTTAATTTAGAAAGGGAGGTAATGAAATATGGCAGAAGTAAAACTGGCTGATATTATTGTGGATTGCGTAGATGCAATGGAGATGCAGAAATTTTATATGGGGCTTTTGGGGTGGAAAGCTGCAGAGTTTTTCGGGAACCCTGCGGTGAAAAGCGAAAATGAAGTGATGATTGTTTTTATTGCAGAAGAAGAGGAAGGTTTATATACCCCTCCTATTTGGCCGGATGAAAAAGAAAAGCAACAAAAACAAATTCATTTTGATTTTGTTGTGTCTGACTTGGCGGTTGCTGTTGAAAAAGCAATGGAGCTGGGCGCGAAAAAAGCAGAGGCGCAGTATGGGGGCGATATTTTTGTAACTTTGTTTGATCCTGCCGGGCATCCATTTTGCTTGGTGCAAGAATAAAATAAAAAAGACTGTCTCTAAGCAGGCAGTCTTTTTTCTTTGCGCGCTGCGCCGCTTATGATAAAATGGTTTTACTGATTGGTAAGGAGGAGCTCTTTCAATGCGTATTTCTATCACAAACCGCATCGTTTTCATATTACTATGCTGCGTCTTCTTTTTCTCGGCTTGCAGCAACGCAAATGTGCCTGCAGAAGATATTTCTCACTTAGAAACATCGCGCCCGGTTGATAGTATTGCGCCGGATAGCACTCCTTCTCTCGTTCCCAGCGAAAGCAAAAAAGCAAATGAACCACGCTATATTGAATTGAGTCCATTTCGATTTCGATATGACTTTCTCTTCTCAAATGAGGTGGTTTCTACCTTAGCAATTGTCGAAGAAGCCGAAGCAAATAAGCAAAACGATGAGAAAATTCTTTATATTTATCTTTATGAACCAACAAAAGATGGAGCAGCCATTCCCTTTTTTGAGGTTGAGCATCGTTTCCAGTGGGATGCTTTCTCCCTTGAAATTTCTGGCGAAGCGTTTCCTTTGCTTTCCTATATGTTTTTAGAGGGTGGCGCAGAAGGCTGTTTCGGGTATGTTTATCTTCCAAAGAGTATGAATGCAAATGAAGCTCAATTGAATTATACCGGCACAATACCGGAAGAATTAACGCCCGAAGATGAAACACCAGGCTCTGCTTATCCAAACCATGAAACAACATGGCTAGAGGGAGAGTTTAAGAATGAATTTGGGATGGAGGCCAAAGCTTTCACGCCTAAAAATGCGCAAGAAGGGCTTTGCTTTCTTGTCCGTACAGGCGATTCTCTTGTTGCAATAGATCATGCCTCCCTAAAATCAAACGAAGAGGGGCGCAGCGAAGCACTGGTACAAAGCAAAAGCCTGATTTCCGGCATTGAAAAGACTTCTCTTGATACGCTCAGCTTTACATCAGACCCAAACCTCGCCTCCATTCTTTTCATTTATCATGTGGAATATACTTATGCATATGAATATAGCGGAGAGGTAAAGGGCTACTCCTGTGTGGTAATACTGGAAGCCTACAACATGCAGACAAATAAGCGCATCGGCACAGCAACATTCAAAAACCAACCACCGCTCTCAATTTCTATCAGCCCGTTTCAAAGCAATTACTATATGAGCTTCCCGCCAACTTCTTTTGAACCGCAAATGACGGCGCTGATTGATAAAATTGTGCCAAAAGGGTAACGAACTAAACTTTATTTTTATTTTCTTTCCAAAAGATAGCGCTGGAATAATTACCTATTGCTTCTTTGAACAATTAAAAAACCGCCACGCATTTAATAAAACTCGAAGCGGTTTGTAATGCTTTGACTATATAGATGACGCTCCGACGCGGGCAAAAAAATATCGCGAACCACTTTTCGATGATTCACGATATTGGGCGCGGGCTCTTGCTCGCTGGTGGAGAATAGGGGATTCGCTCCGCTTGCGTTGCTCGCTATCACGCCTCGGCCTAAAAACGTGCCACAGGGACCTTTTTCATACGGCCGGTTCGAATCCTTGCATGTTACATCAAACCAAAAACCCACACTGGTGTGTGAGTTTTCTGGTTTGTAAATGCTTTGGCTGTTTAGATGGCATCATTATCTTAATCTTAATGACTGGGTACAGATATCTATCAAAAACACGAATCCATCACTTTTTCTTTTTATACCGTACCAACAGAACCCCCAACGCAATACATATAACTAAAGCACCCACCGCAGCCCAAATAAGTATGGGAAGAATGCCCGCTTCGTGATCACTCGTGCTATTCTGCCAGGCATCATCTGATAAATCAATCCGATAATGGCCCAAGGGGATGTGTTCTTCGTTCAAGACAACAAGAACCAGTTCATCCGCTTCATTGATGTCCTTTCGACTGATAGACAGTTCCAGCAAATGTAACGTGGTATCAATCTGTAAAATTCCACCAGATGGAATACGGATGACTGTCGCACCTTCCGGCAGATCATCTATGTTGATGACTACGACCATTTTACCAGTTTCCTCGTCAGCCTGTATGGAAAGAGGCTTGAGCATTACAGATGCAGATGCGTCATTCTGTGGAGAAGGTGTATTTGTCGGTGCCGGGGGTAGTGTGGCTATTGCTACCGGGCTTGACACAGCTGTTGGCGGTGCGGATGGGGTGGGCGATGCTGATGGTTCTTTCTTCACAGCGGTATTCACCTCCATCTCGGCAGTTGCCGTAGTAGCGAGATAATAATCATCTTCCGCTTTGGTCACGGACAGCAGAGCCGTACCCCTCTTAAGCATGGTCACAATTCCGTTCTCATCCACGCTGACAGCATTCCCGGAAACAACCGTATAACTCAAAGTACCAGAACCGCTGCCACCGCTCACAATTAGCCTAAAAGGCCTTTGGCCTGTAACGACTCTGGCTGGAATACCCGATATCGTCAGCGGTGCTTGAGCGGCCTTGCTTACAGCAACGCGCACCATTTGGCGCAGCGAAATGTTCGTATAATCAAAATTGTCGGTATCGTGGGGCTTGAAAACCACCGCATAGCTGCCGTCACCAGCATCCGGGATCGTATCAGGGATCTCCCAGGCAAAAGTGCCGTCACCACTCCCCCGGGATAATACGGAATCGGATAGCTTTTGCCCATATGTGATAGAATCAGCAAACGGAAAGATCACCGGCGGCGGCACATCCTTTTCCACCAAAATATCGATGGCGGCATCTGTTGCGTTGTATTTTGAATCGGCCGCCTTAGTCGCAGTGACAGTCGCCCTCCCAGCTCTGCGCAGTGTTATTCTGCCACTTGTCCTATCGATGGAAACAATATCTTGGCCGCCGGTGACTTCGTAGGTGACTTCACCGGTACTTTCTCCGCCCGATATCGGGACGGTAAAAGAAGCGTCTCCGTATGTTTTGGTGATCGAATCTTCAGCAAAGGCAAAGCCGCTTTGATCAGCCCGTGCCACTCGGATTGTCACCTCGGCATTCGCCGTGTTGTAACGTTCATCCGTTGGACTAACCGCGCGCACCACCGCCGTGCCGGATTTAAGCAGTATCACCTCTCCGCTGGACGTATCCACAGAAACCACATCATTGCCACTGTCTACTAAATATAACACCGCGCTGGAACTGAGCTTTTCCACAACCTCCAACGTGAAAGGTGCCTCCCCGTAAGTCTTGCTTATAGTTCCCTCCGTTATATCATAATCTGAACCATCTGCAATGGCAAAGCCGTCCTGCTCCGCCTTGCCAACATTCAGCAATACAGTAGCGAAGGCCGCGCTGTAGCGGTCGTCCATTGGGCTTAAAGCGCTTAAAGTCACCGACCCGGATCTATGCAGAGTCACGACCCCCGAACTGCTGACCGAAGCAATATCCGTGTTGCTCGATGCATAAATGATATCACCCGCGCTGAGGTTGCCCGAAGTCTCCAGCGTAAAAGCAGCATCACCGTATGTCTTGCTGATCAGCTCTTCAGTGATGTCATAATCCGATCCGGCAATAATGGTAAAGCTGTTTTGTGCTGCTTTATCGACCCGAAGCGTCACAGTGGCAGTCGATGAGTTGTAGCGGTCAGTTTCAAGGCTTTCAGCACTTAAAGTTACCGTACCGGACTTGAGAATGGTGACCGTCCCGTCGCCGCTGACAGTAGCAATGCTCGTGTCACCGGACGCATAATTCATCGGCCCTATGCTCGTATTCACAGCCAGCGTGAACGGCGGATCACCGTAAGTTTTGCTGATTGTCCCTTCAGTAATGGTATAATCCGCACAGTCAACAATCTCAAAGCTGCTCAAGGTGGCCCGGCTGACCCTAAGCGTCACCGAAGCAGCGGCCGAATTATAGCGTTCATCTGCCGCGCTCTGTACGGTCAGCGTGGTTGTGCCGGATTTGTGTAGCGTCACTGTGCCAAAAGGGTTTATCGAAGCCACAGTGCTTTCGCTGGAAGTATAGGTTAAGGCACCCGTGCTCAGTCTGCCCGAGATCTCAAGTGTAAATGTTGTATCTCCATAGGTCTTGCTGATGGCGTCTTCCTCAATGTCATAGGTGCTGCCATCGGCTATGGAAAAAGAGCTTTGATCGGCTTTGCTAACTTTCAGCACTACTGTGGCCGTTGCGGAGTTATAAACATCATCTGCAAAACTGACTGCGGCAAGAGTAACGATGCCAGATTTGTGCAGTGTCACCGTACCGGAAGGGTTTACTGAAGCCACAGCGGTATCGCTGGAAGTATAGATTAAGGCACCCGTACTCAGTCTGCCCGAAACCTCGAGTGAAAATGGAGCGTCTCCATAAGTCTTGCTGATCGTACCATCTGCAATATCATAGCTGCTGCCATCGGCTATGGAGAAGTTGCTCTGGACGTATTTCGTGACGCTATAGCCTGTTATGGAACCACCCGCGATAGCATTGTAGTTGTCGTTGTCGGCTTCGTTATATACTGCTGTAAGGTTATAAGTGCCGTATGAAATGCTCTCCCAGGTGACCGAGGCGGTATAAACGCCGCCTGTTTCTGTAATGGGAACGTTGCTGCCAATGATCGTACTGCCCTGTTTAAAGGTAATGGTGCCGGAGGGCAAGTCCACGGCCCCGATGATTGCTGCGCTTAACAATACATTTTCCCCAACCTTCGTTGTTTCCGATGGAGACGCTGTAAGCGACACCATGATATCTTTGGGAACAATCGTGAAGGATTTCGTAAGAGTACCGGTGTAGTTTCCTTTTCCAGTGATGATTGCAGTGGCTACCCCTACTTTCACATCCGGGCAGCTCACCGTATAATCTGCTCCGGCTGAAAGGGTGATGTTCTTTGCGGTGTCTTTGACGGTAACTGCAGGCACCACAGCCGTTCCCGTATAAGTCTGATTGGCAATATCGTATACCGAAAAGCCGGTTATACTCTTGCTGTTGATTGTAAAGCTTGCCGAAGCTGTTGCGTCATGATAGTAGGCGTTTCCCGCCAAGGTTGCCGTAACGGTATAGCTGCCCGCATTGATAGGCGCTGTTGCGCGATTGGTAATGGTGTTGCCTGTAACAGCATCGGTTCCGGAGTATGTATACGCCACCGTCCCGCTGAGCGTACCGCCCGAAGCCATTGGTGATATTGTTTCTCCAAATGTATATGCGCTGTTGACGTTGCTGATACTCAGCGAATCCTGATCCATCTTAAGCACGTTGGAATCATTTGTGCTGATGATCCCGTTATATTGGTAAGTGATCCCCCCCACTTTGATGGTTGCCGTTGTTTGCGACGCGCTTGCGGGTAGATAGATATATAGCTTTCCATTTGCATCGGTATTCATCGCCGTTATGTTGTAGGGAATCGTAACGCCACCCTGCTTTATAGTAAGCGACTCCACAGCAGCTGCCGCTGCAGCTGGCAGTGTGATGGTGGTCTTGTATACAGACTGTCCGCTGGCATTTACAGGTCTTTTGCCAAAGGTTGAATTGATTGATCCACCTGTGATTTGAATTTTATTCACAGCCCCAGTATACAAATAACCGCCACCAATGCCGACGCTGACACCGGGACCGCTATATGTGGTAGCCGCAGTGACCGTTCCGCCTGCAATATGAATGGTTTTATTGACAAGCCCATATTCACCGCCGCCTATGCCTGCAGCCAGATCACCGCCTGTGGCATTTATAACACCGCCGCTTATCGTGACATTTCCGCAATCCTTGAAAGCAAGCGTGGTCTCTTCTCCTGCCCGCCCGCCAATACCGGCTCCGGTTAAAGCACTTACCGTCAAGCTGTCTGTCGCGCCGCCTGTGATCGTGATATTTGCGCCATCCGGAACAAGTATCCCCACGCCACGGCCGTACAAACGGTTTTCCCCTTCCAATGTGATGTTGGCGGTAGCTCCCGACGCTACGTACATAGCCGATGATTGCCAGCGGTAACTCGTGTATAGGGTTACATCGCGCAATGTAATGTCATGGACTCCGCTCGCAACATTTATCTGAACAGCTTGGCTATAATCGTAAGATGAAGTGCCGGTTATGATATACCCATTGGAATTTATAGCAGTGACATAGGTTCCACTGCTGTTATAGCCGCTAATTGCAAGCGCTTGAAAAGTAATGGGACCGTAGGAAATATCCAATACTGTTTTGGCACCGGCAGCGTTAGACACTGTTGGTGTAAGTATGTTTCCGAAAATGGAAAGCATAAACATAGTGAGAATAGCGAGTAAAATGTTTTTTTTCACAGTGACCTCCGTATAAACACAATTATATGCGGCGGGATCCGGAATGCCGAGGGACAAACCCTAGCCATGTTATAGACCATAACAAAAAGAAATAGTTTTGCTGTTTAGGCTGTTACCGACGCCCTTCTAAACGTTCGCCTGCCGCGCTTTGCCGATGACCGTTGCAGAATAATCGTTCCAATACTATAATAAGCTTAACAGAATTAGCTCCTCACCAAAGCAATTGACTACGGTCATTATACCATGTTTCCATATGAAATCACAAGGAGTACGTTCATGAAAAAAAGAGATAGCATGTCCAGAAAAGACAGGGCGTTTGAAACAAGAAACCACTTGTATTCCACTGCCGAGGCACTGTTTGCGCAATATGGTTTCGACAATGTAAGCGTGGATAGAATCGTTGAGGAGGCCGGACTTTCCAAAGGCACCTTTTATGTGCATTTTGAAACAAAGGACGACCTGCTGGTATCCCTTATTTCTGATTATGTTAAGAAGGTTGATATGGATTATCAGGCTTTTATTGATGCCTGCTCTCCTGATATGGCGGCAGCGGATATGCTCATCTGCCTTGTCCAGAAAATAATGGATGTTATAATCGAAACAATTGGGCTCGAAAGAATGAAAACACTCTACAGAGCACACCTGACGAATATTTCGCATTCCGGAACTGCCGCAAGCTACCAACGCATGCTTTATAAAACGATTATGGACGTGCTTGACAGAGGAATACAAAGAGGCGAGTTTGTCACCGCGCTGACGTTGGAAGAATTAGCGAATCATTTGATACTGGCCATGCGCGGGTTGATCTATGAGTGGTGCATCCGTTATCCAGATTTTGATTTGAAGACACAATCGCGGGCGCATTTTGATCTCATATTAAAGGGTATTCAGAGAGGGTCTAAATCATAATGTCACCCTGTGATTCCTCCTGAAACCATTTTTAAGAAGCCGCGCCACATGTTATACGCCCGGGAGCCCATCATTAACCGTGAGGATTGGCACAAGGTGCAGCAACTCGTTTCGGCAAGACACAGAAAGCCGCACAATAACTTTGAAAATCTGTTCTGGGGAACGCTTTACTGCTCTGATTGCGGGTGCAGATTGGGAATGCAGAGCAAGCGAAAGGGTGAGAAAGTCTATCACAGTTATCACTGTGATAACCATTACCGCAATCCGTACAAATGCCCCAAGCCACATCAAATCACCTACGGGAACCTCTACAATCTGGTATTGGAACGGATGCAGGGTTTGGCAAGACTGATGCAGGATGATGAAAATCTGGCAGGATTAGTCCGGCAGAAAACAGCAAGTAATGTCAAGTCTGACAAGCTGACAGCGGAAAAAGCCAAGGCGGAAAAGCGTATGGACGAGTTGTCACGGCTACTCCGCAAGCTGTTTGAGGATAATGCAAAGGGATTACTCGATGATGGCAACTACCCGCCATGATGGGCGAATACTAAGCGGAGCAGGCGACCTTGACCGGAACGCTGGCGGCTATCAAGGCACAACTTGCCGAGAAAGAGGACTATGCCGGACAGCTTGAAAAGCTGCAGGAAGCGGTTAAGGATTGCCTTGATATTCGAGAGAACTTACGCCGTTTGTGCTCAATAAGCTGATTGATAGAATTGAGTTGGGTAGTTTGGAGATTGCGGACGGCGTGAGAACGCAGGAAGTCGTGATTGTATGGCGATTTGCAGGGGAAGTTTAGAGATTATCCCAAAGCCGCCGTACGGCGGCTCTGGGTAGATAACCATCAATCAAAAATTCCTTATTTTTGATTAGCATTGCCCAAAAAGCAATGGCCACTATTTCAGAGAACGCAATAGAAATATCATTAATAACACTTGGGTAGGTTCTCTCAAAGAAATCACGTTCAAACTTCTGCGGAATTATCTCCCGAGCCAATTGATTCACCCCTTGCTATATTTATATTCATGCCATTTTTTCGATACACTTACAACCGCTCCACCTTAAATTGCTTCCAGTCCTTCGCCACTTCAAAATCCACATCATCCAATGCGGCAAAATGCTTTTTTCCATACTCAATTTTTAAACCTTCACCGCCGCGCAAATCAAGGCGCCGCAGGGAGCCTTTGGTCTCTAGTACGAAATATAACTTTTCCGTTCCGTCTACATCCACCAACACCGCCCAATCGGGATTGTATGGGCCGAGAGGTGTGTCCACCTTAAAATTGTCGGGCAGTTTGAAAAATAATTTTACATCAGGATCACTATCCAGCGCTTCTGCAAAGCGCTTCTCCACACCAAATGAATATGTAATTATATGGTCATATATGCTGTTCTTTACTCGCACGGCATTACTATCCAGATAAGCAGTAAGTTCATCCTTATCGAAAATTTCCTGCAAATAATATTCCTGACCCGCAATGCGTTTGTAGCGGATGCCATCCATCAACATTTCGGCCTTTACGTCTCGGATAATCTCGATTGCTTCTTCTGCAAAGCGTTCAGGGTTATTGATAAAATCCTCTATGCGTCCAGATTCTTTTAATATGGTCATGATAGTCTTGAGATCAAGCTGCAAAGCGTCTTGCAGCATATACAGTATGTTAGGGATTGATAAGCTCTGCTCAGCCACATTGATAGCTCTAGAATGCGTTTCCTCGTAGGTGACGCCTGTTTTTTTTACATCGTAGATTGCAGTAGAAGCAACCATACGAGATCGTTGGATGGGTTGCATCATCTTGAGATGAGCAGTAGCCGTAGCGATAAAGGAATCCATATCCATCTGTACGCGATATAACGTCTTGTATTTGATGCGCTCCCATATAGCCTTAAACTCCGGTGACAGTAACGCCTGCTTTTTCCTCCTAACCACAATGCGTTTACTATCATCTTTGATTTCCACAGTTTGCGTAGATTTCCTTATGCGATCGATAATTGGATTAGCGATGAGCCGATAAGCATCAGGCAGCACAAATTTACCTTGTTCAGCGTCTGATGCTAGTGCTTCTCTTGTTTGTCGTCTAATTCTTCCTTTGTTATCAATGGCACCCGTGCTCTTGAGTGCCTCAAACACCTTAGCCGACCCTTCGTAGCCAAGCTTGACAGTCTGTGGTTGGACTGATGTGGCTTCTTCCGCCGGTTGCGTTGATAGGGCTTGATCCGCAGGCTCTGCCGGCACTTGTTCTTTTCCAGCAGAGGATTCCATCAGCATATCAGTAACAGGTTCGGCTTCATGTAATTCCGGCACCTTTATTCCAAGCTCCAATGCTACTTCTATCGGCACTTCAATATCTTCAAAGCTGGCTATATCTAATACACCGAACTTGATTCCTGTTTCTTTCTCAATCTCACTTTGCAGACCCTTAGCAAATTCTGCAAAGGATTCGCTGGCGATGATATGCAGTGAATTGATATGCTTGTCTTTTATGCGCTCACCATTTTGGTTGACACACAGGCGCAGTCCCCGCCCAATCTTCTGGCGACAGGTAAGTGCGCTTTGCTGCTCTAAAAGCGTGCAGACCTGGAACACATTGGGGTTATCCCAGCCCTCTTTGAGCGCAGAGTGCGAGAAGATGAACCTTAGGGGTGTATTCATCGAAAGCAAGCGCTCCTTATCTTTCATGATAAGCTCGTATGTATTCTGGTCATCTTTGGTATTTCCATGGGTATCCTTGGAACGTCCCTTTTTGTCCACGCTAAAATAGCCATCGTGAGCGGTAGCTACATCTTCCGCTGCAGGGAGTAACCCTCGTATTTTCTTATATTTAGGTAGCAGGATTAGCCGTGCATATTCTTCTTCAAACATGGTGGCATATTCGCCTTTGCCATCGTTGCCATCTTCATCATAGGTGCGATAACGGTCAACACGGTCAATGAAGAACAGGGACAACACTTTGATGCCTTGCTCTAGCAATCTAAGCTCTTTATCCAGATGGATTTCTATCGTGCGGTATATCTGAGCACGTTTGAATTCGTTGTCGGGTATGCCACCAATAGATTGCCCCAACGAAAGCTGATATGCACCTGAAAGCTCAATCTTCTCCCAACCCGGAGTACAATCGATGTCCGTGATTGTCCAGCTACGATAGAGCTCACGCTCGCCGGAGAGCAGATGCAAATTTTCACCCACCTGCACAGGCTTGGTGGTACGAATGATCTTGCCACGCCTATTTTGCATGTCGATCTCCACTCTTGCCTTAAAACCATTGGTGTTGTCCACGCTCACAAGGCGGATGTACGGCTGGTTAAAATCGTCCATTGACATGATGGAAGAGACCGATATCTGCTTGACCAACCCACGTTGATATGCGTCCACCGGCGTCAAACGGTAAATCGTGTTGATTTTATCCCGGTGCGTAGCACTGTAGCGCAAGGTAAGTAGCGGGTTCAGGCTGGAGATGGCCTCCTTAGACTTGGGTGTTGTGTCCACGCTTTGCGGCTCATCGATTATAACGATGGGATTGGTATCGCATATCAGGTCAATAGCTCTCCCGCTGTTCATACGGTCGAGTTCCTGATTGATGATGTTTTCTGATTTGCGGAAGGAGTCTATGTTGATGATCATCACTTCAATGCCTGTTGATTCCGCAAAATCCCGCACATTTCCAAGATGCGCAGAGTTATAGATAAACCAGCGGATGGGTTGATTATCATACAGCCGCTGGAAATGCTCATGGATAATATCAAAAGACTTTTTTACGCCCTCGCGAATGGCAATGCTAGGTACCACGATGATAAATTTGGTGAAGCCGTAGCACTTATGTAGCTCATAGATCGACTGCGTGTAGACATAGGTTTTACCCGTTCCTGTCTCCATCTCGATGCAAAAGTTCATAGAATCTACATTAAAGGTCTGTGGGAGCAGGTTTTCTTTTTGAATCTGCTGCATATTTTTACGGATGTCATCCATCCCAATAGACAGGCGGTTAGACACTGTATCGAACAGCGTTTGACCGCTCTGCACAGAAAAGCGCGACATAGCAGGCTGGCCGTGCAGTAAATTTACCGCTGCAGCAACAGCTTCATCTTGATATTGTTGGTGGGTGAATTGAAGTTTCATATACTGTCCTCTTATTGGGATAACGCCGCTTGACCTAGAACTTGTAAAATTGCACCATAAAACCATCCGTGTTTAGAAAGATGATTAGATGCTTTATCAAAAAATGATTTAATTCTGTCTTTTTCAGGTATATTGCCACTTTTCTTCATTTCCTTGGCTATCTGCTCAACTTCAGCGAGGATTGTCTTTAATGCTTCCCGATCTTCTCCACGCTTGTTGATTTCTTCAATTATGTTTTTTATGGAGTGATCAATTGTCTGATTTGTGTTTGTAGCATCACCAATAATTATATTTCCGCCTTGAGCATTAACGTTTTGAATATTGTAAGTGTGCCCTTGTCTGGGCATTTCTTTTTGTGTTTCCTTTTCTTCAACTTCAAGATAGTTTTCCCTTCATAAGTCAATGTTGCGAAATATGGAACATTATCTGCCCAACCGTTAGATGGGATATTAAGATATCCATTATCTATAAGATGCTTTATTGTTGCTCGTAGACGAGTATCTTGACTGACGTCTAGTCCCTCAAACTTTGCGGCCAGCAGACCCGCCAAATCAGAGTTTTTGTTTTTAATGAGTTCAAGAAGCAGCTTCCGCGCTTCTCCCTTTAGTAGCACCATATTTCGATTCAACCCCTTTTCATGAAAGTATAGAAACCTTCTTGTGTTATTCGCCCACGAGTGCCAGGAGACATATTTACAATATCATATATAAAACCCTTACGTTCAAGTGCCTTGAAAAGGGAAAGAAAATAATTAAAATTATAGCCTTCGTATTCTTCGTATTTCTTAACGAAGAATACGCCCTTCTCAACATCATAGTTTTCGACAATTACTCTCAAGGCAAGTTCTTCCTGAGATGATAAGCTCATAGACAATCCTTCCTTAAATCCACCTAAACTCTATTTTATGCTTCTCCAGCACCTGCACGGTATTGGTGATTTCATTCGCATCAATGAAGCTATCCCGTGCAAAAATCATTGTGTCCGGTGTGTAAGTGATAGTCTGTTCCACGGTTTCTACCGTAAGGCCTTCATCCAAGCAGATAAATAGATAGCCGCTTTTACCTACGGCATAGAAGGTCTTGCCGTCAATTTCTACAGGGGCAAAGGGCGTGGTTAGTTCGATACCATATTTAAGGAATATTTCATACAGGATATCCTCATCTGTTCGTCCTGGCTTGGCAGGCTGGAACATAGACTCCATGCGGTCGAATAAAGACGCTTGATTTTCTGCTGTAACATAGGAATCATCCCACTGTTTTAGGTTGGAGGAGTCTAGCTTGAACACGCGAAAACCAGTGTCCAGGTCGTCGGCGAGCAGCCCAGCGTTTTCTTTAATTTGAGCACCTACCCGGCGAATGCGTTCTTTGCCGATCTCGCATATGTTTTGATATCCCGCCTTATGCGCTTCACTGTTTTCATCCGTTGTTTCAGGGAGCTGCACCATGATGAAACGGCGATTACCCTGATCTTCAGCGTTAAGCTGCATAACGGCATGGGCGGTAGTAGCAGAACCAGAGAAAAAGTCAAGAACAATTGCATTTTTACTATCATGCAAATATGCAATTAACGATTTTATATCTTCAAAATGCTTTGGGTTTTCAAAAACCCTTAAGCCATCAAAAATTTTAGTAAATTCATTTGTCGCTGTTTGCGCATAGCTAAAATGAACTGAACGCATAACTGCTTTTTCAGAGGCGAACAGATTCATCCGCACTCTTGGAACGGTAGTTTCATCCGGTCCAAATACAATTCGTCCATTTTCCACTTCCTCCCAAAATCTTTCAGGGGTAGGATACCTCCAGCCACTAACAGGCTTTTTGCATGTTTTTTTGTAACAGGATGCTCAACATCATACATAGGGCCGCCACCGCCAGGCCAATTAATATTACCATCATCTCGATAGGGACCCTTTTCATCTACTTTTGTAAAACGGGCAAGTGGTTTTCGTGGGTCATCAGCCGTCCATGAATCAAACGTCTTTTTTAATTCAACTCGAGCTGTCTCCCAATCCCCGTTATATTCTTTGGATAATCTTTGAAATTCCGTTTTGATTTCATCAATGCCTTCTTTAGGGGCACGCAATATGATGCCTAATTCATCCAATAATGCCTTATTCCTAAAGTACACATGCATATATTCATGTCCAATGGAAAAATACTTGGCATCGTTTTTTCTATTCTTATCCCATACAAGAGTTGCAACAAAATTATCTTCCCCAAACACTTCATCACAGAGTTTTCGGAGGTTGGCTTGTTCGGCGTCATCAATAGAAATAAATATCACACCATCATCTCGCAGCAGCGTCTTGGCAATCTTGAGCCTAGGGTACATCATGTTCAGCCAATTGGAGTGGTAACGTCCAGCCGTTTCAGGATTGGCGCGCATGGTTTGGCCGGTGGCCTCACGATATTTTGCAATAGGGTCTTTGAAGTCATCCTCATATACAAAATCGTTGCCCGTGTTGTACGGCGGATCTATGTTCTTACTCATTTTGATACAATTTTTCATAAGCTTTGAAATGGCTAAAAGCCCGTTATTTCAAGGAGTTTCAGCAGATTAACGCTCATCAAACGCTTCAAAATCAAAGTGAATCTTCGCTCGTATGAGTTAATTATATGATTTAGATTTTAGATTTTGCACCCCCTTCCGCAAGTCGGAAGGAGAATCGTTAAAAAGTATAACAATCGTTAAAAGGTTTAAGAAACAGAAAAATCCCCACGACCTATGTTCAACATAGACCGTGGGGAAAATTAATGTCGTGATGGATTTGTCGTCAGTCTTGCAGCCTGTATTTTGGCCAGTGATTTGCCCGAAGATACGGCAAACTGTCTGCTAACACTTCCAGCACAAACTCTTCCATTGTCTGATCCGGTTGTAGGTCATTTCCTACCATGTCTTGAAGGTGAGCATACTCGTCATCCGTGACTCTGATCGTTATGGTCTTCATTTTGTCTTGCCTCTGTTCATTAAGATTGATTTACTCACAGCTTAGACGAAACAAGAAGGTCTTGCACTTAAAGCTCCAAATCGGAGCCTTAAACTACAGCGTTTAGATTTTCTTCACGCCATCAATCGGAAGCCATGATGCAATGCCGTCCGGCCAGCCGAGGAGGGCTTTATCTTTTTCTATCTGTGACACCTTGTGTGTTCTTTCTTTCACCCATCCCGGCACCGTTTCTCCCGTCGCATAACGGGAAGCCGTCACTTTCACCATGTCTCCGACCTTTAGAGCAGAAGACGCAGCCGCTTTCGGAATCTTGAGCTTTTGTCCGGCATGGATGATGTCGGAGGTTAATCTATTAAGCTTTTTGATTTCCGGATATCTTCTTCCGTCGCCTAAGAGCCTTGCAGCTATCCGCCAAAGGCTGTCGCCACTGACTACGGTATAGGTGCTGTATTCTTCGCCGGCTTTTTTAGGATAGATAGCATTTCCGCTCTCATCAAACACAAAGTAACCACTGTTTTCATCTGCCTTTCTCTTGGCATTGGCAAGCACCTTATAGGCTTCAATCTGGCTCTTCTTATCCTGCCAGGACTTTCGGACTCGATATAAAACACCTTCAGGCTTAGGCGGCTTAGGCGTGACTGCACTTCCGCCCATCAACCTTTTCACATCCTGACGGAAGGTGTCCATGCTCTTTCCGAATTTTGAAAACCAGTGTCTCGGATCGCCGTGATTGGAAGCAATGTCTCTTTGATGACCTTCGTAGTGGCCGATGATGACACCGTCTCCTAAAGGATTAAGATTATAGAGCCTGCAAAGATAAGCACAAAGCTCCGTCGCTTCCTGGTAGACCTTCTCAAAATACGAGCGGTCGCTAAGTCCATCCTCGCAGATTTCAAAGCTCGTGTGCGTGTTGTTGGCCGCTCCTCCTGCATGCCAGCCCCTGTGATCCCAAGGAAGCGTCTGGTAAGTGGCAATCGTGCCGTCTTGCAACTTCCCTATAAACCCGTGCACACAGACCTGTCTATCCATCGGCTGATTCCAGTGATTGTTGTATTTGTTTTTCCCGAGCTTTCCGTCATCCGGACCGACATAGCGCTTCAGATAAGGAGTATTTGCTCCGGTCGAATGCACCATGATGCCTTTGACCTTAATCTTCCTGCCTGCCTTGTAGCAGGCGTTTTCTGTAAAAATTAGCTTATTGAGATTCACTTTCCTCATCCTCCTTCGATAGTGTTTCCAGCACGTTTTTCAGAGCTTTCGGAATGGGAAGCCCCAAGTGTGCCGAATTTTCCAAGATGGAAATGCCTTCATTCGAGAGATAGAAAAAGATGACGGCAGTCCTTATGGCACTGCCTTCTTTCAAGATGGAGACATCAATAATGTTTCCGATGCCTACCAGCACAAAGATGAGCACCTTCTTGGCGATGCCCTTAAAGCCGACTTCGCTTGAGAGCTTTTTGTCGTTGATGGCACAAAGAACGCCTGTGACATAGTCAGCGACAACAAAGACGATGAGGGCATAGAGGAAGCCGTCAAGCCCTCCCAGATACCAGCCCAGGAAACCTCCTACAGCCGTGAATACCGTCTGTACGACAGACCAGATTTGTTTCATGTTAAAAATCCTCCTTGTCTTCCAAATAAAAAATGCCTGCGCTGTGGCAGACACTTTCTTGTACAAAATGATGTAATTGATGAAAGCTATATTTGCTTTGGCAACCACTCCCAGAGCCTTAAATCCTCCTGGCCGAGTGACCACATGCACATACCCCTGACTTTCCAGCGATAAGCGGCTTCGTTTGCCCAATATATGAGCGAGTCCACATCTTGGTAATAGAGGATGGAAAAGCCGTCAGAATCACCTAAGAAAAGTCGTGAAATCCAAACATTGATGTCTCTTGGAATGACCTTCACCTGATAGTCGTTTCCGCAGACCAGAGGCAGAAGATTTGAATGGAAAAACTCATAATCAAGAGAGATGCTTTCCGTTCTTGTCTCATGTTCCTCGATATCGGAGGTGACGGTAAAAACCTGAAACTCCTCATCCCAGGAAACGCCGGTTCTTGGAATCCTGCCAAAACTCGTCCGGCTTCCATCAGGCAGCACGACATCAAAGCACTCGTAGGGTTCATAGGTGAAGCTGTCTCCCACACGAAAGAGCTGGCAGTGTACTTTGTTGTCTGATCGTATGCCTGCAAAGCCTGATGTGTTTGTCACCGTTCTTTGAAAACGCAGGCTGCTTGATGCTCCGGAATACACCCTGACATTCGTGCCTCTTTTTCTCATCTCAATCGTATAAAGGTTGGGAGCATCTCGTATCTTGGCATCAGCTGTCTTTTCAAAAGAAGTCGCATAACTTCCCAGCAAAACATCTCCCTGATAAAGCTCCACCGCCTGTGCTTCGTAGTTCAGGCAGCAGAACAGATCGCCTAGGAAAACACCCGCTCTTCCGGTAAAGCCTTGAGGGAAGATGAGCTGTGCCCGCAGGTGAAGATCGTGAAAGCTGCCATAATTTAAGGCAAGCTCTCCGTAGCCTTCCAGCTGTGAGTAAGGACGGTTTTTCCCGAACTCATCCTCCTGCCAGACCTGCCACTCACCGGAAAGGATGGACCAGTAGCTTTCAGGAAGCGGTGGCCGGTCTCTAAAGTCCTCATACCAGATAAGGGCGGAGTCCGCTTTCCTTCTGAGCATTTCAAAAGTAAGCTTAAAGCCCTCTCTTGGAGCCACCATCACGCCGTGTATGTCCTTAAACTTTCTCGGAGACAAAAGGTAGCTCGCTTCGCTGACGGATGTTTCTTCACTGAAAGAACTGCAGACCTTAAAACCGTAAAACTGCACGCCCTTTGCGGCTACCGATACGGTAAGCGTATGTGTTCCGGCAGATAGAGATACCGCCTTCCACACCCCTTTCCAAAAGGTCGTCCGCCAGTAGGGCCACCAGAGCCTGTGTTCCTCGACAAGAACGCTTATGCCGTCAAGCGAAAGCCGGACGCTGTTTTTATCCCACAGAGGGAAACCGAGCTTAACGGCCAAATCGTAGCTTCCTGCAGCCGGCACATTAAACTCATAGACGGCTTCTCCGTTATCTCCGAGCGTAATCATTCCGTCAGATATGGAGACAATGCCGGAATAGGAATCAGGCTCTGCATTTCTGTCAACAACGACACCGTCAAAGTTTGTCTTTTGCGTCTTTCCGTAGGAGGTGAGATACCGTCTTCGTTTATAGACTTCACCCATCAAGGGGTAGCTGTAATGTTCAGCATCCCGTCCTTCCATGTAGTCATAGACATGCGGAAGGGCAAAGGGACCCTTATCGTAATCATCCCAGTAGGCAACGATGGGAATCTGAGGAGATGCGGGTGCCGTTTCCTTAAACTGATAGTAGCCCGTCATCCAGTTCTTTGCTCCGTAATAGGTATGCGATACGCCCCGGTAGGTGTCGCCTAAGTTTTCCGGTGTGTCATAAATCTGCCAGTTCCAGCCGTAAGCCGGCATGCCGAAATAAATCTTTTCAGGCGGCATCACGGATACGGCATAGTCATAGATTCCTTCCAGCCAGTCTCTTGGAGAAACAGGCCCCGGAGCAGAACCCGCCCAGGCCATGCCGTAGCTCATAATGGATGCCGTATCACAGTACGGTGCAAGGTCGCCGTAGACACACCAGTTTTCACCGCCGACCGAGCCTTTCACGCTTGTCATGCCGGGAAGGCAGATGTTGATGCGTTTTCTTACGTCGTAGCTTTTAACGGCTTGATAGATGTTTTGAAACATCGCTGTGGACTTAGCCGCTGTGGAGTAATCTCCTCCGCCTTCCAGGTCAATATCTACACCGTCGCACCAGGGATACTTATCCATGATGCGGATAAGCTCGGAGAGGAACATATCCTGTGCACCGTTTGTGTTTTCCCGTATGGCCTTGAAGATGGAATTGTAGCCATCGTTAGCGACAGTTAAAAGCCAGCGGATATGCGGCCATTTCCTTATATAGGGCATCATGTCCGAGATAGTAACTCCCGTTTCATAGATTTCACCTGTCGCCCGTACCTTAAAAGAAAAAAGACCGATCTGATTGATGCGGTCTCCGTACTTTTCCAATGCTTCATACATTCTGGCGTTTCCCATAAAGGTCCAGACCATGATTTCTCTATTTTTTAAGGGGTCAATCAAAACGGCTCACCTCCTTCCTCCATTTGCTGTAAGGTAAAGAGCACTCTCGCAGATTTTCCTTCAGGAAGCTCGATCTTGTGCTTGGAATCCCAAGCGGCACTGTATGAATAAAAGCCTTCTTTTTGAAAAGGCTGTCCATTGTTTGTTGTCTTTCTTTCCGGTGCGGAAAAAATCAGCTCATCGTCTCTTTGTAAAATCCCAGGGAAAAAGGCTCTTTGACCGCCTGCCGCCTGCGAGATCGTCACACCTTCCATATCCGATTTGGGATACAGCTTGATATCAAGACCTGTGGAAGTCTTCCCAAGATTAAAGAGGATCAGGGTTTCCTGTCCTCGGACGATGCCGTTATACCAGACAGGCTCCTTAGCCACGCCGCCTTCACTTTCTTTTTGAAGCATAATCTCCGTGTGCGGATAAAAGCCCGTCACCCGATCACCTTCCTGAAGCATGAGATCGGTTAGCCAGATGGTACCTGCCATGTCGGTTAAAAGCGGCTTAATTGTCACGGACACGACTCGCTTGTCCTGTTTTTTATTTATGGTCTCAGAGAGCCTGTAAAACTTCTTCATACCATCACCCGTCCATCGTAAAGCGAATCTCGGAAGGGTGCGGCACCCAGCCGGTCGCAAGAGAGCCGCCCTGAAGGAGGATGTCCGTCACAAAGACTTGTCCGGTGCAGTCTGAAATAAAGATACGCACCGTGACGGATTTTAGCTTTGACATATAGCCCTTAGGTGCGATGCTATCTTTTACTTTTCTAAAATAGGCCATCCGCTCACCCCCTAATAAAGGTCGATAAATCTCGTTTCAACGCTTCCGTCTTCATATTCGATTTCCACTTCCACGCCGACCTGAGAAGTATCCGAAAGTTTCTCCAAGTTTTCCGAAGCGATAGCCAGAGACAAGGTATAGCTTTTACGATTGGAGGGATAGACGGTCTGCGCCATAGACTTTGTAAGTCCTGCCGCACCTTCCGCCTTAAAAGCGGCTGTTCCCGTACCGCCCGTCTCGTTCACGGCTTCAAAGCCGGAATTTAACCAGTAGGCCATCCCGTCATCCGCCCGAGAGTTTTTCAGATGGTTAAAAGGCACCATATCGGAGATGTTGCCGCCGCCAAAAGCTCCTGCCCCTTCCAGGGTATCTGCGATGGTCTCCAGCCTTTCCACGGAAGAACCGAGATTTTTTAAGGTCGTCGACAGTTCCAGCACCGTATTCCAAGGCTCCTGCAGGTTATATTCTCTTCGCACGATCCTTGTCGTAACGGAAATCCCCAGCTCTTTGTCTTCTACCAGGACATAGTCTCCCAGCGACCAAGCTTCATGAGAAAATCCCGTAAGGACGGATAAGTCCATCGCATGGAGGACATAGGAGATTTTCGGTTTGGCGTATTGCGCCAACCGCATCGCTGTGAACTCCTTCATCTGGTAGGGATTGGTAAAGGAGGAACAGTCAAGTGTGGAGATGCGCACATCATTTGAATAGGTGAAATCTTCCAGATAGGGCTTGCCGCCGTTGATATCGGAAAAAGTCATCCCGTCTGCTCCCAGTGCATACAAGCGTGTCACAAGATTTCTTGTATCAATGACCCGCTCAATGCTTTTCATATTCTTTCTGTAGGCAAAAAGAGCGCCTGAATCCCTGCCGCTCACCGTATAGAGATGAACGAGCCTGTTGGACGAGTCAAAGACCAGATCTCCGCCGTGAAGGCTTGCAACAGCACGAAGGATGGAAAGGGCATTCTTCTCTTGCGATACCCAGGTGCGTTTTGTCTTGACATTGACCGTGCCGACATGCCACTCTGTGCCCTCAAGAGCGTAAGCCATCGCTGTTTCCGCCGTCTCTGCATCAAAGCTTTTTTCTTCTTTGCGGACGCTGAAGGTCAGATCGTAAAACTCCGCTTCGGCATAGACTTCCGTCACGGTGTTTCCCGAAGCATTCTTGATGTCGTTGATGGTTCTAACCTTATAAATATCGTCAACGATTTGAATTTTCTTCTCGTTTTCTAAATAGCTTCGCTTTTCATCTCTGAAGGGAAGCTTGAAGTGGAGCGTATCCTCGCCGTTGACCTCACTTGTGACAATGATGTCGTAGGCGTTTTCCAGAACCGCTTCCCAAGCACCCTCTTTTGTCAAAAGTACGGGCCTTGCAAAGCCCATCTTTTCATAAGGGGCTTTTGGAATATCGTAGATTCTGATATCAAGAAGCTTTGGCGTTTTCTTTGTATCGTTTGTCGTAAGGGTGATGCGAAAGCGGATGTAGTTAGCTGTAGCCTTGATTTTTCCGTCTTCCGGAAGAGCAGTCCATTCACCCCATGTACTGAGGTCGGAGCTTAGTCCATATTCCACCGCTGAAATATCCGTTACGCCCGCTTCATATTCCTTAGTAATGGCAATCCTTCCTGTACCGGAAAGAGACAGCGGTTTTGCCGTTGTCAAAAGCTCTCCGGTTAAAGGATAGACACCGTCCGTTTTCTTTAGGAGCACTTTGCCGGGCTCAGTTAATGCATCAACCGATGAAGCACTGTCACCGCCGCTTGCAAAATATGAGGAGCGAAAGTATGCTTCCAGATCCTGCATGGTAAGTTCTGAATCTGTATCCAAAAACCAGTCGTCAAAGCCGCCTGCATACCAGTAGCTTCCGGCGTGCATGCCCATGATGATATCCGCTGTGCATAAGCGATTCAGTTCACCTGTAAAAGAGTAGACTTCCGATACCCAGCACTTGCCGTCCGACCTGTCGCCTATGACATACTGTGCCGTTTTGGCATTTGGCCGAATGATACAGGCAATAAAATAAATCCCGCCGTTTTTTAAAGTAAAGGAGGGAGAGGTCGTCCTGTCCAGAATAAGCGAGCCTGCTTCGTTATAGAGCATGACGCGCGGTCTTCCCTGAAAGAAGGAAAGATAAAAGATCGGCTGCCCCGGACCTGATCTGGTATTAAAAAGCGGACAGTAGGTATTCCCGATAGAGTATATCGTCGGCTTGATCCAGCCGCCGACTAAAATCGTATCGCCGATATTCTGAAAAATGCCGCCGTCATTGGTAAGTTTTAAATAGGACTGTTCCGTTCCCGGATCATGGAGGTTTAACTGGATGTAGTTTCCCATCACGCCTGAGCGAATCCCTGCCGTTGTACCGCTTCGGTTTATGACTTCCATCTTGCGATTACTGCCGGAGGAATCCATAAGAAACCCCTGGTCATCGAATCTATCCTCGTTGAAACGCCAAAGACCGGATTTGGCAAGAGCAGCCGGAAATTCGCCCGTAAAATCTTCCTGTGATTGAATCGTTAATTTAAGCGCCATGTCATCACCTCCAGCGGCTTCGTGCATTAATTTTCAGTTCTGAAAAAGTTCCGTTCACAGCCTGAATAAGAACGCTGTTTTCGCCGATCCTAAGCTCCGGAAAGTTCAGCTCCTTGAGATAAGGGAGTGCGTTTCTCAGCACAAGCCCGCTTCCATCTTCCACATAAGCCGTCATCTTCTCCGTGTCGATCACAAGGATCTCACCCAAGGAAAGCTCCGCATTGATAAGTTTCATCTCCATGCCATTCACAGAAATGGAGATAAAGTTTTCCGGGGCTTTCGCAAGACTTCCTTTAAGGAAATAGACAGGCCTTGATGCGATATTTCCAAGGCTTCGTGTGACGAGTGTTTCGCCCGCCTTCGTTACCGTAAAGACCTCATCTTCCAAAGCATAGGCAAAAGGATCGGGGCAATAAAAGGAAAGGTCAAATACTCCGGCTGCACGAATAACTCTTTCGCAGTCCACCTTGTCCTTTAGCCTTGCCATAAAATAGCGATCCGGTACATCATCAAAGATCAGCTGTTTTAAGCCGTCCACCGGGGAAAGCCAAAGCGCAATCCGGTCTAAGGTTTCTACCAGATCGGAAAAGCGAAACTTGGGAAAGATGGAACAGGACACCGAGATTTCTCTGGCATCCATATCTGCACCTAAGTCCGCCACTCCGTACTTTCCGGGAATGGAAACCGAGTAGTTTCTCAGCATGCCGGACACCTGCCAGGAAGTGAGCCGTGCTTTTACATCCATGTCTTTTGATGAAATGTCGTTATAGATAAATCCCACCCTGCATCACTCCTTCCTTTTACGCCGGCGAGAAGCGGCCTTGTGCTCTGGAGCCTGCTTCAATCAGGTTATAGAGCTCCTGTGAAACTTTTCGGATATCGTCTTCGCTTCGAACAAACATCTGCTCGATTGTGATCTGTGGAGCAGCTCCTATCGGAGTAACCCCTCTCAAAGCACCGCTTACCGCCGTTTCCGCCTGAACCTGAAAATCAGTCGGCAGCGCCACGCTCATATCTTTTCCGAGCTGACCCATCACATCGTTGATGTCTTCTGCCAAGCCCTCACTGGCTCTGACCGCATCGCCACCTGAGCGTTCAATGGCACCTGCAAGTCCTTCTACCAGCATTTCACCGATCCAGGCCATTTCTTTTGACGGAGAGCTGATACCAAAGAAACTCTTGATACCACTCCAAAGATCGGACGCCCAGCCGGATACCTTGTCCCAAATCCAGCCTGCCAGTCCTTTGATGCCTTCCCAGAGACCTTTGACGATATTGCCGCCGACTTCCACGATCTTGTACATGAGAGAGCCAAAGGCGCTGACAATGCCTTCAATAATCTGCGGCACCGCCTTTACAATCTCAGCGATGATGGTCGGAAGATTCTCGATAAGGGCAACAAAAAGCTCTACCCCTGCCATGATGATCTTGTCGATGTTTCCGGCAAAGGCGTTCACAATGGCGGCTATAATTTCAGGAACGGCATGCACAATCGTTGTAATAATCTGAGGAAGGGCCTGAATAAGTGCTACCAAAAGATCAATCCCGGCTTCGATGATCTGCGGGATGGAGCCTAAGATCGCCGTAATCAGGGCATCAATAATCTGCGGAATCGCCGTCACAATTTGCGTGATAATGTCGGGCAAAGCCTCAATCAGTGCCGTCAAAAGAGTGATGCCCGTTTCAATGATCTGCGGGATCGCTTCCAATAAAAAGGTGATAATCGCTTCAATAATCTGAGGGAGCGCTTCAATCAGGATTGGAATCGCCGCAATCAGACCTTCCGCAAGCCCCATAATCAGCTGCAAGGCCGCTTCAAGGAGTAGTGGCAAATTCTCAATTAAGCCCTGCACAATCGTCACAACTGCTGAAACGGCTGCCGGGATGAGATTTGGCATGGCTTCTCCCAAGCCTTGCACCAGTGTTGCTATCAGTAACACCGCCGCTTCAATCAAGAGGGGCAGGTTTTCAATAATGGCATTTATAATCGTCAGGATCGCTTCCACCGCCACCGGGATAAGGCTTGGAAGAAGGCTCATCAACGTTTCCAAGACCTGTGTAAAAAGATCGGTGATCATGGTAAGCAGCGAAGGCAAAAGCTCCGAAATCGCTTCAAGTAGCGCCCCTGTCACGGCAGGAAGCGCCTGAATCATGTTCTCGATGACCGGCGTAATGTTGGTGACGACGGTCTTAAAAGCATCGACCACGTTTCCTGTCAGCATTTGAATATCGGCATCCGCCCGTCCAAAGCCTACAAGAAGATTTCCAAAGGCACTTTGCAGGGCATTGATGGAGCCGGTGATGGTCTCTTCCGCTTCCAAAGCCGTCGTGCCTGTAATCCCCAAATTATCCTGGATGACGTGAATTGCTTCTACCACATCAGCATAGGAGTCGATATTAAACTCAAGCCCTGAAATCTTCTCGGCATCGGCCAGCAGCCGTTCCATCTCGGATTTTGTTCCGCCGTAGCCCAGTTTCAAGTTATCAAGCATGGTGTAGTTTTGCTTGGCAAAGCCCTGATAGGCGTTTTGGATACTGGTCATGTCGGTGCCCATCTTATTGGCGTTATCCGACATATCGGTGATAACCATATCGGCATATTTCACCGCTTTTTCCGTATCTCCTCCTAAGGACTGAATCAGGCTTGCCGAAAAGCCCGTCACTGTCTCCATGTACTCATTCGCAGAAAGCCCCGCCGTTTTATAGGCGTTTGCCGCATAGTCCTGGAGTTTCCCGGACGATTCCTTAAAGAGAGTATCGACACCGCCTACCAGCTGTTCATAGTCGGCAAAAGAAGAGATGACTTCTTTTCCGAGCTTAACGGCGGCAGCTCCGGCGGCTACAACCACAGCTCCCATCGCTGCGCCGATTCCTTTCAAGACCGAGCCGAGCTTTCTGAACTTTCCTTCGGATTTGTCTGCCGAATCGCCCGCATCTTCTATTTTCTCTCCCATGTCATCGGCGCTGTCCGTGACATCGTCCATTTCTTTATCCATGTCGGAGAGGGATTTTTCCGCATCATCGTAGTTTTTGCCGGCTTCTCTTAGGGCTTCGTTATTGTCGTTTAGCTCCTGCTCCATGCCGTTTAATGCCGCCTTGGCATTGTTCAGCTGAATTTGCCAGTTCTGCGTCCTTCTGTCGTTTTCACCAAAGGAAGCTGCGGCATTATCAAGAGCCGCCTTCAAGGTTTCAATCTTTTGTTTTTGTGCTTCAATCTCTTTATTAAGGACGCTGTTTCGTGCGGAAAGAGCCTGCACGGATTTGTCGTTCTTAGAAAACTCGGAGGTGATAAGCTTCATCTCCGAGCCTAAAACCTTAAAGGATCGGTTAATGTCGGCAAGGGCCTTTTTAAATTCTCTTTCACCCTCAAGGCCAATCTTTAAGCCGAAATTATCTGCCATGAGCTGCCTCCTTTCTATCAAATTCCATAGGGGATCACGTCATCAATCAAAAGCTCCTGCTTCGGTTTGGAAAGCCCGCGATACTGTCTGTCACATTCAATGAGGTCTAAAAGCAAAGAAAAGGGCATGAGCCAGACTTCATCCTGTGAAAGGTAAAGCCGGCTCAGCCCGAAATACAAAAGCCGGGTAAATAGTGCTTCGTCGCTTACCCGGCTTCCGGGTTTTTTGAGTCCGTCTCGCTTTCAATATTTCGCTTGGTCGCCTTCAAAAGAGCGTCCGTAATGGCATCTTTGTATTCCGCTAGATCCAAAGGAGAGGTCAAAAGCTCCACTTCCTCCTCGGTGAGAAGCTCTTTTGTGTCGTTCTTGTTTTTCAGGTTATGGATTAGGATCGGCTGATTGGCAAGCAGCGTAATCAGCCAGACAATCTCTCCCAA
The DNA here is from genome assembly GCA_050952565.1 of Christensenellaceae bacterium. Classification (GTDB taxonomy): domain Bacteria; phylum Bacillota; class Clostridia; order Christensenellales; family Christensenellaceae; genus QANA01. The sequence continues at coordinate 232,966 of JBMNLE010000002.1, forward strand.
AGCCATCTCGAAGTTCTCCGCCTTCATGAGCTTGTCGCCTAAGTTTTCAAGACCGCCGTAGCGCCCTGCGATTTCTTTGGTCGCCCTGGTCGTGAGAAGGAGCTCATACTCTTTTTCACCGACTTTAATCTTTGTCATATATTCCTGATACATATAAGCATCCTCCTTATGGGGCAATCGGCGTAAAGACCGGCTCATAGACGGAGGTGTACCAGCCCGTGATGACTTCAGGGGCTACCCCTTCATCACCTTCCGTCACTTCCGCCTTCCAGGGGTGTCTTCCTTCAGCGTCCGCCTTGTTTCTTCGCATGATCGTGCCTTCAATGGTCGGTGTGGAAAAGGTGATCGAGTCGCCCTTTGTTTCAAGGTTTGTAGCGGGTATGCCGAATTTCACTCGGTAAAGCCAGAAATAACGATAATTGCCGTTTGATTTCTTTGCGCGAAAACCGATAGCGACAGGAAGTCCCCCGTCTTCAGACGAGGAAATCAGGACTTTGTTTGTGTCGATGACAGCTCCCGTAAGATCGGATGCTGCCTGACTTCCAATGTCATCCACACCGAGGGAGAGCGTCCCTGTTTTAAACTCTTTTACAATCTCCGATGCACCGTCATCGGCGTAAAGGATCGCTTCCGCAAGTTCCACCGACAGCTCCGCCGTGATGGCTTTTGCCAGCTGTACGGGCGTGTCGTAGGTTTCCATGCCGGAAGCATCCTCCGTAATTTTTGCATAATACAATTTATCCAGGCCTATTGTTGCCATAGTGATTCCTCCTTATCGGACGTATTCTTTCGCCACGTCCAGGCTGTAATGGTAGTATCCTGTGTCTTCTTCAAGGTCTAAAAATCTCCGTTCCGTAATGATGAAATCCCGCTCAAGCAATGCGTCCGTCAGCCGCCTTTTCCAAAGAAGATAGTTTTCCTTGCAAAAGAGGGAGATGCGGATTTCTTCCGTCTCCACCAGCGGTTTGTTGTCGGCATAGAAGAGTAAATCGTCATAAAGCGGTGTAAAGACCAGATAGGTTTCAGGAGCCTTCTTTTCAAAGGTCACGGCTCCCGAAGGAAGCCTTAAGCCTTCCGCTATTTGTTTTAGTTCTGCCAGTGCACTCATATGTCAAGCTCCTTTTTCAGTGTTTCTTCCATCGCTTGAACGGCAGGCTTTCTCGCTTTCCTTCGTGCCGGCTTCATCCAGGGCTTTGCTTTCTGACCGGATTTCCCGTACTCCAAGACCTGAGCTTTCAGTGCATTCGGCACGCCTTCCCGGTCGATAGAGTCTCCGACACCTACCCGGATATTCCACTCGCCGTTTCGATCCTGCAAAGCCGGGGTGATGCCAAGGCTTCTTAAAAGGTCGCCCTTGGAGCGGGAAGGGTACTTTGTATCTTTTCCGATCCTGCTTTCAAGGTTTGCTTTCATCGCCGAGAGCACGACCTTGCCGCCGCTTTGTAAAATCTTAGGAGCGGCTTTGTCGAAGCGGCCTTCGAGTTTCGATAGCTTATCCAAGAACTCATTAGGCATTTTCATTTCGCACTTAGCCATCCTTTACCACCCCTTCCGTATCGACTCTTTCAGCCAAAATCTCCCAATAGAGCCCTTTTCTTCGGATGTCTTCCACGGAAAGGATGTTGTGCCTGCCGTCTTCCGTCACCACGACGCATCGGGTATCGAGTGTGATGCCGGGAATTCGCCTGATTCTAAAAAGCGTCGTTGCTGTCGAAAAAAGACTTCGATTCTTCCAGGTCTCGCTCCCGTAGCGGTCTTCCCGGTAGGCTCTGACACTTGCAAGAAAGACATCTCGCTCCACCGGAAAGCCGTCCGGATCCGTTTCCTGCTCCACACGAAATAGCTCAATAAAGTGATTTAGTTTAATGCTCATAGGATCACATCCTTATCGCCCTGAAGAAGCAGCTTCACCGTCTCCCAGACCTGCCTTGCGGCTTCAGGAGAATCGGAAAAGAAGCCGGCCGTTGAACCGTCCCTTGATTCATAGAAGAAACTTGCAAGGACGATCACAGCCTGCTTGGTACTCTCCGTCATCGGATGCGTAAGATAGTAATCCGGCCCTTTTTTCTGGTATCCCTCTGCATAGGAAATCGCAGAGGAAAGGCAGCGGAGCATGAGGGGATCGTCCGCATCATGCTCCACCACCAGATTTTCTTTTAACGGATAAAGAAGATCCTCTGCGTTCATCCTTATCCTCCTTATACGCCGGCCTTCATCTGCAAAAGCTTCACGCTCTCAGGCAAGATGAGTTTTCCGTCCACGCGCTGTGTCGCCTTAAAGCCGACTTGACCCGTCGCGGCAAAAAGCTCGTTTAATCTTTGGAAAGACCTGCCTTGACGATCGGCAATCCAGTAATAGGAGAAGTCGCCGAAAGCAATCGCAAGAGCTCCCGCTTCCGCTAAGGGCACAAAGCTTGACGTATAGACCGGACGATTGAGGATGGTATCCGGCGTACCTGCTGTCAAGGCCGGCTGCCAGAGATACTGCCCGGTCGTGTCCTTCAGCTTTCGCATGAGCTTCACCGTCGCATCGTTCATGATGAAGACGGCATTTTTCCTGTACGGCGCACGAAGCGAATAGAAGAGGTCAATCAGCTCATCGGCTGTCACTGCCTTATCCGAAGCGGCTGTAACGCCCACTTCGCCTCCGCCCGTAGTTTGGAAAACGCCTGCAGGCTTGCCCACACCGTCACCGATGAGGAAGGCTTCCTCTTCTTTAGAACCCATGCGTCTTCCGAACTCTTTCGCAATATAACTTTCCAGGTCAAAGACCGAGTCGTTTAAGAGTTCTTCGGAGACTTTCAGCATGGTTGCCAGCTTATAGGCACCGATGGAGATCTGACCGAAGGCGGGATCGGATTCCGGGATAGCCGCTTCCTCATCCACCCAGCTGGCTGTGCCTTTCGTCGCAACGACAGGGATTTTGCGGTCACCGGAGGAAGTCTGGATGACGTGAGCGAGCTGTCTGAAGATGTTTTCTTCTTCCAGAGCTTCTACCAGCGTCCTCTCAAACTCATCCGGGGCCAGATAGCCGCCTTCGGAGTCGGTGCCGACCTGCAGGGCATTGGTAACAGGAGCATTTTTCTTGCGCATAAGGTTCCAGAAGTCCCTTTGATAAGCGTCACTTCCTCTGCCGGTCTTGTCTTCCTTGTCCTGCACGGGGTTTCCCACCACCGGACGGCTGATTGCTTCAGCAAGCTTCATGTCCATGTCTCTTTGGCGTTCGAGCCTGTCGATTTCTTTTCCGAGGTCTACAACTTCCTCTTCCATCTTTTCGTAAGCCGCCGTGTCTTCTGCTGAGACGATGCCTTTCTCGTCTCGCTTGTCCTCTAAAAAGGTCTTGGCCTTTTCCCAGGTTTCAAGGCGCTTGTTTCTCAGTTCCTGAATTTTGTTCATTTCTTCGTCCTCCTTAATGACGTAAAAGTTCGAGCCGTTTTGTAAGCTCTTTGTATTTCGTACCTGTTTCTTCCAAGTTGTCCGCTTTTTCATCGGATCCCGCTTCTTCCTCTTTCTTTGCTAAAACCGCATCGGCACTGATCTTGTTTAAGACCGTGCTCATCATCTTTCTTGCGGCAAAAGCCATACCTTCCTGAGCTTCTTCATCCGCTTCCTCCTCTTCGTCGTCGCCGGTGAAAAGAAGGCGATCACAAAAGCCGAGTTCCTTGGCCTTCTTTGCATTCATCCAAGTCTCGTCATCCATCAGGCGAGAGATTTTATGCCTGGAAAGCCCGGTTTTTAGTTCATAGGCGTTAATGATGGATTCTTTGACTTCGTCCAAGATGTCCAGTGCCTTTTCCATCTCGTCTTTCCAGCCGTAGGCGGAAGTTTCGGGATTGTGAATCATCATCATGGAAGAAGGACTCATCAACACCTCACCGCCCACCATCGCAATGACGGAAGCGGCAGAAGCGGCAATGCCCTCGATTTTCACCGCGATTTTGCCTTTGTGATCCATGAGCATGGTGTAGATCTGTGATGCCGCAAAGACATCGCCGCCGGGTGAATTAATCCACACCGTCATATCCCCCGGATGACTTTCCAGCTCCGATAAGAAAAGAGCCGGTGTGACTTCATCGCCAAACCAGCTCTCTTTTGCAATCGGACCGTCCAGTCTCAGGATGGTTTCTTCCTTTGGATCTCCTCTTTGAAAGACCCAGAATTTACGTTTCTCCATCGCTTTTCACCTCCTTGCCGGAAAAGATGCCGGCATCTTCAAGTTTCGTCATGTTGCCGTTGATCAAGTACAGATCGCCTCCTTCTTCTTTTGGTATGAGATTCATGTTTTCAAGCCGCCTGATGTCGTTGGCACTCATCCAACCGTTTTGCCTTGCCGTGGCATAGCCCTGCATCCTGCTCTCGTAGTCGCCCCTTAAAAGCCCGTCGACATTGAACTCAATGAAATAACGCTGCCTTTCAGCGGGATATAAAAGAGCCTTGTTCATGGCCTGCTCAAGCCGTACCAGCCAGGGTCTTATCGTATGAACGACAAAGCTGATGCTTTGATGTTCAATGTTGGAAAAGGTCGCCTTATCGAGGTCGGCCACCAGATGGGGCGGTACACGGTAAATACGGCAGATTTCCTCCGTCTGATACTTTCTCGTCTCGAGGAACTGGGCTTCGTTCGGCGGGATGCCGATCTGCTTGTAGGTCATGCCTTCCTCTAAAACAGCGACCCGGTTGGCATTGCCCGATCCCTTGAACAGCTCCTCCCAGCTTTCTCTGACCTTGGACGGATCCTTTAGGGTGCCCGGATGCTCCAAAATACCGCCAGGAGCGGCCCCGTTTTGAAAGAAACTCGCACCGAACTCCTCGGTTGCCATCGACATGCCGATAGCGTTTCGTGCCATCGCAATCGGTGAATAGCCCACCAGTCCGTCAAAGCCAAGCCCCGGGATATGAAGAATTTCTTCTCTGCGAAAGGCAATGTTTTTCATCCCGCTTTGGTAAAGGTAGATGAGTTCGTCCGTCTCTGCCCGGCTGACCTGCATCTTGTCCGGCATTAAGGGATAAAGCCCGATGATTTCGCCGTGCCCGTTTCTTACAATCTGGGCATAGGCATTGCCCCATAAAAGAAGATGGGTCATCAGGGTTTCCCGGAAGATGAAGGATGTCATTTCCGGATTGGGGCTGTCGTGCAGGAGAAAATACAAAGGATGGAGTGTATCCCGCCTTTTTCCTTCCTCGACATGTCGGTAAAGATGCAAGGGCAGGCTCGCAACAGTCTCAGCAATCACCCTGACACAGGCATAAACCGCCGCCGATTGCATGGCATTTTTCTCCGTCACCTGCTTTCCGGAAGAAGACGGGGCAAAGAAAAACCGGAACACCGACGGTTTGGTCAGCTCCGGCTTATCCCTGCTTTTGAATAGGTTCTTTAAAAGTCCCAGAGGACATCACCTCCTTATCGTTTCTAAAAGAGCAGCAAGCCCCGCTCATCGTAAACTGAGCCGAGGTCGCTTCCCTGATTGCGGATCGCCCGGTCAAGCGCCATGATCAGTGCCACTGCACCGTCAATTCGCTCGGTCGATTTTTCCTTGTCCGGCTTAATGTTGCCTGCCGGGTCAGTTCTTACGAAAATATTATCCACGCACCAGCGAAGGACAGGATGTCCTCCGTGAGCAAGTTTTTCTTCCAAGACCAGCTTCATCAGCTCCTTGGTCGGAGGGCTCATGTCCTTGTAGCCCTGGCCGAAGGGAACGACGGTAAAGCCCATATCCATAAGGTTCTGACTCATCTGCACCGCACCCCAGCGGTCAAAGGCGATCTCTTTGATGTTGTACTTCGTACCGAGGTCTTCAATAAACTGTTCGATAAAGCCGTAATGCACGACATTTCCTTCGGTCGTGAGAAGAAAGCCTTCTTTTTCCCAGATGTCATAGGGCACATGGTCTCTGCTGACCCGAAGCGAGATATTTTCTTCCGGTATCCAGAAAAAGGGAAGAACGAAATAGGGCTCGTCTTCCGTTTCCGGAGGAAAGACCAGGACAAAGGCCGTCAGGTCTGTGGTGCTTGAGAGGTCAAGCCCGCCGTAACAGACGCGGCCTTCGAGTTTTGTCTCATCAACTGCTATGGTGCAGGCATCCCACTTTTCCATCGGCATCCAGCGGACGGATTGCTTCACCCATTGATTAAGCCTTAATTGACGGAAGATATTTTCTTCCGCCGGGTTCTGTCTTGCACTGTTGCAGGCGGTCCTTAATTTTTCAATATCGACGGTAATGCCAAGAGAAGGATTGGCCTTTTTCCATACTTCTTCATCCGTCCAGTCTTCCTCCTCGTCCGCTCCGAAGATGACAGGATAAAAGCTCGGATCCCGTTTTCTTCCTGCAAGGATATCTTCCGCCTTTTGATGGACTTCCCAGCAGATGGAGTGCCTGTCCGTTCCTGCTGTTGTAATCAGAAAATAGAGTGGCTGTTTTCTCGCATCGCCAGAGCCTTTGGTCATCACATCGTAGAGCTGACGGTTCGGCTGAGCGTGAAGCTCATCAAAGACCACACCGTGAACGTTAAGCCCGTGCTTGGTATAGGCTTCTGAGGACAAAACCTGATAGAAGCTGTTTAAAGGCTTATAGATAAGGCGCTTTTGTGAGATCAAAGGCTTGATGCGGGCTTTCAGCGCAGGGTTTTGTTCCACCATCTGCACCGCCACATCAAAGACAATGGATGCCTGCTGGCGGTCGGCGGCACAGCCGTAAATCTCACCGCCGTGTTCGAAGTCGCCGCAGGTAAGGTAAAGGGCAATGGCTGCCGCAAGTTCAGACTTGCCTTGCTTCTTTGGAATCTCCACATAGGCCGTATTAAACTGCCGATAGCCGTTCGGCTTCAAAATGCCGAAGAGGTCTCTTACAATCTGTTCCTGCCAGTCAATCAGCTCAAAAGGTTTGCCGTACCATTCGCCTTTGGTATGTTTCAAAAGACTGATAAAGGTAACGGCACGGTCTGCCGCATCTTTGTCGTAACGGGAGGAGGGAAGCTTAAATTTTGTCGGTTTGTAGTGTTCTAGTTTTCGCATCCAAGCCTCCTTTACGCATAAAAAAACGACCCTTCAAGGCCGTACCACGAGCAAAAGCCCCTAAGGGCTGATGCTTTCTATTTTTTCTTTTAGTTAATCCTGCTTAAAGCACCACTTGATGGCATGACCGCTGTCAGGAAAACTCTCATCGGCTTCTTTAATCAGTGAAAGTCTTGCTTCAATCCTGCTCGGAGCATCTTCCAAATCCACCATTTCGTAAATCTTCGCAGAGTATTTGCCGTATCGGTCCATGTCTGTTACAAAAACCCGCTCTTTCCATTGCACTATGGCGCCATAGCAGGGGCTGGTCTTCATGGCCTGTTTTTCAATCGTTGTAAACTCGCTCATTTCTTCAGGCTCCTTTTAAAGTACTCATTCCAGCTGATTTTGCCGTCTTCATAGTCTGCTTTGGCAGGATCCTTTTCTCTTTCTAAACGCTTCTTTTCGTTCCTTCGTCTCGTTGCTTCTAAAAAGGTCTTTCTCTTCAGTTCCTTGTTTGTCATGGTCTTTTCCTCCTTCGTTTTTGTACGTACATATTCGCTCTAAAAGAAGAATAAGCCAAGTCCTAAAACCCTTTATTTGCGAGGTTTTCAGGGATATTTTGCACAAAGATACACCTCTTTATTTGTCGCTGACCGACAAGTATTTCTCATCACCCGTGAAGATAAACTTTGAGTACTTGTCTCGGTGTTCTTCGATGAAAATCACAAGCTCGTAAAAATTCATCTCATTGGCGATGTACTGCACCGTGCGGCTATCCAGCATATTGGTCTTTCCGCTGTCACGGACGGCTATAATCTGTTCTTTTAAGCTCATCGGTCAATCCTCCTTACCAAGTCTTCACCGTAGACGACATTCAGCCCCGAGCCGTTATCCCAGTTGACTAAAATGCTGCCGATATCATCCACGGCAATGACTGTGCCTTTTGTTCCGACAGGAGGTGCCTGCGGATCGTCCATCTTTAAAAGTTCTACTCTGGCTCCCTTCGGATAGGATTGTCTTAAACCCTCAAGGGTATATTTATTAAGCGTTCTCATGAGCTTCCTCCTTGGAATATCGATGAGAAGAAGAACCGCGTAGGTGCTTCAAGAGCATCTTTCTTGCTTCCTTGTACTCGTCTCCGATGTAGCCGAGCCTTAAGAGAAAGCAGCGGAAACTGTATTTTTCGTTGTCCGTCACGGTTTCTCGCTCCAGAACTCTTTTTTGCTCTTTGGCCATCCGGCAGAGTTTTGACACAAATTCCGTATAAATCCTTGCTTCATCGGCATCAAGAACTCGGTCAAACCAGGGAAAATCCACGGTTTCAATTTCTCTAAGTGCAACCGTTCTGTCAGCGTTTAACGCCTTTTTGATAAGAGCACCCTTGGATTCTAAAATCCGATCCAGCTTTCGCATGGTTTCCGTTGAAAAATACTCCGAGGGAAGCGAGATGGTAAAGCTGTCTTTTGAGGTCTTAAAGCCCTGAGCTTCAAGTTCTTTTACAATCCTCTCCACATCCTCTTTTAAGAAGTTTACGCCCCAGATGAAGGTGCCGTCTTTTTCTAAAAAAGAGTTTCCGATGCGGTAGCTCATGGACGGCATGCCTAGGTAGTTCACTTCCGTTTCAAGAATGCCCGCCAGGGCTTTGGCGAGGTCTTTTCTTTTGTATCCTTCGAGTAAGAATCTGGTTTCCATAACTACCTCCCCGCTTCCGAGCGTCCAAGCTCATAGGCTTTTTCCAGAAGTTCTCTAAGTCCCCAGACGCTGATTTCGTGAAAATCCAGCGAGTCGCTGTTTCTGCTCTCAAGCGTCTCAATATCGGGATAGCGTTCCTTGACGATAGCTTCCAGTTTCTTTTCTAAATCTTTTTTCATGGCTTTTTCCTCCTTCGTTTTTGTAGGTACATGTTCGCTCTAAAAGGAGGATAAGCCAAGTCATAAAAGCCTTTATTTGCAGGTATTTCAGGCTATTTACCGGACAAATTTACACCCGTGTTTTTGTTATTAACCGACAGTTTTGACAAGCTTTTTATAAGGGATTTTCTTGCCGTCTCGTAATGCAAAAACATCCGAACTGTCACCTGATTTAAATTCCACATACCGCCTTAAAATGACCGATGCGTACTTTTCATCAATCTCTGCCATGTAGCAGATGCGGTCTGTTTGCTCACAGGCGATAAGAGTGGAGCCGCTGCCGCCGAAAAGATCCAATACGATGCCGTTTGCCCGGCTTGAGTTTTGAATCGGGTAGGAAAGTAGGTCTATCGGCTTTGAGGTCGGATGGTTCTCGTTCTTCTTCGGTTTATTAAACTGCCAGACGGTCTTTTCCGCACGGCCCGCATACCATTCATGCTTGCCCTTTTTGTTCCAGCCGAAAAGAATCGGTTCATGCTGGTATCTCTGCCTGGCTGGTTTATTATTAAACCACCTTATTCGCAACTCCGTGCATATTCGTGCAGTTTCTTAAACTTATTTGATTTCGCGCGGTTTGTCCGCGCCGGAAGAACGAATCATTAGTTTGGCTTAACCCGTTTACTGAAAACTGTAAGGCCCATCGAAGATAGTGATCTGATAGGGCTGCGCGGACGCATAGTTGTTTTGTGGTGTTGCGCTGCCCAGAAACAAAAATGGTTTATAAGCCTTCCTAACCAGCCTGTCGCGCGGAGATTGGATTTCGTAATTTGATAATGGTTACGGCCCTTTTAAGATAGTTCAGCATCTTGATTGCTTCCTGCGCATTATTCCCCATAACGACATAAAGCCATAACCTTAGCGGTCTGGCATGGCGTTGATAAAGATACCTCCCGGCAAAGCTTGCATCTCGATAAAATTGCAAGGCAGATATGCAAATACGAACGTCCCACTGTTCCCCATCTCTCTTCCTCCTCAGGACGTAACGGATAATTAAGTTGCTTTCATCGCAGCAATGGAAGGCGTCTTTTTTCGGGGGTTTGCCTGCTCGCTCAGTATTTACCACTATGTCCCGAGGACTTTCGACCGGATGAGCTAGTAAACGAACTGCCGCCACTGCCGCTGCCGCTGCCATCGGCGCGGCGCACCTTTTGTACCTAACGATGCAAGAAGATGTCACGCTGTCCCGTCAACACCATGCTGCGCTCGCGAATATAGGCGTGGGCAAGGTCTTTCTTGTGTACGGATCTAAGCTGCTGTTTCCAAGCGGAAGTCACAATAAGAGCGGCGATAAGCGCCAGAAGCAAGCTAATCGCAATACCATATAGGCGATATTTCACCGTTTCCGAAGGAAGCGTAGGAATATTTGCTTTATCGTATGGCATTCCCGCGGCTGCTTTCACCAAAAAATCATCCACTGCATCGGCATAGGCCATAAAGGCTTCGTAATACTGATCATTTTTCAGCTGTGGAACAAACAATTTGTCGAGATATTCCTGTCCGGCCGGCGTAAATACATCCATTCCAAAACCTAGGGCGGCAAAGCCAAAGTCCCTGTCTTCCGTTGCCAAAAGCAGAATGGCCCCATCCAAATCTTCGCCAAAGCCAAACCCGCTCGACTCAAACAAGTCAGCAGCGTACAGGCGCGCCTTCCGCCAATCCAGCATTGGAACAATCGCCATAACCGTGTCAAATTGATGGCGATCGCTGATTTCGTCCAGCTTATCCACCAGCATTTCCGACTGCTCCGAAGTCAGCAGGCCCACATTATCAATAAAGCGGGACGGGCGCTCATCCGCAAGGGGTTGTGGCAAACCCGTCTTTTCATCCCCAAGCGCCGAGGCCAAATAAATACCTACTGTGTCCAGATAGGCCATGATGCCGCCGTAATAGGTATCTTTGCAATCGTAGGCGTCAAAAAAGCGCTCAACGGAATTTTCCGTCAAAGTATCTTCCATGTCCCCAAAGCCAACCCAGTTCCAAACCGCACTTTCCTCATCAATCGCCAGCATAAAACCGTTTTGCCCCAGCCCTTGGTGATGCAGATAGCATTCTTCCGTGTATTCTGCAAGCGTCTGATCGGGCACATAAACATCCGATGCCAACAAAAACGCAATGTCCAAATGGTATTTGCCGCTGATCTCCTGCGCATAGTCGTTAAGCTCGTTCAGCTCTGAATTGGACAGGACGCCAATATAGTCAACGATCCGTTCCTTGCCTGTTGCCAACGCAGCGGGCGGCAGGATCGGAATGATTAGAAGCGCGGTGGCGATGATTGCAGCAGTAAACGATTTAAATTTTTTGTTCATCTCCGCACCACCCTATATGAAACTCGCGATAATTTGGGAAACGATCAGCAGCGCCGTCGCCGTAATTCCGAAGATCTTGAAAAACCATGATTTATACGCTGCCCTATCCAAGGGTAGATCCCCAACGAATTTGCCTGTCTGCCCGTTCATGGCAAAAGTATATTTTTTTCCTTGCCAACTTGTGCCAAGCAACCATATCGGAAGCAGGGCATAGCATACATCGCCGCTTTTCAGCTGTATGCTTGAGTTCTTTGGCACCACCGTATCGTAGCCTGTCACTGTGCCAGCGAAGGCGGCCTCGGTGCTGTTTTTGACGCGCTCATTGGCACGAAGAACGCTTTGGGAAGCATCCACGTCGTATTTGTTTGCAAAATATCCGGCCAGATAGGCCGTCTGGAAGTCTACCGCATCCTCCATATGGAACGGCTCGATGGATTCCATCAGCGTATCATCCATCGCTTGCGAGCCGTCTACGGGGATTTGGTTGAACCCGATTCCACCCTCACGGAAAACCCGATACATTGATGTCTCCGTATAATTGTAATGGCTATCGCTCCAGCAGCGGGTTCGCATCGTATCATATTCAATCTGGGCATCGGCATCCGCATCAAACAGCCAAAATGGAACGTATACGCCTTTTATTTCGTCAAGGTGATTCCTGTCCTTGAATACTTCGGGAAGCAGACGCTTTCCAAGGTAATGCTTTTGAAGGGATTGCAACGCCGCTTCTTTGTCTAGCTTAAAGGGAATAACCATATCGGGGCGCAGCATCCCGGAAAACTTCGAGGACATCACCACCGGATTGCCACAAAACGGGCAGGAGGTGGCCCCAAGTGTCTCATCGCCGATAATTTCGCCGCTACACGAATTGCAGGTGTAAACCGCCATTCCCTGTTGTTCGCCTTCCTGCCACTCATCACCCTGATAATCCCAGGCGATATTTTCCGTTTCCTGCCCATGTTCCAGTTTTTCATCCATCGCCCGGAGCGCTTCGACGTCCATCACTGAATCACAATACGGACAGACCATCTCTTGCGTACCCGGATTAAACTGAATCGCACCGCCGCAGTTCGGGCATTTATACTCCAGCAAAGCCATCTTCCATGCCTCCATATTCTTTTCTTCATCGGCGGAGCTGAGCGGTTGACCCGTCAAATCCGTCCCAATGTACAATCTCATTTCGAATAACAATCTCACCAAGCGTGTCCAGCACGGATGCGTCGCTTATTTTATCCATGACAAGATAACCGGCGCCATATTCAATATGGATGAGAATGCCCGAATCCGCTTCACTTACCTCATAGGAATAAATCTCATCCCTGGATGAACCCGAATGACTGAATCGAAATTCCGTTATCTTCATTGCGGCATTATCATCTCACAGATTTTGCGACCCCGCGCAAGACACAAGCAGCACCATGATCAGAAAAGTCCCGGCCAAGCATATTATTTTCTTTATCCTATTTGCCTTCATTACGGCATATACCGCTCGGAAATGGACAATATGTTTCCCTCATTGTTGATAGTGATGTCTACCAACAGCACGCCTTGCCTCCTCCCGAGTTCCTCGACAAAGTTATCAAGGCTGATTTGATACTGCTCCATTCCAACATCCGGAACATAGATCCATACAGAATACTCCGTCCATATAGTAGCTGTATGGGGAACCCAATCCTCCGTTTCATTATCAATCGCATAGCCGTTCGGCAGGGAATTATCGTCAATCCACAGCACTTCATCAATAAGAAATTGTACCAATCCGTCGGCTATCACTTTGTCCAGCTTCACATAAGCAAGCTTGGACAGGCTGCCTTCACTCCGGATTTCCCATGCATCCTCCAATGGATTGTATTCATAAATCCAGCCGGACACGCTGATTGTGTAGAGGATCTCCCGCGTAAATTTTCCATTGAGGTCTGTTCCCAGCCATACGTCGCGGCAAATGCCCTCAAGCTCGGTAGTCTCCCCGGTGATCAGCGCATCCATGCCGCCTTGAATGATCCGCTCATAGGCCTCCGGAACCTCAGATAGCAGGTACGATACCAACTCGCTATCGCTCATATCTGCGGCATTGAGCGTTCCTTTTGCCGTATCTGCGTCTTTGATACCCTTGCCAACGGGCGGCTGGTTCGTAGGCGCAGGCGTATGTGCGGCCGTAGGCTCGCCGCCGCTTGATGTTTGCGGGGGACTTTCACTGATCGCAGAAGAGGGGGCGGCATATCCCTCCATTTGATTGCAAGCCGCAAGCGCGCACACGCATACTATTGCCGTAAGTGCCGCAAAAACAGATCGCACTTTATTCCTCATAGCCACATCACCCCGCCAAAATTTCCAGACGCCCATCTCAGCGCCGCCTTATCCATTTCGTTGTACGTTGATTGTACCGGTGTTTCCGCACATCGCCATATCCGTGCCGCCTGTATTAAAGGCACTGCCGGCTGCGCGAATGATAAAAAAATAGGCATAAGGGATTCAGCGCGAACCCCTCATGCCTACCGCAGCTTTACGCCTCTACCATTCTTTTTTTGTTCTGGAACGCGCCGATCAGGTATAATACCGGCAGTACCAGCCCGAGTATCAAGTTCACCGCGCTGAAGCTTCCGCCGCCCGCCGCGGTCAACACATTGCCCAGCACCGAAAACACTGCCGCCAGAATACCAAACACGATACAAACGGTGGCCTTTTCCGGCTTTGCCGCGTTGGCCACGCCCAAGATGCCCGCAACCAGGCTGACAATCGCGCCTAGCAATGCGAGGATGGCCGCAAATGTGAGCAAACCCAATGCCGCCTCCTCTGCTCCCAATGCAGCAACTATCAGACCTACGCCCAGCACAGCAACAATACCGAGAATAATACTGATTCCCCCACCGATGATCATGAGAATGCCCGTCACCTTGAGAAGCCCGTTACTTTTTCTTTCCATCTTGATCCCCTCCAAAAATATTTATTTATGGTCTAACGCGAAATCATTTCGCGACTATCCATCATTGCGTACATTAGAACATGGTTGATATACGTTAAAGCGTTTACACTTTTATCCTTGCATGGCCCCGCCGCAATATTCACAGCGCCCGCTGGCATCAGGGGTGGTCGTGACCCCGCACAGCGGGCTTCTCTGGCTCTGACATCTAAACAGTCAAAGCATTATGGTGGAGATAGGGGGACTTGAACCCCCGGCCTCTTGAATGCCATTCAAGCGCGCTAGCCAACTGCGCCATACCCCCAAGCACTTATTTATATTAATCGAAAGCGAGATTGCTGTCAATCATCGATTTTGATTTTACAGAAAAAAAGAGCAGACAAAACTGCTCTTTGCTTCTAAAGACACATTAGTTGTTTACAGAAACAACTGATTTCCCACCATAATAACCACAATTTGAACACACTCTATGCGCCAAAACTGATTCATGGCATTGCGGGCATTCTACTAGATTCGGCGCACTCAGTTTCCAGTTTGCTTTTCTGCTGCGCACTTTTGCTTTTGATTTTTTTCTCTTGGGTACTGCCATGCTGTCACACCTCCCTTTATATCATTCAAATAAATCTTTCAATTTTGAAAACGGATTTTCTTTTCCCTGCATATCTTCGCAGCCACACAGTTCTATATTGCGGTTTACGCCGCATACAGGGCAAAGCCCTCTACAATCTTCTTTACAAAGAACATACTCCGGCATGTTGAGCGAAACTTCATCAATAATCAACTGGTCCAAAGTGATTTCTTCGCCGGTATAGAGATAATATTCTTCCTCTTCGTCCATCTCTTTTGCAAAAACCGCTTGAAATGTCTCTCGAAAAGGATACAATACATCCTCTGTGCAGCGCACACAATTTAGCAATACATCTGCTTCTATTACACCGCTCGCATGAAGGAGTTCCTCGTCATATAGATAAGTTAACTTTAGCTGCAAGGGTGTTCGAATGTCCCATTCTCCAAGCTGCGGCAATGCTTTCGCATCTATTTTAATATCCGTTGTAAAGCTTGTCAAAGGAGCATTTAATGCACTTGCTATATTTACCTTCATTGAAAAGCCCCCTTTACAAAGACCATCGTTTATTATAGAGTGTATCGCGCGAAATGTCAAACAAATTTATGCTTCTACAAGCTCTTTTGTTTCCCGGGCAATCATTAGCTCTTCATCTGTCGGAACAACCCAAACTTTTACTTTTGAATCCGGTCCGGTCAAATCAGCAGCGTCTCTTGACATATTGGCTTCTTGATTGATGGAAATCCCCAAAAATTCAAGGCCTTCTGTGGAAAGACGTCTTACAGTATGGTCATTCTCCCCTACGCCGCCTGCAAACGCAATTACATCAACACCGCCCATGGCCGCAGCATACGCGCCAATGTACTTTTTGATACGATACGCAAACATTTTAACTGCTAAAATTGCTCTTTCGTTTCCTTCATTGGAAGCTGTTTCAAGATCTCTAAAATCACTGCTGATGCCTGAAACGCCTAAAACACCACACTTTTTATTCAAGAAATCAATGGTCTCTTCCGCTGTCATATCATATTTTTTCATTAGGTATGGAATTGCAGCCGAGTCAATATCCCCCGAGCGCGTTCCCATCATAACGCCTTCTAGCGGTGTCAAGCCCATGGTTGTATCAATACACTCGCCATTTTTCACAGCAGCCAAGCTGGAGCCGTTTCCAAGATGGCAAGTGATAATTTTTAAATCATCACGCCCCATCATTTCTGCAACGCGCATTGCAATATAGCGGTGAGAAGTTCCATGGAAACCATATTTTCTTATGCGATGCTGCTCATATGCTTCGTAAGGAATACCATATAGGTATGCATAATCCGGCAATGTTTGATGAAACGCCGTATCAAATACCGCGACGTTTGGTTTTCCCGGCATCATTTCCATGCAAGTTTCAATACCTTTGATATTTGCAGGGTTATGCAAAGGGCCTAGTTCAATGTATTCGCGTACACCATTAAGGACTGCCTCATCTACAATTGTAGAAGCACGGAAAGTTTCTCCACCATGTAGTACGCGATGTCCAATGGCAGAAATTTCATCCAGTGAATGAATCGCGCCATACGCGGGATCCAGTAATGCAGTAATAATTTCATGCATTGCTTCGCCATGGGTCGGCATATCTTTTTCTACAATCAAGGACTCTTTTCCTTCGGTTGTATGCTTTAGTTGAGATCCTTTGATCCCAATTCTTTCTGCAATCCCTTTTGCAATCACGCTCTCATTATCCATATCCATAACTTGATACTTGATGGAAGAGCTGCCTGCGTTAATAATCAAGATATACGTCACTTGTTTCCTCCGAACCGCAAAATTGCGCTGCTATACGCATACGCAAAACTTTGCTATAATTATAATAGTAATTTCAACTAGATAATTATACATGATATTTTTGTATTTGAAAAGGAGTATTTATGGAGATTACTGCAATCATTGCAGAATATAATCCCCTGCACTCAGGGCACATTTACCAAATTGAAGAAATTAAAAAACAAACCGATAGCAAAATACTCGTGATTATGAGCGGAAATTTTGTGCAGCGGGGCGAGGCGGCTATCTTTGACAAATGGAAGCGCGCAAAAATGGCGCTGCTTGCAGGTGCAGATATTGTACTGGAACTTCCAACGATTTGGGCAACTGCTTCAGCAAAATATTTTGCAGCCGGCGCAATAAACATCTTAAATGGTCTGGATTCAATTTCTTTTCTCAGCTTTGGCATGGAAGTCGATTCGCTGAATGTACTGAAAGAACTGGCGGAAATACTGGATAACCCCAACGAGAATTTTCAAGAACAATTACAAAAATATACAAAAGAAGGTCATGCCTACCCAAAGGCGCAAAGCATGGTCATAAAAGATATGTATGGCGATGCATATGCAAAGACGCTGGAAATGCCCAATAATATTTTGGCGCTGGAATATTTAGCGGCACTACGCGCATCAAATAGCAAAATAACGCCGTTGCCTGTTACGCGCGTTGGCGCATTGTATCATGAAAATTCTTTCTCGAAAGCATATACTTCCGCCACTGCAATTCGTGCAGCACTACACGAAAAAAATGATGCATGGAAAGCGTTTGTACCCGAGGCACTACAAGGATATTATGATGTACCGATTTTTGAAGAAACTATTTTTCCGGCGCTATTATACGCGCTGCGTAAGGATAGCGAATCGTTATTGCCGCAAACAAGAGAAGCAGATGCCGCGCTTGCTGCGCGGATTTTGCGCACGGCACACGAAGCAACGACATACACTTCTTTTTTGCAAAGCATAAAAACAAAATATTATACTTTGGCGCGTATCAAACGTGTCCTCATCAATTTCCTGTTGGGTATTACAAAAGAAGAAGAAATGAAAATCCGAAATGAGCTGCCCTATGCGCGCGTTTTGGGTATAAAAAAAGAAAGCTTGGATATGCTTCGCTTTCTTCATAAAAACACAAAAATTCCAATCGTCACAAACGCAAAGGACAGTGATACAAAGAGCATGGCACTAGATGTACGCGCCAGCGATATTTATGCGCTTTTTGAGGCGCCGATAAAACCGGCAGGGTTAGACTATAAAACACCACTCATTACATTATAACGATAACTTTTCTTTGATTTCAGGCAATGCTGCCAGCGCTGCTGCCCTTCCCGCTTCTACACAAGCATCAAATTCTTTGGAAGAAAAGGGATTGATGTGAAAAACATCCGGCGCAAGTTCAATATCTGCCTTCTTTTGGTTCTCTTGCGCGATGCACCAGCCTGTAATACTTAAAGCGGATTGCATGGATTGGATTGCGTTTTTAGGAACAGGCAAATCTTGCCCGCGCCAGCTGACATCCACTGCAATGACAAATTCTGCGCCCAATGCTTTGCAAGCATCAATGGGAATGCGCTCCAGCGGGCCACCATCAATATAGTACACGCCATCAATTTCATACGGCGCGAAAATCCCCGGAATGGAAATACTGGCACGAATGGCTTCGTATAAGCCACCTTCCATAAAGTTTTTCACTGTACCATTTGTCACATCAATGGCAGCGCAAGAAAAAGGAATTTTTAATTGCTCAATGCTACAGTTTCCGGTAAAAATCTTAAGTAGCTCTTCAATGCGGCGCCCTTTTACGATACCGCCTTCTCGCAGCGTAAAATCCAAAAAACGAGAAATATCAAACCGCTTTACGTAGCTTTTGATAAAAGAAAGTGCAATTCCTGAAGCATATAAGCCACCAATGAGCGCACCCATGCTGGTTCCTGTAATGACAGAGACGGGGATCTTTTCCTCTTCAAATACTTCTAATATGCCCACATGCGCAAACCCGCGGGCAGCACCGGCACCTAAGGCGAGGCCTATTTTTTTGTTTTCTGGCATTGTTCTCTCCTGTTTTCTTGCAGAAACACAAATACATCCGCAGAATCACTTCCTTGGATGTATTATTTCCATCTTTCATACACGAAGTTTAATCTTCAAATTCCTCTTCAACGGGCGCTTCATATACTTCTTCTTTTGGAGTAATTACAGGATCTGTTTTCCCATACAAACGCCCTTTGTTTTGCTCGTTGAGCCGCAAACTATCGCGGAAATATTGCTCCATATCCTCTAAAATGCTTTCAGCATAACTGACTGCATTGTCTTTTATTTCTTGTGCTTTCTTTTTGCTTTGCTCAATGAGGCGTGTGGAGCGGTCTTGCGCTGTGCGCATGACTTCTTCTTGCATGACAAGTTCATCCGCTTCTCTTTTTGCCCGCTTCATCATATCTGCTGCTTGAATTTCTGCAGAATGGATGATCTGATCGCGCTCTGTCATAATACGCCTGGAGGTATCCAGCTCATCGTGCAATACATTTTTAATATCTTCAATGATCTCCATTACGATTCTCGGATCGACAGATTTGTTTTTTGAGAAGCCCCTTGTTGGGCTCATTTCGATCTCTTCTTGTAACTCATCTACCAAAGCGAAAATGTCCATTTTCTCCATAGTATACCCCCGTATGTCTACTTTTGTTTGTTTTTCTCAATCCATTGTATGACATTATCCGGCACAAATCCAGATAAATCTGCATCAAATGTAATTAATTCCCGTACAATGCTGGCGCTGATATACGTCTGATCGCCAGCGCTTAATAAAAATAGCGTATCAATCTCGCTCAACTTTCTATTGGCAACGGCAATATCGTTTTCATATAAATAATCCGTTGTATTGCGTAACCCACGCAATATATATGATGCACCGACAGATTTACAATAATCTACCGTAAGCCCGCTAGAGCTTTCCACAACTACATTTTTGATATCTTTTAACGCTTCTTTTGCCATCTCCACTCGCGCTTCTTTGGGGAAGAAATAATTCTTCTGGGAATTGTCCATGACTGCAACGTAAAGCGTCTGCGCCAACTTTGCGCCTCTTTTTATAATATCAACATGTCCGATTGTCATCGGATCAAAACTACCCGGAAAAACGATATTCACGCCTATGTTCTCTCCAAAAATGTTATATACGTTTGCCCATATCGTTTCTGCCGATGGATATCGTTTGAAACACCATCTAATATATGTGCAACATTGTGTTCGACAATCATCATACCGTCTTCTGCCAATAAATCATGCGCGTTGACGGTTTGTATTGCAGGTAAGTAGAAATCGGATGCGTACGGTGGATCTATAAAAATAAAGCGAAATTTCTTTTTTTCTTTTGCAACCTGCAAAAGTGCTTTCTTATAATCCGTTTCAAGAATCACT
The DNA here is from genome assembly GCA_050952565.1 of Christensenellaceae bacterium. GTDB lineage: Bacteria > Bacillota > Clostridia > Christensenellales > Christensenellaceae > QANA01. The sequence continues at coordinate 252,885 of JBMNLE010000002.1, forward strand.
GCTTTTTCTATCAAACTTGTTTCAGCCAAATTCTTTCGTGTCATAGCAATGGTTTCGCTATCTGCATCCACAAAAATGGCTTTCTTGGCCCCTCTTGACAACGCTTCAATCCCCAGCGCACCGGAGCCACAAAACAAATCAAGTACACAAGCATCTCTCAAACGAAACTGGATGCTCCCAAAGATTGCTTCTTTTACCCGATCTGTCGTAGGGCGCGTTTTTTCCTCTCCCGCTGCTGTAAGAAGCTTCTTTCCTTTTGCAATTCCTGCGATGACTCTCACCGTATTACCTCTTATCTACATTCCACTCATAATTTTAATGCAAATAGCACAAAAAGTAAAGTATTATACCGAGAAAAATGTACTGCTCTCTGTGATAACGACGTTCATAGGAACATCATGCGCATCCATTTGGATGTCTTGTGTGATTTGTAAATCATAACAAACGCCGATTTTGAGCAATTCTTTTTTTCCAAGCCACTTATCGTAATATCCGCCGCCAAAGCCAAGGCGTTTGCCATCTGCCGCAAATGCAACGCCGGGTATGATTGCAATATCAACTGCTTCTATGCATTCGCCTGCCTTTGGCTCTCTGATGCCGAACTTGCTTTCTTCCAATATGGTTTCCGGCGTCCACAATACCGCATCCATTTTTTTGCCTTTGTTGTCTACCCGCGGTATGTATACTCGCTTCCCTGCACGATAAAGCCTCTTTAACAGCAAGTCAAGAGAGACTTCATTGCCAAATGCTAGATACAAGAAAATAGAATCATGTGAAACCGTTTCTAAAAACCCTTGCAAACGTTCCGTGATTTGCCTTGATTTTTCCTGCACTGCACGCATCGGCATCATTTCTCGTTTTTCTTTATATATATTGCGTAGCTTACTTTTATATTCCATCATATATGCGTGGCACACGGTTCGAAATCCCCGTCAATATTTCATAGCTTATTGTATCTGCCCATGCGCCGTGTAAATCTGCAGAAACATGTTCTCCCAAAAGTTCAATGCGATCTCCAACGCTTATGTTTAGACCTGTTACAACAAACATACTCTGATCCATACAAACCCGCCCTGCAATAAGCGCTTTTTCTCCTGCAATAAAAGCATAAGCCTTATTTGAAAGCCCACGGCGGTATCCATCAGCATAGCCGATGGGCACTGTTGCAATGGTTTCTTCCTGCTTTGCTTTATACGTTGCGCCATACCCAACGCATTCACCGCCAGCAATGTTTTTTACCTGCGTTACATGCGAATAAAGCGACATACCCGGCTTTAGCGCAAGCGCAGCCGTATCAACTTCTTCTGACGGCGCATAGCCATACATCGCAATGCCCAGCCGGCATAAATCATATCTGGATTCCGGTAGCGCGATTGTTGCAGCGCTATTGGCAGCATGTACCAACGGCGCAAAGCCTGCTTTTTTCACTTGTGCAACAGCTGCTTCAAAGCAAGAAAGTTGCATTTTAGAAAAAGAAATATCTTTGCTATCTGCCTTTGCAAAATGTGTAAATACGCCCTCTAAACTAATATGATTTGTGCGATTCAAAAAAGAAAGAATCTCTTCTAGTATAGTTAAGTTTTGTACGCCCACGCGATGCATCCCGGTATCGATTTTTAGATGCACTTTTGCAGTAAGATTTTCTGCTTTGGCAAATGCTTCAATGTCCATGATTTCTTGCAAGTCATAAACGCAAATAGAAACATCTTTTTTCAAAAGCACTTGCATCGATACTTCATCTACCGGCGAGAGCACCAGCAAATTGGCATCTGAAAACATACGAAAGGCAACTGCTTCATCTGCAGTTGCCACACCAAACCAGCGCACGCCTTCTTTTTGCGCGCGCAGACTTACTTCTCGCATACCATGCCCATAGGCATCTGCTTTTACCACTGCCATCACTTCCCTGCCTGCGATTTTTCGCAACGCACGAATGTTATGGGCAATGTTTTCTAAATGCACCACCGCATAGGTTTTTCGGAGCATCTTATTTTCCTACAATGTCTGCCAAGCACAATGTATTCACGTTATGCTTCCCGAGAATCGCGAGCGCTTCATCAGGATCATTTACCTTAAACAAAATAAGCGCCTTATCGCTCTTGGAGCGCACGAAGGAATAGACATATTCAATGGAGATGCCTTCTTCGCTCAAATATTCTAAGACAGCCGAAAGACCGCCCGGGCGATCATCCAACTCTACAGCAATGACCCGCGTTGTACTTGCTGTAAAACCATTGGCGCGCAAAACTTCTTCTGCCTTTGCCGGGTCATCTACAATACAGCGCAGAATGCCGAAATCTGCCGTATCAGCGATGCTGATTGCAATGATGTCAATGTTATGTGTGGCGAGTACTTTGGTGAGCTCTGTCAATCGGCCGGCTCTGTTTTCTAAAAATACTGAGATTTGTTTGATTAGCATATGGGGCTCCTTTCCATGGGTCCTCATTTAATATAATTTTCTACGGTCTTCTACGCGTTTTGCTTTTCCTTCGCTTCTTGGAAGTGTTCCTGGCCCAACAAAATATAACTTGCTGCTCAACCCGAGAACGGATTGCATGGCATGATTGACGCGATTGCGCAAGTTTTCTACATAAGCAATGTTATCAATCATAAGACCATCTGCCAGCTCAACGCTAATGGAGAATGTATCGGCATTGTTGACGCGATCTACAACAATCAAATAGTTGAGCGTTAGCTCTTCAAACAGCGCAAGAACATCTTCAATTTGTGAGGGGAATACGTTAACTCCGCGAATAATCAGCATATCATCTGTTCTGCCCAGTACGCGCGACATACGGACAAGCGTTCTTCCGCATTCGCATTTTTCAGGAATCAAATAAGTAATATCTCCCGTACGGTATCGAATGAGCGGCAATCCTTCTTTTGTAATGGTTGTAAAGACCAGCTCCCCTTTTTCGCCGTATGGTAATACTTTCCCCGTATCCGGATCAATGATTTCAGGCAAGAAATGATCTTCGTTAATGTGCATGCCTGCTTGCGCTGTACATTCGCAAGAAACGCCGGGCCCCATGATTTCGCTTAGCCCATAAATATCAATGGCTTTGATGCCCAGTTGTTTTTCCAGTTCTCCGCGCATGCCTTCTGTCCATGGCTCTGCGCCAAATATCCCTATTTTTAAATTCGTCTCCTCCGGTGTGATTCCCTCTTTTCGCAATGTTTCTGCGATGGAAAGCGCATAAGAAGGTGTGGAACAAAGCACAGTGCTTTTAAAATCTTTGATGAGCATGGCTTGTCTTACCGTATTTCCACTGCTCATGGGAATAACAGAAGCGCCTATGCGCTCTGCGCCGTAATGCAGCCCTAACCCCCCTGTAAAAAGACCATAACCAAATGCAACATGTATTACAGAATCCTTATCGCCACCTGCCATAATGATACATCGACCCACCAGTTCAGACCAGTTGGTAATATCGTTTTGTGTATAGCCTACAACCGTAGGCTTTCCTGTTGTCCCCGAAGAAGCATGCACCCGCACAATATCAGAAAGAGAAGCGCAAAACATACCATAAGGATAATTATCGCGCAAATCTGTTTTCTTTGAAAAAGGCAAATATTGCAGATCACTTAACGTATGAATGTCTTCTGGCTTTAATCCTGCTTCTTGCATACGCGTCCGGTAAGTTTCAACATTTCTATAAACAGAAAGAATTGTCTTTTGCAACCGCTCCAATTGAACGGCTTCTATGGCTTCCCTATCCGCGCATTCGATAAATTTATTCCAATACATCTTACTTTCTAAGCCTCCATTCCGCGCAAAAATGCACGTTTGTTGACATCCACAAACTGTGGGCGTATTGTTTTTTCGATTTCTGCCAGCCAGTCTTCCATGGAAAAAGGCATTTCCTTGGCAGCAGCGCCCAGTAAAATTGTATTTACCACGCGGCTATTTCCCAGCTCTTCTGCAATTTTTTCTGCATTGATATAAGAAACATCAATTTTTTGCGCCGAAAAGAACTCCATAATATGGCTCGGGTATTCTACCACGCCCATGATGACAGGCATTGGGCTTATTTTCTGCGTATTGATGAACATCTTTCCGCCTTTTTTTAAGTAAGACGCCCAGCGAAACCCTTCCAGTTGCTCGAAGGCAACAATAATATCTGCACTTCCGGTATCAATGGTAGGAGCAATAGACGTATCTTTTGCAAAGCGCACATGTGTTACCACGCTGCCACCACGCTGCGCCATGCCATGCACTTCCGAAAGCTTCACATCGTAGCCTGCTTGCATTCCTAAATTTCCTAATAATACGCTGGCCAGTAGCGTCCCTTGCCCGCCGACACCGACGATTAATATATTTAAGTTTTCCATTTATATCACCTCACAAATTGCATGAAACGGACAAACTTTTTGACACAGCCCACAACCCACACAACGCTCTTTTACAATAAAAATATCTTCGCCGCGTTTTTCAATTGCAGGGCATCCGATTTGCATACACATACCACATTTTCTGCATTCTTCTGTAATCATAAGCGGCGCCTTTGTTTCTTTTACGATCAATTGACATGCGCGCTTTGCGATGATGAGCGAAAGTTCTCCCCGCGCGCATTCTTCTTTGATGCGTGCTTCTGTTTGTACAATGTCAAGCGGATCCACTTCGTAAACATGCGCTACGCCGCATGCCCTTGCCAGTTTTTCAATGCTCAGTTCCGGCGCAGGCTCCCCTTTCGCGTTTTTTCCTGTAGCAGGATTATCTTGATGCCCTGTCATTCCGGTAATGCGATTGTCTAAGACGATAACCGTTCCGGTAGAGCCGTTATATTTCATATTGATCAGTCCTGTAATGCCGGAATGAAAAAACGTAGAATCTCCGATGACAGCGACCACATTTTTTGCATATTCTTTCCCGCGGGCAAGCTCCATGCCGTGCGCCATTGTAATGGAAGCGCCCATACAAAGCGTGGTATCCATCGCGGAAAGTGGCGCCATGGCGCCTAATGTATAGCAACCAATATCACCTGTTACAATCTTTTTCAGACGCTTCAACGCATAAAATACGCCGCGGTGCGGACATCCCGCACAAAGAAGCGGCGGGCGCGCCGGTGCTTCTTGCTTTTCTATGGACGCGGGAACTTCTTTTCCAAACGCGCGTTTGATGAGATTTACAGAATATTCGCCTTGAATACTAAAAAGCGCCTTGCCTTTGGCGGCGACACCCCAAGATTTGACTTCTGTTTCTAAAAAAGGCTCCCCTTCTTCTATAATATATAGTTCATCCACCTCTGCCGCAAAATCCAGTATCAACGTTTTGGGTAGCGGATATACAAGCCCTAATTTCAATACACTGGCTTCGGGCAATGCTTCTTTTACATATTGATAGCTGACGCCGCTTGTAATTACGCCTATTTTTTTATCATTTATTTCAACAGAGTTGATTTCCATTGTATTCGCCGCTTCTGCCAGGCGGGTCATACGTTCTTCTTGGGCGATATGCAACCGCACTGCCATAGCAGGCATGGGAATGTTTTTCTGAATGTCTTTCACATATTCTTTTACCGGCGGCTCTTCTCGCTCTTCCAGCGTAACAATACCCCGCGAATGAGAAATTCTTGTGTTGGAGCGCACCAACACCGGCTCATCATAATTTTCACTCAATGCAAAGGCCAACTTCATAAAATCTTTGCATTCCTGCGCTGAAGCAGGCTCTAACATGGGAACGCCTGCTGCGCGCGCATAGTATCTCGAGTCTTGCTCGTTTTGGCTGGAGTGACATCCTGTATCATCCGCAACAACAAGCACCATGCCTGCATTTACGCCGGTATATGCGGCTGTAAAAAGCGGATCTGCCGCTACGTTTAACCCAACATGCTTCATACAAGAAAGCGCGCGTACACCCGCCAAACTTGCGCCTGCGATGACTTCTACGCCAACTTTTTCATTGGTGGACCATTCCACATACATTTCATCATATTGTGTGGCATATTCTGTGATTTCCGTACTGGGTGTCCCGGGATAAGAGGAGATGACTTTCACGCCTGCTTCATAAGCGCCTCTGGCAAAAGCCTCGTTCCCCAACATGATTTTTTTATTTTCCATAGATTGCAAACCCCTAAATTTATTCTCCCCTTAAATCTGTAACGCGTTTTGATTTTCCTTCAAAGCGCTGTAGCGTGCCGCCGGATACAAGCGTTACTTTACAGTTGATATTAAGCGTTGTATATAAGCCTCGCGCAATGTTCTTACGCAAATCATCCAGCTTTTTATAATTTTCTAGCAAGCTGGCATCTGCCAACTCTACTTTTACTTCTAACGAATCAATATAATTTTCTTCGCGATGTACAACGATTTCATAATGCGGCGCAACGCCGGGAATTGCCATGATGACAGATTCAATTTGCGAAGGAAATACATTTACCCCACGGATGATTAGCATATCATCTGTTCTGCCTTGGATTTTTCCCATGCGCAGTGAAGTTCTTCCGCAAGCGCAAGGCGCATCGTCAAGCCAAGTAATATCCCTTGTGCGATATCGTAAAATTGGAAATGCTTCTCTAAAAAGCGGCGTAATGATAAGCTCTCCTTTTTCTCCAATCGGCAAAACCTCTCCGGTATCAGGATCTACAATTTCGCTTAAAAAAAGATCATCTGCAATATGCATGCCGTTTTGCAAATAGCATTCCCCAGAATAACCCGGCCCACCAATTTCACTCAATCCATAGTTTTCTGTGGCAAGAATATTCCATTTGCGTTCAATTTGATCACGCATGGATTCTGTATGTCCTTCTCCGCCGAAAAGCCCAACGCGCAGCTTGATTTTTGACATATCAATGCCTTGCTTCTCCGCAACATCTGCCATATACAATGCATAAGCCGGCGTACTGACCAGCGCCGTAGATTCAAGATCTTGCATTAACATGAGCTGCCGCTCTGTATTTCCTGAAGAAACCGGCACCACCATGGCGCCAACGCGCTCCATTCCGTAATGTAAGCCAAACCCGCCGGTGAAAAGACCATATCCAAAAGAAATCTGGACAACATCTTCTTCTGTAACACCTGCCGCACAAATTACCCGCGCCAATGTTTCCGTCCAAGTATCCAGATCTTTTCTTGTATATCCTTCGATTTTTGGTTTCCCGGTTGTTCCAGAAGAGCCATGCACCCGAACAACTTCTTTTTTGTCTACTGCAAACATGCCAAAGGGATAACATTCCTTGATGTCATCTCCTGTGGTAAAAGGAACAAGGGCAATGTCTTTAAATGTTTTGATATGCTCCGGTCTTAACCCGATTTCATCAAACTTCTTTTTATAAAGCGATGAGCGCTCATAGCAATACGCAACTGTATTTTTTAATTGATATAATTGCTTTTCTCTAATCTCTTCTCTTGATGCACACTCTGCTTTTCTATTCCATATAATATGTTCCATGGAACCTCCTCATAAACTCTCGATTTTTCTATTATATAACAAACGGGGAAAATAGCAATCTGCTTACCCCGGAAATACCTTCTTAATATTGCTCAAAAATGCCTGTACCTCTTTCAACAAAAAACATTTTTGCTTGCGCCTCCAAATGTGGCGGAAAATGCCCAAACAGCACTGCTGCGAGTTCTCCTGCACTAAGAGAAATATCAGCTGTTTCATTTTCTGCTTTTTTAACAATGATACCTGAACTGTTTTTTTCAACGCACCAATTGCCTTGGTTTTCTTTGAAAAACGCATCTTGTAAGGAGATAATCGTCCTTTCCTGCCGGTAATGCATCATGCTTAGCAATGTTTCTGCGTAAACCATACGCACCATTGCATCTGCCGTTTCGCCTTTGTTTTCTTTTCGCTGTACAAAGGAGCAATGCGCGTTTGTTTCTATATCTGCCGCCAAATGCTGCAATACTTCTTCTTTCAAAAAGACACATTCTTCTCCATATATATATGTTTCATGCGCGTATGCCATGCAATAGCCCACAAGCCTTTGCGCTTCATATACCAAATAAAGCAAACCACCGGAGACGAAAAGCAGTTCGTAAAGCTTATTTTTCATCAACCTTTCATTGCGCACCAAATAAAAATTTTGTTCGCGAATATAACTTTCATAAAGCGATAGGATGTCACTAAATTCTTGCTCACCCAAAGATTCATATGCAGTAATTTTTTTAACACACATGTGTTCGCTTGGCTGCGCTGTAATTGGCTTATCCGAAACATAAGTGCAGGTAGCAAAGCCAAACCGCTCATAAAATGGATGAATAAATGTTTTTAACGACAAGAAGGGCCATTTTTCTACATATGCTTGCTGCATAATATATTTCATAAGCATTGAGGCCAACCCTTGCCCTGTTTTTTCAGGATGTGTTGCCACGCCACGTAACATATGCGCAGGCACGCTTTTTTCAAAACATTTTAGGTTATGCGGCAGCATACCTACCATACAAACCAAACTGCCTGCTTCAAAAATTCCGTAGTAGGTATCTACAGGAAATTCATAGCTAAAATAAAACCTACGAAACGCTTCCGTATCTTCCGGGAACGCTAAGGCCCATAATGTTTCTGCTTGCTCCTTATCGTTTGCGGTTAGCTTTCTGATTTCCATCAAATACGCTCTCCCAGTAGCGTTGTCTTTTTGGCTGTTATGATTTTCACATCAACAAAAGAGCCGACAAGAGAATCTTCTCCTATCATGTTGACCATTTTGCCGCCATCTGTTTTACCGCTGACAGAACCGATATCCCGTGTGCTCTTCCCTTCAATTAAGATGCGTTCATGCTTCCCTACATCTTCTTTGTTTTTCTCGTAAGTGATTTCTGCCTGCAAGGCAACAAGGCGCGTTATTCTACGCTGTTTTTCTGCTTCAGATATTTGCGCTTCCATTTCAGCTGCTTTTGTACCGCTGCGTTTTGAATAAACAAAAGTAAACGCAGCATCAAAACGCACTTCTTCTACAAGTGAAAGCGTCTCTTCAAATTCTTCTTCTGTTTCCCCCGGGAAGCCAATCATAATATCCGTGGTAATCACCAAGCCGGGCATCAATGCCCGTGCTTCATTTATCAGCGCCAAATAACGTTCTCTTGTATACTTTCGGTTCATTTCCTTTAGTACACGGCTGGAGCCTGACTGCACAGGCAAATGTAGCTGTTTACAAATATTTTCATGCGCTGCCATGACTTGAAATAATTCTATGGAAGCATCTTTTGGGTGTGAAGTCATAAACCGAATGCGCGGTATCCCTGTCGCAGCCACCATTTCAAGCAACTTTGGAAAACGCACACTGCCTGCTTCGCCGCCATAGGAGTTGACATTTTGCCCCAGCAGCATAACCTCTTTGTAGCCCGCTTCTTTTAATGCTTTTACTTCATCTACAATCACCTCTGGGGTGCGGCTCCGTTCGCGCCCACGCACATATGGCACAATACAAAAAGAACAAAAGTTATTGCAACCTTGCATAATGCTGACAGAAGCCAGCGGCGGCAGGCTCCGCTTAATTGCAATGTCTTCTATCAAATCATTACGATCTTCAATCAAAAGCGTACCTTCTTTTTTTAACAATGCTGCTTCAATCATTCCCGGTAGCTCATCCATGTTGGTTGTTCCGAAAAGAATATCCACATAAGGGAATGTTTTTTTTAGTTTTTCCGCTTTTCCCGGCTGCTGCATCATGCATCCGCAGACACCAAGCAACATGTTCTTTCGCGTTTCTTTATGTGCCTTCAAATGTCCTACATTTCCAAAAAGCTTATTTTCTGCGTTTTCACGCACACAACAGGTATTGAAAATAAGAATATCTGCCCGGTATTTATCTTGCGTTTCAAGATACCCCAGCTCGCTTAAAATCCCGGCAATCTTTTCTGAATCATGTGTATTCATTTGACAGCCATACGTTTCAATAAAATAAGTAAGCGTATTTGCTGCAATATATGTTTTTAATGTATCATTCATCTCTTTATTCCTTTGTGCATAATCGCCTTTCTTATTATAATAGAAGGGGTTTTTATAGGCAAGAAATAAGCGATATTATTTTTAGAATTCTTATTGACAACAGTTTGTGATTACGGTATATTTATAGTCGTCGCCTCGTTTGGGACACTTCGGGGTGTGGCGCAGTTTGGTCAGCGTACGTGCTTTGGGAGCATGGGGCCGGAGGTTCGAATCCTCTCACCCCGACCAATTTCATACAATATATTTGGGTGGCGTGTTATGGCCCCTTGGTCAAGCGGTTAAGACACTGCCCTCTCACGGCAGTAACAGGAGTTCGAGTCTCCTAGGGGTCACCATTATATGGGCCCTTAGCTCAGTTGGTCAGAGCGGTCGGCTCATAACCGATTGGTCCGCGGTTCGAGTCCGTGAGGGCCCACCATATAATAAACATTATGTGGCCTGGTAGTTCAGTTGGTTAGAACGCTAGCCTGTCACGCTAGAGGTCGAGAGTTCGAGTCTCTTCCAGGTCGCCAAATATGCCTCGGTAGCTCAGTTGGTAGAGCAACGGACTGAAAATCCGTGTGTCGATGGTTCGATTCCATTCTGAGGCACCAATAATGCTGGTGTAGCTCAATTGGCAGAGCAGCTGATTTGTAATCAGCAGGTTGCGGGTTCAAGTCCCATCACCAGCTCCAACCCTGGATGGGTTCCCGAGCGGCCAAAGGGAGCAGACTGTAAATCTGCCGTCACAGACTTCGATGGTTCGAATCCATCCCCATCCACCACTTCCCCGTTATACTTTTAACGGGGAAGTTTTATAAAAACATATGCGGATATGGCGGAATTGGCAGACGCGCACGGTTCAGGTCCGTGTGAAGGAAACTTCATGCAGGTTCAACTCCTGTTATCCGCACCATGCCAGCAGAGGCTGTGCAACATTTTAAGTCCATGCAACGTATGCATGGACTTTTTATATATGCATCGCGCTAACGCAATTGCTTTAATGCCATGTCTTTGCTATATTAAAATAGAATTTATCTTGTCTAAAGAGAAAGAAGATGCCATGAAAAAGAAAAATGAAATACTGGATTTCTATACAAACAAATACAATGAAAATGAACGCATGATGCGCCAGCCGCTGGAATTTTTGCGCTGCAAAGAGATCATTGCGCGTTATTTGACAGCAGAAAAGATGGAGATTGCTGATATTGGTGGCGCAACAGGCGTCTTTTCTTATTGGCTTGCGGCCCAGAACCATAAAGTTCATTTGCTTGATTATACGCAGGCACACATTGACAGGGCAAAAGAAAACGGAAAGTTGCAAAACCTTTCTTTAGAATCTTATACATGCGGCGATGCAAGAGCGCTCCCGTATGCAGATAATGCGTTTGACATTGTATTGGAAATGGGGCCGTTGTATCATCTACAAGAAGGTGATGACCGGATAAAATGTTTAGAAGAAGCATGGCGCGTGCTGAAGTCAGGCGGTGTTATGCTTTGTGAAGTAATTTCGCGGTATGCAAATCTTTTTGAATGTTTTCAAGATGATTTATTAAATAACGAAACCTTTGTTGCGTTGTTGGAAGAAAATTTGCGTTCAGGGAAACATACGCCGGGAGATAGCGGGTTTTTTACAACTGCGTTTTTTCATACACCGAACTTGATTACGGAAGAACTGACACACGCTGGGTTTACGGATATTAAACTTATTGCTGTAGAAGGGTTCGCGCAAATCTTGGACATCAATGATTTTATGTATGATGAAAATAGAAAAGCATTCCTACTGGAGTACATCAGAAGAACAGAGAGTATCCCTGAATTACTTGGGGTTTCAGGACACTATATTGCAATCGCCAAAAAAGCTGATACGACAACATAAGACAAACCTTCTATAGATTACGAGCGATCGATGCTTTATTTGCCTAGCTTGTATGATACGCGCGTTGCCCACTTCCCTATTTTATGCATTGGAATGATACGCGAGAGAAACGAAGTTACAGCGCCAAATTTCCGGTAAAAAAGATTGAAAAGAACATATGGCTTTCGTTGCGCCTGATTCACCGGCATTCGTTTTATAATATTACGAAAAGAATAAAATTTCTTGTACATCCAAAGATAACCTTCTTGCAACTCCTCTGCTGTCATATTCTTTGGAGAAAATACCACATGTGCCGTATTATATTTTGATAGATTATCATCTGTAATTCTTCCCTCTTGTTTCATTCGCTCATAAAGAACTGTTCCGGGATAAGGCGTTAAGATATGAGAAGTTAGGGTTTCAATTTTGTTTTTTACCAGCCAATCAAGTGTATCTTGAAAAACCTCCGGCGTATCTCCGTCTAACCCAAAAACCATGCTGGCATTTATCATGATACCACGGTCATGTATGGCTGTTACCAGTGTTTCATATTTTTCGACGATATTATCTTTATGTACATCGGCAAGCGAGGCTGCATTGATAGATTCGAAGCCAATAAAAAGGCTTTGACAACCGGTTTCTGCCATCAAATCCAAAAGATCCGGGTAATCCATTATTTTTGTTGTTACTGCTGCATTCCATTTTAGCTCCAAATTTTTCAAGTGACGCAATAATGAATATGTGTAACCAGGGTTGCCGATAAAATTATCATCAATAAATAAAATATGCTTTGTTCCCAGAATACGAATATCATTTAGTACATCTTTTATTGGGCGTTGTACATAATAGCGATTCTTATTGCTGTTATAACAAAAATCACATCGATTGGGGCACCCTCTACTGGTTAAAACAACATTTGAAAAGAGATATTTTCTTTTATCAATTGTAGCATACTGGGGCGAGGCAATGTCTTCTCCCTCGAATAGCTCAGAATATTTTTTCTGTAATCGATTTTTTTGTACATCAATCAATAATTGTTTCCACACCGGCTCTGCTACGCCAACGCATATTGCATCAAAAAACGGAAGGCATGTTTCTGGGCTACAAAGTAACATGGATTCCCCCGGCAACAACTTTTATGCCCCGTTTTTGAAAATTCTTCGCAATTTCGCATGCTCTTGGTAAAACATCTAGCGTTACTGTAATCCCTACCAAATCATAATATTCTGTAAAATCAATTTTTTCTGTATTTTCGTTTATGATAGTTACATTATGCTCTTTGGGTGTAAGCGCTAGCAAGGTAAATAGCGCCATGGAAGGAGACATTTTTGTTTTTAGCTCTGTATCCATGGGGCGTTTGTTCATTTTGGGTTGTACCAACAGAATTTTCATAATTCTTTTATCACTTTCGACAAGAGAGTGTTATATAAAATAGATCGGCAAAAACCACTGTAATCCAATGTATGGAAATAAAGCACATAAATTTTTCAACAATGTTTGTCGGATTTGTTATTACGAATAAAAAGAAAAGTGCAATGACGATAAGTATTAACGAAAGCGCAATCAAAAGACAATTCACCAGTATATTGATTTGATATTCATCATAAGGTTTTTTTCTTATAAGAAGCAATATGATTATAACGACTGTTACCACCAATAAAATATACGCTAGAACCATATGCTGCCCTTCAAAAAGAATCTTGCTCCAGTTTTCCAGAAAAGATGATCCTTTGATATCAGTTGCATAAAGAAGTTCTGCTTTAAAAGCATCACTATGCACCGTCCAAAAAAAGATGATTGCATAGAACAATGAAAACAAGCCAATGCAAAGAGCATTTGTAATAGGATGTCTGATGATTTTTTTCATTTTCGATCTGCCTCCTGGAATAAAAACAATGCTTCAATGGATACATCGAAAAAATTCGCCAAATCATATGCAAGCCAAATGGAAGGATCAAATTTCCCTGTCTCAATTGCATTGATTGCTTGCCGTGAAACACCGACTTTTTCGCCCAAATCCTTTTGGGTTAACCCCTCTTTTTCTCGTAAATTCCGTACATTGTTTTGCATATTTGCTTCTCCTACAAATGTAAGCTTAACCTTACACGCATCATAGCAAACCTTTATAAATATGTCAAGTTTACCTTACACTTCTCTTAACAATACTCTTTTATTTACTCTTCGCAACAAAGTTATAAGGAAATATTTATTACCATATGAAACTTCTCTTTCATCTATTTTTGCATACAAAAATATGATATAGTCAATACAAAGGGCATTGGAGGAAAAACAACATGAGATTTCAAGATACAACAATACGTATATTGGTACGAAAAGAGTATGGCGCGTGTTTTGATTTTTATACAGAAAAGTTAGGATTGGTTCCAGTATGGGGCGACAGAAATGGGCCATATACCTCTTTTGCAATAAAAGAAGGCGCTGCTCCTTGCTTTGCAATTTTTTCCGGCGCAAATATGAGCATGTTTGATGGATATGCGCAACCGAAAACAACAGAGCAGCCTGATAGCATTGTTGCAGTAATTCCTTCGGATGATTTAGATGGCGATTATGAAAAAATGCGGGCAGCTGGTGTGGAATTCTTATCCCCTCCTCGCTTTATTGCCGATTGGCAAATGCGTTGTACTTATTTTCGGGATACGGAAGGCAATTTATTTGAGCTAAACGATGCCGCCGGTGTATGAGGAAAAAGAAGTATGATAACATTTGAAACTTTATTAAAGGAAGCAAAAGCCGTTTTGGGGCATCGCAAATTATCATCTGATGCCACTGCAGGTGGTGTGGCCGCAGCGCTGCTCACGGAAAACGGCAACATCTATACGGGTGTATGCATTGATCTTGCATGCAGCCTTGGTTTTTGTGCAGAGTAATCGGCGATGGCGGCTATGATTACTGCCGGTGAAAGCAGAATTTTGAAAATTGTTGCAATTTCACAAGAAGGTGTTGTTGCACCATGTGGCAGGTGTCGTGAATTTATGAACCAAATTCACAATGATAATTTACAGACAGAAATCATGCTCACGCAGGATAAAATTGTAACGCTTCGTGAATTGCTCCCTTACATTTGGCATGAAGCCAGAAGAAACCATAAGTAAACATATCTCGTTTTATTATAAAAAGTGGAAAGGAAAACATTATGTATAAGGTGATTTACGCTTCCAAAGGAGGAAAAACCGCAAAAGTTGCAGATACCATTGCAAAAGCGATTGGCGTACAGGCTGAAGCAGTGGACGCGGCCGGTAAGATGGAAAATGTAGAGGTTCTATTTGTAGGTAGCGGCATTTATGCGGGCAACATTGATCAAGCGCTGCTTGCATTTTTAAAAGAGCTGCCAGAAGAGCAAATAAAGAAAGTTGCGTTCTTTACAACATCCGCGATGCAGAAAAATCAAAGCGCAGTGGAGGAAGTTGGTAACATTCTTACAGAAAAAGGGATACCTCTTTCAAAAGAAGTATACAACGGAAAAGGGAGATTTTTGTTTATCAATCGCAAACACCCCAACGCCGAAGATCTTCAGGCGGCCGAAGTTTTTGCGAAAAAAACCATCGCAACGCATGACTGATAAATTAATCCGCATTTTTGTAAAAGATAACGAAAACATAGAAAACCCAATGGTCCGGACTGCTTATGGCAAGTTTGCCAGCATCATCGGCATCGTTTGTAATGTCATTTTATTTCTGGGCAAAATTCTGGTTGGTGTACTATCCAGTTCTGTTTCGATTACGGCAGATGCTGTCAATAACCTTTCTGATGCATCTTCCAGTATTATTAGTTTGTTCGGCTTCAAGCTTTCTGCAAAACCGGCAGACAAAGAGCATCCTTACGGGCATGGGCGCTATGAATACCTTTCAGGGCTTATGGTTGCTGTACTCATCATGGTCATTGGCATTGAGCTTTTTCGCAGCAGTTTGAACAAAATTTTAAGCCCTACCCCGGTTTTGTTTCATTGGGCAAGCATTGGTGTGCTTCTTGCTTCCATCCTCATCAAACTTTGGATGATGGTTTTCTATAAAAAGATCGGAAAGAAGATTGATTCGGGTACACTTGCTGCAACTGCGATGGACAGCAGAAACGATGTCATTACCACGTTAAGCGTTCTTGTTGCAACACTTGTTTCTCATTTTTTAGGCATTGAACTAGATGGGTATATGGGGCTACTTGTCGCAATTTTCATTGTTTGGAGCGGCTTTTCCATGATCAAAGATACAATAAGCCCGTTGCTTGGTCATGCGCCGGATGCAAAAACTGTCAATACAATTCGAGAAAAAATCATGGCATATCCCGGTGTGCTTGGAGCGCATGATTTATTGATACATGATTATGGTCCGGGCAGACAATTCGCCAGTGTGCATGTGGAGATGGCTGCGGAAGATGATGTCTTAGAAAGCCATGATACCATCGACCAAATTGAGCAAGATTTTTTGCAGACAGGACTGCAGATGTTGGTTCATTATGACCCGATTATTACAACGGGAGAAGAGACAACCAATTTGCGAAAATGGCTAATACACCTCATTCAGCAAATAGATGCTTCTTTTACGATTCATGATTTGCGTGTTGTTCCAGGAAAAACGCGCACAAAGTTGGTTTTTGATTGCGTCATTCCGGAAAAATATGAGATGAGTGATCTTTCCGTCAAAGAAAATATCACTGCACAAATTAAAGCGGCACATCCACATTTTGAAACAGCAATTACAATTGACCGTGGGTTTGCCGCCATTCCAATAGAAAATATAGAATTATAAAAAGAGCAGGGTTTCCTGCTCTTTTTATAAATATGATTATTGATTGGTTAGCTTTTCTTGCGCTTCAGAATAACGCGCGCCTGTAATTTCAAGATTCTCTAATGTTTCATGAATCTCAAGCAATTCTGCTTGCGTAAAAGAAATATCTGCTGCAGCAATGTTTTCTTCAATGCGCGAAATACGTTTTGTTCCCGGAATGGGAGCGATAAAATCCTTTTGTGCCAGCAGCCATGCCAGCGCAAATGTAGCCGGAGAGGTTCCTTTTTTCTGCGCCATTTTTGTGATTTGCTCAATTTGCGTTACATTGTTTTTTAAGTTTTCTGTATCATTGAACCTGGGGATTGTGCTGCGGACATCGTTTTGTGCAAACCCTTTTTCTGTAGCGATTGCCCCTGTTAGTATCCCTTTTCCCAGCGGGCTGAAAGGCACAAAGCCGATGCCCAGCTCTTCCAATACCCCCAGCATTTCTTTTTCAACATTCCGATAAAACATAGAATATTCGCTTTGCACTGCCGTTACCGGGCAAACGGCATGCGCTCTTTTTAGCGTTTGTACAGATGGTTCGGATAACCCCCAAGCGCATATTTTTCCTTCGTTTATCAGTTTTTGCATTTCTTCTGCCACAAGTTCTATCGGCATCGCAGGATCTACACGATGTTGATAGTACAAATCAATATAATCTGTTTTTAAGCGAAGAAGGCTACCTTCAATTGCTTTTCGTATGTTTCTCGGGCTGCTATCCAAGGCAAGCGGGTTTCCAATGCCGTCTCGCTTCTCAGGATTTAAGTTGAACCCAAATTTTGTTGCAAGAACTACTTGTTCGCGGATGGGCAAAAGCGCCTCTCCCAATAATTTTTCGTTTTCGTAAGGACCATAAACTTCTGCGGTATCAAAAAACGTAACACCCAAATCAAATGCCGCTCGTATTGTTTTAATTGCTTCTTCTTTTGGTAAAAAGGGTGGATAGCTTTGCGAAAATCCCATACATCCCAGCCCTATTGCAGAAACCTCTAATCTATTTTGTCCTAAGAAACGTTTTTTCATCATGATCTCCTTCTTGACACATGGTCAATTTGTAATATACTATGCAGTATAAACTATAAAGTTAACTTTAAGTCAATACTTTTTTTGAGGAGCATGAAATATGTATTATACAATCAGTGAAGTTGCAAAAATTATGAATATCCCCTCTTCTACGCTACGGTATTATGACAAAGAGGGTTTATTGCCTTTTGTAGAACGGACGGAAGCAGGATATCGGCGGTTTCAAGATGCTGACCTCGAATGGCTCAGCCTTGTAGAATGCCTAAAAGGCATTGGTATGTCTATTCGTGAGATCCATGCTTACATGGAATTGCGCAAACAAGGAGATGCTACATTAAAAGAGCGCCATGCCGTCTTTGTTGCGCAGGAGCAGAGTATTTTAGCAAGCATTGATGCGCTCAACATAATGCTGGAAACAATTCGCTACAAAAAGTGGATTTATCACGCGGCCATAGAAGCAGAAAATCCTACAATCTTACAACATCCTGAGCTGGCGGATGCTCCTTGCCCATATAAAAACGCCTGTTACAATCGTATTCTGGAAAACAAAAAGCAAGCATAACGCTTGCTTTTTTATTATCAACACTACTACTTTTTTATTTGGGTAACTTGTACCAGCCATGCGCACCCTCTTGCGGCGGCGCGGAACCATAGCTACCACCGGTTACGAATACATAAAAATCTCCTTCATATTCCACAACATCGCCTCGTGTAATGGTTGGATATTTCCCGTTCACCGGTTCTTCATTATAGATACCTCTTATCTCATGGGTTACATAAGAGGAAAGCATCGTTCCACTGGCAGGTCCATCATCAATCCGTTGATGCCAAACATCTTCGCTTCTGGAAATAACGTAATACTTGCCGTTGTATTCAAAGATTCCACTGGGTCTAAAGTAATAATATCTCCCATCATCCGACATTTCGACCGGCCAACCATCTCCGCTGACAGGAATGTTGGTGCCCGGAATTGTTCCACCTGTTTCTCCACCGCCAGGCTCTCCTTCTCCGCCATGGATTGAACAAAGAACATGAACGCCATCAGCTGCCGCGCTATATTCTCCACCTGCCGGGCAGCCATCGGCAATTTTCTCACCGGTATATTCAGGATATTTATTTGCCAGAAGGTCATCTATTGTTACATCGCTGAGCAGTAACGCCGAAATAAAGCTTTGCTGCTGCTCGATTACCTTTCGATTGGTATCACAAACAACCGCCTGGGATTTTTGTATATAACCAAGCATAGAAGGTATCAAAAGAGAAGATAGCACAGCCAAAATCGCGATGACGATAATCAGCTCCATCAAGGTAAATCCTTTTTTATTTGCTTGTATGCGCAGTTTTTTTGATTCCATTGCCATCTCTTCCTTTGTTCTAACAATACTATATCAAATATGGCGCCTGTATTCCAGAAAAATTATTATAGATTCATATAGATTTTCTTTCATCATTGTGACGTACAGATTGATAAAAACGTTCAAATAAAAATTTGTGGTGTTTCACAATTTTTTTGTCGCACTTTACCTCTCCCATGTGTCTTATATATGGAGGCATTTACTATTTCATGCATGAGGAGTCTTTATGAAAAGAAAAACGAAAGCCCTTTCTTTATTTACAACAATTTTAGTGGTTTTATTGATATTTCCTACCTTCGCTGCTGCGGAATCAACAGAGGCAAACCTTCTGCAAAGAACCGGAATTGTGGAAAGCATATTGGTTCTCCTGTTAATTTTAATGATCATTGTTTTCTTTATACAACGCCATAAAACAAAACATACACAAAAAAAAGAAGCTGAAAAGAGAAAGGATATTCCTGATTTTTCAGATCAAATGCACAAAAAGTAACCTCCCCATAGGATAACCGCTTGCAAACATTGACAACTTCATATCATAGAGTATACTTATCATATCGAAATATTTAGATATGAGGTTTTTTATGTATCAAGAATATGCAAAAATTTTCAAAGCATTTGCAGATGAAAAAAGATTATCTATTCTTAAAATGCTACATCACGAAGAATTGTGCGCATGTAAAATACAAGAACATCTGCAAATCGGTCAATCTACGCTTTCACATCATATGAAAATACTTTGCGATGCAGGCGTTGTGCGTGGGCGTCGAGAAGGCAAGTGGATTCATTATTCCATTCATCTATCCGGCAGTATTTATGCGGTACGGTTATTGGAAGAAATGCTTGGTATAAAAAAGGAAGTAGGTATTTATGCTACATAAAGTAAACTTGTTATGCCCTATTTGCCATGGCGAAAAAACCTATTTTGAAGAAACAGACGAGATGAACCCTGTAAATTGTTATATTTGTAGTGCTTCTTTTCTGCCGGATTCTGTTTGTAAAAATGGGCATTATGTTTGTCATATGTGCCGTCAAAAAAACGCCAGAAAAGCAATTATGAAGTATTGCCTGCGCAGTAAAGAGAAACAGCCGTATCGTCTTTTGAAAAAGTTGATGCAGCTCCCTGAAGTTGCAATGCATGGCCCAGAGCATCATTTTTTATTGCCTGCCGCGTTGCTCACAACTTATTGTAATGAAAAGGAGAAAAAAGAAGCGCTTCTCTCTCTATTAGAAGAAGCGAATGCCCGTAGCATTGAAGTACCTGGTGGTGCATGTGGGTATTACGGTATATGCGGCGCGGCCATTGGTGCGGGTATATATACCAGCATTTTATCTGAAACAGATCCATATAGCGAAGCAGAATGGAAAGCTTTGGGATTGTTGACAGCAGAAATCGGAAGAGAAATTGCGCAAAATGGTGGCCCGCGCTGCTGCAAACGAAATGCATTTTTGGCTTTACCATCAGTAATTATGCATAGCAACCAAGCATTTGCAACACATTTCACTTCGCCCAAAAACAAAACTTGTATCTTTTATTCCAACAATGAAGAATGCAAAAGGAAAGCTTGTGCTTTCTTTCCTTCAAAATCATAAAAGATTCACTACTTGTAAGGTGTTTGTTTGACGAAAATGCTACCCTATGCTATGTTATAAATGAGGTAAGACATATGAAAACGGCAAAGCATACGAGAAACACATATACTAGCCGGGTTGTTTATTATTATAAAGACAAGCCTTGGTTGTGTTTGCCGTAATTTTTGCGGGGAATATGACCCAAGGCATTTTATGCTTTGGGTTTTTTTATTTCGGAGGAAATGATGAAAGAGACAAATGTATTTGAAAAGATACAAGAAAACGCCGTGGATATCTTTTCAGAAGAAAGCCTACTGGCGCTACTAAAAGAAAAAAGGCCGCTAAAAATCAAACTGGGGGCGGATCCTTCGCGAGCGGATTTGCATCTAGGACATACGGTTCCGCTTCGTATGTTGCGTTATATGCAAGATATGGGGCATGAAATTATATTTGTCATTGGAGATTTTACCGGAATGATTGGTGACCCTTCCGGCAGAAGCAAAACGCGCGTTCCTCTTTCCTTTGAAGAAGTGCGGGAAAACGGCGAGACTTATATGGCGCAAGTCGGGAAAATAATTGATACAGCAAAGGCAAAGGTTTTATACAATTCCATATGGCTCAGCAAAATGAATTTTGCCGATGTATTGTCTTTGGCGGGAAAATATACCCTCGCCCGCATATTGGAGCGCGATGATTTTAAAACACGCTTTCGCGAAAACCACCCCATTGGTTTGCATGAACTCCTTTATCCATTGATGCAGGGCTATGATTCTGTTGCCCTTGATGCAGATATTGAGATTGGCGGAACAGACCAAACATTTAATTTGCTCGTTGGGCGGGAATTACAAAAAGATTACGGACAAACGCCACAAGTTGTCATTACCTTCCCCTTGTTGCCCGGCCTAGATGGCAAAGAAAAAATGAGCAAATCACTTGATAATTATATTGGC
Source organism: Christensenellaceae bacterium (assembly GCA_050952565.1). Classification (GTDB taxonomy): domain Bacteria; phylum Bacillota; class Clostridia; order Christensenellales; family Christensenellaceae; genus QANA01. Next base: position 274,295 of record JBMNLE010000002.1, read on the forward strand.
ATTGACGAACCGGCTGAAATCATGTTTGAAAAATGCATGAAAGTACCGGATGCGTTACTCGCTACTTATTTTCAACTGACGACGGATTTGGGAAGAGAAATCTATATCCCTTGTATCGAAAAAGACATTCGCGAAGCACATTTTCTCTATGCGCAAGAAATTGTAAAAATGTATCATGGGCAACCTGCAAGCATAGCGGCCAAAGAACGCTATCTTATGATTGCTGCAGGTAATGTTCCGCAAGACTTGCCTACGCTTCATATAAGCGAGGCAGAAGTTACGCTCATTGATTTATTAAAACGCGCCGGGTTTGCTGCTTCAAATGGCGAAGCACGTCGGCTTATTACAGGAAAAGGCATCAAAGTAAACGGCACCACTGTAACAGACACTTATGCGGTGATACAGGAAGATATTATCCTAAGCCGCGGCAAAAACAAATTTATACGCATTGTTTTTCAAGCATAACAGAGAATTTTCTCTGTTATGCAATGCGCTTTTCTTTGATTGTTTTATAAATTGCAACACCACATTCAATAAGCGCGCAAATAACAATGATTGCTGTAATCAGCAACAAAATCGGGTTAATTCCATGCTCTGTAAAAAAGCGAAAAAAGTCAAAACCCTCTAGATTCATTCCGTTTAAAAATTCTATAAATTCGCCGCTAAAAATATTAGAGCGCGTTAGCATGTATACACTCACCACCATGCTAGTAAGCGCATTTATAATTGTAACGATAAGAAGCGGTATGCTCCAGCGGCGTGCATTTAGTTTTACAATCCCTTTTGCAAGGCTAGTACATGTTAAAATCAAAATGGCCGGAATACATAAGAGCAAGAATTCTTGGCTGAAAATACTATGCACGCGCATGCCGTTATACTGAATGAGCACGGGGAAAGAAAAAATACCACTGCAAAACAAAATACCCAGCGCCGCAAATATGATTGTCAATATTATTTCTACAATGCTTTCCGAAAAAGAAATGCTTCCCTTTTGCGCTTTTTCTTTGACGGGCGGTAAATCTGCAATGCTCCACTTTTTTTCGCGCGTTTTATTTTTATCGCGGGTATAGTCATAGATTGCAAAACCAACTGTAATCCATACCGCTGCTTGGAATGCGCCGGAGATTGCCATGGAAATCCCATTTCCCAAAGATTCGCCGATCAAATACCCGAGTTCTGCTTCCCCGTTTCCTGCTTGCATGGCGCCGAATGCACCCAAGCAAACGCCCAAAAGTAATAATACAACCCCAACAATGGGAAGGACCAATTTTAGTACGCGTAAGTAATCATCAAACACTGCCGGAGAAATTAGATACCGCGGGGTTTGCCGATATTTTTCCGCCAAATCAATGGGCGCGCCCAAATGATATAATATTTCTCTTACCTCTTCTTCTGATGGCGCTTCGGGCAGCATATCATAGATATTTGCGCGCAACTCTTGCGCAACTTCTTCTCTTTCATTTTCCGGCAAACGCCGCACCACATCATAAATATAGCGTTCAATTAGTTCTTGCATTTTCATTCTCCCTTATAGATTGCAGTAATGCTTGCTTGCATTTTTTTCCATTCTTCATAGATCGCTGCATAAATTTTCTCGCCTTTTAGGTTTAACTTGTAGTATTTTCGCGGGCGGCTTTCTGTTGTATCCCAATCACTATCAAGCAAGCCCTGCTTTTCCAAACGGCGCAACAAAGGATAAAGCGTATTTGCTTCAATTTCAATTTCCTTTTCTTGCAACGTTTGCAAAAGCGCATACCCGTAATGGGGCTGCTGCAAAGACCCTAGTACCGCAAGGGTTAAGCTCCCTCTACGCAATTCTGTTAAAAAACTTTGCAGTTGTTCTTTTTCACTCATATTGCACCTCGATATTACTATACTGTATGATACACAATATTGTCAATAAAAATATATTTGGTTTTTGAAAAATATGCTATACTTCTAAAATAATAAAAAGGAGTTTTCAATGGAAAAACATATTTTACTCATAAATGAAATGATTGCTTACGAAACAGCAAGCCCAAAACGTACACAACATTTTCTTAAAGTTCATAACTTTGCGCGCACAATCGGAATACTGGAAGAACTGGATGTAGAAACACTTTATATTTTGGAAGCTGCTGCGATTGTACATGACATTGGCATCCTCCCCAGCTTAGAGAAATATGGCAGTAGCAACGGCAATTTGCAAGAAGCAGAAGGCCCTCCGCTTGCAGAAGCAATGCTGCGTAGGCTAGGTTATGCGGAAGAAATTATCTCTCGGGTATCATACCTTGTCGGCCACCATCATACTTATAGTAATATCGATGGTTCTGATTACCAAATTTTGATTGAGGCGGATTTTTTGGTGGACATCTACGAAGGCAACATGAAAAAAGAAGCCATAGAAAGCGTATTCCGAAAAATTTTCAAAACAGAAACCGGAAAACGGTTTTGCACTTTGATGTTTTTGCAGGAAGAAGCATAAGTCGTTGACAGTGGCGTGTCTTTTCTATATTATAAAAGAGCGATATGACTGACGGAAACATGGAAACAACCATGATGGAGTATCGCAAGCATTATCGCCGACCGTCTGGGCATTTATTGTGTTCAGACGTTTTTTTATGAAAATTTTCAGAAAGAAAAGGATTCAACTGATGCAGGAAAAATTGATTTTAGATGGAAGAAAAATCGCAGGGGAATTGGAAAATAATCTACGTATTCGTACGGACAAGCTTTTCCATGAAAAAGGACTCCGCCCTGTGCTAGCGACAATCCTCGTGGGTGAAAACCCCGCTTCTGTTACATATGTCCGCATGAAAGGGAATGCTTGCAAGCGTACGGGGCTCATTCCGCGAAAAATTGTATTACCAAAAGAGACAACAACAATGGAGTTGCTTGAAGAAATTGCAAAATTAAACGAAGATGATTCTGTTTATGGGATTTTGCTGCAACATCCTGTTCCTGCGCATATTGATGAGCAAGCGTGTTTCAATGCAATTGATATAAAAAAAGATGTGGATGGTGTAAACACAGATAGCTTTGGTAGAATGGCCATGGGGCTGCCCGCGCATTTTCCCGCCACACCCTTTGCCATTCTCTCTATTTTAGATTATTACAACCTTGAAGTTGCCAAAAAAGAAGTTGTGGTCATTGGCAGAAGCCCTATTTTAGGAAAACCTGTAGCGATGATGCTGCTAAACAAAGATGCTACAGTAACCATCTGCCATTCCAAAACAGAAAACCTGCCGGATGTGGTACGGCGGGCAGATATTGTTGTAGCGGCGGTTGGAAAACCAAATTTTGTACAAAAAGAATGGCTGAAAGATGGCGTCATACTAATTGATGCCGGTTATAACAAAGGCAATATTGGAGATATTGATATGGATCGCGCAAAAGAAAGCGCTGCTGCCTATACGCCGGTTCCCGGTGGCGTGGGGCCGGTTACCATTGCAAAGCTAATGGAACAAACGGTGCTTGCGGCGGAACGCAACTAAAAAAGAGGCAATTCCATCTCACGCAATATTTCTTTTAATGAGAAGCACTTTTGATTGCTGCGATCATATTGACTATGCGCATGATAAAGTGAACTGATAATGGATTCTTCTACCGCTGATACCGTTGCGGCAAAGAGTAAATCCATATAGTCATCATGCAACACTTCGTATTCAAAAAAAGCTTGTTGCGGGAAATGTGGAATGCGCGCTGCAGTGGAAAACGCAATGGCGATTTCTCCGCTGCCATTGCCTGCAAACCCACCGGTTCTGCCGATGCCAATTCCCGCGCGCTTGGCAACGCGCTTTAATTGCCGCGCAGAAAGTGGAACATCTGTTGCCAAAATAACAATGATACTCCCCTGCTCTTTTGCTTCTATTTGATTTTTCAGATATTCATTGATTGTAACGCCAACAGGATTTCCATCCACCAGTAAATTTTCCCTTAATCCAAAATTGCTCAACACAAGCGCGCCCAGCGTATGGCTTTTCCCATTTATCGTAATACATCTGGAAGAGGAGCCGATGCCCCCTTTCAGCCCAAACGCGCGCATACCTGTCCCTGCGCCCAAATCACCTTCCATAAAGGTGCTGTCTGCTGCTTGTAGCGCTTCTATTATATGCGCTTCTTCAACTGCTAAGGCGCGAATATCATTTATCGCTCCATCATTGCATTCAAGAACCAGCGGGTTTACTGTACCTGTGGTTCTTCCGATTTCTATATTTTCTTGTAGCATATATTTGATGAGCGCATGAGAAGCCATGGGTACGCTTAAGGTGTTGGTGAGCAAAATTGGCGTTTCAATTGTGCCCAGTTCATCCACTTGTATCAACCCAGCACTTTTCCCAAAACCATTGATGACATGCACTGCCGCCGGTACTTTTTCTAAAAATAAATTTTCTGTGTGCGGCAAAATCGCCGTAACACCGGTATGAATGTTTTCTTTATTGATTGTCGCATGCCCTACTTGCACACCCGGTACATCTGTAATAAGATTTTTTGCACCCACCGGTAAGCGCGCAACATCTATCGCAAATCTTCTTTTTAACCCCATCTCTTTCTCGCTTTCTTGTCCATTTATAAAACAAGCTTTACAATAAATAAATCTTCTAACGTTTCTTTTCGGATGCCTTTTACATAGTAGACGTTTTCGTCTTGATAAAGGGATAGTTGCATTTCTGTATTTGGCGCAGCCTCTTTTATAAAGTTTACATCAAACGCTTTTATGGTCGCAGTTTTTAGGGTTTCATATCCTATCATATCTTCTGCCCATTCAGCATATCTGGTATTATTCATATGTCCATTGTCGTCTAGATCAGAATATTGAACGCGCCGCGTGATTTCTTTTTGCAACATGCCGCTAAGTTTTATTGCCTTTGGAGCAGTTAAAAGCCCTTGTACATCCGGCGCTTGATAATTATGAATTGGGTTTTCCGACGCTAATTTCCCCATTTTTCGCGATTCTCGCTCCAGCACAACCCAATAAGTTTTTGCGATGCCATAACATACGGTTTCATCCGCACTCAAAAACCGAAAATAACGGCAAAAAGTGCGCCCGCGTTTGTTGTTGGCGGCCGTTTTAATCAAAATTTCTGTGTCAGTGCGCGGCAATTTTTCCAGCTCTGCTTCCACACGTAGCAATACCCAGAATAGGCTTTCCGCTTCCAGTTTAGGATCGCCGGGGTTTAGTATGTCACAATGCTTTTGCGCCACAATTGTCATATGCCGCAAAATAGAAGCCGGTTTCCATCTCCCTGTAACATCCACATCATAGGAATCAAGTACAATGTTTGTTTTAAAAATTTGCTTTTCCATTTTTCTCACCCTAAAGACGCGCTAAAAACATTTGAAACGCAGAAGGTAGCGCATGCTCTGCTATTAGCTTTTCTTTTTTTACCCAAATAAATTCTTTCGGCATATCTTCACAAAAAATATAAATGCCTTGCATGTGCCATTCAATATGAGTAAAGATATGCTTTTCGTGTACAATTTTTTCTACGCGTCGGGGCATCGCGCCCCATGCCTCTGCTTGCGCAAGGATTTCTTCCAGCGACAAAACGCCCGGCAAATTTGGAAATTCATAAAGCCCTGCCAAAAGTCCTTTTTCAGAGCGCTTTTGAATGGCAATTCTATCTTCACATTGCAGCAAAAAAACAGTTCTGTTTTCAATTTTTCGCTTTCGTTTTGGCGTACGTAGCGGAAGAACCTCTTGCGCATTATGTCTATAAGCATAGCAATTCCGCTGTATGGGGCATGCTTTACAAAGCGGCGCGCCGTTGGGCAGGCAAACAATTGCCCCAAGTTCCATCAAGCTTTGGGTAAAAAGATCTGCCTTTGTTGGATACTCCGCGCGTAACATATTCGTTACATGATTTTTGAAAAAATTTTCATCGATAGGAATGTAATAACCCATGATGCGCGCTAAGATGCGCAAGACATTCCCGTCTACTGCCGGTATCTTCTCTTGAAACGCGATGGAAGAAACTGCGCCTGCAGTGTATGGGCCAATGCCCGGCAACGCTGATATTTCTTTATATTCTCTTGGGAAAACCCCTCCATGCTGTTGTTCAATGATTTCCGCCGCACGTTTTAAATTGCGCGCCCGCGTATAATACCCAAGCCCTTCCCAAAGCTTATTGAGGCGCTCTTGCGAAACAGCCGCCAAAGCAGCAATATCCGGCAGTTCCTTCATAAAACGCGTATAGTAACGCTTAACAGCTTCTACCCGCGTTTGTTGCAACATGATTTCGGAAATCCAAATGGCATATGGATCTTTCGTTTTCCGCCAGGGCAACGCTCTTTTATTTGCTTGATACCAAGGCAATAGTTTCTTCGGAAGTAGCGTATATTTCTCTTTCCTTTTAGAAAAGATACGCTGCGCCTCATCAATAATGCCTTGATAAACAGGCAAAATTTTTTGTTCCGCAACATACTCGTGCATCTCGCTTACAGAAAACCACTTTGCATCGCTTACTTCCCGCGCTGCAAATTTAATCTTTTCTGTTTTATCGGCAACAAGCATATATGTAATATTGTAATGATTATGCGCTGCAACAGGCATATCATTCTTTACATGCGCCGGAACAGGCAAACAAGTCATTGAAGCAATTTTTTCTGATAACGGATAAATACGCGAAAGCCCTGTTTCTTCCTTTGCTTCTTTTAATGCAACTGAAAGAAGATCTACTACGCCATCTGCATGCCCACCAACCCAAGCATATGTTTTTAGTATAGGGTGATAAATCAGTAATAAATTTTCCCCTGTCATGTCAAAAAGCAGCGCAGATGCAGTTAAGTGAACATCCTCTTTTTCGCGATAAAATAACTTTTCTTGGTAAGCATCAAGATCTCGCAGTAAATTTTCTTTTACGTCAGCCTCTTCCTTGCCAAGAGGCGTATATGCTTTTATCGTTTCTCTAAAAAGAGCCAACTTTTCTTGCATGAATTAATCTACGCGCTCCACCAACATCCAAACAACTTCTGCCGGTTTATCTGTATCGTTATAATTATAATGCTTTTCGCCTGCTTCAATGAGCTGCGCATCTCCCGGTTTGCCCACAAGATCACTCCCATCTTCCAATACACTATGCGCTTCGCCGGAAATCACATAAGAGTATTCATCCTGCACATGCATAGCAAACCCTTCTGCCGGGCGGCGTTCTCCGGGCATGAGTGTCAATTTACCCATTTGCACAAGCTTGTTTGCTTGATTTTCCGGATCAAAATACAAATTCATTGGAACATTTTTGCTTTTTTTAATAATCATTTTCTATACTCCTACAATTTCAAAATATTCTTGATAGATTTCATCTTGTATCCGGAAAAAAAGCGCTTCATCTTTTCCGCCTGCCTCTATCCCATCCAGCTTCGTCGCGCGTACACAGAAGTTCGTAGAGCTGGAGACGATGACTTCATCTGCATCAAAAAGCTCTTCTAGCGTAAACGCCTCTTCTATTGTGGGGATGCCTAGCTTTTTACAGATCCGCAATAGATGCGCGCGGGTAATGCCCGGCAAGATATATTCATCTGTCTGCGCCGTACGAAACACACCATCTTTTAAAATCGAAACATTGCTGTGGGAACATTCTGTTACGCGATCACCACGGTGAAATACCGCTTCATATGCGCCCGCTTTTTCCGCTTTCTCTGCTGCAAGAACGTTTAGCAGTAGGTTAATTGTCTTAATATCACAATGCAAAAAGCGTGTATCCGGCGTAGTAACGAGAGAAACAGGCTTTTTATATTCTGTTAGCGGCAGTTCTCTTACTGTTGCATAAAGGTTTGGCGCGCCATCTACAAACGCATGCTTTCTGGTCGCCGTTCCGCGCGAAACTTGCCAATACAGCACTTTTTCTTTTGCATCTACCTGTTCTACTAGCCCTTGCAAAGTCTCTTTCATTTTTTCTTTGGGATATGGAATGTTTATTTCAATGCGTGCCGCATTGTTATATAGGCGATCAATATGTTGATCTACAAAGAACATAATATTGTTTGTCACGCGTGTTGCTTCATAAACGCCATCTCCAAAATAGCAAGCACGATCATTCATGGGGATTTTCATCTCTTCAATCAGACCGATCTCTCCGTTATAATACCCTAAATTTTTCATGCACTATGCCTCCTCGTTTTCCAATGTCTCTAAAATTAAATCTATTATTTTCCTTTACTGTTCTTCCTCAAGCGGCAGTGAAAACCAAAAAATACTTCCGATGTTCGGCGTAGACTCTACGCCATATTCTGCATCATCATGGCCTTCCAAAACAGCTTTCACAATAGAAAGCCCTAAACCGCTCCCCACAACCGCGCGTTTATGCGCTTTATCTACTTTATAGTAGCGTTCCCAGATGTCTTTTAGCGCTTCTTCTGCAATGCCTTCTCCCGTATCGCGCACAGAGATTGTTACGCGCCCATTTTCCAGATGCTGCGTTACAAAAACTTCTTTTTCGGCACCGGTATGGGTAATTGCATTGGTCAGATAATTATAAATCACCTGCTCGATTTGCCCTTTTCGCGCATAAACCATGGCTTCGCTTTCGTATGAAAATAGTATGCGATATCCTTCTTTTTCTGTTAATAGCGCCAAGCGGTTTACAATTTCTTTTGTAAGCGCGGTTATACTAAATAAGCACACTTCTTCTTCCGCGACACCCGCTTGTATTTTAGATAAATCCACGAGGCTTTTGACAAGAGAATTAAGCCGCTTGGTTTCGTCAATGATAACTTGCATATTTTCTTCTGAAACCTCTTCGGGCATATCCCTCATCATTTCTGCATAGCCACCAATGAGCGTTAAAGGCGTTCGTAAATCATGAGAAACATTTGCAATCAGTTCTTTTTGCAGCTGATCTGTCTTCGAAAGTTCTTTTGCTGCGTAGTCAAGCGTACTAGAAAGCTCGGAAACCTCCTGATATTCTTTTTCTCCAAACGTTACTGTAAAATCTCCCGCCGCCAAACGTTCTGCGCCCTTGTTCAACCGCTCGATGGGGCTCGCAACCCGCCGCGCCAGTAAAAGGGCAATAAAGGCTGTCAGCACAATCAAAATTCCACTGATGTAAATAAGCTGTATGCGTAAAGTTTTTACTGTTGCGCCAACAGGCATCAAATCTGCTGAAACCAGCAGCAAATTAGGCGAAGCTGAATCATCCAGCACAACCGTACAGAGCAAAAGCTCTTGCTCTCTTTTTTCATCAAAAGAGGTTTCTGTTACCAACCCGCCTTGCTTTTTTGCTTGTGTATAGTAATTTAACTTTTCTTGCTCCGTATACTGAGAAATATAAGAAAAACCCGTTGTACCTTCTACAATTTCATACATATTTGGTCGCATGGTAAAGATGTAAGATTCCCCATCTTGTACCCAAATTTCCACTTCCATATCGCCCTGCTTTGTAATGACATCACGAACGCGATCCATATCCCCGGCCCATAAAAACTCCGCCAACAAGATCGCATCTTTTTTGATTTCGGCGCGCTTAATATTTTTATAAAATGTATCCAAAAAAACTGTTTGGAACAGCCATAAAATTATAAGCAACAACGCGGAGAAGCCCAGCAGATACTGAAAAATGCGCCATTTTATGCTTTTATTTCTTTCTCCTTTTTCTTTTCTATATACCATCAAAGCGATACCCTATTCCCCGCAGGGTTGTAATACATTTTCTGTATTTCCCCAGGGCTTTTCTAAGCATTTTAATGTGTGTATCAAGCGTTCTATCATCTCCATAAAAATCATACCCCCAAACTTCTTCTAATAGGCGTTCCCTAGAAAGTGCAACACCTTCATGTCGTATCATATAAAACAATAAATCATATTCTTTTGGCGCAAACAAAACTTCTTCTTCATCGATAAAAACTTTGCGCGATGTAAAATCCACTTGTAATCCTTCATATACATAAATATCATGCGCCGTGCTTTCTTCTTTTTCTTTTGCGGCGTAACGGTTCATGACCGCAGCAATGCGCAGCATCAGCTCTTTTGGCGAAAAGGGTTTTACCACATAATCATCCACCCCGACTTCAAAACCATGAATTCTATCATATTCTTCGCCGCGCGCTGAAAGCATAATCACCGGCGTTTTGCTAAACTTTCGAATTTCCCCCACTGCGGAAAAGCCATCCAGTTCCGGCATCATCACATCCATAATAATGATGTCGTATTCATTTTCCATAGCAAGAGAAACTGCTTCTAAGCCGTCTTTTGCTTCTGTTACTTCATGCCCTTCAAACGTTGCATATTTGCGGACAAGCGCTCTGATTCCTGCTTCGTCATCTACAACTAAAATACGGTACATTTTTTCACCTCACTTCCCCATTATAGCTTGTAACAGGGGGAAGAACAACCCTTTTCCTTTTCATAAAAGGGCCCCGACCGAAGCCGGGGCAATGTAACATTGAAATAGCAAACACTTTTACATTACTTTTTTTCATTCCTCTTATAGACCACCCTCTTTCTTTATCTTTTGCCTTATATATAAAAGGATTTTACTCCTTAGGCCGCATCACTTACCGCTTCCGGTAAATCTTCCAATAATACAATTCTTAGTGTCTCTTCTGCGCCGTTTCTTTTTACTACAACGCTTATTGTTTCGCCTGCTTTATGGTCTTTTAAGATTGTGGAAATATCGTTTACGCTCTCTACTTCTGTTCCGGCGATGGAGATAATTCGATCTCCTGTTTGGAATGCAGCATTTTCTGCTTCCATGATGTATACACCCGGTTCATCAATCCCATATTCTTTTGCAGTAAAGGCATCCGTTATTTCTGTAACGCTCACACCCATACGGGGGCGCCCTGCAATATAACCGTTTTCCACAAGTTCTTCTGTAATTTCTCTTACTGTATTAGAGGGAATGGCAAACGCCAAACCTTCTACGCCTGTCCCTGCGGATTTTGCGTTAACGATACCAATTAGATTGCCATCTTTATCAAATAATCCGCCGCCTGAGTTCCCCGGGCTAACCGCTGCTGAAGTCTGTAAGAGCGACATGGTTTCGTTCTCGATGGTTACTTCGCGCTCTTTTGCGCTTACAATTCCGCTGGTGACAGTTCCTCCAAGCTCCCCAAGCGGGTTTCCGATTGCCACGGCGATTTCACCAACCTCCACAGCATCTGAATCTGCAAAAGTTACCGGCGTAAGCCCTGTTGCTTCTATTTTCAAAATTGCAAGATCCGTCTTTTTATCTGTGCCAATGAGCGTTGCCTTATATTCTGTCCCATCATTTAGGCGTACCGTGATTTCCTCTGCGCCGTCTACCACATGATAGTTGGTTACGATATATCCATCTTTCGTCACTATGACGCCGCTGCCTGCACCTTCTTTTACAGTTTCTGTGCTGAAGGGGGATTTTTTAGAACCGATGTCTATTTCTACTACGCTATCTGCCGCTTTTTCTACAATATCGCTCACATCTCCTGTTACCTGCGTATCTGACTTATCCGTCGTTGTCTGTAGTACGGCGCTATCTTCATTGTTTTCCGTTCCTGCATCGGCCTCATTGCTGATAGGAACGTCTTGCTTTGTGTATTGTCCCGCTAAGTATCCCCCGCCAAAACCTGCGAGTAGCATCATGATAAACATGGCTGCTGCCGTTAGTATTCTGGATATTTTCTTGGGACGTTTTCTTTTTGGTTGTTGTTTTAATCTCTCTGCCTCCTCTGCCGCTACCTTTTCGCGGGCTTCTTGTTCGTGTCGTTTTCGCATGGCCTCTTCATATAGTTCATCCTGCTGGTAAAAATTTCTGTTATCGTTATGAAAGGAATCCATTTCTTCACCTCTTTTCATTTATTTTTCTGACGTATGTTTGTTGTGTTCTTTGTTATGTGCTTAGTATAGAATAGGAATGTGATGGTTATATGATGAATACTTGAAAGCTATGAGAAACTTCATTTGCAAGAAAACCTTTCTTTTGATAAGATAATTTTGCACTTACTGCAGGAGAAAAATAATGCAAAACGCAGATGTTTCGCAAAAATCACAACAACAAAATAAAAGCTATGTCATTTCTATCATTGCCGAGGTGTTGGTGGATTTTATTCATCTTTTTTTGGCGATGCTTATTTCAGAGGAGCTGATCAAAACACCTCTTTTTGGCGGCGCGCTTTACGTTGCAGGGCAGTTTTGGATTGTCTACTTACGACTTTTTAACAAAAAAGCAATTACCCACTTGCCTACTTTTATGCGCACAAAAGCCATGGCGCTTTTCTTGGGCTCACTGTTATTAAACATTCTCCTGTTTTTCATTTACCCCTGGGTTACACAACACGCCAATACAGGCGTACTCATCTTTTCCATCATGCTCTTACTTTTGCGCGAAGCAGCAACCGATTATATTGCATATAAGAAAGAAAAAAATACTTTTTCTCATACGCTTTTGCTCACCGGGCTTCATGTTTTCTTCTTCTTACTTGCGGTTGTGATATATGGCGTAGATGGCGAATCTTATCGGCAAGATACAATTTTTATCTGCCTTGTCATTGCAGGATTTTTCTTATTGTTAAAGCAGCTTTTCTTGTCGCCCCTCTTAGAGAAAGAAACACAGGAAGAGCCTGAAACGCCTCTCAGTGAAATCTCTTCTTACCGCATTTATAACAAAATGGTTATCAACATCCTGGTTGCAGTGAACCTTAGTATTGTTACCTATATCTTGTACTTGCAGTTTCTACCATACCAAGGGATTGGAGAGACGTTTCTCGGGCTCATTATCTGGCTGGCATATCTATTGCTTGTTACAACACTATTTATACTATTTTTAAAACGACGCACCAAATGGCGCTACGACAAGCCAACCCTTTTCTTTTTTGGCATAGCACTTTGGCTTACCTTTTCCATGCTCATCTATAACGGTTATATTTCCTTTAGCGGTTATACGCCATATATCATTGGCGGCATTTTCGGCATCTCATTGGCTTGTATTTTTTCCATTATTATTTCCATTGGCATTGAGATGAAAACCGTTATTGAAATTGGTGTGGGGAAATTTGATAACGGCGCGTATTACCGTAACACGCGTATGATGATCGAATGGGCCATTTTGCTCTCTTGGCTGCTGATTTTAGTTATGCTTACTGTAGCAAGCTTTATTACAGACGGCATGATTGAAAGCGCAAAAAGCAACATGGCTTTTCCAAAGCTTTTTCAGCTCATCGCTTTTTCCATTCCGCTCATTTGTGTGGTAAGCGCATTCATCTATATGATTTTACAGCCGCTTGACAAGCAATACGCAGAAAAATTACGCATCTATCGACGGCAAACAAAAGATGCTGACTTGAGCAAACCTTTGGAAGAACGCTTAAAAAGCGTGCTGGTTGCAAGCCGTCCCAAGCGCATTGGCATTCGTGTCTTAAAAGCGATTATACGCCCGTTTGTGCCTGTAAAACTTATCGGCAAGGAAAATGTGCGCCAAGAAGAAATGCCGGTTGTATTCGTCTGTAATCACCTTGAAATATACGGCCCGATTGTAGCAGTTGCGCGCATTCCATACTATATACGCCCTTGGATTATTGATAATATACTAGACAAAGAGATCATCGCTGAAAACTTACAAGGTGGCATTGATAGCGTCTTCCGCTTTTTGCCCAAGCGTGTACGGCGGTGGCTGGCCAAAGCCGTAGCGCCAATTATCTATTGGGTGGTCCATTCGCTAGATCCCATTCCTGTCTACCGCAATAACTTGCGAGAAGTGGTCAAAACCATTCGTATGACGGTAGAAACCTTGGAGTTTGAAGATAACATTTTGCTTTTTCCCGAAAACGCCAGCGAAGAAGCAGATGGTAAATACGTTACCGAAGGCGTTTCCGGCTTTTTCACCGGCTTTTCAAAAATTGGGCGCGCATATTATAAAAAAACAGGAAAATGTGTTCGCTTTATTCCAATTTATATCAATAAGAAAAAGCGTACATTAACCTTTGGTAAAGGCGTTTTGTATGACCCAGAAGTTGCAGATGCCGCAGAGAAATCATATATTGTAGATGGTCTCTTCGCAGAAATGGAAGAGATGGCAAAAGAATAAGGAGGCAAGATGAACCCGATACAAGCATTGTTACGCACACAAAAAGTTGGCATATTGGACGGCGCCACTTCTACCCTACTGGGCGAACGAGGAAACAATATTTCAGGCAAATTGTGGTCTGCCCGCGTACTGTATGAAAACCCTTCTGCTGTGCAAGAAATTCACTATGATTATTATAAGGCCGGCGCAGATTTTTCTACAACCATCAGTTACCAAGCAACCGTAAAAGGCTTTATGGACGCAGGGTTTTCCAAACATGAAGCAGAAAAACTATTACAAAATTCTATTTTTCTCGCCCAAGCAGCGCGAGATACTTTTTGGGCGGAGACAGAAAATAGAGCGGGGCGTGCCTTTCCTCTCGTCGCTGCTTCCGTTGGCGCATATGGCGCGTATTTGGGCGATGGCTCTGAATATCGAGGCAATTACGGTATTTCAAAAGCAGAATTATATGATTTTCATGCAGAGCGGTTTCGCATTCTCCAAAATGCAGCGCCGGATATACTGGCTTGTGAAACCCTTCCTTCTTTGGAAGAGGCAATCGTCTTGGCTGAAATCGCTTCTTCCATGCCGAAAACTTTTATTTGGATTAGTTTTTCTTGCAAAGATGAAGCGCATATCAGCGATGGAACGCCGCTCAGCGAATGTATAAACGCTTTGGAAGGTTATGATTGCATCGCTGCGCTTGGGCTTAACTGTACACCGCCGGAGTACGTTGTCTCGTTAATCGGTGCAATGAAACATGTTACAAGCAAACCTCTGCTCGTCTATCCCAACGCAGGTAGAATTTATGATGCCCAAAACAAAATCTGGCTGGGCGCAGCAGATGGGCTTAGCTTTGCAGATCGGGCAAAAATCTGGTGCGATGCCGGCGCGCAGCTTATTGGCGGGTGTTGCGAAACCACGCTGGAAGATATTGCAAGTGTGCGAAAAGCATTGCTCTCATAAACTTGGTTTTTATAAAGTAAGAGCGCCCTACATGTGGCGCTCTTTTTATTTTTTCTTAACAGACCTGCGAAATGCTTTCATATTCTTTTTACCGCCAAACATGCGGTTTATCTTTTCTTCTTCTCTTTTTCGTGAAGACAATGCGCCATATCCGGATTCTCGCTCCAGCTTCTTATAGTTCTCGAGCCTTCTTGCATCTATTTCACCCTCTTCCAATGCCTTTCTTACAGCACACCCTGGCTCCTTTTCATGCTTACAATCACTAAATTTGCATTGCGCCGCCAATGCTTCTATTTCAGCAAACGCTCTTCCTACTTCGCTATTTTCTACGCCAAGCTCTCTTATGCCCGGCGTATCAATAACAACCCCGCCTGTTGGCAGTGTGAAAAGCGCGCGGGAAGTAGTCGTATGCCGCCCTTTGTCGTCGCTGCGTATTTCGTTTACCGCAAGAAGCGGCGCTCCGGCCAGCAGATTGATGAGCGTAGATTTCCCTACCCCCGAGCCGCCAATAAACGTCGCCGTCATGCCCGGTTTTAAGTATGCGCGCAATATTTCATAAGAAACCATTTCCTTATCGCTTGTCATAATAACCGCTACACCAAGGGCAATCTCTTCGACTTCTCTTTTTCGCGCTTCTCTTTCTTCACACAAATCCGCTTTTGTTAATACAATGACCGGCGTCGCGCCGCTATCCCAAGCAATGGAAAGATAGCGCTCCAAACGGCTCAAATTAAAATTCTGGTTCAACGACATGCAAATAAAAACAATATCAATATTGGCTGCCATGACTTGTAAGCGCTTTTCGCTGGCAGATTCTGTTCTCCCGATGAATGTACGCGTAAGCAGACTCTTGCGCGGCAAAACTGCTTCAATCAGAACCGTATTTTCTCTTTCTGTTGCTTTGTTTATCAATACATAATCACCCACTGCCGGATAATCAGCCGCCAGTTCTGTTTGATGAAGAAACTTCCCGGATATACGAGCAAGCCGCGCTCCACAGCTGGTTATCACACGATATAGATTTTTATGTTGTGCGATGACCCGCGCCAAGAATAGGTTCTTTTGCTCATCTTCATAAGCAAACTCTTTTGCAGATGCACCATATGTTTCTAGTAAATGCATAAATATTTCCTCCAATGCCTCTTCTGGTATCATAATACGCTATTCTCCTTTTACCTACCGCTTACTTGCTTCCCAAAAAAAGAGTAGAAAAAAAGCATAGTCATATGACTATGCTTTTTTAGTTTGATTTTTAAGAATTTTATAGATGGTTTTATCTGAAAGATAATATTCTTCTGCCAAGCGTTGCACCGAAATGCCCCGCCCGTATTTTTCAAATATTTCCTCATTGCGGTGAAGCAACGAACCTCTACTCCCTTGCCGCTCGCCCCATTTCAGACGATTTTCCTGCTTGCGCGGAATGTAGAGCGTATCTCCATCCAAATATTCCTGTATTGCTTCTAAAAGTTCTATGGGCAAAATACATGCCGCATTTTTATAGTTATAGCACATATGCATCCTCCTTTATGACTCGGATTCTGCAAAGGCCATCTCTTTTTATGGTTTATTTGCGATAGCCTTTGCTATGCACAAACAATATCCCGTTTCAATTGTTTCATATTAAACTCCTTTTCTTTACACATAAAGCGGATGTTTTGCACACATCTCCTTTACCTGCTCTGCAACGCGATCAATTGCATCTTCTTTCTTTTCAATAATTTCTGTAATGAAGTTTGCAATTTGCTTGCATTCCTCTTCGTTAATCCCTCTTGAAGTAATTGCCGGCGTTCCTAGGCGAATGCCGCTTGCTTTAAAGGGGCTCAATGTTTCAAAGGGAATGGTATTTTTGTTTGCCGTAATATGCGCGCGGTCAAAAAGTGCTTCCGCTTCTTTTCCTGTAATGCCTGCGCCGTTTTGATAAACATCTACCAGCATGAGGTGATTGTCCGTCCCGCCGGAGACCAAACGAATGCCGTTTGCCATCAACTGATCTGCCATTGCTTTGGCGTTTTTCACAACTTGCTGCTGATATACTTTAAAATCATCTTGCAATGCTTCTTTGAAAGAAACTGCTTTGGCTGCAATGATGTGCATCAAAGGCCCGCCTTGTGTGCCCGGGAAAATCCCTTTATCAATGTCCTTTGCCAGTTCTTTTTTGCATAGAATCATGCCGCCTCTGGGGCCGCGCAATGTTTTATGCGTTGTTGTCGTTACCACATCAGCATACGGCACCGGGTTTTGATGTAACCCTGCTGCAACAAGCCCTGCAATATGCGCCATATCTACCATAAAGTAAGCGCCGTTTTCTTTTGCAATTTTGCCCATGCGCTCAAAATCAATGGCGCGCGGATACGCGCTGGCGCCTGCCACTACCATTTTCGGCTGCGCTTCTTTTACGATTTTTTCAAAGGCATCATAATCAATCGTTTCGGTTTCCTCTGAAACCCCATAAGGGACGATGTTAAAATACTTTCCTGAAATATTAACAGGGCTACCATGCGTCAAATGCCCGCCATGGGATAAATTCATGCCCACAATGGTATCTCCCGGGTTTAAAAGCGCAAAGTAAACTGCCATATTGGCTTGCGCACCGGCGTGCGGCTGTACATTTGCATGCTCCGCGCCAAAGAGCTCTTTTGCCCGATCAATCGCCAGCTGTTCTACGATATCTACAAACTCGCATCCGCCATAATAGCGTTTGCCCGGATATCCTTCCGCATATTTGTTGGTGAGATGCGTTCCCATCGCTTCCATCACTGCCCGCGACACCACATTTTCAGAAGCAATCAGCTCTAAATTATGTTGCTGCCGCTCCATTTCCTTTTCCATCGCTTCATATACTTCTAAATCCGCCGCTTTTACATTTGGAAAATCAAGCATACCTTTGTTCCCTCACTTATTACTTGTATTTTTACCATGCGTTTTATTGCATAGCAGTTTTTCTTCTTTTATTTTTTTCAGCGCACGTTTTGCCGCCATTTGCTCTGCCTGTTTTTTTGATTTGCCTTCGCCCTTTGAAATAACTTCTCCGTTTAGTACAGCCTGTACATAAAACGTTGTATCATGAGGCGGCCCTTCGCTGTTGTAAACCTGATAGCGCAAGCGGTTTCCCGGCTTTTTTTGCAATTCTATTTGTAATTCCGTCTTTGCATCACTATCCAAGCAACCGATGCCTTTTTTCACAACCACATCCAATACAAAGCGCTTCGCTTCTTCCATACCGCCATCTAAATATACTGCGCCAATGATGGATTCCACCACATCAGATAAAATAGAACTCTTTTCCCTGCCGCCGGATTTATCTTCTCCTTTGCCAAGCAGAATATACGCGCCAATATCGTTTTTCATTGCCCAAGAAGCCAAATACTCTTCTCTTACAATGTGCGTGCGCAGCGCCGTTAGCTGCCCTTCTTTATACTGGGGATATTTTTCATACAAATATTCCGTTACAATCAGCTCTAAAACCGCATCACCCAAAAATTCAATGCGCTCATAATTGTCTATTTGTTCTTTGGAAGCATGGGTCAGCGCAGTTTGCAGCAAAGCGGTATCTTGAAACACATACCCAATGAGCTCCATTAACTTAATGATTTTTTCATTTGTTTCCTGCATCGTTTCACCCACTTCCGAACAAATTTAGTCTACATGAAAATAACAAACATTACAAGGAAAAATCATTTAATGTTCGGTTTTTTGCATCAATGCTTCCCATTCATGATATAACACTGCCAGCTCGGCTTCTTCTTTGCCGATTTCTTCTGTCAGCGCGACAATACTTTCATAATCTGCGGCAACTTCAGGCATGCTCAGCCGGGTTGTTTTTTCCCTTATGCTCGCTTCTTTTCTTGAAATTGCTTCTTCCGCGCGCTTAATTTGCCCTGCCATCTTCCTTTTTTCGCTCTCCATTCGCCTTGCTTCGCGATATTCATTTCCTGCAGCGTTCTCTTCTTTTTCCGCTGCAAAACTTTCTGCTAAGCGCAAACTTGCGCGTTTCTTTTTTTCTGAAAGATAGTAAGCATAATCGCCTTTATAGTCTTCCATACCGGTGCGCGTCAACTCGAAAATATGTGTTGCCAATTTCTGAATAAAATAGCGGTCATGAGAAACGGCAAAAATTGTGCCATCATAATTTAGCAATGCTTCTTCTAAAATCTCTCTTGAAGGAATATCAAGATGATTCGTCGGTTCATCCAGCAGCAAGAGATTATGCTTTGCCAGCATTAAAATTGCAAGCGCCACCCGCGCCCGCTCTCCGCCGGATAACGCGCCCACTTCTTTATAAATATCATCGCCTTGAAACAAGAATAATGCCAAGACACTGCGGATTCTACCGATTTCCCGCTCTTCTGTCATGGCGTAAACGGCATCTACTATACTCTTATTCAGCGGTAAATTTTCTTGCGCTTGCGAATAATAGCCAATGGAAACGTTTGTGCCATAAATAATCTCTCCCGCGGTAGGAGAAATTTCACCTGTGATAATGCGGAAAAATGTTGTTTTTCCGATACCATTATCCCCCAGCAGAAACGCTTTTTCGGCGCGCTTGATATCTACACCCACGTTTTGAAAAAGCACAGTGTTTTCAAAACGCATGGAAACATCTCTTGCCAGTAATACATCATTTCCTGAGCGCATGGCGCTGGAAAGCGAAAAGCGCATGGTTTTTAGCGCAGCATCCGGCTTTTCAATTTCTGCAGCAATGCGGCCTGCCATCTTTTGCTTATGCCGCGCTGTAATATGGCTTCGCTCTGTATTCCAACGTTTTTGCTCTGCAACAATGGCCTCTACGCGCTTTAACTCACGAGATTTTTTAATATAATCCCGCTCTTTTGCCAACAGTATTTCTTCTTTTTGGCGAGAAAAATCAGAATAATTTCCTTTGTATGCTGCAAGTCCTTGCCGCTCAATTTCAAATACTTTTGTAATAAAGGTATCCAGGAAATATCGATCATGGGAAATCACCAGCACTGTCCCACGAAAACCGGCCAGAAAATTTTCCAACCATTCAATTGCCGAAATATCCAGATGGTTTGTAGGCTCGTCCAGCAGCAATACATCCGGCTTGGAAAGCAAAATACGCGCCAGCAAAACACGTGTACGCTGCCCACCGCTCAATGCTGAAAGCGACAGCAGGAGTTCTTCCTCTGTTAACCCCAACCCCAGCAGTGTGCTACGCACCAACGCTCGATACGTTAGTCCTTCTTGCGCAGTAAAACGCTCATAAAGCGCAGAATATTTTTCAATGACTTCTGTTACAGGGTTTTCTTCCATCTCACGCTGTAAGAAAGCAAGCGTTTCTTCCATCTCAACCAGTTCGGTAAACACTTCCATAACTTCTTCTGTTGCTGTACGCTCAGAAGTATAAGCGGCATGCTGCGGCATATAAGCAATATTAGGGTTTCCTATTTTTTGTAAAAACCCTTCATCTGCTTCAATTTCTCCTGCAATGATGCGAAACAGCGTTGTTTTTCCCGCGCCATTTACGCCCATCACACCAATTTTATCCCCTGCTTCGACAGAAAAGGAAACATCCTGCAGCACTGACTGCAAGACAAAAGATTTTGAAATATGACTTCCTGTTAAGAGTTCCATCTTGATTCCTCTCCTTCCTGCAAAAGTATAACATGCACCCGTCTTTGATACAACAAAAAACCTTTGACGGCGCCCTTAGAGGAATGCTAGAATAATGCAGTCTGCTTTTAGAAAGGAAGTTTCTCGTTTATGAATCGTTCGCGCGCGGTCATCATGCTCATTTTTGATGCAGCATTATCAGGCTTTGGCTATATATTACTGGAAATTGCGCTGCAGAGCCATCTCTCGCCAGCCCTTGTTGTCATGCTAAGAGGTGTTTTCGCAACAGCTTTATGCTTTTTTCTTTATCACAAACAGATTCGGACCATCACAAAGCGAGAGTTTTGGATCGGTACATTTCTCGGCATTTTAAACTTCATTGGCTTTATTTTAACCACCGTCAGCATGGAGCTTTCGACCCCTTCCAATACTTCTTTTCTGCTTTCCAGCGGTATCATACTCGTTCCGTTTATTGATTTTCTTTTTCACAAAAAGCGCCCCAGTAAAAAGGCAGTATTAAGCGCGGTGCTTGGCATTGTTGGCATTGCCGTATTGAGCGGAATTTTCAGCACCGGCTTTGTATTCAACTTTGGGAATTTACTTGCGTTTTTGGGTGCAGTGGTCTTTTCTCTGCATATCACATTCGTGGGAAAATATGCAACAGAAATACATCACCAAAAAATGGTTTTCTTCATGATGTTTTATTTGATGGTAGGTGGGTTTATCTACGCGCTTTTTGTGCCCGGTTCTTTTTCGCTTGCCAACGTTTCATTGCTGCCCACGCTGCTTAGTACGCTGGGGCTTGGCATTGGCGCTTCTTTTATGTATTTTCTCATTCAGGTAACGGCGCAGATGCATGTCTCTGCGACAACGGCTTCTCTCGTACTCTCCTCTGATGCGCTATTTACCAGCGTTTTATCCATATTATTTGGATTTGAGCAGCTTACGCCGGAGCTTGTACTGGGTGGGCTTATCATCACGGCTGCAATCATATTATTGGAAATGCCCATAAAAAAAAGAAACGCTAAAGCAGAAAGCCTCCATCCAGCGGATAAACCCCGCCGGTAATGTAAGAAGCGTTTTCCCCTGCCAAAAATAACGCCAACGCTGCAACTTCTTCTGGCGTTCCCACTCGCCCCAAAGGAATTTCTTCTGTAATGCTCGCCTTTGTTGCCGCATCCAGCGCTTCGTGCATGTCTGTTGCAATGACGCCTGGCGCAATGGCATTGACGCGAATGCCCGAAGGCCCAAGCTCTTTTGCCAAAGATTTGGTGAGAGAAATAAGTGCTGCTTTGGAAGCAGCATAAATGCTTTCACAAGAAGCACCTGCGATTCCCCAAACCGAGGCAATATTTATAACGCTCCCTTTTTTTCGGCTGACCATCTCCGGCAATACATAGCGAAGCATGTTGCATGCACCAAAAAAATTGATATCCATCACACGGCGCGCTTCCTCATCTGTAAAATCCGTAAACAAACCGAAGGAAGAGACACCCGCATTATTGATCAAAAGATCAATGCCCCCAAACACTTCTTTTGTGCGGATAATCAGCGCCTCGGCCTCCGTTTCTTTGCTTACATTTGCGCCAAAAACTGCTGCGTTTGCACCAATCTCTGCTGCAACCTCTTCTGCTGCAACTTTGTTTTCATTGTAGTTTATGGCAACTTGCCAGCCATCTCTTCCAAACGCACGCGCCATCGCCGCGCCAATCCCGCGAGATCCACCCGTAATCAAAACAGTTTTAGGCATTTTCGCCCTCCAAAACAGCTTTTACTTTTTCTTTTAGATTTTCGTATGCGTTCTTCATATTCTCTTCCAATGAAGCATTGGGCTTCCCGATTTCATAATAGGCAATGCCTTCTCCCTTTTTTTCTTCCAGCGCCAATTTTCCTGCGAATACAAGAACGGGAACATCATGCTTTTGTGCGCGATTATGAATGCCTGAAATTGCCTTTCCATATGCGGTTTGCGCGTCAATCTTCCCTTCTCCTGTAAAAACATAATCTGCGCCCAAAAGCGCAGCATCAAAACCTACCGCTGTCAGTACCATATCAATCCCTGAAAGCATATTTGTATCTGCAAACGCCAAAAGCGGCATGGCTGCGCCCCCTGCTGCGCCCGCGCCGGGGATCTCTATCAAATCTTTCCCTGTCTCTTGTTCCAGTAGCGCGCCATATGACGCTAAAATTGTATCCAGTTGTTCAACCATCTTTGGTGTAGCACCTTTTTGTGGCCCGTAAACATAGGAGGCGCCATTTTTTCCGATAAGGGGGTTATTCACATCGCATACAATGTGTATTTCAACTTGCTGTAATTCCGCTAATTGCTTCGCTATATCAATTTTGCTAATTTCTTTTAACCCCGCAGGCGTGGGCGCAACCTCTTCTCCTGCTTGGTTTAAATATTGTATTCCCAGTGCTTTTGCAATGCCCGCGCCGCCGTCATTGGTCGCGCTGCCGCCCAGCGTCAAATATAAGGCTTTTACACCGCGCAAAAGTGCATCTTTTATCAAAAGCCCTGTACCGTAAGTAGAAGCAACCATTGGGTTTTTTTCATTTTCTTCTACCAGCGTCAAGCCGGAGGCTTCTGCCAGCTCAATATATGCAACATGTTCTTCACTTAAGAAATATTTCGCATTTACGCTTTCTCCGTAAGGACCGGGTACGTTAAGGGATATCATCTCTCCCGGCATCACAGCGGAAAGGACTTCAATTGTACCTTCTCCGCCATCTGCAATGGGCAGAACGATTACTTCTGCTGCTTGATCCACTTCCAAAATCCCTGCTCGCATGGCAGCAGCCGCTTGTTTTGCCGTTAAACTTCCTTTAAAAGAATCCGGCGCTAGGATATATTTCATGGGTTCTCCTTTTCTCTCTTCTCTTCTTCCAGTATACACGCCAAGCCAGCTTTTTTGCAATCGACAACATTCTTTTTTCATGCTATAGTGCGTTTGGAGGTGTTGTTTTATGCAAAAGCAAACAAGGCGGCTTATTCTTGTATTTATTCTACTGGGAATGCTCTTTTTTGCTTTTTATCTTTATGGCAACCATAAACCAAAATACCGCAACACAACGCTTTATCAAACAACAAAAAAAGATACATCTACAACTGATGTATCTTCTATGGACACCGAAACAGAAAATATTGTCTATATCACGCCTTCCGGCGGCAGCTATCACGCGGCAGAAGATTGTACAAGCATCTCCGGCAGTCAATTACGCGCACTTTCGCTGGAAAAAGCAGAAGCACTCCATAAAAAACCCTGCAAAAATTGCGCTGTTAACGATCAATGATATAAGTATCATACATATCCGCCATGGCAAGTGCTGCTGCCAGCGGATATTTCCGGTAGGCGTTCCCTTGCGTCATTCCTCCGATATAAGAGCGCGCTGCATCATCATACCCGCCCATATGCCAGCGAATGGCCATTGCCTCTTCATCTGTTAAATCAATATATTTCATCGCCATATAGACTGATTTCTCGCCATGCCCCAGCGGCAAATCATCTTCAATGGCATAAACTTCAACTTCTTCCCAGCGGCGCTCGCCAGGGATTTTTACATTTCGCACTGTTTTAATATAAAAATTTACTTTGCACAAATCATGGAGCAATGCAGCAATGATAATGGTCTCTCTTTTCACGCCATCCAAATTTTTCGCGAAGTTTGATAGGACACGATAGACAGAAAGGCTATGAATGAGCAAGCCTCCTTCGTATGCGCCATGGGTCTTTGTGCTGGCAGGTGCAGTAAAAAAATCTGTCTCCTCTTCCAGCCAAGTAATAAACGCTTCTATATTTTCCCGTTCTGTGGAGCGAAGCAATTCACAAAACTCTTCTTTATAATTTGATAAAAGCTTTTCTCTTGTGAGATTATCCATTCTCTTCTCCTTTTTCTCTTTTCACGCGTAACATATCGCCCGGCGCCAAATCACACGGGCAGTTGATATAGATAAGCTGTTGTGGGTGTGGTGCGCTCTCCTGTGGGTTCATTTTTTCATCCATAATTGTTTCTACTACAAATTCTTCTGTAAAAGAAGTGGGTGATAATACGCGCAGCGTGTCTCCTACAACAAATTTATTGCGCTGTTCAATGCGCAGCAAGCCTGCTTCGTTTCTTTCCTGCTTTACTACGCCGCAAAAAACATAATCTCGATGCACCGGCGCACGCACAGAATCTGTGGCTTCCACACCTTTGTCAAAATAAAAACCGGTTGTAAACCCTCTTGTTGCTGTTCCGGAAAGCTCTTCTATAAGCCCCTCCGGAGTCTTTTCGCCTGCATAATAAGCATCAATGGCATGACGATACGCGCTGACCACCGACGCCACATAATAGACCGATTTCATTCTACCTTCTATTTTGAAAGAAGCAATTCCGCTCTCAATCAGCGCAGGGACATGGGCAATCATCATCAAATCCCTTGAATTTAATACATATGTGCCGCGACTATCTTCCATAATTGGATAATACTCTTCCGGATAGCCTGCTTCATGAATGGTATATTCCCATCTGCAAGGTTGGGCGCAAGCGCCTCGATTGCCGCTTCTTCCTGTCATAACCGAAGAAAGCAAGCATCTACCTGAATGCGCCACACACATCGCGCCATGCACGAATGCTTCCAGCTCCAACGCTTCCGGCGTATGCGCATGGATGTACGAAATTTCCGCAAGAGAAGCCTCTCTTGCCATGACAATACGGCTAGCGCCTTGTTCATACCAAAAAAGTGCGCTGGCATAGTTCATGGTACTCATCTGCGTACTAATATGAATCTCCAGCCTTGCTTTTTTACAAAGCGGCAAAATTCCCGGGTCTGAAATAATAACGGCATCTACGCCAATCTCTTTTAATGCTTGTAAATATGCTTCCACTGCAGGAATTTCTTCATTATACAAAAGTGCATTGACTGTCACATAAATGCGCTTGCCTTGCTCATGCGCTTTTGCAAGCGCTTCTTGCAAGGCTTCCATGGAAAAATTACCCGCAAACGCGCGCAAGCCAAAACTCTTTCCTGCTAAATAAACGGCATCTGCGCCGAAGCGCAGCGCCGTTTCTAAACATTCCATATTACCGGCAGGTGCAAGCAATTCTACTTTTTTCATTGATTATAGGTATCCTTATACTTTGCCTGGTTTGCCAAATGCTCTTCATATGTTTTCGCGAATAAGGTTTCGCCTGTCTCCGGATCACCCGCACAGAAGAACAGATAGCAATTATCATCCGGCAATGCAGAAAATTCTTCATCCGGCCAGAGCGCTGCTTCAATTGCCGCCTTCCCCGGGTTACAAATCGGCCCTACAGGAAGCCCCGGGTTAATATACGTATTGTATGGCGAAGCAATTTTTGTTTCTTCAATGGTATATGCTGCTTTGGCTTCATCCATAAAGTATTGATGTGTCGCGCAAGATTCTAAATTCATGCCAATTTTCAAGCGGCGATGGAACACTGCGGAAATCTTCTTAAAATCCTGCGGTTTCCCTTCCCGCTCAATGATAGAGGCTAGGATAATTACATCATCCACCGACATCCCCAGCTCCGCCGCTCTATCACGATACTCCTGCGTAAACACTTTTTCAAACTGATCCAATAGCTTTACCACAATTTGATCCGGCGTGGAAGAAGTATAAAAGCGATACGTTTCCGGGAACAAATAGCCTTCCAGAATATAAGGACGTTTATGAGAAGATTTTTCTTGCTTTTCAATGACTTCTTGAATAAACCAATACCCTTTATATGCCTCTGCATCTGCCGCTTCGCTTAAAAAAACATCTGTGCTGCGAATGATTCCTTTATCCCGCAGCAGCGTCCCCATGCCTTCTTGCAAGTTGGTATCTTTTACAAGCAACCCTTCTCGCAAAGTAATCTGCGTTTCTTCGCCTACGCCGGTTGTCTGCTTCAACTCATGAATGACTTCATCCATTGTCATAGCAGGCGACAATTCAAACGTACCGCGCGAAAGCTTCGTGCTCATATCTGTAAAGTCAGTGTAATACTTAAAGATGGTTTTGCTGCGGATTACGCCTGCCTTTTCCAGCTTTTCCGCAATTTTTCCTACCGTATTGTCGTCTTTTGTGATTTCTACGGTAATGATTTCTTGGCTATTTGGATCAACCGGCATGAAATAGTATTTTTTCACATAATTGAATACCATAAAGCCCAGTACCACCACAACCGCAAGCGAAAGCACAACGCTCACCAGTGGTTTCGCAAAATTCCAACGCTTTTGGCGTTTTTCTTTTTTGATTTCCTCTTCTGTAGTGAGCATCGATGCATTTTCTACCTTGCTACGCGCTTTTCTTGTTTTCACATCAGCATCCATAGGCGTAGGCGCTTTTTTCTCTTGTCGTTTTCGGATGGGCGCTTCCGCCATAACCGCAGCATTTTCTTTTCTCACTGCTTTTTTTGGCGGGTTTTCTTTTTTTGCTGCCGTGCGCGGCCGTGGCGCATCTCGCAAAGAAGCTTCTTCCGCGCGCGATTCTCGCTCTTCTCTTCGTTTAATGGCACGGGTTGCAATGCGCTCGGTTTTTTGTGCCTCAAAGGATGCCCGCGCTTTTTGCTGCGCAGCCCCACTGTTTTCTTCATTTTTTGGAATGCGGGTTTTGATTGGTTTGACCGGCGCTTCTTGTTCAAAAGAAACAGGCTCTATTTTTCTACCGGCTTTTTGTTCTTTTTCATTCCCGTTTTCATGATTATTATACTTATCCATCTTTACTCCAAAATACTATTAATCTTCAAACAATCCGGTATCCAGCTCGCATGCTTCGCCGATGATACGATAAATATCCGAAACCATTGTATTGAATTTATATTCTGCTGCAAAAAATTCGGTAACGCGCGGGTTGAACGCCAGCACTTCCCCTAATTTTTGCATTTTCTCTAAATTTTCTTCTTCGGGCTGCTTTCCTGCCATCAAAAGCGCTTGTGCTTCATATTGCATTGTTTTATATTGCTTAAGCATCTCTTTTGTATTGGCATCTGCATAAACCTCATCTTTCAAGGCTTTGTACTCCTGGAATTCAGGGCTTTCTTTAATATCTGCCGCAAGTGCATTGGCGCGATCATATACATACATAAAAAGATACCTCCTTATTTATTATACATCAATTATCATCGGTAGAATCATCGGGCTACGCTTTGTCTCCCGATATAGATATTCACTTAAAGCTTTTCTCACGCGATTTTTTAATACCATAAACCCATACGCCTTGTTTGCCAAACTATCTTCAATTGTTTCTACAACAATTTTCTTCGCTTTTGCTAAAAGCTCTTCGGATTCTTTCATGTAGACAAACCCACGAGAGATAATCTCCGGCGGCGATACCATTTCATGTTGATCCCTTGAAATCGGCACCACGACGATGAACAGCCCATCTTGCGATAAAAGCTGGCGATCGCGCAGCACAACTTTGTCCACATCACCAATCCCTAGCCCATCAATTAAGACAATGCCTGACTCCACAGGCTCGCCATACCCTACTGTATTTCCTTTGAATTCAATGGGTTTCCCTGTTTCAGGGATAAAGACATCCTTTTTCTTAACGCCCATTTCTTCTGCCAGCGCCGCATGTTTATAGAGATGGCGGTATTCTCCATGCACTGGAATGAAATGCTTGGGACGCACCATAGAAAGCATGAATTTTAACTCTTCTTGGCAAGCATGCCCCGAGACATGCACTTGCGCCATTTCGCCATATATGACTTCTGCGCCCTTTTGATATAACAAATTAATGACGTTGGAGATATATTTTTCGTTCCCCGGAATGGGAGAAGAAGATAAAATAACCGTATCGCCCGGCTTGATATCCACTTGCCTGTGCTCTCCTGTCGCCATGCGCACCAGCCCGGACATTTCTTCGCCTTGGCTGCCGGTTGTTAAAATAACAACTCGTTTATCCCGTACAGATTTTAGTTCATCCATGGTAATGAGCATTTTTTCAGGAATGTCTAAATACCCCAGCTCTTTCGCCACATCTGTAATGCGGAACATACTCCTGCCGGAGAGGCAAACCTTGCGGTTGTATTTTTTCGCCACATCGACGACCTGCTGTAAGCGATGTATGTTAGAAGCAAATGTTGCTACAATAATCCGCCCCTTTGCATCGGCGAAATACTTTTCAAAACTCTCCCCTACGCTGCGCTCGGAAATGGTATAGCCGGGGTTTTCTGCGTTGGTGCTATCTGACATGAGCGCTAAAACGCCTTCATCGCCCAGTTGTGTAAACCGGCTAATATCAATTGTTTTTCCGTCAATGGGCGTGAAATCCACCTTGAAATCTCCTGTATGCACCAACACGCCTGCCGGTGTTTTAATGGCCAGCCCAACCGCATCATCAATGCTATGGCTGACTTTTATAAATTCCACTTCAAATACGCCGCATTTTACTTTTGTGCCCGGATCCACCTTATTTAATTTCCCGCTTTTCACCCGATGCTCCGCCAGCTTCAATTCAATGAGCGAGAGCGTAAGCCGTGTCCCGTAAACCGGAACAGGAAACTGGGGCAGTACATATGGCGTTGCGCCAATATGATCTTCATGCCCATGGGTAAAGACGAACGCTTTTATCTTTTCTTTGTTTTCTTCCAAATAAGTTGTATCGGGAATGACATAATCTACCCCCAGCATTTCATCGCTGGGAAACATGAGCCCACAATCGACAACTACAATATCATTGCCATATTCGATGACCGTCATGTTCTTGCCGATTTCGCCAATCCCCCCCAGCGGGATGATCTTTAGCGTCTGCTTTTTGGCGTTGCGCGGGCGTCGATTCCGCGCCGCTCTATTTCGGTTGTTGTTATTGTTATTCTTGTTCGTATTATTCTGTTGTTTTTTGTTACTGTTGTTCTCTGTTTTCTGTTGTGTCTCGTTGCTTGTACTATTCAATCGTTTTCCTCTTTTCTTTTTCTGCAAACACCCGTAATCATATCATATTTTACATCTTTTGTAACCTCAGGCGTTTTATTTTTCATTGCATCTGGCGCACCTCTTATGATATGCTAAATAAAATATCAAAAAGAGGGCTTATTATTATGGATAAATGGGATAAGCGTTTTATTGAACTCGCCGAGACAATCGGCACATGGTCTAGCTGCTTCAAAGAAGACCGCCATGTGGGCGCGATTATCGTCCGCAATAAGCGGATTTTGACAACAGGCTATAACGGCGCCCCTGCCGGCGTAAAAAGCTGCAACGAAAAGGGCGAATGCCTGCGCATCAAAAACAATATTGCTTCGGGCACGCATCATGAGCTTTGCTACGCCATTCATGCCGAGCAAAACGCCATCATTCAAGCTGCTAAAATCGGCGTTTCCATTGAAGGCGCAACGCTTTATTGTACGCACTATCCCTGTGCGATTTGTACAAAAATCATTGTCAATAGCGGCATTGCGCGGCTGGTATACCTGCAGCCCTATCCTGATGATTTTTCAAAAACCCTGCTCGACGAATCAGGTATCCTCGTAGAGCAATTTATCCCGTAAGCTTTTATAACGTTATAAAAGCTTTAACTTCTCTTTTATTTCAGCCGATAACTGTTGTACCGGCTCGGCGATGTCCCATAAATAATGGGCATCTGAATTCACCATCAACGGTAAATCTTGAAGCGATTTGTTCTGTTCTACAATCGCTTCTTTTTTTGTAAGATCGCTTAATTCATAAGCATCCATCAAAACATCTTCCGGCACCATTCCCAAATTGGAAAGCAAACTAAAAGATGCACGGTCAATATGCGCCGGAAAGTAAATGCCATTGTATTTTCTCACCAAATCATGCAATTCAAAAAATGAAATTTCTGTTGCATTGACCAGTAGCTTTTCTTCATAGCCGATGATTTCATCTTTTTCATTCAAAATCCGCTGTTCGCCAAAAATCGCAGGATCATTTTTGATGGCAGGCAAGCGTTCATATACATACGCATCAAATAAAAGCGCATCCTCCAAAGCGGGAAAAAGGCAAACAGCATGTACTTCTTCTGCTGTATTGATTTCCATCCCTGCAAGGGCCGTGATTCCTATCTCTTTTGCGACGTGTAAAAACGCCGGCGTGTTCCGGCAGCTATTATGATCTGTCAGCGCCACCGCGTCAAGCTCTTTTAGCTTCGCCATATTTAGAATATTATGAATTGTCATATCATTATCGCCGCAAGGAGAAAGCGCAGAATGAATATGTAAATCATAATACATGTGTTATGCCTCTAAAAGCGCATCAATTGCTTTTGCTGCTTCAAAAATCGGCATTTCACTTTTATATAATGCAATATCTTCTGACTGCGCCCGCACAATCATCGCTTCATCCGGCGCAACATTTTCCGCCAAGACGATACAAGAAATATCCGCCAGCGTCGCCACTGCAATGGCGTTCACATTGCCCATCACCGTAACCCAAGCGGATTCTGCTTTTGCGCGCCCCATGACAAAACTCAAGAGATCACAGCAAAAAACGGATTTGATTTCTTTTGCAAGCGCTTCTTCTGTGGCATCAGTCAGTGGCGTAAATACTTCGCTTAATGCATTTACCTTCATATATTACTCTGCTCCTTCTTCTAAGCTGCTTAGTTGCGCCAGTTTCTGCGCAATATCATGCATGGATTCACGGAGTACGAAAATACAATCCTCTTTTTGTGACTCCCCTTTTACAATATCTTCTGCAAAAGCGCGGCAAGAGGGCGAACCGCAAGAACCACAATCAAGCCCTTTTAGCTCTGCTGTAATGGCTTCAATTTCACTCAACTTTTCCATCGCCGTTGCAATATCATGATCCAGCTCCATGACAGGCTGGTATTCTACTGTTCTGTTCCAAAGGAGGCTTTTTTTTTCTTGTCCGCTCTGCAAGATATTTTGCATCACCGGCAGCCCTTCCCGCAGGAACTTGATTTTTACCATGGCAATAAAAGGATTTTCCACAGCCAAGACCCCGCCCACACAACCGCCCGGGCAGGCATTTAGCTCTACAAAATCCACGCCAAATTTTTCATCTTCCAAATCTTCTAGTACGCGAATGCAGTTTTCAATGCCATCCGCTGCCAAATAACTATCATCTTCCGTTGCCGTTGCTTCACCGCCGCTGCTGCCCCAACCAAAGCCAATGATACCTGCTTCGGTTTTTATTTTTTTTGCATCTTCCTTTTTCATCACTGCCAGCAGAACGGGATAAAGTTCTTTGATGGCAATGGCACCATCCAGATGGCTCTTTTCAATGCCGATGGGATTATTGATTGTTGTTACTTTCGCAGGGCAAGGAGAAATAAAAATTGCTCCGATTTCTTCTTCTTTTAAGCCGGTACGCGCTGCTGCTTCCTTTTTTGCGTTTTTGGCGGCCAGCTCTGCCGGCGTAATGAGCGGCAAAATATGGTCAATCAAATTAGGGAAACGAATTTGTATCAACCGCGTAATGGTAGGGCAAGCAGAACTGATGATTGGCTTTTTTAGCCCCTCTTCCTCTGCCATGTACTTTCGCGTGGCGTCAGAAACAATCTCCGCCGCTTTCGCCACCTCATACACTTCATCAAACCCTACGGTAATGAGCGCGCGCAACAATACATCCACATGCTCAAGATCCGGAAATTGCCCGAACAAAGAAGGCGCGGGAAGCGCGATGGTATATTTATAGTTTTTTAGAATGCTTAGCGTATCATAAACAGCGCGCTTTGCATGATGCGGGCATACGCGAATACATTCCCCGCAATCAATACAACGCCCCAGAAGAATTTCTGCTTTCCCTTTGCGGACGCGAATTGCTTCTGTCGGGCAACGCTTGATACAGTTAGTACATCCTTTACATAAATCTCGATCTAGTGTAACGGAATGTAATTTTTCCATTTCGACTCTTCTCTCTTCTACTACCTATTATTTTCTATTGCTATTACTATTTCTATGATCTTCTCTTCTAAAACGAAACTACTATGCCTCTGTTTGGTTCTTTACAAGCATCTTGACCGTTGTGCCTTCGCCCACAACGCTATCCACTTCAATGGCATCTGTATACTTTTCCATGTTGGGCAGCCCCATGCCTGCGCCAAACCCAAGATCTCTAACATGCTCAGGTGCGGTAGAAAACCCTGCCTTCATGGCCAACGAAACATCTGCTATGCCCGGTCCTTTGTCTTGCAAGCAAAGCGTAACATGATCCGCAAAAATCTCCACTGTTATATCACCACCGCCTGCATGAATGACCATATTAATCTCTCCTTCATAAAGAGAAATTGCCACTCTACGCACAACATCTGCCGGAAAGCCCAATTGTTTTAATGTATTTTTCACTTGCCCGGAAGCCTCGCCCGCCCACGAGAAATCATCTCCCGGTACATGATAGGTTAGGACGAGTGGCTTTGCCATTCACACTCTCCTCCTCCGCGCAATCCTTTTTCATATAATTTACCGCAAGCAGTAAACATTGGGTATTTTGTGGAAAGCACGCAAATATCTTTATCCGCGGCAAGCTCCAGCATCTCAGGCGTAGGCTGTTTCCCGCGGACAAAAACAATACAAACCATATCCATCATTTCCGCCGTGCGAATCACCTGCGGATTTACCGTCCCGCTCAGCAGCACCGATTGGTCTTTTACATACGCCAGTACATCACTCATCATATCACTGCCACAAGCTGTATGGACTTCACGGCCAAGCATATCTTCTCTGCTGCAAATTTCCGCTTCTAAAATATTTTTAATTTCCTGAACTGTCATTCCTACCTCCAAATATCGTATCCCCAAATGAGAATTTCTTACCTTTATTATACACGACTTTGTGAAATAAGTAATGAATTATCTAAAAACTTTTCAAGCTCTATAGATTTTCAAAAAATTTTCTGATATGATAAGTACGTGGGCATAAAATGCAATCTTTTTTGCGTGCAAAATTTCATTTTTTGCTTGCCCAACATACATATTATATATGTGATTGTGATATATTTTTTAAGGAGTTAAATGTATATGCAAAACAGTAAGACAACCGTTCCTTTTACCGGCACACCTGAGCAAGAAGATAAGCTACTAAAAGCAATTGCCGGCTTAAAAGAGCAGCAAGGTGCGCTCATGCCTATTTTGCAAGAGGCACAGGAGATTTATGGTTATTTGCCCATTGAGGTACAAACCATTGTTGCAAGAGAACTGGAAATTCCCATTGAAGAAGTTTATGGCGTTGTTACTTTCTATTCTCAATTTTCACTCAATCCCAAAGGAAAATATGTGTTCTCCGTTTGCCTTGGTACAGCATGTTATGTAAAAGGCGCCGGAGATCTTTTTGATCGTCTTGCAAGCTGCCTTGGGATTGAAGAAGGCGAAGTAAGCGCTGATGGGCAATTTTCCCTTGAAGCTTGCCGTTGTATCGGTGCGTGCGGTCTAGCGCCTGTTGTTATGGTCAACGAAGATGTATATGGCCGTGTTGCATTAGACGATGTAGATTCTATTATTGCAAAGTATAAAGGAAATTAAGCATGCAAGAGCTATCCTTAAATATCCTTGATATCACACAAAATTCTCTGCGCGCCGGCGCAACGAAAATTGAAATTGTGATAGATGAGAATACGAAAAGCGATAGCCTAAGCGTCATCATTCGCGATAATGGCAGCGGTATGAGTGAAGCGCAAGTAAAAAGTGTAACAGATCCGTTTTTCACAACACGCAACACACGCAAAGTTGGTCTGGGCATTCCTTTTTACAAAATGGCAGCAGAGATGACAGGCGGGTCTTTTGAAATTCGCTCCACGCTGGGCGTGGGCACAGAGGTAATTGCCGTATTTATACGGTCTCATATAGATAGAATGCCGCTTGGGAATATTGCGGAAACAATTTCTCAGCTAATCTGTCTAAATGAAGAAACCATGATTACATATACACAGCGGTTTGACCAAGATAGCTTTACCGTCACAACCAAAATGTTCTCTGACACGCTTGACGGAATCCCTCTCAGCACGCCGCAAGTCATGCAATTTGTATATGACTATATCGCGCAATATGTGGATGCACTTTACGAACAAGACAATATTGAATCAATAAATATGGAGGAAATATGAAGAGTTTAGCGGAATTACAAGCATTACGGGACAAAATGAAGCAGGAAATGGGTGTCCGTGCAGATGCACCCGAAAATATTCGTATCGTTGTGGGCATGGCAACCTGCGGCATCGCAGCAGGCGCAAGGCCTGTATTATCAGCTTTTTCTGAAGAAGTTGCAAAGCGTGGCCTACACAACATTACAGTTGCACAAACCGGCTGCATCGGGATTTGTCAATACGAACCCGTTGTGGAAGTTTATGTGCCCGGCAAAGAGAAAGTAACTTATGTCGATATGACCCCGGAAAAAGCAGTGCGCGTCGTTGTAGACCATATTGTAAACGGCCATCCTGTTTCTGAATACACCATTGGCGCCGCAGCGCAATAAGAGGAGGGAAAATTATGTATCGTTCACACATACTCGTTTGCGGTGGTACAGGTTGTACTTCCTCCGGCAGCGAGAGACTCATTTCAATTTTTGAAGAAGAAATCGCCAAAAACGATTTGATGGAAGAGGTGCGTGTTGTACAAACAGGCTGTTTTGGGCTTTGTGCAAACGGACCGGTTGTTATCGTATACCCGGAAGGCGTGTTCTATTCCCGCGTAACCGCGGATGATGCCATGGAAATCATGGATGAACACATTCTAAAAGGGCGTATCGTAACAAGATTGCTCTATGAAGATTCTGTACATGATGATGTCATTGAATCTCTAGACAATACAGAGTTTTATAAAAAACAAAAACGTGTTGCGCTTAGAAACTGCGGCGTAATTGACCCAGAAGATATTAACGAATACATTGCTTACGAAGGTTATCAAGCGCTTGGTAAAGCGTTGACGGAAATGACGCCCGAAAGCGTGATTGATACCTTAAAAGAATCCGGCTTACGCGGACGCGGCGGCGCAGGCTTCCCCACCGGCGTAAAATGGTCTTTTGCGGCAGCGCAGCCAAAGGGCATCAAATACGTTTGCTGTAACGCAGACGAAGGTGATCCGGGCGCATTTATGGATCGTTCCATTTTAGAAGGTGATCCCCATGTTTTGATTGAAGCCATGGCCATTGCAGGTTATGCCATTGGCGCAGAGCAGGGTTATGTATATGTGCGGGCGGAATACCCCATTGCGGTAAATCGTTTGCAAATCGCCATTGATCAAGCGCGGGAATTAAACTTACTGGGCAAAGATATTTTAGGCTCCGGCTTTAATTTTGACCTTGACATTCGTCTTGGCGCCGGCGCATTTGTCTGCGGCGAAGAAACAGCGCTCATGACTTCCATTGAAGGACACCGCGGAGAGCCTCGCCCAAGACCTCCCTTCCCTGCTGTCAAAGGGCTGTTTGGCAAACCCACAATTTTAAATAACGTAGAAACCTACGCAAATATTCCGCAAATTCTTTTAAACGGTGCAGATTGGTTTTCTTCCATGGGCACAGAAAAATCAAAAGGCACAAAGGTTTTTGCTTTGGGCGGAAAAATTAAGAACACCGGGCTTGTGGAAATCCCCATGGGCACAACACTTCGTGAAGTTGTCGAAGAGATTGGCGGCGGGATTCCTGACGGCAAGAAATTCAAAGCAGCGCAAACAGGCGGCCCCTCCGGCGGTTGTATCCCTGCGGAGCATATTGATATTCCCATTGATTACGACAACCTGATTTCCATCGGTTCTATGATGGGTTCCGGCGGGCTTATCGTTATGGATGAAGATAACTGTATGGTAGACATCGCCAAATTCTTCCTTGGCTTTACAGTAGATGAAAGCTGCGGGAAGTGCGCACCCTGCCGTATTGGAACCAAGCGCCTTTACGAAATGCTTGATAAAATCACAACCGGCGAAGCAACACTTGAGGATCTTGATAAAATGGAAGAGCTTTGCGAGCATATTAAAGCAAATTCTCTTTGCGGGCTGGGGCAAACAGCGCCAAACCCGGTGCTCTCTACCCTACACTATTTTAAAAATGAGTATTTAGACCATGTTGTCAATAAACATTGCGCAGCAGGCGTCTGCAAAGATTTGCTCTCATACGAAATTTTATCAGAAAAATGTGTCGGCTGTACCGCTTGCGCAAGAGTTTGCCCGGTGAATGCAATTTCCGGAAAAGCAAGAAGCCCGCATGTCATCGACCGTTCCAAGTGTATCAAATGTGGTGCCTGCATTGAGAAATGTAACTTTGGCGCTATCGTAAAGAATTAAGCAGGAGGCAAATAATATATGGAAACCGTAAAATTAACGATAAACGGAATTGAAATAGAAGCACCTGCAGATGCGACGATTTTAGAAGCGGCCAATTCTGCTGGCATTCGTATTCCGACATTATGTTACCTAAAAGAAATTAACGCCATCGGTGCATGCCGTATGTGTGTTGTAGAAATAAAAGGCGCGCGCGCTTTTGCAGCAGCTTGCGTTCATCCCGTTGCAGACGGCATGGAAATCTATACAAACACACCGGCACTGCGTGCATCCAGAAAAATGACGTTAGAGCTCATTTTATCCAACCACCGCATGGATTGTCTTTCTTGCAAAAGAAACCTTTCTTGCGAATTGCAGCAACTTTCTTTGGACTATAATGTAGACCAAAAGAAATTTGTCGGCTCAGAAGATCTTAGCCCGCAAATTGAAGATTCTGCGCCGCATCTCGTACGCGATAATTCAAAATGTATCCTCTGTCGCAGATGCGTTGCTGTTTGCAGACAAAATCAATTTACCGGCGTAATCGGCACAAACGATCGTGGCTTTGAAACCCATGTGGGCAGCCAATTCGATATGCCGCTTGATTCTACTTCTTGCGTCTATTGCGGGCAATGCATTGCTGTTTGCCCCACCGGTGCGTTGACAGAAAAAGACGATACACCAAAAGTATGGCGTGCGTTGGCAGATGAAAGCAAATTCGTCGTTGTCGCGCCGGCACCTTCCATTCGCGTACAACTGGGCGAATCTTTTGGGATGCCCATTGGGACAAACGTTGAAGGCAAGCTCGCCGCTTCGTTGCGCCGCTTAGGGTTTGACCGTGTGTTTGACGTAGATACTGCAGCGGATATGACCATCATGGAAGAAGGCACAGAGTTCTTAAACCGTCTAAACGGAAACGGACCTCTGCCGCTCATTACTTCTTGCTCCCCCGGTTGGATTAAATTCTGCGAGCATTATTATCCCGATATGATCGCCAACCTTTCCAGCTGCAAATCACCGCAGCAAATGTATGGCGCGCTCATGAAAACATATTATGCAGAAAAAGAAGGCATTGACCCGAAAGACATTTATGTTGTCAGCATTATGCCTTGTACAGCAAAGAAATTTGAAATCAAACGAGAAGATGAAAACGCTTCCGGTTATCAAGATGTGGATGTTTCTCTCACCACGCGCGAACTTGCCGATATGATTAAGCAGGCCGGTATTGTATTTGAAGATTTGCCGGAAGAGGCTTTTGACCCGGCATTCGGCGTTGCCTCCGGCGCAGGCGCTATCTTCGGCGCAACAGGCGGAGTTATGGAAGCTGCGCTTAGAACCGTCGCAGAAACCGTTACCGGAAAACCGTTGGAGCAAGTTGAATTCTGCGATGTCCGTGGAACAGAAGGCATCAAAGAAGCGGAATATGAGCTAAACGGTACGAAAGTACGCGTTGCAGTTACTTCCGGCTTGAACAACGCGAAAAAACTCTTAGATATGATTAAATCCGGCGAAAAGGATTATCATTTCATTGAAGTAATGGCATGCCCGGGCGGCTGCGTCAATGGCGGCGGCCAACCTTATCAACCGGGTTATGTTCGAAACTTCACTGATTTAAAAGCGAAAAGAGCCAGCGGGCTTTATAACCAAGATGAAGGTATGACTTTGCGGAAGAGCCATGAGAACCCTGTGGTCAAAGAAATTTATGCATCCTTCTTGGGCGAGCCCGGCAGCCATAAAGCGCATGAAATTCTACATACTACTTATGTACCAAGAAAGGTATATTAAGCGGAACTTAGCTAACATAAAAAGAGCCTTGCAGCTGCAGGGCTCTTTTTTTATTCCAAAATTAACGCGTTATTCCTTTACAAACAAGTATCTGTTTTACTTTTCCCTCGCTTTTGTTATACTATTTTTACGAAACATGAGGTGTAAACATGAAATGTTATATCGTTGATGCATTTGCTGAAAAGTTATTTGAAGGAAACCCTGCTGCTGTTTGCATTTTAGAGCGTTGGCTTTCTGATGCGTTGATGCAGCAAATTGCAATGGAAAACAATTTATCCGAAACCGCTTTTGCCGTAAAGGAAGGCGCAGATTACCGCTTGCGTTGGTTTACGCCCACAGAAGAAATTGATTTATGCGGGCATGCAACGCTAGCAACTGCTTATATTATCCATCGGTTTTATGCACCTTCCAGCCAGACAATTCACTTTCACACTGCCAGCGGAACGCTTTCTGTTACCAAAAACAATGATTTTTATGAAATGCGTTTTCCCGCTTATGCATTAAAAGAAGTTCCTGTAACAAAGCAGATGATATCTGCATTGGGCGCTACGCCGACAGCCGCTTATTTGGCAAGAGATTTGCTCTGCATTATGGAGCATGAAGATATCATTCATTCTCTCTCCCCCGATTTGCAGAAAATACGCAATTTAGAAGGCGCAATTCTTCATGTAACTGCCAAGAGCAAAGATTATGATTGCGTTTCTCGTTCATTCGCGCCCAAACTGGGCGTTGATGAAGATCCTGTTTGCGGCTCCGGGCATTGTCATATTGCACCGTTTTGGGCGAATCAGCTGGGCAAAGAAAAAATCATCGCACGCCAAGCCTCAAAACGTGGCGGCACGCTTTATTGCAGCGTATCGGGTGCGCGCGTTATACTATCAGGAAAAGCTGTATTATACGCTGTTATGGATTTATTTATTTGATATATCAATCATTTTTAATGATATTATTCTTGCGTTGCCAGCAATTTTTTCAACTGATTTGCATTTAATAAATGCACTGTCTTGAATTTTCCTTCATAGAAAACCGCCCAGTTATTGAATAACGCCGGCACTGCTTTTGCCTTTTCCAGCGTATCTACCGGAATAAGGGAAAGTGGAATTTTATTTTCGTTTGCATAGCTTTCAATTTCTTTGATGCAATTTGGAATATAAGGGCACTGCGGGCTATAATAAATTGTCAACGCCTTATTTTTTATTTCGCCAAGTCGCACAGAATCCGCAAATTTGGGAACGCTCCCATCAAAGGAAAGCGCTAACAGCTCATAACCATCGCCAACTTCGTCTACCGTTTCAAAACCATATCGTGCCAAATACTTTTTATCTGATAAAAAAGGCTTTTTCTTCGCGCTGCTGATCACGCAAACGCCCGATTTCCCCTGCGCTTTTGCATCTGCAATGCAATATTCCAAAAGCGCTTTGCCATGCCCTTTTTCTTTATAGCTGCCTGCCACCCAAAAGCAATAGATAAACATATAATTTTCGCCTATTACCGGTACCCAAGCGTATGTGAGCGGTGCATATTCAATAAAAACCTTGCCGCGGACATCCAGTTTTCGAAATACATGCCCCTCTTTCAACCGCATTTTCATCCATTCCTTTTTCGCAGCAACACCAGCTGCGTGCTTTTTATCGCCAATGGCGCAGCATAAATGCGCTTCTTCCAAATTTTCTTCTGTTACATTGATGTATAACGACATATTTACTATTTCCCCTCTTTTCTGATGCAGAAAGAGGCAGTTCTCGCCTGCCTCTTTTATCATATACCAAGCCTTATTTCTTTTCCACTGCAATACAAGCTTCTGTTACCCAGTTTTCAGGATTTGGATCTTGCCCCGGCGAAACATGATAGATGTTCATCATCAGTCCATTTATGGCATAGCCATTGTCTTCAATCCATTTCGCCAGCGCTTCACTTACGCTTGGCATTTGGTCATAACTGCCGCGGAATGTAACTGAGGCAACTTGCACTGCCGGCGCAAGATAGAATTTCACTGCTTGCGTATCCGCGTAATCACCCGACGCTCCTTTTATTGCGCTTTGTACTTCTACATCTACATTTTGCTCTTTGTACTCTTTGTCATGAAAGATGGCCATTCCGGGCCCACTCTCATCAAAGCTGACCCCTTGCTTTTGATATTCCCCATAAAGGATATTCCATAACATTCCTTCTTCTTGATAGCTGGGGATTACTTTTCTGGCGCTCATCACATAACGCGCCGGTATCTCTTTTACATTGACATGGTAGTTCATCATCGTTGCATCCTCACTTAAAATTTGTTTGATGCTATCTAACATGTTGGCTTGTGCGGAAATTCTAGCCAGTTCTTCTTGCAGCTCCTGCTTGCGCATTTCAAAAAACATTTCCAGATCTGCCTCTTCCAGCATTTTCCCTACCACCGCAAGAGAAAAACCCAAGGATTTTAGTTTTTCAATTTTGCCGATTTTCTCCAGTTGTGCTGCGCTATAATAGCGATAGCCGCTAAAAGCATCTACTTTTTCCGGCAATAACAACCCTAATTTTTCGTAATGGCGCAACATCCGCACACTCACATTTGATAGCCTTGAAAAGTCTCCGATTTTAAACATATTTCCTCCGTTAAAAGATGCGCATTTCTAACTTATCTTTAGTTTACAGTCTGACACAATGGTAGAGTCAAGCTCTTTTTGGAAAAATTTTTATTTAGGGCAAGCGTAGCGAAATATGCGTTCCATATCCTTGAAAGCCATAAGCCTCTGCAACGTTTCGCGCCGCTTTATTTGCAAGGAGCGTACGATACTGGGGCAGCAATCCTTTTTGCAAAATCTCTCTTGTGATGGCGCGCAATGCTTCTTTTGCATAACCTTTTCCGCGAAAAGCAGGGTGTGTAATGATCCCAATGTGTGCTACCGCTTCGCCCCACATATGATAATCTGCCGCTGCTACTATTTTATCGCCATGATATTTTACCGCAACAGCAATAGAATTTTCATCTATCCCACTATTTGCCCAATCATCTGCGCTGCAGCTTTCTTTTAAAGCATTGAGCGCTTGTTTGATTGCAGATGGCGCTTCTATGGAAATAGAAGAATCATCTTTTGTTTCTTTTGGTGCTTTGTTTGCATATCCAAGCCAGCAAGGCCCAATATACTGAAAGGTTTTCAAATCATGCGAAAGCACTGTCTCATCAAAAATATCTGCTTCCTGTGCTGCAATTTTTTGAAAGCGCTTCAAATATTTTTGGGGTACAGAAAAAACATATTTCTCATATACATGCAAAATAAATGCACCAGCATATCCTTGCAAATATTGATGCGGACAAACGATATTTTCTTTGCTCTGAAACGCACCCATATCACAACCAAAAAAGGTATGCGCCCAAAAATGATCTACGCGGGAAAAATCCATATATAACCTCCGCCTTTATTATACCCAATTTGGAGCAAGAAGTCTTTTTTCCTCGTCGCATTTGGAGATATAAAAAAGCAGCATATTCTAGAAAGGATATGCTGCTTACTTAATCTCTTTAACCTTGTAAGCCCCTTGCCTGTCGATCCATATCTTCTACCACGATATCATATATTTCACCCAGCGAAGCACAATACGCAAGGATTTCCCATGGCGCGTTTGTGTGGAAATGAATTTTCATCAACTGCGCATCCCCCACCGCCAAGAGAGAATCTCCATCAAAATTGGCAATAAAATAAGCTCTGATCTCCTCTTCACTTAGCCCTTGTCCATCAATCAATAATTGTACATCATATCTATATTCCAGCATCATTTCTCCTTTTCATTTGCATGATGCGCATATTATACTGCCTGATCTGCGCGCTGGCAAGAAAGGCAAGAAAGGTAAAGAAATAACTTCGCTTGAAAAGTAAAAGCGAAGTTATCTAAAGTTTATATGCTATTTCAATGCTTGATGCTTCATGCGCTCCAATGGTTTCCACATACACATGCGTAATCATGCCAGAAAAGAAAAGATGTTCACTTTTCTCCTGCTCCTTTTCATACGCTTGCTGCGCCTGCGCCGCCGTTTCAAACCGCCCGATTGTCATATGCGGTACATAAGCAAATCTAGGATGCCGATGTTTTTGCAGGATGCCTGTATAAAGAGTCTCGTGCAGTGATATGATTTGCCTTTCTCCGCTCGTAACGTTTAGAAATAGATATTCATTTGCAACGGAAAGCCCTTGCAACGTAACAGAAAAGGGCGTTACTTCTTTTAATTGCTTCGCAAGCAACACTTCTATTTCTTCTTTTTTATACGCGCTTTCAAAAGGAAATACCAACGTTATATGTGGCGCAATCTTATCAAAAAGCGGATCATATGCTTTTCGCAGCGCATAAATTTCATGCATATTTTCAAATTGCGGGAAAAGCAGAATTGTCCGTAGATGGTTCATCTTGAACCCTTACTTCTCTTCTTTCTTTTCTACATCCACCAAATCTTCCGCCGGTACTTGCTTTGCAACGCCGGACATTTCTGAATAAGCATCTGCTTCCGCTTTATCTACAACCGCAGAAGGGATTAACCCGGTATAATCAGAAGCCGAAGCCACATCCTCAATATCGTATCCGTATAAATTTTCCTCTTTTTGCATGTCCTTTTTCTTTTTGTCGTCTTTCATGATAGACTCCTTTCATGTTGAAATGATTCAGAACAAAATTGTGTAAAGAATCGGAATGAGCAGCGCCGGCAGTAAATCTGCAGTTTTTATCGTTGTGATTTCTGCAAGATTCATGCCAATGCACGCCACAATCGCATACCCTACCATGCTCAATCGATCCATCAAAATCTCCGACATTACCGACGCCAGTAGCCCTGCTGCCAGCGTTAGCCCACCTTGGTATACCAAAATCGTAATCACCGAGAATAAAACGCCACCGCCCATTGTACTGGCCAGTAAAAGCGCGCTGATTCCATCTAGCAATGCTTTTACATAAAGCAAGCTGGCATCTCCCGCAAGCCCATCTTGCATGCTGCCCAGAATCGTCATCGCTCCTGCACAAAAAAGCATGGAAGCGGCAATGAACCCTTCGGAGAAATTTTTCACCTTTATCTTCTTCTCCAAAAAATCCCCAAATCCTGCTAAATGTGCCTCGATTTTTAATAAACACCCTGCTGTTCCACCTAAGACAAGCGAAATAATAAGCAGCATCATGCCGTCTGTTGCGAGTTTTCCGTTTTCGCCCACCGTTGCCATGGCCGTGAAAATCCCAAAAACACCAATCAGCATAACGCAAAAGCCCAAAATTTTCCGGATGAATTCTTCTAAATCCGGCTTGATTATCTTTTTTGCAAATAAACCAATGCTACCGCCGATGAGTACGGCAGCAGCGTTTACGATCGTCCCCATAGCACTCCTTTTGTTACAGGCTTTCTCCAAACTCTGCGCGGAATGCCTGAACAAGCTTTCCTTGCCAATCCGAAGTGGGCGCCAGCTTACCTAAGAAAAAGCGCAAACTTGCCGGTTCATCATAGAACTTTAACCCACCAATAAGGTCTTTGTTTTTGTGCAGCCATGTAATGCGATCAATGGCATAGCGCACTTGCGAGAGGGTAAACACCCTTCTTGGCATAGCAAGGCGCAAAAGCTCTACTTCCGCCAGTGGCTCGCTGCCATCCGGATTTCTCTGCTCGCTCATTGTACCACGCTCCATGCCTCTTACGCCACTTGCAATGTAAACCGCTGCGGCAAGCGCGCCTGCCGGGTATTCTGTTTGCGCCAGATGCGGCAAAAATTCCATGGCATTTAAGTGACATCCCAGCCCACCGGGCGGTGTTACCACGGGTACACCATTTTTCATCAATTCTTCTGCCATGTATGCGATAAACTTAGGCCCTTGGGAAATGACATCTTCATCCATCGTCTCTTCCAGCCCAACGGCCATGGCTTCCATTTCCCGTACGCTCATACCACCATACGTTAAAAATCCTTCAAACATGGGAACCAGCTCTTTCATTTGATCGAACAGCGCTTTATCGCGCATACAAATCCCGCCGCCACGGGCAAAGCCTAATTTTCTGGCCGA
The DNA here is from genome assembly GCA_050952565.1 of Christensenellaceae bacterium. Taxonomy (GTDB): domain Bacteria; phylum Bacillota; class Clostridia; order Christensenellales; family Christensenellaceae; genus QANA01. The sequence goes on from JBMNLE010000002.1 coordinate 318,741, forward strand.
GAAGTAGATGATATCCATTCTTTCCGCCAATGCTTTTGTGATTTCGCGAATGCTCCTATCCTTGCATGCCGCTTCTCGCGCTTTGATAAAGTATAAATTATCTTGCAGCAAGCTGGCATCCAGCACAGTCATAATGCCATGCTTCTTACAAATATCCGATACCGCGCAAGCATTTTCCAGAGAAAACGGTTGCCCACCAATGAGGTTTGTGCCTGCTTCTAAGCGCACAAAAGGAATTTTATCGCTTCCCACTTCTTTTATCAGCGCTTCCAGCTTTTCAAGATTAAAATTTCCCTTGAACGGAAAATCGCTCGTAGGCTTTAGCCCTTCATCAATGATAAGCTCTTCCACTGTCCCGCCACATCTTGTGATATGCGCTTTGGTTGTTGTAAAGTGAAAGTTCATGGGGACAACATCCCCTTCGCTGACAAATGTTACCGACAAAATATTCTCGCAAGCGCGCCCTTGATGCGCGGGCAAAAAATGGTTTGTTCCAAAAATTTCATGCACTTTATTTTCCAGTCGTGTAAACGTAGTGCTTCCGGCGTAACTATCATCCGCCACCATCATGGCTGCAAGTTGCTGATCGCTCATGGCATTTACACCACTATCGGTTAACATATCCAAGTAAACATCTTCGTTTTTTAATAAAAAGGTATTGTTGCCCGCCTCTTCCATGGCTTCTTTGCGCCGCTCCACCGGTGGTAGATTCAGCTTTTGGACAATGCGCACTTTATGCATCTCAAGAGGAATTTGTTCACCGCTAAAAAATTTGATTTCGTTCATTTGTTTTCTCCTTCTACAATTAAAAATACTTTTGGCGTACCTTTCGCTTGTGGGAGAAACAAAAAAGCGCCTCCCCTGCTTTTGCAGAGGACGAGCGCCAAAATCCCGTGTTACCACCTCAGTTCACTGATACCTCACGATACCAGCCTTTTCAAGTACGGCTTTCTTACAAGAGAAAACGTATACTCTACCGCTATAACGGGCGAAACCCCGACCTGATCTACTCAGAATAAATTCCTTTTGGCAGGCGACTCATGCGTGTATTCCTAAGCAGCGCTTTGTTTTCTCACACCAACCGAAAACTCTCTTGAAAGCCTTTTCTTAGTACTCTTTCGCAATCCTTGTCTTACACATATCTTATTTTGCATCAATATACTACGAAGATTTCTTTTTGTCAACCCCGATTATATCAAAAAAACGGTTGCATCAATTCCTTCTTCTTTATCCACGGTTATCATTCCGTAAGAGGCCTGCCTCTGCCGCGGCGCACCAATGCTGCCCGGATTAAAAAGGAGCATGCCTCCTTCATAGGCGTTATACGGCATATGGGTATGCCCAAACAAAACAACATCTGCCTCTTGTTCCTGCCCCAAAAGCGTCAGCGGCAAAAGCGACGTTTTTACTCGTTCCTTATGCCCGTGGGTGCATAAAAAACGATACCCTTCTATCATATGAAGCGCATGCAGCGGCGTCTCTCTTCCAAAATCACTATTCCCTTTTACCAAGATTATCTCAGCGTCTGCAGTGGGCATGTCGCGCATATCCAGATCATGATCTCCCAAATGCACAATATAATCCATTTCCTTTGCATGCTGCATAATCACACGCCTCAGCGGCGCTTTGTTATTATGGGGATCAGATAAAACGAGCAGCTTTTTCATTTACGCTCCTGCTCTACGAAGGCTTCCAGCTTTTGCAAGGCACGGGCGCGATGGCTGATTTTGTTCTTCTTATTGGGATCCATTTCTGCGAATGTGATCCCGTATTCTTCCAAATAAAAATAAGGATCATACCCAAACCTGCCTGCGCCGCGCGGTTCTAATATAATCTTCCCGTCGCAAGTACCTTCGCCCTCAAAAATAACTTCTCCTTTGCGCGCCAAAACAATGGCGCAAATATAAGAGGCAGCTCTTTTTTCCTCTGAAAGCGGCGTTACCTCGCATATCAATTTTTCATTATTGGCTTCATCCGTTCCGGCAGCGGAATAACGGGCAGAATATACACCCGGGCGCCCGCCAAGGCCCACTACGCTAAGCCCGGAATCATCTGAAACCACATCAGCATCTACAAGCAAGCTGATTTCCACTGCTTTTTTTCGCGCGTTTTCCAGAAACGTTTCGCCATCTTCCACAACATCTACAGCAACGCCTGCTTCTTGCATGGATAGAATTTCATCATAATAATCGCCCAAAATGGCTTTCATTTCTCTGAGTTTCCCCGGATTTCCCGAAGCAATGATTAATTTTTGCATCATTTGTTTTCCTTTTATATTTTACGCTCCAAAGCATAATTCCATATCTTGTGGGAGCATCTTCCCCAGTTCAAACCAGGGCGCATCTTTTACATCCAATAAGGATATCTCTTCAACAATAAGCCAATATCTTTCTTGATCTAGAGGCGTTTTTACTTCTTCGGGGTACACAACTTCCTCATCACTCTCCAATGCATCCCAATTAAATAGACAATAAATATATATTAACTCTCCGTTTTGCAACAGTGAAACAGATTCTGAAATTGGCATCGTCGTTTGTATACTTCCTATATCAAGATATGGATCAATTTTCATAATATCATAAAGTGTTGTTCCCACTTTTACATTTTTAAAATCCTCCCTTGTCAGCTCACTCTTCGTATAGATTCCGCCGCCATGATAAATTAGCCCTGCGTTTTTAAAAACCATCCACGACACACGAAAAAAGCCTCCCTCTGCAACTTTATAAAGCGTGTAGTAATACCTTTTCACAACATCTATCGTCTCCCCATCTTTATCCTCCTGCTCTTCTGTTTGCTCAACATACCGTATGTTTTCAATGGGAAAATTTACATTGGTATTCCGAATACCGCGTGCAGCTTTATCAATTGGGTCTTCTTCCGCGATGCCAAGTTGGTAATACAAATATGTTTGCTCCCCAAAAAAGGCACGCAACTCCTCTAATGGATATGTTGTCATACTTTCAGGGTTTAACACAGCATCTTTTGTAACAGGATAAAGATCCAACCAATCATCATCTATTTTTATTTCTTCTTCCAGTGCTTCTTCAGGCAAATCTTTCTTCGGCAAACTTTCTTTCGGTGCCAGCGAAGGTATTTCACTTACAATTGACGAAGGCAAGGCATCCTGCTTTTTTGCTTGACAACTGACACACATCGTTAACAGCAAAAGACATATCAAGGCGAAGCTTATTTTTCTCTTGTTTTGATACATGCAACCATATCCCTTTCTGTATTATTTATGCTTCTTTCAGCACTGCCTGCTGTATTGCAATGAGTTCTCTTACCCCTTTTTGGCACAATGCCAAAAGCGCCAAGAATTCACTTTCTTCCACATCTCTCGCTTCTCCTGCGATTTGAATTTCGGAAATGCCACCGGAGGCAGTGCCCACAAAATTCATATCTGCTTCTGCTCTGCTATCTTCCGCGTAACATAAATCTAAAAGCGCCTCTCCTGCAACAATGCCTGCCGAAACGGCGGCAATTTGCTTTTTGATTGGGTTCTTTGCCAATACTTCTTCTTTTAGCAGCTTTTCCACCAACAAAGAAAGCGCAATATATCCGCCTGTGATTGCTGCTGTGCGCGTTCCGCCATCTGCGGCAATCACATCCGCATCGACGGTAAACGTCATATCTGCAAATGCTGTAAAATCCATCACCGAACGCAAGCTGCGCCCAATGAGCCGCTGAATTTCACTGCTGCGTCCATCCAGCTTACTGCGCTCCCGCCATTTGCGCGGGCTGGTAGAACCGGGAAGCATGGCATATTCTGCTGTCAGCCAGCCTTGCCCTTTCCCTTCTAAAAAAGGCGGTACAGAATGGTTCATGTTTGCCGTTACAATTATTTGCGTATTGCCAAAAGAAATGAGGCAAGAGCCGCCTGAATTTGGCATAAAATCTTTTTTTACTTCTATTTTGCGCAGCGCATCAAACGCGCGCCCATCTATTCTTGTCATATAGTTACCTCCAAGTGCAGTTTATTTTAGCATACTTTGCTATATTTCTACAGTGGCATTTTTCGAGAAAACCAAGTATACTGTATAGCGAAACGAGGGATGTTATGACAATTGATGGCATTACGCTTGCGCTTGTAATAAAAGAATTGCAATTCCTTGCGCAAGCAAAAATCGAAAAAATATACCAACCAAATAAAGATGAAATTACGCTACTTTTGCATACAAGCAAAGGGCGCAAACGCCTACTCTTCTCTGCTTCTGCAGCGGATAGCCGTATGCATATCATTGAAACCGGTCGCGAAAACCCGCAAAAAGCACCAAATTTTTGCATGTTGCTGCGCAAGCATTTGCTAAACGGGCGCATTGTATCGCTCGCGCAAGAAGGGCTTGACCGCATCGTCAAAATAGAAATTGCATCATATGACGAAATGGGCGTTTTACAGCAGTTTACGCTGGTGATTGAGATGATGGGTAAATACAGTAACATTATTTTATTAAACAGCGAGAATCGCGTTTTAGATGCCATAAAGCGTGTTTCTATGGATACCAGCCGCGTACGGCAAATCTTTCCCGGCATTGCTTATGAAATAGAACGAAATGAAAAGGCAAATCCCCTTACAACAGATGAGGCTACATTGCGCGCAGCGCTCACGGATGTAATAGAACCGCGCGCATTGGTGCGAAAAATACAAGGGCTTTCTCCTGCAGCAGCAGAGGAGATTTTTTACCGCGCATACGGAGAAAATACCCCCACTGTTTTTACAGATACAGAAAGTGCGCAGCTATTTTCGGCAACCAAACACTTTTTTGAAACTTGCTTTACTGCGCCTATGCCTACTTTTGAAACAAACGCAGCGGGCTTGCCTGTTTTTTTCTCGCCCATTCCGTTTACCTTATACCCAGACCGCAAACGCTATCCTTATGAGAGCGCCAATGAAATGCTGGATGCCTTTTATACGGCGCGGGATAGGTATCTCCTTTTGGAACGCAAACGGGAACGCCTGCAAAAAGTGCTTACAAAGCAGCTTGGACGCGTGGAGAAAACCTTAAAAATACAACTGGAAACATTGCAAGGCGGCGAAGATGCCGACAAATATTTACTCTACGGCGAATTGGTTTCTGCTAACATCTATCAATTACAGCGCGGCATGAAAGAGGCGGTGCTTTTAAACTATTACACCAACGAGGAAATCACTGTCCCCTTGGATGAAACCCTTTCCCCTGCCGCCAACGCCACCAAATTTTTCAAACGTGCCTCAAAAATGAAAAATGGTGCGTTGCTGGCCAAAACACGCGTAGAAAACTTACAAGAGGAGCATTCCTTTTTAGAAGCATTGCAGTTTGACCTGAAAAACGCCACCACCTTTGATGGCTTAGAAGAAATTGAAGGCGAGCTGATTCGCTATAAATACATCACCCCCGAAAAGCAGGCAAAGATAAAGCGGAGCGACCCGCTCTCTCATCCGCGGCAATTTTTAACCTCCAACGGGCTGAAAATCTTAGCGGGGCGCAACAACCGGCAAAATGATGTTTTGACCATGCGCGTTGCCGGCGCGGAAGACATTTGGTTTCATACCAAAGACATTCCCGGCAGCCATGTTATTTTATTCACCGGGCAAAAGCAAGCAGCTGAGCAAGATTTGCTGGAAGCTGCTACGATTGCCGCCACCCTTTCTGCAGCAAAAGGCGGGAAAGTCTCTGTAGACCACACCTTGCGTAAGCATATTTGGAAAGCAAACGGCGCAAAGCCGGGCATGGTACTCTTTGAAAATCAAAAAACTTTGATGGCAGAGCCGGATCCTGTTCTGCTAAGAAAGCTGGAAGTATTGGAAGAAACGCATCAAGAAGAGCGCTAGCGCGCTCTTTTTTGATACAGAAAACCCACTGCTTGCGTAACAAATTTTCTTCCCCTTCGTCTAAAAATCGAAGTAGAAAAAATCCTTTTCCTATGCGTTTTTTCCTTGTTATCATTCAGCAAAAATCGCAAGAAAAGTCGATTTACATTATATATAAATTTTGCTATACTTATAGTTCGAAGCAAAGGAGTAAATTTTGGAACGCTTTATTTTAGAATCAAAATATAAACCTTCAGGCGATCAACCTGACGCGATAGCAGCCTTATCAAAAGGCGTTATGCAGCATGACAAACATCAAGTTCTGTTAGGCGTAACCGGCTCGGGGAAAACCTTCACCATGGCAAACATCATTGAACAGACCCAGCGCCCTACGCTTATTTTAGCACATAATAAAACCCTTGCCGCACAGCTTTGTTCGGAATTCAAAGAATATTTTCCAAACAATGCGGTGGAGTTTTTTGTTTCTTATTACGATTATTATCAACCGGAAGCTTATATTGAAAAACGGGATCTTTATATTGAAAAAGATTCCAGTATGAACGAAGAGATTGACCGCATGCGCCATAGCGCTACTTCTGCGCTTTTGGAGCGAAGAGATGTCATTGTCGTGGCCAGTGTTTCTTGTATTTACGGCATTGGCGCGCCGGAGGATTATCAAAACGCGCGGGTTTCCTTGCGTGTTGGGCAGCGGATTGACCGCGATGAGTTGATGGAAGCGCTTGTCTCCATCAATTTCAAACGAAATGACATTGAATTCAACCGCGGAACCTTTCGCGTGCGCGGCGATATCATTGAGATTTTCCCCATGTCCGGCTTGTCTCGGGCGGTGCGCGTCGAGTTTTTCGGCGATGAGATTGATCGTATTTTAGAAGTGGATGTGGTAACGGGCAAGCCTATTTTATCCGTTAGCTATACCATGATATTCCCTGCGACCCACTATGCGGTCAGCCGAGAAAAAATACTCACGGCAGTTCCTGAGATTAAGCGCGATATGATTGCGCAAGCAGAGCTATTTCGCGAACAAGGCAAACTTTTGGAAGCAGAGCGGATTTTACAGCGAACAACATATGACATTGAAATGTTAACCGAAATTGGCTCATGCCCGGGCATTGAAAACTATTCCCGCTATTTTGATGGCAGAAGCCCGGGCGATCCACCTTTCACGCTGCTTGACTTCTTTCCGGAAGACTATCTTTTGTTCATTGATGAATCCCATGTTACTTTGCCGCAAGTGCGCGGCATGTACAACGGAGATAAAGCGCGCAAGGAAATGCTCATCAAATATGGCTTCCGCCTCCCTGCTGCTGCAGATAACAGGCCGCTTCAGTTTGATGAATTCAACGAGCGCATCAATCAAGTTGTCTATGTTTCTGCCACACCGGCAGAATATGAGCGAACTTTGGCAAGCAACCATATTGTAGAACAAATCGTCCGCCCCACAGGGCTGGTGGATCCGGAAGTGGTCATAAAGCCTGTGGAAAATCAGCTGGATGATTTGCTGGTGGAAATCCGAAAAGTAACGGCAAAAGGATTTCGCGTTTTGGTGACCACGCTGACCAAGAAACTGGCAGAACGGCTTACGGATTATATGAGCGAAATGGGCGTGAAAGTAAAATATATGCATTCAGACATTGATACCATGGAGCGCATTGAAATTGTCCGTGATTTGCGGCTGGGCGAGTTTGATGTTCTTGTAGGGATCAACCTGTTGCGCGAGGGGCTGGATATTCCTGAGGTTGCGCTGGTTGCCATACTGGATGCAGATAAAGAAGGCTTTTTGCGCAACGAGACTTCGCTCATTCAAACCATTGGGCGGGCTGCGCGTAATGTGGATGGCAAAGTAATTTTGTACGCGGATACCATGACGCGCTCCATTACAAATGCCATGCGCGAGACAGACCGCCGCCGCGCATTGCAAGAAGCATATAACACTTTACATGGCATTACGCCCACTTCCATTCAAAAGGATGTGGCAGAAACGCTGGAACTTTCGCAAGAAGTGGAAAGTCAAACCATCGATATTGCAGACATCGGCAATGTTACAGAAAAAGAAATTGTATTGCTTGAAAAACAAATGGAAGAAGCCGCTGCCGAGCTGGAATTTGAAATTGCTGCGGCGCTGCGGGATAAAATAAAAGAATTGAAGAAAAATTTAGCATAAATCGAGGTAATACCATTGCAAAAGTTTATTAAAATAAGGGGTGCGAAAGAGCACAACTTAAAAAACATCAATATTGATATTCCAAGAAACAAGCTGGTTGTATTAACAGGGCTTTCCGGCAGCGGGAAGTCCTCGCTTGCGTTTGATACCATCTATGCAGAGGGGCAAAGAAGATACGTAGAATCCCTCTCTTCTTATGCGCGCCAGTTTTTGGGGCAGATGGAAAAGCCGGATGTGGATTACATTGAAGGGCTTTCCCCTGCCATCTCCATTGACCAGAAAACCACCAGCAAAAACCCGCGTTCCACCGTCGGAACAGTAACGGAAATTCAAGATTATTTCCGTATCTTATTTGCGCGGGCGGGCGTGCCTCATTGCACAAAATGCGGCAAACCCATTGAGCGGCAAACGGTTGATCAAATGATTGAACAGATTTTTGGCATGGAAGATGGCGCTAGGATTAATGTATTATCCCCCGTCATCCGCGCACAAAAAGGTGAACATAAAAAAGTGCTTGAAGATTTGACCAAGAGCGGTTTCTCCCGTGTACGCATTGATGGCGAGATGCGGCTTTTGGAAGATGAAATCAGCCTTGCCAAAACGCGCCGACATACCATTGAAGTTGTGGTAGATCGCCTGCGCCTACGCCCTGATATTCAGCGGCGCCTGGCAGATTCTCTTGAAACAGCGCTCCGTTTATCCGGCGGGTTGGTCATCATACAAAACGCAGATAGCGACGCAGAAATGCTGTTCAGCGAAAATTATAGTTGTCCTGACTGTGGCGTGAGCATCGAAGAGCTCTCTCCGCGTATGTTTTCTTTCAATAGCCCTTTTGGCGCTTGCCCAGAATGTACCGGACTTGGCGTATTGCTTGTTATCGATGAATCTTCTATTTTGACAGATGAAAATTTATCGTTACGAGAAGGCGCCGTGCGCGTCAGCGGCTGGAACTTATCTGCCTGGGAAAAATGGAATGTACAGCGCATGGAAGCCGTTGCGCGCCATTATGGCTTTTCCATGGATACACCTTGGAAAAAATTGCCCGAGAAAGCCAAGCAGGTCATTTTATATGGCAGCGGCGATGAAATCATTGAAATGGAGCATAGCAACAGCCACGGCACCACCCAATATAACAAAACATTTGAAGGGATTATCCCTAACTTACAGCGTAGGTTCCGCGAAAGCACTTCTGAGGGCGTTAAGCGGGAGATACAGCGCTATATGTATGAAAGCCCTTGCCCTTCTTGCCATGGGCAGCGGTATCGCCCGGAAACCTTGGCAGTAAAGCTGGGCGGCGTAAACATTGCAGAGCTTTCGGATATGTCCATTGCAGATGTGAAGCATTTTTTAAACAACTTAACGCTCACACCCACACAAGCAGCGGTTGCAGACCGGGTATTAAAAGAGTTAAATGCGCGGCTGGACTTCCTGCTGAACGTAGGGCTTTCTTACCTAACCCTTTCGCGGGCAGCCAATACGCTTTCCGGCGGTGAAGCGCAGCGGATTCGCCTTGCAACGCAAATCGGCTCAGGGTTGATGGGTGTTTTATACATTTTAGACGAACCCAGCATCGGGCTTCACCAACGAGACAACGCCAAGTTACTGGCCACATTAAAAGAATTGCGCGATATCGGCAATACGCTTCTTGTTGTGGAACATGATGAAGAGACCATGATGGAATCTGATTGCATTGTAGACATTGGGCCCGGCGCAGGTGTACATGGCGGCGAAGTGGTGGCTGTGGGTTCACCAAGCGAAATCATGCAGAACCCAAATTCCCTCACCGGCGAATACTTATCCGGCAAAAAATACATTCCCATCCCCAAAAAGCGCAAGCGCGCAAAGGGCGGGCATATTATTATAAAAGGCGCAGCTGCCAACAACTTGAAAAATGTAACAGTTAAAATCCCCATGGGCGTGCTTACAGCTGTAACGGGTGTTTCCGGCAGCGGAAAATCTTCGCTCATCAATGAGGTATTATACAAAACAGCAGCAAAGGAATTAAACCGGGCAAACACGCGCCCCGGCAAATATAAGAGTATCACCGGGCTGGATAAAATCGATAAAGTGGTCAACATTGACCAATCCCCCATTGGGCGGACGCCGCGCTCTAACCCTGCAACCTATACCGGCGTGTTTGACCATATTCGCGATATATTCGCCATGACAAATGACGCGAAGGTTCGCGGATATAACAAAGGGCGCTTCTCTTTTAACGTAAAGGGCGGGCGTTGTGAAGCCTGTAAAGGGGATGGCATTATTCGCATTGAAATGAATTTCTTGCCGGATGTTTATGTCCCCTGCGAGGTCTGCAAAGGCATGCGCTATACCAACGAAACCTTGGAAGTGCGCTACAAGGGCAAAAACATCTATGAAGTTTTGGATATGACCGTAGAAGATGCTTATGAATTCTTCAAAAACATCCCCAAAATTGAACCGATTTTGAAGGTTTTAAAAGATGTTGGACTAACCTATATTAAGCTGGGACAACCTTCCACAACCCTCTCCGGCGGCGAAGCGCAGCGGATTAAGCTGGCGACGCATCTTTCACGGCGACAAACGGGCAATACCCTTTATATTTTGGATGAGCCTACAACAGGCCTGCATGCCCATGACGTGAAAAAGCTGTTAAACATCTTGGGGCAGTTGGTGGAAAAGGGCAATAGCGTTGTTATCATCGAACACAATTTGGACGTAATCAAATCTGCGGATTATATCATTGATTTGGGGCCAGAGGGCGGCGACGCCGGCGGCGAAGTCATCGCCACAGGCACACCGGAGCAAATTGCAGCAAACCCCAAAAGCGCCACAGGGCAATTTTTGAAAAAGTCCTTGTTCTATACAGCACAAGCAGCGGAGAAGGCCATATGAAAATAAATAAGCGCCTTTTTTCGCTTCTTTTAAGCCTTGTTCTGCTTCTTTTTCTCGTGCTTGGCTGCGGTGGCAGCAAGTTAAAATCTTTTGCCCCGGAAGATGCACTGCTCTCCATTGAGGGGCAAACGTTGATGACCAAGCAGGATTTTGACCGTTTATGGACGCAGCAAAAGCTTTCCGAAGAAATTTATGGCGTAGATAAAATGAAAGAACGAGATTTCTTTATTTATTGCGCAGAGCTTTATATCCTCTACTACTATGCGGAAGTATATGGCTTTACATATTCCAGGGATGAAGCATTGTCCTTATACGATGCGTATTATGAATCTTTGAAGGAAGGCGAAGTCAGCGAAAACGAAGTTACGCTTTACAAAGAGCTCAAAAAAGCACTTGCCATGGATGATGATGCGTTTCGTGATTGGTATGCGAACAATACTGTAATGCATAACAGCATGGAATCTCTTTTGACAGACATTGCAGAAAGTTATGGCGGCATTTCTGACCCGACGCGCATAGAAGAACTGATTACAAATACCGTTTATGATTTGTTTCACTCCAAAGAAAACGCCATTGAAATCTTTTACCCGGGCGTAACGCTATACAGCTTTACTTATGATAGCATTGCTTCGTTTTAACAACAGAAAGGAAAGCGCATGCAACATTTAAAAGAGATTACTTGCTTTGTATTTGACATGGACGGTACCATCAATTTGGGCGACAGCCTAATTCCCGGCGCCATGGAGCTTATTACATTATTGCAAGAAAGAGAAATTCCTTTTTTCTTTTTTACCAATAACTCTTCCAAATCTCCCCTCGCCTATGTAAAAAAATTAGAGCGGCTGGGGTTTTCAGGCATTACATTATCCCATATTATGACTTCCGGCGATGTGATGATTCATTATTTGAAAACACAGTTTTCTGATACGCCTGCTGTTTATCTGGTCGGTACGCCTGATTTGGAAGCGCAGTTTTTGGAAGCAGGCATAACGCTTTTGGCATCGGATACAGAGACGGCAGATGCCGTTGTCATCGGCTTTGATACCACGTTTGATTTTACAAAGGCCACAACGGCAAGTAGGCTGATTGCCGCAGGCATTCCCTTTCTCGCCACCAACATTGACAATATCTGCCCGCTGGAAGGCGGCGCGTTTTTGCCCGATTGCGGCTCAATGTGTAAAATGCTAACCCATGCCACAGGCGTAGAGCCCAAATTTACCGGGAAACCTTTCGCGGAAACGGTCTCCTATATTTTAGACAAAACAGGCAGCGACCCCGCGCGCACGGCGATGGTGGGCGATCGCTTATATACGGATATTGCAACTGCAATAAACGGCGGAATTATCGGCATTGCCGTTTTATCTGGCGAGGTCACGCAAGCAGAAATCGATGCTTCAGAAGATGTGATTCCCACGCTCGTGGTAGAAAGCGTAAAAGATATTTATGAGGCACTGAAACATGCCTGATTTATATGCCTTGCTGCCAGAACAACATCAATTTTTTATGAAGCAAGCGCTGAAAGAAGCAGCTATCGCTTATGAGAAAGATGAGGTTCCGGTCGGCGCAGTGCTGGTAAAAGATGGTGCGATCATCGCCCGCGGGCATAATCTGCGGGAAGCGAGTTCTCTCCCCGGCGCCCATGCGGAATTTCTTGCCATTGAAGCTGCTGCCGCGCAAATAGGTCATTGGCGCTTGCTTGATACCGCGCTTTATGTAACCCTTGAGCCTTGCCCTATGTGTGCAGGTGCCATCATCAATGCGCGCATTCCCCTTGTGGTTTACGGCGCATATGATAAGAACGCGGGCGCACTCGGCAGTAAGCTGCATCTAAACGCATATGGCTTTAATCATACCCCTGAAGTCATCGGTGGGGTTATGGAAGCGGAATGTAGCGCGCTGTTGCGGCGTTATTTCAAGGAAAAAAGAGCGCAAAAATAATTGTTACTGCGGAAACCCGCAGTTTTTTAATTGTTGCATATTGGAGTTCTCATGATAAAAAGATATGGTAAAAACCCTTGTGAAATTGCATTGCTGCATGGTGGCCCCGGCGCCATCGGTTCCTTGCGCCCTTTGGCAAGAGCGCTAACAAAGAGTTACGGAACAGCCGAGTTGTTGCAGACAAAATATACAATTGCAGCGTTACTGGAAGAACTTTCTTCTGATTTGCAAAGCGTAACAACAAAGCCCATCACACTACTAGGGCATTCTTGGGGCGCTTGGCTTGCAATCCTCTATGCGGCGCAGTTTCCTGCGCTTGTAAAACAGTTGATTCTCGTGGGCTGCGGCCCACTTACCGAAGCGTATGTGCCGCAAATTTTGGCGCACCGCTTGGCAAATTTATCAGAAGCAGACGCCAAAGAATATCGGGCAATCCTTGCTGCCTTGGACGACCCCGCATATGGCAACAAAGAAGGCCTGCTGCAAAAGCTGGGCGCGCTCACAAAGAGTTCTGACAATTATAACTTAATCCCTATGCAAGACGAGACGGTTCTAAACAGCGCCATGTATACTGCCATATGGCAGCAAGCCGCAGCGTTACGCAAAAGCGGCGCGTTGTTGCAATCCTGTAGGAAAATCCGCTGCCCCATTACGCTGATACAAGGCGCTTATGATCCACATCCACTGGAAGGCGTAACCGCGCCATTGCAGGAGGCGGGTATTTCATATACTGCGCATCTTTTGGAAAACGCAGGGTATTCCCCTTTTTATGAAGCAGAAGCGAGCGCAGCTTTTTATGAGATACTTCACGGGCTTTTATGATTTATTGGCAAATGATAGAAATGGGCTGGGCGTTCCGCTATAGTAAAGGCGTAGTTCATGGAGCGCGCGGGTACAGCCGATAAAAAGAAGCGCCCGATCTGTTTCACGCTGATACTGAATAGCATCCACACCCCACAAAAACGCCGCATCAAATTCTAGGCCTTTGGCCAGATAAATAGGTAGAACAAAAATACCTTCCAACTTCCCACCCATTGCATCACCCAATAGAGATACCTCTATTTCATGTTGCAAAATGGCATATAGCCTTCTCGCCTCTTCTGCTGATTTGCAGACGATGCCGATGGAGGTATAGCCCTTTTCTAGCGCTGTTTCTGCATCTTGTATGAGCGGCGCAACATCCCACCGTTCTTTTTGCGCGATTAACTTTGGCGGCGTTCCCGCTCTGCCAAACGACAGAATCTCTTCGCCCAAAACATGGGCGGCGAACTGGGTAATTTCCGTGGTGGCGCGAAAGCTCTTTTCCAGTGTTACCGTTGCATTTTTTCGTTTGCCCAATACCTGGGTTACCGTTTCATAAAAATCCATATGCTCCGGCTTTGCAATGGTTTGATGTACATCGCCCAAAATCGTAAATTTGGCGCCTGGAAAAAGCGCTCTTAAGATTGCATATTGGAGCGGATAATAATCTTGGGCTTCATCCACCACCACTTGACGAATTTGCAAGTATGCATCACTTCCAAGATGTAACAGCGTTAAATATACCAGTACGGAAGCGTCATCAAAAAATAGTTTTGATGTCTTCAAATTTTCTTTTGTAAACGCTATGATCTCAGCAATATTTTCAGGCAGCAGAACGCCTTGTTCCTCTGCCAGTTCTTCAAGATACCCTTCCCGGTAAAAGAGCGCATGATAGGCTTCCCGAATGCCTACCTGCGATTTTTCTGCCATGGGCAGCGCCTCCAGTATTTTCAAAAAATCGGTTGAGGCTTTGAATACAAGGCTTTGCTGCATCACTTCCGCCCAATCTACTTTATGCTCCAACAGAATTTCCAAAAGCGCGAAACGACTTTGTATTTTCGCCGTCTCCAAAATCTCTTCATATAGTTCTTCTAAAACAAAGGAGGCGACATTTTCTTCTCCCAGTTCAGGCAAAACATTTGCAATATAGCGTTCAAACACATTGCTGGGCGATAAAATTACAATGCTTTGCCGCTCCAAGCGCTCGGTTAGCCCGCGGTACATAAGATATGCAATGCGATGCAGCGCCACAGAAGTTTTCCCGCTACCCGCCACACCTTGCACAATTAAAACATCATGCCTTGCATCTCTTATCACAATATCCTGCTCGCGCTGAATTGTTTCCACAATGCTTTTCATTTGCGGCGAAGCATTTTTTCCCAGCATACTGCGCAAATAATCATCCAGAATTTCCACATCCGCATCAAAGAAATATTCCAGCATTCCCTTTTTGATTTCATATTGACGCTTTAGGCTGATTTCGCCTTGTATCTCTCCTGCAGGCGCTATGTAAGATGCCTTTCCCAGTGTATGGCGGTAAAACATACTTGCCACCGGCGAGCGCCAATCATAGATGAGAATTTCATATTGCTGCAAGAGCGAGCTGCGCCCAATGTATATCTGCGTCGGCGCATCTTCTCCTGCAAAAGTAAAATCAATGCGCGCGAAATAAGGCGCTGTGAGCAGCTTTTCCAGCCGCGCTACATTTGCTTGCATGGTTTCATACGTTTTGATGTCAGCGGAAATTTGCGTGGTATATTGGGCAAGCTCAATGAGTTCTTCAAAAGACTCTGCGTTTGCCAAGTTGCCAATGGAATGCGCCGTTTCACCCAAAACTTCCTGCTTGGAAAACAAGATACTGTTTTCTGCATTTTCCAGCGCTTCTTGGAGATCTGCAATTTGCGCTTGTGCAATTTTCTTTGTTTCTTCCAAATGTGCGCGTTCCCGCTTTTCTTCTTGCTGCATAAAACCCCTCCTTACAGGTGTTTTCATCTATTAAGCGTAACATAACCTTGCTGCTCTGCCTAGTATTATCTTTTGCTTTTTTCTATGGTATAATAAAGATGAGTCTACGTTGATGTATATAAAAAGTGGCACCAGACGGTGCCACTTTTTTATTTTTACTGATAACCCTCATTAACCTGTCAACCCGAGATAAGGAGCAACGGAAATGATAAGTGTCATGAGCAACAGGAGCGGAATTAAGTTCTTTAGCATGAATTTTAGATAAACATCATAGGGCACGTTTACCATTTCCAGCGTACCCATGATGGTCGCATCCGGGTACACGCCACACATGAAGTTAATCCCTGCCGTAAACGCGCTGATGAGCATTACTTGCCCGCCTGCTGCACCAATGGCAGCGTTTGAAAAGAGCGCTGCTGCAACTGCGCCTAGAATCGGCATAGAGATCCCTGCAACGCCGCTGGTGGATTGCAAGAAAAAGCCAATGGCAACATACGCCGCCACTGCAAACACACCAAACACCCAGAGCGGTGCGCTGCTAAGCGCATTGGAAATCCAGTAAACAAAGGTAACAGACATACCTTGCGAAGCATCGCCCATGATAACGGCAATCCCCCTTGAAATCCCCAACACAATGACAACGCCCAAAATATCTTTTGCGCCTTGCAGGAAGTATTCAAAGAACTCCCCTTCTTTCATACGATTGATGATCAGCAGCAAAATTGAACCGATGAAGAACAGGAACGAGAATTCATTAAAGCCCCAATCGCCAAACGGCGTAATATGCCCTGCGCCTAAAATATCGCCCAATACAGGAATGCTTCCAAGCCAGCGCAGCGGCGCGTTAATGGCATTTGCAACGCCTTCGCCAAAGATCGAACCCCAGGGCGTATAGCCGATGAGCAAAAAGAAAATCATCAATAAGAACACAATGACCGACCACATGCGCTTCCGGTTCATTTCCGGCAATTCTGCGCCTTCTTCGGTTAATGTTTTTACGCCATCCAAATGCGCCAGCAAAGATTTTTCCTTATCTGCTTTGACACGAGAAGCATAGCGGATGACAAAAAACGTCGCCACCACATATAACGCAGCAAAGCACAAAAGCCGCAGCAAAATACCCGAGCCCAGCGATAATTCAGGGTTTCCAATGGAAGCCACTGCCGCGCCAGTGGAAAATGGGTTTACCACGCTGGCCATGTTGCCGATGGTGGCGCCGATAAAGATAACGGCAATGCCCGTCATCACATCATACCCTGCCAGTACAAAGAGCGGTATGATGACAATGGCAAACGCCGGAATCTCCTCCCATAAGCCGAAAACTGTCCCCAGTAGCGCAAAGACAAAAACCATAATTGCAATCAGTACATTTCCTTTGAAGCGCTTTAAGAGCTTGCCAATCCCCGCTTCTAAGCCGCCTGTTGCGTTTAATACGCTCAAAAAGCCGCCTGCCAGCAAAATAGCAACCCCTACATCGCTCGCCTCTTGAAAGCCACGTACCGGCGCCAAAAGAATATCCCAAATTCCCATGGGCTGCGGCCCGGCATCTTCTACAATGTTACCATCTGCATCATAGGTTGCATTGTAAATCACTTTCCCTTCCTCTTCCGAATACACGGAAGTGGGCACGAAAAACGTCAAAACTGCCGCCAATATCAGCGCAAAAAAGACAATGGTATATGCGCTCGGCATTTTGAAGCGCTTTTTTTGTTTCGCTTCACTCATTGCTTAACCCTCCACAACTAATAATTCAAACGCTTTTATATAAACTTCCATGGCAGTTTTGAGTTCATCTGCCACAGCGCGTTCATTTACTTGATGCTCTGTGGAAACTTTCCCCGGAAGCGTAGCGCCATATGCCACAATATTATCCATGCTGCGGGCATACGTTGCGCCGCCGGTGGCGATGGGCTGGCTTTTCATATCTCCCGTCACTTCCTGATAAGCTTGCATCAATTTTTGCACCAGCTCCGTATTCACATCCACATAAAGCGGATGTAGATAATCAAACTGCTCTACACTGATACCGTAAGGCTCTGCTGCCTTCTTTAGCAGCGCCTCAATATCATCTCTGCTGGTTTTCACCGGGAAACGAATGTCCACGCCGATGGTTTGCTTTTCTGCCGTAAAATCAGCCAAGCCTAAGTTGAACACCAAATGCCCGGATTCATCATCTTTTACAGCATCAAAAATCCCTTTGCCACGCGGGTTATTGGCTTTCTCCACGATAAATTGCAGCATTTTATTGCTTTTCCCGCTCTTTGCAAGCGCTTCTGCAAGGCGCACCACCGCATTGATGCCCTTTTCTGCCTCCAGCGCATGGGTTGTTTTCCCGACGACAGTGATTTCGCCGTTTTCTTTTTCAAAACCGTACTCTAAATCTGCCAGCGCCGCTTCCAGTTTTTCATCTGCCGCAATGGTCGCCGCTGCAGGTACTGCGTTTAAGGCCGTTCCGCCTTTGAATAAAATATCGCTTTTTTCATTGCTGGTGAGTGTAAACTCTACAAGCCCTTGCTCTGCATAAATCAGCGGGAAATCAGCATCCGGCGTAATGCCCATGCTGGGATGCTCTTCTTTTTCGGCGTACGCCTTAATGCCCCGCCAGAGAGACTCTTCATCTGTCCCGAAAATAAAGCGCACGCGCTTGTTTAGCTTCGCGCCCTGATCCAGTAATATTTTAAGCGCATACATGGAAGCCAAGAGCGGTCCCTTATCATCTTGCGAACCTCTGCCGTAAAGATACCCATCTTTTTCCGTCATGGTAAACGGCGGGTATTCCCATTTTGCCGGATCTCCCACCGGCACCACATCCAGATGCCCGATGACACCAAACAGCACATCCCCTTCGCCAATATCCGCATAGCCATAATGCCCATCTGCTGCGCGGAAGGTTTGAAAGCCCATGCGATCTGCAATTGCAATCATCGCCCGCAAGGCACCATCTACCCCTTTGCCGAACGGCGCGCCATCCTCCGGTGGTGCGTTCACGCTATCGTGTGAAATCAGCGTTGCCAGGTCTTTTTTGTAGTCGTCAAAATATTTTTCGACGAGCGCTCCCACATTCATCTTTTCCATTGTCATACGCCTCCTTACATCTTCCTTTTATTCTATCCTCTTTTTCAAAATAATACCATAGTATTCCTAAATATTTCTACATATTCCTAGAATTTATGAAAATCTATTTTGAATTGTGAATTAAAATATATTTTACTGTAGCATGCCAAAGGTACAACTCAATCACAAGTTCACCCGTTTTTCATGATTTTTCTCTTTTTTCTTGCAAGGATACAAAATAAAAACAGCAAGTAACAACACTTACTGTTTTTTAAGGGTTCATGGCTTCATAAGGCAGCTTAGAATCAGCATATACTTGCCAATGGGTTACCTGCCCGGCAGCTGTACGCACCCGCCATGCCGCAGGAATACGCCAAGTATGCCGCTTTTCACCTGTTTTTTTGCCCAGATATGTCCCGCCTGCATATCCCAGCAGAATAAGGCTTGTTTCGCCTGGTATAATTTCTTCGATTTCAATTGTATAATCAGGAAACCATGCAAAATACGCCGGCCAGCCCGTTTCCATTTCTGCTTTTGCTTCCGTATGCCCATAAGCATCTACAAAAGCAAAATCTGCTGCCATCAAGCGAGAAATTTCTGTTGTATCATGTGCATTGATCGCTTCTACAAATAAAAGGGCTGTCTTTTTCATAACCCCTCCTTGCGCGCCAAATGTTTTATGCTTCTACAATATAATCGACGCTCACTGTCCCCACACGCCGCGGGCGTATAAACGCGCGCACCTTTGCGTGTTCCGGATGTTCATCATATGCATGCAACCCCGCTTCATCTGCAAACGTTGCAATGAGTACCAAATCAAAAGAGCGCTCCGAGCCAAGAAAATCCAACCCCACTTCCATACTTAGTAGCGGCTCTATTTTTTCCGGCAATGCGCGCAGCATTTCTGCTGCTGTTTTCGCATCTTCTTTGTTTTCAAATTTTTGACAAACCACATGTCTTACCATTTCTTCTCTCCTTTATGCTGCAAACAAAACACGCCCTCGAAGAGGCGTGTATGTTTATTTTTAATCTTCTGATGCAACGAATTTTGCTTCGCTGATGACTTTCTCTGCCATGTTTGCCGGCATTTCTTCATACCGCTCAAAGTTGATGACAAAAGAGCCTCTTGCTTGCGTCATAGAGCGCAAATCTGTTGCGTATTTTACCATTTCGCTCATGGGTACTTCCGCCACAACCTGTTGCCCTTCTTCTTGTGGGTTCATCCCCAAGATTCTACCTCTTCTGCGGTTCAAATCACCAATGATATCGCCCATGTAATCATCGGGAATCAAAACTTCCACTTTGCCAATGGGTTCCAGCAGCGTTGGATCTGCCTTTACGCAAGCCGCGCGATACGCCAGCCTTGCCGCAGAGCGGAATGCAACTTCTTTGGAATCCACCGGATGGTACTTCCCATCAAACAACGTTGCTTTCACGTTTACCATCGGGTAACCGGCCAGTACGCCTTGCTTCATGCTCTCCAGCAAACCTTTTTCTACGGCAGGAATAAATTCTCTTGGCACCACACCACCTACAATGGCGTTTACAAATTCAAATTCCACATCGCTGTCATAGAGCGGTTCAAAACGGATGTTGACCACACCATACTGCCCTGCACCACCGGATTGCTTCTTATGGCGCCCTTCTGCTTCGGCTGCTTTTCGTATGGTTTCACGATACGGTACTTTCGGATCACTCAAACTGGCTTCTACGCCGAATTTATTCTTCAATTTTTGGCAAACCACTTCGATATGCATCTCGCCCATACCGCTTAACAGCATATCTCCTGTTTCAGGATGCTTTTGCAGGGATAGGGTCGGATCTTCTTCTTCCAATCTTCTTAACCCGGCAAATACCTTTTCTTCTTCTCCCTGCTTTTTCGCGGTCACTGCCAACGAAATGCTGGGCGCTTCAAACGCAATGGGCGCAAACGTAACGCGCGTTCCTGCTTCTGTTAAGGTATCTCCTGTATTGGAATATTGCAGCTTTGCCAGCGCGCCAATATCGCCCGCTTGTATTTCATCTACGTTAATCAGGTTTTTCCCGCGCATGATGGTAACATTGCTGAATTTTTCTGCTTCTCCTGCAGTGGTATTATAAAGACTTGTGCTGGCCTTAAAGGTTCCGCGTAACACTTTGAACAGGTTGATTTTCCCCACAAATTGATCCGCGATTGTTTTCATAATTTGCGCCGCAAAGGGGCCATTTGCATCTCGCTCGATGGTAATAATTTCGCCTTTGGCATCTTCCGCTTCAACAGTAGGCGCATCTGCAGCTGACGGTACAACATGAATCAGCTCATCTAAAATTTCCCTTACGCCCAAATTTTTTGCCGCAGAGCAGGCATATACAGGATAAATGTCTCCATGCCGCGCGCCTTCGCTCAGCCCGCGCAAAATATCTTTCTTGCTCAGCTCTTCGCCTTCGAAATAGCGCTCCATCAGCTCTTCTACGCTGCTGGCAGCATTGTCGATTACGATTTCATTATATTCATCAACCACGCCAGTAATATCCGCAGGAACATCTGCTGCTTCTACGCCGTTTCCTTTGAAAAGATATGCCTTTTTATCCGTCAAATCCACATACCCTTTAAAGTCATCGCCGCTGCCGATGGGCACTTGCACAGGCGTAATGGCACTGCCAAATTTGGTACGCAATTCATCAATGACTTTTGCGTAATCAGCATGCTCCCGATCCATTTGGTTGACAACAAAAACCATAGGTTTATTATGCTTTTTGCAGTATGCATATGCTTTTTCCGCGCCCACTTCCAGCCCTGCGGAAGCGTTGATAACGATAAGCGCAGAATCTGCCAAATGATATGCTTGCGTGGATTCCCCTACAAAATCAAAATAGCCCGGTACATCAATTAAATTAAGCTTGAAATTTTTCCATTCCAATGGCGCAAGCGCCGCGGAGAGAGAAATCCCTCTTCTTGTCTCTTCCGGATCAAAATCCGTGGTGGTGTTTCCATCTTCCACTCTTCCCATGCGCTCAATGGCACCGGCGTCGTACAAAAAGGCTTCTACGAGCGTCGTTTTACCATCTCCACCATGGCCGACTACAGCAATGTTCTTAATGTGTTTTGCATCGTAAGCTTTCATTCGATTCCTCCCAATTTCCCTATGATATATAAAAACCACTGCTTTTCTTCTGTTCAAAATGTTCCGTTTTTTGAGCATGAAGCACTACTGCATGGTTTTGTTCACATCCATTTTATTATACAAGATAGCCTATAAAAAATAAACTCTTTTTTTGCAGGCATAGATTTTCATGAATTTTTATGAGATAATGACTTCAGATAAAAAGAGAGGTGTATCATATGATTTTTCCAATCTATTTGAATCCAACCATTGATAAAACCGTTTACCTTGATTCTTTTGTATACGGCGGCACCAACCGCGTTGATGAAGTTTTAGAGCAAGGTGGCGGAAAAGCCTTAAACCTTTCGGTTGTGCTCTCCCGCTTGGGCGAGGAAGTACAAGCGGCAGGCTTTATTTGCGAGCTGAATAATACCATTATTTTAGATGCTTTTGGCGAGATTCCCACTTCCTTTATTGAAATCCCTTCCGGGCCGCGGGTCAACCTGAAAATTGTAGACCGTAGCGCGTTTATTACCACCGAAGTAAATGAAAAAGGGCCGGAAATTTCACCGCTGCAACTGCGGACATTTGATGCACTTTTGGCGGATATTTTAACCGAAGAGGATACGGTTGTATTAAGCGGCGCTTTGCCGCCCGGCGCCCCTATGGATTATTATGCACATATCATTTCTTCTGTGCCTTGCAAAGTTGCGCTGGATGCTTCAGGAGAGGCGCTTCGCCTTGCCGTCAAAGAAAAGCCGTATATCATTAAACCTAACATTGAAGAATTTGAACAGTTGACGGGAAAAACCTATGGTAATAAAGAAGAGATTATTGCCGCGGCGCGTGCGCTCATTGCTGCGGGCATTGAAATTTGCGTTGTTTCCCTCGGCGCAGAAGGCGCCTTAATTATTGACAGCAAAGAAGCATATTATGCAGCGCCGGTGGTGAGCAACCCTGATTCTACGGTAGGCGCGGGCGATTCCATGCTAGCGGGTATTTTATATGAATTGACCGAGAAAAACAGCATTGCTGATGCCATTAAAATGGGCACAGCTGCTGCAGGCGCTACCATCACCCTACCTGGCACAGCACTGGCTTCGGCAGAGCGCATTTATGAATTTTTGCCCAAAGTCGTCGTTGAAAAAATATAGCTTAAAAGGAGAACCACGCTAAGAACATGCACATGCAAACTTTACGCATTCCTGCCAGCAGCGGCAACGTTGGTGTTGGCTTTGATTCTACAGGGCTTTCCATATCCCTTTACAATGAAATTGATTTCGCCGTTGCGAAAAATGGCAAACTCACAATTGAACAAGCAACAGGCGAAAACATTCCCTGCAATGCGCATAATCTTGTTTACAAAGCGGCGCAACAAACGGCTTCTTATTTACAAAAAGAATTGCCGCCGCTTTTCTTACGGCAATATAACCATATTCCTCTTGCCAGCGGTCTCGGGAGTTCGGCGGCTTGTATTGTGGGCGGTATTATGATCGCCGATGCTTTGCTTGGGGGAAATTTATCAAAAGCAGATATGCTAAAAATCGCCACCAAAATGGAAGGGCATCCGGATAACGCTGCGCCGGTTATTTACGGCGGCGTTTGCATCAGCCAAATGGAGCAGAATGGCATTTTTACTTACCCGCTCGCCATCAAAGAATCTCTTTCGCTGGCGCTTATCATCCCCAACACTTCTCTGGCCACCAAAAAAGCCAGAAGTGTATTGCCCGGTGAAATCCCTGTCAAAGATGCGGTTCATAACATCGCTTGCATGGGGCTACTGGTCTCTGCCCTATTGCAAGAAGAATATGCTTTGCTGGAAAAAGCGCTTGACGACCGGCTGCATCAACCTTACCGCAAAGAACTCATTCCAAATTTTGATACCATTATTGCCCATGCAAAAGAACTTGGCGCATACGGCGCTTGCCTTTCCGGCGCAGGGCCGACCATGCTGGCATTTATTGATACACAAAAAAAAGAAGCGTTTGCGGCAGATTTGGAAAAAACCTTGGCGCAATACGAGACGCAATACCGCGTTCTCCCCGCTTCCATTGATTTATTGGGCGCACATTTTATGACGCGCGATTAAGCTTCCGTTACAGTATAAGTAAGCGTTATCTCGGTGTTTTCCAAAATACCGTTGACCACTTCAATGAATTTTAACCCGTTTTCGGTGGGTGCGTTCAAAAAGCGTATCTCAATCAAGACGGGTTTTCCTTTTGCCGCTTCATACTCCTCATAGAGCGTTCCCTCTTCCACATACGCAACATATACATTGGTTTTTTCTTGTAGCTGCAGCAGATGCGTATATTCAAGACCACCTACCCAGCCCAGCTCATCTTCCATTACAAGGATTACATTCCCCGCCGCTTCATCTAGCAATACGCCATCAATGACGTTTGTTTCTTTTAATGACATTACGATTCCCCTTTTTCATTATTTGCGGCTTTATTATAACAAGCAACAGCTGTTTATACAACCATGCCCCTGCTTAGAGTTGCCCATTTTACTTTCTTGCGCTATTATATGCACTGTAACCATAAAAGGAGGAAAATCATGACACCGACGGACGATAAAAAAGCATATCTACATTCCCGCAGCAAAGCGCTTTACGATATGGCAGGCAGGCTGAATTTATATATTTCTCAAGTGCCCGCCCGCTCGCTGAAAACAGAACGCATGGAAGAAGATATTATAAAAATCAAAGATGCACTGACAGAATTTGAAGCCGCCTTCTCCTTTTTCAAAGAAAACCAAACCTCTTCTTGACTTTTTAATTCTGAACCTTTAATATAATGGATGCAGATGCGGATGTGGCGGAATTGGCAGACGCGCTAGACTTAGGATCTAGTGTCTTTGACGTGAAGGTTCAAGTCCTTTCATCCGCACCATATTTTCAAATCCGAACCTTATGCCGCTTGGTAAAGGGTTCGGGTTTTTGTTTTCTTTTGAGCGGTTTGAGGATACCTATTTTCGCAACAGCCTTGCTAAAAGAACCGGATCAATGTTGCGCGTTTACCGGAAAAGTTTAAGCTGGAGTAAATAAAAAAATGAGTGGCAGTATCCTCGCTATACTGCCGCTCATTGATTACATTTCAAGCAAAAAATCAAACCGTTCATCTCCTTGAATAAACGCACACTGCTCTTCTTTTAGGCAGTCAATCAATGATTGGCGCACAGTGTCATAGTAATCCGCCTCCGGTTGTTTCAGTGTCATATGGGCATAAAGCGGAGACTTTGTGAAGTCGGAAATACTCTCGATGTTGCCAAGCAATCGCTGTATAATCTCAAAAAGACGATCGGCATCCTGCTCCAATATCGCCAGCTCAAGACCTGCAGAAGCTTCATGGTATTCACCCATCTCAAAAAGCTGCGCCAAAAGCACCATTTTTTCAACCATATCATGCGCCTTTTCAAAATCATCCTCTTCCAATGCAGAATGATAAATGTCATGAAAGGTCAAGTTGATGGTTTGATAGCCGACGTACAGCAGCTCCTCGTACATCTTGAGCGCTTCATCTTTTCGCTCTGTTTTCCGATATACCGCAGCCAGTTTGCGCTTGCGCTCCGGGTTCTCTTTGGAAAAATAGGCGAGATATTCCTCCGCTTTTGCATATTCGCTGTTGCCCATGTAGTGATAATAGAGCGCATCGGCAGCGGCGCTTTTGATGCCCTCCTCCTCGCTTCCTAGCGCACGCTGATAACAATCAAGAAAAAACGGGGTATACACATTCTCCAGCTCCGGCTGCTGCATCTGAAGATGACTTTGCAATATCCTTGCCATAAAAAGAGATAAAAATGCACTGTTTGGATAAAGTTGAATCTGCTCCTTCGCCCATTCAAATACGACATCAAACGGTTCAGTTTCCAGCCTGTCATGCGCCAAAACAACCAGGCGGTTTGCCGCCTCGTTCGTCAGGACATCTGTATGCGATAACAACGTATCAAGCGAAATATCCAACAGCCGCGCAATGGGCGAAAGAAGCGTAATATCCGGCATGGCGTTACCCCTCTCCCACTTGTTGACAGCAGGCGCAGTCACACCCAAACGCGCTGCAACTTCTTTCTGTGTCAAATTCTTTTCCAAACGATATTTACGAATGATGGTTCCAATTTGCATAGCAAACCCTCCGTTTCTTGTTTTCAGAATAACACGAGGCAGCGCGCTTATCAATTGACTTTAATTTATCTTTTGGTAATATTATTTAACCAATGCTCACAACCTTCTTTTCTCGCTTTATGTTGCGCCTGCCACGCGGCAATTGCTTTCTTTCCATCCTCGCTTTTCATAAAAAGTAAGCATATCCGACGTAATACAGCGAGCTGTTGCTTTGCACTTGTGTTACGAAACATTGGTGTTGTTGATTATCTTTTTACATCTGCCCATATATACCGCCATATTTCATTTTCAATGAAAACCCTTTCTTTGCTTTTCAAACAACACCCTTCCCCATTTATCTGCAAAATCAATGGGTGCATGCATCGCGTAAATGCGGTATAATTTTCATAAATCATGTATCCATGAAAATTTAGTTCTGACAAGGAGAATTTATGAATCAAGAAGTAACGCGCTGCGCCTGGTCGGGCGATGATGAACTATACTGCCGCTACCACGATGAAGAATGGGGTGTCCCTACCCATGATGATAGAATGTTATTTGAAATGTTATGTTTGGAGGGAGCGCAAGCAGGGCTTAGCTGGATTACCATTTTGCGCAAGCGAGAAAACTATCGCAAGGCGTTTGATAATTTTGACATCGACAAAATATTAAAATACGACGAAAAGAAAATAGAGGCTCTTTTGCAGGATGCGGGGATTGTGCGCAATCGCTTAAAAATACGCTCTGTCATTACCAACGCAGAGGCTTTTCGCAAAGTGCAGGAAGAATACGGCAGTTTTGACCGTTTTTTATGGGCATATGTAAACGAAACGCCCATCATAAACCATTGGCGCAACATGTCAGAGGTTCCCGCAAAAACCGAATTGTCAGATCAGATCAGCAAGAATTTGAAAAAAAGAGGGTTCAAGTTTGTGGGCTCTACCATCATCTATGCTTATATGCAATCTGTGGGCATGGTAAACGATCATGTGATTGGTTGCTCTTTTCGCAGAGTAGAAGAGTAAACTGTATTATTATGCGCTTTTCACATACCAATCACCACGACAAAAGGAGAAAAAGTAGTTGTACACTGAACATGAATTGATACTAAAAGAGGCCGCTTCGCGCTATGGCGTTTGCCTTGTGCGCGAAAACACAATGGGCAACTCGGGCAACAAGGTTTTTGAAGTCAAGACCGCGCAAGATGCTTATATACTAAAGGCATCTATTTATAGCGCGCAAAAGGAAAAACATCTTGCCTTTGAATTAAACTGGATGTTCTATTTGGCAGAACATCTTACCGGCATTGTGCGCCCGCAAAAAAGTATAAACGGCAACTTATTCGAGATCATAAACATTGGCGAAAAGACTTATTTATTGAGCTTGTTTGAAAAAGCGCCTGGGAAAATTGTCGATCCTAACAATCCTGATGAATTCAATGAAACGTTGTTTTATCATTTGGGCGCGCTCATGGGCGAAATGCACCGCCTTACCATTGATTACAAAGGAAACATCAGAACCCCTGCCTTTGAATGGACAGGCGCGGTAAACGGCTGGCGTTATACAAATATCCTTCAAGACGAAGCGGTTCGCCTATGCCAACAAAAATATTATGATGCAATTAACACGCTGCCCATTGACAAAGAAAGTTACGGCATCATTCACTGGGACATTCATACAGATAATTTCTTTGTGGACAATGGCAACATTAAGATATTCGATTTTGAGGCTTGCCAGTTCAATTGATATGCTGCAGATATGGCAAGCGCCATCTTCTTTATGATTCTAAAAGGCGCCGGTCCGTTGACGCAAAAAACCGAAGCAGAACGCACAGCCTTCGCAGAAGCTTATATGATTTCTTACTTGAAAGGATATTTGGAGACAAATCAAATAACTGAATTTTGGCTTCGGAAGATTGATTTATTCATCAAATATCAAATGTGTGATGAATATTTGGTCGGACAAAATTTTTGGCCTGCGGAACTTGCAGACCAACAGGATTGGTACCTTGCTTGGCATAAGGAGCGGATTACAAAAGGCTTTCCTTATGCATTTGTTGATTACGATAAAATTTTGGGTAGCCTCCCTACTTTGCGGGGTTAAGCGCATTGTAAGCGTATCGTTTATTTTGCAGCGTTAGAAACACTCCCCCTCAAACCTTTTATGGTATAGAGGGGTTTTTGTATATTGTAAGGAGATGGTTGCTTTTGCGCGGGTTCTAAAAGCAATTTTGACAGAAGGGTGTTGCGCATTTGCAAGGCGATACGATTTCTTATCTGGAATTTTTCTTTCTTCTTTTTCTTTTATCTTTAGACGGTTCAATTATTTCAAGAAGAAACATATCCCCTGGATTCAATTGTTTAATCGTCTTTGCCCATGGTCTAAATTCTTCACTATTCAAAACTCTTTTTACGATATTAGTTATCTGTCTTTTTTCCCATAAATCTGCTCGTTGAAAACTTTTTCTGATCTCAATCACTCTCTCTCTATCATTCAACCCATTGATGAGTTTACATATTGAATCTAGTATTGCTCTCCCCTCATAAACACCACTATTACGTTTTAAATTTCGAAAACATTTAAATAATACTTCTTTATCTGCAAAATCTTCAGTTCCAAGTAATCTAACATATGCTAACACCAAATATTCAGGGATATATTCTTTTTTTGTAAGCTCTCGGCGGAAAAAATCTCTAACTTCTCTTTTTTGTTTTTCAGAAAAATGAACAGCATTTTTAATTAGAACATCTACATAATATGGTGTAATCTGTAAAAAATTCTCCAAAAGGGGTAACAAGTTTACTATTTCTTCATACAAGTTTTGTGCAACGCATACTTTTATTGCCTTTATGAAATCTTCTGGCTTTATTAATTTGTCCACATGCAACGATTTATAAATTATGCTAAAATCTTCTTTCTCTAAGTTTTCTTTTTCTCTGATTGATAATTCTCTAAAGCGAGTAGGAACAGTTCCTCCATATCCCGCTCTAATTGTCGCGCGCATTTTTTGCTTGTTCTCAAACAGTTTTTCTATTTCTCCATTTTTCTCTATTACATTTAGTGAATTTACCTCGTTATTCACTACACTTTCTTTTGATTTTTCAATCTTCTTTTCATAAGCAACAGTGTCATTGATGCTTGTCTTTGCCGTATTTATCGATAATCCTTCTTGCTCTAATCGCTCAATAAGTATTGTCATCCAATAATGTGCCATTTTTGCAGTTGGAGCAAAAAAACGATAATCATCAACAAAACGAATAAAATCAACGCCCATAGATTGTAGATAGTTGTCTACCCCAATAAGACTTGCCTCCGCCAAAATCCGACTAGCATTAGAGCCTACAGGAAGTCCATAAGAATCTCTTTCGCTCCATGTCATTAATAAATCATTAAGTAATTTGACATGCACTCTATCACATTCCATGGAAAGAAGAGTATTTTCTAACCTATGAAGATTAATTCTGTCGTAAAAATTAGAAACATCACATGTAACCACAAAATTTACTCCTCTTTTTTTCACCCTCTTTGATGTATTATTTCTAAAAGCTGTTATATTATAATTGTTGTTAAACAAATAGCCTTGTGTTGGCTTAAATCGATAGGAAAAAACTCGCTTGTGCCTTAATGGGATTCTCTTTTTCTCAATAATATCCGCTATTGATAATACTAAGGCAGTATATTTTAGGGTATCTAGTGGTTGTATCAATGCACATTTCCGAAAGCTAAATGCCGTATTTTTGGGAAGAAGTACATGTGCGATGTTACTAATTTCTAAATTAGCCAAACTAATACTCTTTTCTATATTTTTTTCTAACTTCTTCACAAAAAAAGCATTCTCCAATAAATCAATTTCAAAAGGACGGTCAAATATATCTGTCAATCCTTCTTTTTTAATATTTTCTATTGATAACTTAATTGCTCTCTTTATTTCCATCACAAAATTCCTTTTTGTCAAGCGATAAGCTTATTATATATCATTTTATCTATTAATTCCATTTTATGTTATAATATATTGAATTATTAATAATTTTAAATTACGTGTTGGAGGTTAGAACATGCCCTTATATGATGCGATTTTCAAAAGAAAATCTTGCCGCAAGTATATGGAAACACCGCTGCCCAGCGAAACACTTCACGCAATTGAAGCCGCGATTGCTTCTTTTGCCCCGCTTTATCAAAACATGCCGCTACAATACCGTTTCACCACAGAAACCAAAGGT
Source organism: Christensenellaceae bacterium (assembly GCA_050952565.1). Classification (GTDB taxonomy): domain Bacteria; phylum Bacillota; class Clostridia; order Christensenellales; family Christensenellaceae; genus QANA01. Next base: position 348,742 of record JBMNLE010000002.1, read on the forward strand.
GTTTTCAAGGTGCAAGCGCCTCATTATTTGATTGTCAGCGGCGCTGGCGCTACCGGCGAAGAAGAACAGGCAGGGTTTCTATATGAGCAACTGGTCTTATGGCTGGATACACAGGGCATCGGTAGCGTTTGGCTAGGAAAAGCAAAAGATGCAAACCTTACAACAAAAAACGATATCATCGCGCTTGCCTTTGGGGCGCCTGCTGAACCCCTACACCGCACAATGGATGATTTTCGCCGCAAACCCATTGGGGAAATTACCAATGCACCGAAAGATCCCATTATGAGGGCCGTGCATCTGGCGCCATCGGGCATGAACTTACAGCCGTGGTATTTGGAAAAAGAAGATGCCGCCACTGCGCTTTATCTGCAAAAAATAAAAGCGCCGCTTTCCCTACTTTATAAAAAAACGGCAGTGGATATGGGCATTGCATTATCACATTACGCCTTAGCATGCGCCCACCATGAAAAACCTTTTTCTTTTACACGGGTGCAAAATGAACCTGCAAAAACCAAAAAAGGCTATACGTTGTTCGGCAAAATCACTTAACTTTTTATGGACAATCAGCCAAATTTCTTTATCAACGCTTCTTTCAGCCGCGCCGCAGGCTTTGAAAATACTTGTCCTTTTTTCCATGCGATTTCCACTGCTGCTTCCAGCTTTGGCATCAACGGGCGAAACAACAGCTCATTTTCTTCACTGGGCGCAATCAAACCACCCAGCGCGAGCGCATAGCCCATTTTTTCCTTTACCAACAAAGAAGCATTATAAATCAGATTATATTGCCCAACAATTTGCAGCGCAGAAATATCTCTTCCCATCCATTCAGAAATCTCTTTTTCCACGCGCTGCTGCCCTGAAATAATGAGCGGTAAGGCATACAAATCTTCTCTTGTAATCGCCTCTTTTTCTGCAAGCGGGCTATCTTTTCGCATCAACACACCCCACATATCTTTTACCGGCAAACGAATGCTATCATACGCAGAAGTATCCGCAGGATGAATAAACAAACCAAAATCAAGCAAGCCGTTTTCTAGTTTTTCTGCTACATCTTCCGCATTTCCGCTAAAGAGATGTATGCGCACTTGCTCTTCTTCTGTTTGCATTTCTTTGATGACGCCAAAGATAAGATGCATCGCCGCGCTTTCGCCGCCACCGATATAAAGATCCCCCGCGACGCTCCCTTGCCCGCCTCGTATTTCTTGCGTTGTTTTTTCCACCAACTCTACAATTTCCGCCGCGCGTTTTTGCAGTATTCTCCCCTCTTCTGTTAGGGTAATCTGTCGTTTCCCGCGCAAAAAAAGCGTAACGCCAAGGCTTTCTTCTAAATTTCTCAATTGCCTGGAGAGCGTGGGCTGGGAAAGATGCAGCGCCTTTGCTGCAGCAGAGATATTCTTTTCGCGGGCAACCGCAAGGAAATATTCTAAAACGCGAAGTTCCATGTTCACCTCTTCCAATATGCTTTCTAAGCATAATAATCTATTTAACATAGGTATTTTACATAATTATAGCATTCCATTATAATGGAAACAAGAGATGATTCTTTTCAGTAAAACAAAGGAAATAGGTTCATGAAATTACAAGAATATTTGGCATATTTCAATAGCGGTGCAACTGTAAAAGGCGGCTCGCTGCTACATCAATACATGCATACAGCCAGCCAAGAGGCCTTGCAACTGACCGCACAACTAAACAATACATACCGCACACCTGCAGAAATCAGAGAAATTTTCTCTAAACTCATTGGAAAAGAAGTGGATGCTGCTTTTGCGCTTTTTCCGCCCTTCTATACGGATTTTGGCAAAAATATTACACTGGGCAAGCGGGTCTTTATCAATGCCGGTTGCAAATTTCAAGACCAAGGCGGTATTTTTATCGGAGATGATACGCTCATTGGGCATAACGCTGTTCTCGCTACGCTAAACCATGATTTCGCACCGACAAAAAGAGCAGATATGCATCCTGCGCCCATTGTCATTGGAAAAAATGTATGGCTTGGCGCAAATGTGACCATATTGCCCGGCGTTAGCATCGGGGATAATTCTGTCGTTGCTGCAGGCGCTGTGGTAACAAAAGATATTCCTGCAAACGTCATCGTCGGCGGGCTTCCTGCAAAGGTTTTGCGGGAAATCGATGCCGCAGAATAAAAAAAGGAGATCCTCATGAAACGAAATCACCTTTTTATCATCGTATGTATGCTGCTTCTTTTTTGCAATACCGCTTGCAAAAAAGCCGATCCTCTTGCTACCGAAAATACAGCTTCCGTTTCACCCACGCAAGCATCAAACAATCTTGAAGAAAGCCCTACGCAGTCCATTTCTCTCGCGCCATCAGAAGCGCCATCACTTGGCGCGGAGACGGACAACTTGTCAAAAATCATTTTAACCATTGGCAGCACTGATTTTTCTCTGTTCGTTTATGAAAACGAAACAACCGCAGCGCTGATTCGTGAAATGCCCTTTTCTCTTGATTTTTCCGATTATGCAGGGCAAGAAAAAGTTACAACATTCCCTAATCCGCTCCCCGGCGGAGCGACAACAAAACCGGATACCATCAGAAGCGGAGAATTATACCTTTGGTCCGGCAACAGTTTGGTTCTGTTTTATACCACATTTCAAAATAGCTATGGCGGGTATATTCCGCTGGGTTATCTGGAAAATCAAGAAGGATTTCTAAGTGCACTTGGCGCAGGAGACGTCAATATTTCTTTTCGGCTTGCTGCGTAGCGCGGGCTTTAACCCAACTTATCGCCCGGCGCCACCGCATGGGTAGGCGCAATGAGCACAACACCATCTTTCGCATACACGCCCAAAACAAGCACTTCCGAACGAAAGCCTGCAATGCGCTTCGGCGCGAAATTTACAACCGCCAAAATTGTTTTCCCCTCCAGTTCTTCCGCTGTATAATAGTCTGTAATCTGCGCGCTGCTTTGCTTCTCGCCCAGTTTTTCTCCAAAATCAATGCAAAGCTTATAGGCAGGTTTTCTGGCGCCTTCTAACGGCGCTGCACTTATAATTTTCCCTGCGCGAATATCCACTTGCTCAAATACATTAAAATCAATTGTTTCCATTTTTTTCTCCTCTCGCGCTTCTAACAGAAACTTTTGCGCACCATATTAAAGAGCGTTAGAGCCCCAAAGATTCTCCCACCAGAATAATCTTAATTCTGCCTGCAGGCTTACACATTCTGGTCATAACGACATGTGAGCAAATGCAATCATCTGCCTTGCAGTTTCCGCAAGCACCGGTTATTACGCAAGGGGTCTTTTCCATCGTATGTGCCGTATCTTGCGTCAGGCGTAGCGCGTTGTTGGGCGCTGCGTATGTTCTTGCCCGTGTAACCGCATCTTCCACTGTTTTACAAACTTTATGCATACCGATGACGGCAATCACGCTTTTGGGCCCATACGCAATTGCAGCAATACGATTGCCCGCGCCATCTATATTGACCAGTATGCCATCCTCGCTTATGGCGTTGAAGCTGGTAAGATACGTATCGCAAAGCAGCGCTTGCCGCATCAACGCCACGCGCGCTTCCCCGCTTTCTGCCGTATCTCGATCAATTACTGTATGCGTTTCTTTTACTCGCGCCAGCAGCCCGCATTCTTCCAGCGTTACCGAGCCACCCCACGAAACTGTATCGCCTTCCAAAATGAGCGACAACGCTTTTTCCGCCGCCGCTTCTTTTGTATCGCAATAATATGCTTCAAAATTTCGTTGCTTCAAGTTTTTCAAAAGTTTCTCTGATAAAAGCTTATTCCGCGCCCTAAGCGCTGTATCTTTTACTTGCATTGCTCTCTCCTCACTGCTACTGCATTTCCCCTAATGATTGCTGGGTGGTATTTTGCTCATTATAGCATATTGTGCTTTATGCGCAGCATACTGCAAAAATATTTTTGCGCAGAGGCGAACAAGCACAGCATGCTTGCTTCTTGTTATGATAGAATTAAAAAAGAGGTGATCATATGCAAGCATGGGAAACCATTCAAAACTCCCTTGATACCATTGAAGCGAATTTGGCAGAAGCGTTTACAGTAGAAGATTTGGCAGAACAAGCAGCGCTTTCTCCCTTTTATTATCAGCGGCTCTTTTCTAAGCTGGTAAAAAAGCCTTTGCGGGAATATATTAAATTACGCCGCCTAGCCCGTGCCAGCGAAGCACTGCGCGATACAGATGCGCGTATTTTAGACATTGCGCTTTTATTTGGCTTTTCCAGCCACGAAACATTTACCAAAGCCTTTAAAGCAGCTTACGGGATTACGCCCGAACAGTTTCGAAAAACGCGCCCGATGCTCAATCATTTTGACAAACCTGACTTATCGCTTCTTTATACCATGGTGGATGAAGATGTCCCGCTCATCAGCGAAGGCTTGGTTCTTAGCTTTCATCGCAAAACACTTGACGCGCCTGTTTCTTTTATGGGCATTTCAGATTATATTCCCATCGCCGGGCAAGTTACGCTGGGCGAAGAAACCGGCATTGATTTACCCGGCGTTACCTGGAACAATTTTCATGCCACAAAGCATCTCATACCGCGCAAAGAAAATGGCAGAGAAGTGGGCGTCGCTTTTTATGGAGACGCACCGGAAGGCAGTTTTACCTATTTTACCGGCGCGGAAGTGGAGACCGGCGCAGAGGATGCGCGCTTTCAAACATGGGCGCTTCCTGCGGGGCATTATGTCATCTGCGCCTTTGAAGCAGAGAGCTTTGAAGAACTGGTTACCACTGCTGTCAACAAAGCCGTCAAATATGGCGAGCGCTGGCGGGCAGCGCATCATCTTGTCATGCATGCTTACTCGCCTGAAATCTATTATCCAAAAGGCGATGAAGAGATTGCCTATATGGAGTTATGGATGCCGGTGGAAGCAGAAAAATAGATATGCAAAACGAGCCGTTCAGCGGCTCGTTTTTTTGTGTTATCCGCTTAAAAATTCTGCTATAATGGGCATATAGAAAAAGATACATGGAGGCGCGGAAGGCATGCAAAACATTCTTTGCTTTATTGAAGCACATATAAACGGCAAAACGCTGCATACAAAAGAATTACAATACGATTTGGAAGATGGCGCGTTACAAGGCATTTATGCGGATCAAATTTCTTTTTCCAACCTGAAACATTCCAGCTCCGGTTTTCAACTGGATATGTTTATTGTTTCCAATGAAAAGATATGGGAAATGAAACACGGCAACAAAGATACCTTGCGCAAAGATTTTAGCGCAGTTTCTCTCTTTCGTTTTGAACTGGCCAAGCGCAAAAGCACAGGCGCGCTCATCGGTTTTTTTCGCTTCCTTTCTGCTTCAGGAAAAGAGGTTGCGGCAGAAGCAATTGTCAGCGCCATTTATGATGTAAAGCTTGTAGGCGATGTTTTATCCTTTCAGGAAGATCAAGTATTATACCGCGATCAACCCATTGCAGGAGAAGCCTATAAGCCCATCGCCCTGCAATCCACCCATCGTTTTTTTGTTCTAGAAGAGAAATTGCATTATGAATACGATGGGCAGAGTTTTGATGTCAATCCCGTTTCCCTCGTGCGCAAAACTTCTACAGATCATTTCCCGCCTTTTGTTTCCATAGAAAAATAGCGAAGAAACCTTTTTGGAGGTACCATGGCAACCTTACACCTTATGATCGGGCTTCCTTGCAGCGGAAAAACAACCCGCGCAAAAGAACTTGCAGAAATACACCATGCCTTGCGCCTAACGCCTGATGAATGGCATCTTAGATTATTTGGCGATGATCTGGGGTGTGCAATGCATGACACATACCACAATCGCATTGAAGAGGTTATGTGGGGGTTGGCGGCGCGTGTTCTTACGCTGGGGCGAGATGTGATTTTGGATTTTGGCTGTTGGGCAAAAGAAGAGCGAGATGCATTTCGCAAAAAAGCGCAAGCCATCGGCGCAGATTTTCAGCTGCATTATATGAACGTTCCGTATGAAGAACTGTTCCTGCGCTTAAAAGCGCGCAACGCAGCAGCAAAAGAAGATGTTTTTACAATTCCGCAAAAAGAAATGAAGCGGTATGTCGCTATTTTTCAGCCACCGGATGCGGAAGAACTCTGCCAAAAGGAGATATGAAAATCATGCATGAATCAAGATGCGGCGTGCTTTGTAATAGCTGTGCCAGAAAAGAGCAAGTACATTGCCTTGGCTGTTTGCAGATGGAAAAGCCTTTTTGGGGCGGTGTCTGCGAGGTAAAAGCCTGCTGCGAAGAAAAGAAGCTAGCCCATTGCGGCGTATGCGATGTGTTCCCTTGTGCAATGCAACAAAACATGGGAAAAGCGCAAGGCTTCGACCCTGCGCCGCGGCTGGAGCAGTTGCGAAAATGGGCAAAAGAAAGTGAAGAGGCATAAATGAGATTTCAGGTTGACATTGAAAGAAAAACAGAGCGGGCCATTTACGGTTTATGGCAAAATTCTTGCGACAAAACCATTGCGCAAGACATCCCGCTACTTACCAATGCATTTTATGCTGTGGCGCAAAAGCAAGCAGGCGAAGTACTTCCCTTTTACGTTGTATCAAAAGATTATGCGCCTGCCACCGGGCAATTTTCTCTTTTCATTGGCGGAAACGAAAAAGTAGCAGGTTTGGCTGCGTTTTCATTACCTACAGGACTTTATGGAAAAATCACAATACAGCCTAAATTCTCCTTTTTATTTGGGTTTTCCATCGCGCGCGCAAAACGTTATTTTTATACAAAATGGTTGCCTGCTTCAAGCTACGAAGCACGCAATATGGAATACGAGTATCACGATGAAAAGAGCATAAAAAAGCGCCCAAGCATTGATCTCTTTTTCGCCATACAAGAAAAAAAGGAGGCCTATGATGATTGAAAAATTTAACTTACAGGAAAAAGTAGATGGCGTAACAGAATTCTTTCAATATTTGCGCATCGGCACGCTAAACGACCACATGCTAAACGTTTTACAAGCGGAAAACCGCACGCTTCCTTTTCACATACACGAGGATTCAGATGAAATGTTTTATTGTATTGAAGGAAGCTTTGCCATCGAATTTGACGATGGTCTAACCCCCTTATCGGCGGGAGATGCCATCATTATCCCCAAAGGCACACGCCACCGCCCTGTTTGCAAAGAGCCGGTAAAATGCCTTTTGATAGAACGCGCGGGCACGCTCGACGCCAGTAACACCGGCGGCACTTATCAAGCGCCAAATAAATGGGAGCATCCATATGAAAATACTGTTTGAAAAAGACAAACTGGCATACTGCGGACTTTACTGCGCAGAATGTTCTTTCAAAACCGCATACGAAGAAAATGATGTAAAACATCTCGCGGCAATCCCTTATTCTTTTACGCAGCGGCCGCTGGAAACTTACAACTGCGAATGCTGCAAAGGATATTGCATTTGCGGGCCTTGCAAAATAAAGCCTTGCGCAGAAGCGCGGCAAATCGATAGTTGCGCTACATGCAGCGCGTTTCCTTGCGCGCATATCAATGCGTTTTCAAACGACGGCATGCCGCATCACAAAGAGGCCGTGGAGAACTTATATGCGATTCAAAAAAACGGCGCAGAAGTATGGTTTAGGAAGAAAGTTGCGCCGCGGTTATATAGCAAAAATGGCGCGCGGCAAAGCTGGTACCTCAGGGAGGGGAAAGATGCAAACAGAAATTAAAACTTGTTCTGTCAATGAATTTATAGAAATTATTGATAAACTTCAATGGCGTCATGGTAACATTGTAGGTGGAAAAAGTTTTGTTTTCCGAGGCACAAGTAATAAGAATTGGACATTACTGCCGAAAATTTTTCGCAAATTACCTGAACCACTTCACGCAGTTACTATGCAAGGGTATATCCCTGCTGGCGATTCCATTCATTATATTGAAGAAACTGAAATTCTGGCACATTTCAAAAAAGAAGCCAGTGCTATCGTTCCTAACTTCTTTCAACAAGAAGAATTCGTATGCATGCAATATGCACAGCATTATGGAATTCCCACCAGACTTCTCGACTTTACTACCAATCCTTTGGTTGCACTCTACTTTGCATGCAAAGATGAATCACTACAGGATGGATGTATTTCCATAGTTAATGATAGGAATTTTCGACGCTGGTCTTACCAAGAGGATTTTGTTAAAAAATCTTCTGAGAAGCACACAATAGATTCATTAATCTCTGCTATTCTAAAAGAAATGTTTCAGAGACAAATGCGTCAACAAAGCGAAAGCAGTCCTGCAAATACAAAAATTCGCCCAGTTATGATAGTACTTGCTTACCTTGATCAGCGGATGCTTGCACAATCTAGCCGATTTCTTCTTTGGGGTTCTGATGAAAATTCTTTAGAAGAGATGCTTGAAGATGAAAATTACATGAATCCCTTTTCGGAAGAAAGAGTTGATAGATCCCCTGATACTCGTTTTTTCTTTCAATTAATTGTAGATTCAATTAGTAAGCATAAACTTTTACAACAATTAGATATGCTTGGCATCAATGAAAAAACACTTTTCCCCGGACTTGATGGGTTGGGAAGTTATATTAATACCTACTACAAAAGACATCCCGAGGATGAACTTAGATTTTAAAAAGGAGCTTCATCATGCCTGAAAAAATTCATACATTTGATGCGATTATAAAAAAAGCGCCGGATATGGATGCTGCATACATTGAAATTCCCTTTGATGTAAAAGAAGCCTTTGGAAAGAGCCGCGTGCCTGTGCATGCTACCTTTGACGATGCGCCTTACGACGGCAGCATTGTTAAAATGGGAACGCCCATGCATATTCTTGGCATCCGAAAAGATATTCGAAAAGCCATCAGCAAGCAGCCGGGAGACACAGTACGCGTAACCTTACAGGCGCGCACGCCTGCGCCGCCTAAAATCACAACCGTTGATGCATACATTGCCGGGTTTGATGGTACAGTAAAAACGCGGCTGGAAAAATTACGCCAAGCAATTCTTGCCGTTTCTCCGCAGCTGCAAGAAAAAATTGCTTGGGGCATGCCCTCTTATCAATGCGGCAAATACATTGTGCATTTCGCCGCGCAGAAGCAATACATCGGGCTACACATCGCACCTGCAACCATACGCGCATTTGCAGCAGCGTTAACAGCATATAAGGTTTCAGGTAGCACAATGGGTACCGTTCGCTTTTTATATCAGGAACCACTTCCCTACGCGTTGGTGCAGGAAATGGTCGCGTATAGCATTGAAAAAGAACTGACGTTATAACAACAAGCAACTTTACAGGAGGCATTATGGCATACATTACATTTCAAGACAAAAAGCTTTATTATGAACGCATGGGAGATGGCCCGCCGCTGCTTTTGCTGCATGGCAATACCGCTTCTTCTAACATGTTTTACGAGATTGCGCCGGCGTTCAAAGATGCCTATGAAGTTATCTTGATTGACTTTTTGGGGCATGGGCGCTCGGATCGCTTAGCGGCTTTCCCCGCCGATTTATGGTTTTACGAAGCAGAGCAAGTCATTGCGCTTATAGAAGCGTTGGCGCTTGGCTCTGTCAACCTCATTGGCAGCAGCGGTGGTGCGCTGGTCGCCATCAACGTTGCACTGGAAGCACCTGCGCTTGTTCGAAAAGTCATTGCAGATAGCTTTGAAGGAAAAAGCGCAATGACCGCGTTTACAGAAAACATCGCAGCAGACCGTGCGCTTTCTAAAAACAGCGCGCAAGACAGGCAATTTTATGAATACATGCATGGCGCAGATTGGGAAAGCGTTGTGGATTTAGATACCGCCGCCATCGCCGCACACGGCAGCAGCATCGGTAACTTTTTTCATAAGCCGCTTTCCGCCTTACAAGCGCCAATTTTATTCACCGGCAGCAAAGAAGATGAATTTACAGCGCTTTTCTCGCCTGATTATTTTGCAGAAACGTACGGCGAGATGATCGGCGAAATCGGGCATGGCGAAATGTATCTTTTCCCCACGGGGGGACACCCTGCCCTGCTTTCAAACGCAACCGCGTTTACAGAAATCAGCAAAACATTTTTAGCAGAATAAGGAGACAGCATGGAAACACAAAGACTCATTTTACGCCGCTTTGAGCCGGCAGATGCAGCAGATTTATACGAATATTTAAGCGATCCATTGGTTACAAAATACGAGCCGTATGAGCCGTTTAGTTATGCGCAATGCGAAGCAACCGCAAAAGAGCGCGCAGAAAACGATGCGTTTTGGGCAGTTTGCTTAAAAGAAAATAAAAAATGCATTGGCAACGTCTATCTCGCCAAAGGCGAGCAGGATAACTGGACGCTGGGGTATGTTTTTTCTCGCGCATTTCAAAAAAAGGGCTACGCCACAGAGGCATGCCGCGCGCTCATCACGCATATTTTTACGGGAAAACAGGCGCATCGCATTGAAGCATATTGTAACCCGCAAAACACTGCCTCTTATCAGCTACTGGAGCGGCTTACCTTCCGCCGCGAAGGACATTTTCTAAAAAACGTCTACTTTCACATAGATGAACATGGCGCGCCGTTGTGGCAAGATACTTATTATTATGCATTGCTCAAGGAGGAATGGAACGAGCAAAGTTTATCACAAAAGATAAAAAATATTTAGTTACTATCTTTCACTTTTTTTGTAGTCAAGTCAATATATTCAGTTTTAAAAAATAGATCTGGTTGCAAAAACTTCTGTTTCATAATATTTATGGCTACAGGGGACTGATCTATCGCAATAAATTTTCTGTCATTCATTTTTGCTGCGAGCAATGTATTTCCACTTCCCGCAAATGCATCAAGAACAATAGAATTCTTTTCAGATGACTGCTTTATAATCATTTCTAACATTGAAAGATTCTTTTGCGTTGGATATTCTGGATACGCAGGATCTTGGTAATCCATCCAAATGTCTTGTATTTTCTTCCCTTTATGCTCGTCCGCAAATTTTTTTAATCGCGGATTTCCGTTCTGAGACCATTCAGTTAAACCCAGATTATCCAATTCATCCAGCTTGCTAGGCTCTGTCCTCCAATGCCTTCCTTTTGGCGGAAATGTACCCTTCTACATTTCGCCTGTTAACCCACTCGTTTCCCCTGGTGCATGGATTGGAACAGTTGTATATCTTCTTCCAGAAGAATCCACTTTATTGTACTTTTCGACCAATTCTTTATCGTTATAGGGTATCGTCACATTATTCCAAATATATTTGTCTTTGTTTTTCACATAAAACAGCAAAACATCTTTTTGATTCCCATATGCCTTTCTATAAAAGTTTTTTGGATTTGATTTCTTTCTAGAAATATCATTTACATAATTCTCAATCCCAAAAATTTCATCCAATATTATTTTTATATAGTGCCCAATTTTCGAGTCTATATGAAAGTAAAATGATCCTCGCTCTGATAAAAGATAGTACATCAAAACTACTCTTTCTCTAATAAATTCTAAATATTGATTTTTTGATAGTTTGTCACTATAGGCAAGAAGGCCTTTTCTGGGCATACTCACTGTACTTGTTCTCTCATGATCAATAATAAAATCAGAATTAGTTGAAAACGGCGGATCAATATATATTAAGTCAATTTTTTCCTTATATCCGTTTTGTAGTAAAAAAGATAACACTTCAAAATTTTCACCTTCAAACAGCAATCCATCTATTACGACCAAATCCATTTTTTGAAAAAAATCGAATTTTATATCCTGCGCTTTATTGAGTATCTCTTCACAACTTTTTTTATTTTTATATTCTAAAAACATTGTCTCTCCTCAATACTTACAATGAAAAAATAAAATCTCTAAGTAATAGAGATGATAATATAACTTTTTCTTCATTTACTTCTTCCAAGGTTTTGTACATCTTTCCCCCATTTTCTATATATATAACTCCATCTAATATAGCAATTGGTAAAACTTCATAACTAGTCTTAAATTCGGATTTTATTGTTGTTAATGCATCTAACAATTGCGCATTTTGATGTCCTCCAAAATCCGTTAAAAATTTAGCTTCTCCTACAATATCCTTTCCCTCATACTTTAAGACTAAGTCTAATCCTTTATTATTACTATATCCCAAAATAGATTTTGCAAAATTTGCCAATCCTTGATCACTTTTGTCTAGGATCATATTTTTTGTTGTACTCAAAAAATATTCTTCATCTTCTGTAGTCTCTATTCCTAAGGATTTATTCTTTATCCATCGTCTGAACAACGGTCCTATTTGTCGATTTGTTTCTTTTGGAGAAGACATTCGGTTTATAGTATCATCGATACCTAAAGAGTATATCGCACCTGCCAATCTATCTATTGTTTTAGGGTTTCGTTCAATGGCAGATCTGTCTTTTCTCAAATATGAAACGTACGAATCCTTCAAAGGAAATAATTCTTGAGATAGGAGTAACTCTATTAATTTTTTATTATCCCTCAAAAAAAAAAGGCTTCATTTAGCCGGTCAATGAAACCTGAAGGCAAGTCTCTTCTTATATTATTCGCCATAGGATATACCTGAAATAATTGATCTAGATAATCTCTTTGGTTTGCCAGTTCAATACTTAACTGTGTCCAATAATTCATGTTCTCTCCTTTTACTGAACTTCATATGACAAAGCATACATTTATATCATACAAAATTATTTATAGAAATCCTAGGTTTATATTATCACAAAAACCAAATATTGCAATGTAAACCTAATTTAATATATCAATCACAAATAAGTAGCACGCGAAAAACAAGCGTCAATTTATGTATTTTTATGACGATTTGAAAACATGTTTTTGACAAAAGTTTAGGGATATGAAGTTTCGTATATTTATGCTATCATGCAAATAGGATTATATTGCCTCACTATGTGCAATACCAACTGGTTAGAGATTACTTTAAGGACAATGGAGGAAAAGATGAAAACATCGAAAAAGTATTTGGCACTGCTCATTGCCATATTGATGGTCATTGGGATTATGCCGCTTGGTACAGCCAAGGCAGTAGAATACGTCCCAACCAGCGGAGACAACTGGGAGCCCGGCGTAACTTCGTATGACGGCAGCAGTATCCTGCTCTCGCAAAACATTACCGACCGCTCAGGAACAGCAACTTGGGATGTCTCGCAAGAGATTTTATTAACAGAATCAATTGAAGGCGTTCCGGCTGAAATTGCTTTTGTTCTGGATATTTCAGGCTCTATGGCGATTGAAATTTCGCCCGGCGTTACCCGCGCACAGGCGCTGGTCAATTCGGCTTATGACATCATAGACGCTTTGGCAGGCAGCGAGCAACCCATCCGTATTTCCATTACAGTTTTTTCAGAGGGCGCACGCACCACACTTGATATGATCCAATATCGAAAATGCGGCAGCAGCGCTAGAGAGCCCAACTACTTTTTATGATGACTATTATAATGCAGCGCCCGGCGTTGCTTGGGGGCAAACAGATATTAGCGCGGGGATCGAGACCGGCCGCGCCACTTATAGCGCGCAAACAGATACCAGCCAAACCGCGCGGTATATGATTGTTTTATCCGATGGATTCCCCAACCGCCCCGAAGGCGGCGACCCTGCGCAAGATGCAATTGACGCTGCGCGGGCAGCAGAAAGCGAAGATGGCGTAACTGTCTTCTCCATCGCCGCTTTTCTTTCAGAAAACATTGAATTAGATGACTATATTGATGAAGATGACAACGGATATGCCACAGCGCTTGATGCACTGGTTCAACCGGAAATCGCGCGCGTAGAAGCAGCATATGATAACGGCAATGGCACGATGGAAAAGGAAGAATATGACGACCGCATGGATGCACTGGAATATATGAGAGGCTTATATTCTGGCACAGAAGCTCAAGCGTTGGCAAATCTTGCGGCGGCAGATACGCTTTTAAAAGATGTCTATGACTCGGGACATCCGCATGCACCTGATTTTCAAGAAATGCTTGCTACAGTAATTGGCCCTTATGCCGAGCAAGAGGAGGGCTCCAGCCCGGCTGCATATCCCTATGTAGATGGCATCTATTATGTTTATCGCGCTTATTTGGCATATAAAATAGACAAAGATGCGCAAGATATTTCTCTTGACCTGATGGATGATCTTGCTACAAGCGGCACCAGCTACCGCGCAGATGACGCATCGGAACTGCTCGGCGCATTTGAAGAAATTTTAGAGGAAGCGGAAGCGCCTGTTCAGGTTCGAAATTCCATTTATGATTGGCTGATCTACCCTACTTCCATTGATGATGTTAGCGTTTTCATGGGTGCGCCCGACAACGAAGCAGAATTAACCGGCGATGCAAAAGGAACGCTTTCCCTCATTGAAGGCGGCAGCGGCTTTATTTGGCGCTCCAACGGCGGCATTGAAGTTCCCACCGGCGAAACGGTAAACGTTATTTTGTCCTATTCTGTTTCACTGGCGGATATGGATGATTGGGCGCCGGAAGAAGCGGAAAATGATGATGGTGTATTTAATGGAATGCCCTTTATTCAGCTAGGCGGCAGTAACAGCAAACGAAGCACATTATACTACACCAAAGGCGATACAAATAACAGCGCTGAATTCCCCAAACCTACTTTCCGCTTTGAAACAGGAACGCTTACCGTCAGCGAAACATTTGGTAATGATGAAGAAGAACTTTTTGCTTCTGATATCATGATTACTGATTGGCGGGTAGACGGCGAGGAAGATGATCTCGTTTTAGAGATCCCAAGAACAGCAAGCATACCTTCTGTTCTTACCATTCCTTCTATTCCCGGCGCGACCACCACGCTAGACATTGACATTACAGACGCAGCAAACATCAACATCGAATACTCGGGGGCTCCCGTAACAGAAGAAGATTTGAAGTTAGGCGGAGATGGCATAACGCTAGATGTTGTCCTCGCTTCGGGCATCAACAAAATTTTCTATAATTTTGGGCTGGATTATGATGGCCCATACGGAGATCTTACCATTTATAAAGAAGTGACCGGTTGGCCGGCAGGTGTAGATGAACTGACGTTTGATTTTGAAGTTACCAGCATTTTACTGGAAGCACCCATTCCTGCGCAGATTACGATTACAGCGCCTGCGACCACAGGTAGCATTACGCTGGAAGATGCGATTCCGCTGGCAGCAGATGACCTGCTTGTAACAGAAAAAGATCCATCCGCGCTGGTAAACTATACCTTAACGACTTACGCCGGGCTGGGCACCAGCGTTGCCGCAAGCCCTGCAACAGAGGGCAATGATTGCGCATTCGCCTATCTAGAATCAGCAACAACGGCAGATGTTGCATTCTTAAACGCATATGCCTTCGACGGAGAGGTAGAATATACCATCATCTCTTCTGCAGATACCGGCGGCAGCATTACGCCTCTTGGGAATACAGACGTTGCAGCAGGCGGCAGCCAAAGTTATGTCATCTCGGCAAATACCGGCTATCAAATCAAAGATATTTTGGTAGACAATCAGACCCAAGGCGCGCTGGCAAACTATACGTTTAGCAACGTACAGGCGGATCATACCATTCACGCTACCTTTGAGCCAATTCCGCCTGGAGTTGATTATGTCATCCTTTCTTCTGCAGATACCGGCGGCAGCATTAACCCGCTTGGGAATACAGGCGTTGCAGCAGGCGGCAACCAAAGTTATGCGATAACGGCTGCGGCAAACTATAAAATCAAGGATGTGCTTGTGGATGGCAGGAGCATTGGCGCGCTTGCAAGCTATACGTTTAGTAATGTACAAGCAAACCATACGATTCATGCTACGTTTGAGCCAATCAACGACGGCGGCGTTACCTACCTTATCGTCTCTTCTGCAGGCGCAGGCGGCAGCATTAACCCGCTGGGCAATACAACCGTTCCTGCAGGTGGCTTCCAAGCTTATAGCATGCAAGCGGCCGAGGGTTATAAAGTAAAAGATGTACTTGTCGATGGCGTAAGCATTGGCACAGCTACTTCTTATAACTTTACAAATGTACAGGCGAATCACACGATTCATGTTACTTTTGAAACCACAGGAGGCGATAAAGATACACCGCCCGGCACAAACGACGGGAGCCACATGGGCATGTATCTGCTGCTTATGGCAGCGGCAAGCGTACTCTTGCTTGTTCTCCTGCCCAAGAAAAAGCAGTATGACAACAGATAGATTCTAATCATGAAAAGCACATGGCTTTGGCTGTGTGCTTTTTTTATGCGTATCGTTTATCATATGCTATAATCATGTTACCCAAAAAAGGAGGCAACATTTATGAACCGCATCAATCTCATTTGCTTAGGCGTACGCAATATGGCGCGTATGCTGGCGTTTTACAAGAACATTGGTTTTACCACTTACGAAACAGATGAAAACCCGCCCATTGTCTTTTTTGACAACGACGGCACCAAGCTGGAACTATTCCCGATAGAAGGGCTGCGAAAAGATATTAGCGCAGAAAATCCGCCTGCCCTGAGCGAAGGATTTTCCGGCATTACGCTGGCCATCAACCTGAAATCCGAAGCGGAAGTGGATGCATTTTTGGTGCAAGTCAAAAAAAGCGGCGGAACGATTGTAAAAGAAGCTGCGGCTGTCTTTTGGGGCGGCTACAGCGGCTATTTTAGAGATCCGGAAGGATATTACTGGGAAGTTGCCTATGGCCCCAACTGGAAGTTTGACGAAAATGAAATGCTGGTGATTGAGTAGTATGTAAGAGAAACCTTATAAAATATATTATGGCAAAAAAAATATTTTTTGTTTTCATTGCATTTTATTTACATTTATGCTATTATATCATTACCTTATGTGTAGACATAAGGGCGGTGCATTTCATGCAATGTTAATATGAGAACAATTTCTAGAAAGAACATCTTGTTCCTTCGGAAGATTGCTTCTACGATTACTTGCATATCTAGGCTCCTTTCCACTGTTAGTATTATTCTACCATGGAAGAGTATCACAAGTATAAAAAAGGACAACCTATGTTAAAGTACCTGCCTGCCTTTTTGGGATGTTGTCCCCCTAACGGCAGGCACGATACTTTAATACAGCAAATATGCGACAAAAACAATATAACAATTGCACAAAGCAAATATCTTGCACTGATTGCACCTCAAATAACAACTGTTTGGAATGGATGCATTTTGTTTTGTCTCATAATTCTGAAAAATCATATGTACATTTTGACAAAAGAGTATCTTTGGCACATCCTTCCATCAGGAATTATGTCTTAAACACTGAAAAGATTAAAACGCATAGTTTCTATCCTTTTATTCATTTCACAAAAAAAATACAGCATTTCAAAAAAACAGAATTAAAAGAAAAAAAAGAGAATTATATTATGCAGCCCATTTAGATCGATGTGTTTATCAACGGTATGCTTTTTTGATTAATCAAAAATATAATTTGTATGCAGAAAAAATGGGAATTGGACATGTATCTATTGCTTACCGTGGTAATTTAAAGAAAAACAATATTGATTTTGCAAAAATAGCATTTGACACAATAAAAGAAAAAAAAGAGTGTTTTATTGTAATCAGTGATTTTGAACACTTTTTTGATAATCTAAATCATCAATATCTTAAAGAAAAGCTTTGTCAATTGTTAGAGGTTGATTATTTACCAGATGATTACTATGCAGTATATAAAAATATCACGAAATATTCCAGTTGGAAATGGAAGGATTTTGTAGAAAAATCTGGACATAAAATTACAACACCTGGTATTCGAAAATTGATAAATCAAAAAAAAGTTATTTTGTCAAAAGCTGATTTTGATTTGCATAAAAACAATATTGAAAAGAATCCCCATCCTTATGGAATTCCCCAAGGATCTCCTATTAGCGCTATTTTAGCAAACGTATATATGATAGATTTTGATCAAACGCTTAACCACTATATTAAAAGCAAAAACGGGCTTTATCTACGCTACTCAGATGACATTATTATAATAATGCCTTATCAGAAAAGCGATGAAATTGATCTTTGCTTTAATACGCTCTCTTCCGCTGTTCAAAATATACCAGACTTAAGTATGCAGGCAGACAAAACAAGTATTTATACTTTTAAAGAAGAAACCGTTTATTCATATAAAGAAAACATTCCCTCTTCTATTGACTATCTCGGTTTCGTTTTTAATGGTAAAGAAATTAAATTGAGACCCAAATCAATTACAAAATATTACTATCGAATGTAATAAAAAAGCCAAGACTTTTGGTCGTAACAATGCTTTATATCCCGGCAAATTTTCACCAAAAGAGCTTTACCGCATCTACGCCTCTGATCGTGTGCAAAGAAAAGACGGACAGACTTTTATAGATTATGCTAAACGCGCTAGACGCATTTTAGAAATGCAAGACCCTGAGACAAATGCAGTGATAAAAAAACATAAGCAAAAAATTGCGGAAGCAATAAAAAAAGGTGAAAATATTGCTTTAAATCCAAAAAACTCATCTTTATAATTAAAATACTTTGTGCGCCGTGATAACGGTATAACTATGCGCGTTTACGGTAAGCACTGCATCTGCCGTATATACATAATAATTTTTGCCTTTCCGTGCAACGCTTTCTGCTGCGCGGATTTTTTCTTTGCACCATGCTACCACATCAGCGGACGGCGCAAGCGCCATATTGCGTTTGATGCGCTGCTCACCCAGCGCTGTCGTATGTACCTGCGCCATATGTTTTCGTAATTCAGCTTTCATGTTTTGTACCACTTTCTTTTACTATGCGCCAACTGCTGCGCAAGCATCTACCCTGCTTTATTATAGCCCCTCTTTATGGCGCTTTGCAAAATGTGTTACACTAACGCTAAGAACGCATAAAAAAAGGAGCGCATATGATTTTACTCATTGCAGGCGGTACACATACAGGCAAGACTGCCCTGGCGCAACGTTTGCTCGAAGCATACGGCTATCCTTACCTTTCGCTGGATCATTTGAAAATGGGGCTGATACGCAGTGGTATGACAGATTTGACGCCGGAAAGCAGCATTGCATCACTCACCGATTATCTTTGGCCGATCACAAAGGAAATTGTTAAAACTGCCATTGAAAACGGGCAAAACCTCATCATAGAAGGCTGCTATATTCCGCCCGCTTATCAGGAGGATTTTTCGGCAGAATATTTGCAGGAAATACGCTATATTTGCCTTATTATGACGCCTGATTACATCAAAACGCATTTTGCAGACATTCTGGCGCATGCCAGCGATATGGAAACGCGCCCTTTTTATGCAAAAGACGCGCTGCAAAAAGCCATGTTGCAAGAAAACGAAAGAAACTTCGCCCTCTGTAAGCAATATGATTTGCCTTATTTATTGATAGAAGATGGGTATGAAGTGGCATATAAGTTGTAGCCTCGCTTCACGCAACCATCTTTACATGTCCCAAACAGCAAGTTGTAAAATGAATTGCCCAAACAAATAAAAAATGACCCATTCTGCGGTCAAACCAGTTATGCTTAAATTGATGAACAAAAGCGACTGGAGGGAACCAGAATGGATCTAGAAAAGCATAACATGGGCAAGCGAAAATGGAAACAGATTTCTGAAAAAGAACGCTATAAAATTGAGGCACTGTATGAACAAGGACTGACTCCCTTACAAATAGGAAATGCACTAAGCCCCAAGCGAGACAGACGGACTATTGAGCGAGAGCTGAAGTCC
This sequence comes from Christensenellaceae bacterium, assembly GCA_050952565.1. Classification (GTDB taxonomy): domain Bacteria; phylum Bacillota; class Clostridia; order Christensenellales; family Christensenellaceae; genus QANA01. Next base: position 368,268 of record JBMNLE010000002.1, read on the forward strand.
GGCCTAGTTGAACAAAAGCGGATAAATCCCACCAACAACAAATATGCACCTCTGTATATCGTAGAACTAGTGTATAAGGCAGACAGGGCGCAAACGGTGCACGAAGAGCGGGCAGCGAATAAAGGCAGAGGGCTAAAAATAGGGAACGACCAGAAGCTAGCAGATCACATCGAAAGTAAAATTAAAAACGAGAAATGGTCACCGGATGTAATAATCGGTAGGCTCAAAGCAAAAGGCTGGGCATACAAGACAACAATCTGCACCAAGACGGTCTACAACTATATCGACAAGGGCATCTTTCGTGAAGTTACAAATAAGGATCTGTGGGTCAAAAAGGATGGCGCTAAAAAGCGAGATTACAAGAAAATAAGAACTGTTGCCCTAAACAACAGAAACGGTAAAAGTATAACAGAACGTCCCAAAGGGGCTGATGATCGGAGCGAACCAGGTCACTGGGAGATCGACTTGGTTGTTGGTAAACAGGGCACGAAACCAGTCATACTGACGCTTGTGGAGCGCAAGGCAAGAAAATCACTTTATGTGCTCGTGAAGAATAAGACACAAAAAGAAGTAATTGCGGCAATCAAACGAGCGCGGCGGCGAGTAGGAGGTGATTTCTCTGCAGTAATTAGGACCATTACAGCAGACAACGGCAGTGAGTTTCTAGACAGCGAAGCAATCAAGAAGGCTGCCGGATGTGGTGAAGTCTATTATGCCCACCCATACAGCAGCTGGGAGCGCGGAAGCAACGAGAATGGCAATCGGATACTCAGGCGGTTTGTTCCAAAGGGTACGGATATTGGGAAACTGACTGCTAAAGAATTACAACGAATAGAGGACTGGGTTAATAATTATCCCCGAAAAATTCATGGCTATAAGACAGCAAATGAAATGATGGCGGCGGCATAGAGAAAAGTTAATTTTTTTACGCTCACCTTTGGGTAGAGTAAGGGAACAATACAAACATAACTGGTAATTAATGGTGGGCAATTAAAGTTGCAATTTTCATTTACATGTCCCAAACCCCTTCGCTTCTTGACAACACACCGTATTTTTTGTATCATGAAAAAAAGCGAAGAAGAGAAATAGTATATTATTGCTTTGCAAAAGAGAGTAGGCGGTTGGTGCGAGCCTATGCGAAGGATAGTAGAACCCATCTTGGAGCTGCAAGCGGAAAACGCTTGACGGAGCGCGCGCCGTAAAAGACGCCGCATGTTGCTAGACATGCATGAGTGCAGGCAATGCCTGAAATTAGGTGGTACCGCGGAATTTATTTCGTCCTAAGTATAAAACTTAGGGCGTTTTTTTATGGAAGGAGAAACTTATGAAAGTCTCAAAATTAGTGGGCGAACGGTTCAAAGAAACACCGTCAGATGCAGTCATCCCCAGCCATGTCCTCATGATTCGAGGCGGCTATATCAAGTACTTGACAAACGGCATCTATTCGGAATTGCCGCCGATGCGCCGCATTACCCGCAAAATAGAAATGATCATCAAAGAAGAAATGGATAAAATTTCAGAGGAAGTCCGCTTCCCTGTTGCGCTCCCGGCTTCGCTCTGGGAAGAATCGGGCAGATACCAAGGGGTGGGAAAAGAGCTGCTCCGCTTTACAGATCGGCATGATACCCCCATGCTGCTGGGCATGACCCATGAGGAAGCGGCTGTGCATATGGTGCGCGAATACGGCGAAAGCTATCAGCGCTACCCCATCTCCATTTATCAGATTCAGACCAAATTCCGCGATGAGGCGCGCCCCCGCGGCGGGCTCATTCGTGTGCGCGAGTTTACCATGAAAGATGCCTATACCTTCCATACGTCAAAAGAAGATCTGGAAGCATGGTATCAAATTTATTTTGAAGCATATGAGCGGATTTTTGCGCGGGCAGGGCTTAGCGTTATCTCTGTGGCTTCGGATTCAGGCATGATGGGCGGCAGCCTTTCTCATGAATTTATGTATCTCACGCCTGTGGGCGAAGATTCTCTTGCGCTTTGCAGCAATTGCGATTATAAATCCAACATCGAAGCAGCGGAAAACATCATTGAAAACGAAAGCCAAGCGGAAATCCCGCTGGAAAAGGTGCATACGCCAAACGTTACCACCATGGAAGAACTGGCGAATTTCTTCGGCGTCAGCGCAAAAGCGCTTTGCAAAACCGTTGTTTATGCGCGGGAGGATAACGGCGCGCTTGTTATCGTGTTCATGCGGGGCGATATGGAGGCAAACGAAACCAAACTGCGTAACTTCATTGGGGCAGAAATTGTGCCTGCAACGCTGGATGAATTAAGCGGCGTGGCGGCAGGATTTATCGGGCCTTATGGGCTAAACGCGCCTGCCGGCGCCACTGTGCTTTTTGATGCTTCTCTAAAGGGCGCAAAGAACCTCATCGCCGGGGCAAACGAAATTGACTACCACTACAAAGGCTTCTCCCTTGGGCGAGACGGCGGAGACATCGCTTTTTACGACCTCACCAAAGCAATTGACGGCGGCATTTGCCCCAACTGCGGGCAGCATACGCTTCAGATCGCGCGGGGCATCGAGGTTGGCAACATCTTTCAACTGGGCGATAAATATACCCGCAGTATGGGCATGCAATACACGGATGAAAACGGCGAAAAGGATTACCCCATCATGGGCTGCTACGGCATTGGCGTAGGGCGCATGGCGGCTTCTATTTTGGAAGAACATCGAGATGAAAACGGGCCCATCTGGCCCATGACCGTCGCGCCTTGGCAGGTACAAATCTGCGCGCTGCGCATTGACGATGCGGAAGTAAAAGCAGTAAGCGAAACGATTTATGCGGAGCTTACGGCAGCAGGCATTGAAGTTTTATATGATGAACGCGCGGTCAGCCCGGGCATTATGTTTAACGATGCGGATCTCTTTGGCGTTCCGCTGCGGGTGGTGGTCAGCCCGCGCAATTTGAAAGAAGGCAAGCTGGAGGTTTCTACGCGGGATAAAAGCGTAAAGGAAATGCTCTCTGCCAGCGAGCTACTCCCCTTCTTGCAAGGAAAAATTGCGGAAATGATGTAACCCGAAATGAAAAGAGCGGCTGCGGCTGCTCTTTTTTTATGGCGAAATATGGTATGATAGCGGTATCGAAACAAAGCGGAGGAAAGCATACATGCAGCAGACATATACCTTTGCCACGCGAGAAGCATTCCGCAGCTGGCTTACAGAAAACCATCAGCAAAGCGAAGGCATTTGGCTCATCTTTGGTAAAGCAGGCGGCGTAAAAACGCTTTCGGCAAACGATGCGCTGGAAGAAGCGCTCTGCTTCGGCTGGATTGATGGGCAGATGCAGCGCATTGACCAAACCAAATATCAAAAATACTTTAAGCAGCGGAATGAAAAAAGCAACTGGTCTGCCAAAAACAAAAAGCTGTTCGCGGCGCTGGAAGCAGCAGGGAAAATGGCATCAAAGCCCCTTCCAGTAAGAATGCCGCGCGGCTGGCAGATTTTTTCCGCGTCTCCATTGATTATCTCTTGGGGCGGGAAGATGAAGTGTCTCCCCCCGAAAGCGCAGCTAGTGTGCGTATTCCGGTGATTGGAACTGTCCCTGCCGGTGTGCCCATCGAGGCAATTGAAGAGTTCATTGATGAATATCAGGATATCCCTGCCGGGCTGGCGCGTACAGGAGAATTTTTCGGGCTGAAAATCAAAGGCAACAGCATGTATCCTTTTATTTTGGAAAACGATACCGTGATTGTAAAAAAGCAAAGTGATGTGGAAAGCGGCGCCATCGCCATCGTCTATGTGAACGGCTATGATGCAACGTGTAAGAAAATCGTCAAAAAAGAAGCAGGCATTGAGCTCGTTCCCTCTAATCCGGATTATCCCCCTCGCTTTTATTCCGCAGCAGAGATTATGCAGCTCCCCGTGGCTGTGGTGGGCGAAGTGGTGGAAGTGCGCAGAGATTTGAAGGGATAAGTCTTTTTGCAAAATAAATGTCACACTTTGCCTTTCTCATGTGTCTTATAAGTAGAGAACGTTTTTCAAAACGACAAAGGAGCCAATACACATGACCCTTACAAAACCCCTAAAAACAGCATTCACACTCCTTCTCACCCTGTTTCTGCTGGTCGCTTGCAGTGCGCCGCAAACAGAAGCAGCTCTGCCTGAAAAACTCTTCCCCGCAGAAATTTATCCCGGCATGCGCATCGGGGAAGCCGCAAAAGCGCTGGGCGATTATGAAGAGAATCGCTTTGAAAGCGAGGGGCATGTCATTTGGCAAAACGTTGAAGTTGCTGCTCTTAGCGGTGTGATTACGGGAGATTTTCTCGTGACAGATTTCGAAAACTTAGAAAACAATACGCTTGACCGCTTTACCTTTGCTTATACCGCAGAAAATAAAGCGGATGCTGCAAGCGCTTATGATACGCTTGTCAAAGTCATCGAGAAAAATTATGGCGTGGAGAAACCCAGCAATAGCATGCCGGCAGAAGGCATTTATCTCTCGCCCATCGTGCAGTACAAAACGGCGGCGGGTACCTTTCAGGTGATACATACCCATGAAAATGAGGTCTATACTGTCTCACTTGTTTACGGTCCTTAATCGCCATATATGTCGCTAAAAAAGAAGCTGAGAGATGCTTCTTTTTTTTGTTGCTTTTTCAGATTGCCATTCCATCGAAAACCCCAAAACCCTTTCATTGTCATGATTCTTTTGCTGTTTTTCGTATTTCACAAAAAAATCCCTTTTCTCTTATTCACTGCATCTCCCCACGCTTTCTATCTTACAGAAATCAGCCCCCACGCCCTTTGTCCTTTCTCCTTTCTATCGCTCCACCCTTATGCCCTTTTGCGCTTTGTCTTTCGCGCTTTGTCTTTTGCGCCCTTCTTTCCCTTCAATCCCCTCGCCCCAACAAAAAAAGAGCAGGCATGTTACCCACTCTTTTTATAATCAACTTGTCTCTATTCTCTTCTACAAAAGAATTCTAGCGCCTATTCTTCAACCCGCCGTTTCTTTTGTACCATCATCACAATAGCTAACCCAACAACCGCCAACACGCCCATCACGATAAACAACATTGTTGCACTATCATCTCCCGTACTCGGCTTTCCGCTCCCACTCCCATCACTGGGACTCCCGCTGGGGCTGCCCGATGGCGCTTCTGATGGGCTCTCACTGGGCGAGGGGCTGGGCTCTTCTCCGCCGTCATCTGCCAGCGTAAAGCTGCCTGTCGCATGCCCAATCCCTTGGTCATCACCAATGACAAAATGTATCGTATGTTCGCCCGCTGCCAGCTTGTCCAAGAAACTTTTGTGCAACGTAACGGCATAAGGGCTTGCTGTAATGTCCGTATAATCAATATCTTCATCCAAATATAGATAATAATCCACAATCACCGCCCACAGCGCCCTTTGTTCTTTTGGCTCTACGCTGGAGCGCACAGTAATACTGCCATCCTCATTGTAGGTAACATCAAGCGCGCCGTATGTATTTTCCATTTTTATAGCATCGCTCAGCGTAATTTTACATGTACCGGCAAACGCATTTCCCATTTTTGGAATATATTTTGATATAAAAAGATTGCCCGTCCATCCGCTACCAGAAAGGAGCAATCCATCTAACACTTCTTTACCATAATAATAAATATCCGCGTTATATTCCCGCAGCCATATTTCCGTGGCAGTTTCCGGAATGTCCAAAACGCCCTCTGCTTTGACCCACGTTGCCCCTTTGTCAAAGCTGACCTCTGCGTAGGTATCGCCATAGCTTGCATCGTAGGTAACCGCCAGCGTCGCTTTTTCGATTAGCCCATTGTACGCTGCGTCCAGCGTCATAGCCATTGCGCTGACTTCGTCTGCCGTGTATGGCGTTAGCAGCAGTGCCTTCGCGTCTGCAATTGCGCCTGTGAGCGCGGTTACGCTCCCTGCTGTATATAAATCTGTATCAATGCCTTCGGCGGCTGTAATCAAATCCGTCAACGCCGAAGCATCAATTTCTATTTGCATATTCGGCAAATCTGCGAGGAAGGCCTTACATACACCAATTAAGGAATTCCTAGCGTCCGCCGTTAGCGGCGCCTCCCATCCTTGCGTATATCCCGGCGAAACGATCTGTTTTATCGTTGGCAGCTGTGCTACAAGGGCAAACACACTGGAGGGATACTGCCCATTGCCCTCGCCTTCTTCCAAATCCTCTGTTGCCGTCTCTACTTCTTCAATTTTTGCAATCAGCAGCGTGAAAAAGTCTTCAACGCTGGTGGTCAGCGTATCGCTCACCAGCCCATTTTCGCCAAACTTGGCCGCCAGCGTCAATGTGTCGTCATATGCCAACCCACCAACTGCACTTGAAGTCTGCCATGTCGCCCCGCCGTCAATGGAATAATAAGTATCTACGCCGTCAAGGCTCTGCGTTTCCGTTACAACCCGGTAGCCTGTTCCATCAAAATCAACCGCGCCGATTTTCGGCACTGCCGGCACATCAACTTTCTCAGTCGCCATCGCCAGATAGCTCAAGCCAGTATATCGGGTTCCTGTTGTGCTCTCTCTTACAATGTCAACTGAAGCAATGGGCGCTTGGCTGCTGGTGATGAGTACATCGTTGTCTGCATGCGTCGCGCTTGTGGTATGGAAAAATGTCTCCGTTCCGTTTACCGTAATGCGAATCACTTCGTTTGCTACATAATTCTCATTAAAATCTGCTGCCACCACGCCCAGCGCGATGGAATAGACAGGCGTTGCCGTTTCTGAAAAGCGAATCTGCATTGTATCGCCGGGGTTGCCCACCTCAATATTTGCTTTTGACTGATATAAGCCACCAGTGGAAGTGGAAGCGGATAGCTGTACCAGCATACCATTGCCGTCAATCTCCAATAGATTGCCCGGCACAAAATTCCCTTCTCCAAGACCTGTCTCTGCTGCCGAAAGCCCTTTATATACCTTTTCGTTGTTTGCAAATTCCCCCAGAAAGCTATTCTTATCGGTATTTACCTGCACAATGCCGCTCGCCGCCGTTGCGCTGCCCAAGGGCAACGGCAAAAGAACCAGCAATACGCTCAGTAATATTGCAATTCTGCGCCGTTTCATCATCGTTTCTGCTCCTCATATGGGGTCGTTTTCGCTAAAAATCTTATTCCATCTCTCTTTTATTATCGCATACAAAGCCCCTTTTGACAACGCTTTCTCGCCGCTTGGTCTGCTGTTCCGGCTTTCCCACCACACAGCAGTCTCGCGCCACCGACCATATTTTTTTATGGCATCAATCACCGTTTTCGTTCGCCCTTTGTGTTTCACAACGCCTATTCTTTATCTCCCTCGCTCTTATGCCTTTATTCTTATGCTTCTTGTCCTTTGCTCTGTCATTTTGGGCATCTTCTCTCGCTGCAAAGCCACAATTCATTTTTCGTCGCCCCGCAAGTGTGGTCATGTCATGTAACGTACGCTTATGAGAAAGAGGAGCATTGACGGAGTATCTTTTGGCTGTGCGCAGCAACAAGTAAAGCACATCTTCTGTTTCGATACTCCAAAGTACCTGCTCCTGCCGTATGAAGCATCTGTTTCTTGTAAGCATTACGCTTCTGCTCTCACACACACCCCCTCTCCTTTCCCCGCTGCATTTGCCGTTGTATCTCCCCTGCGCTTCTGTTATGATAAGTGTAATATCGCTTTATAAAGGAGCATACGCTATGAAAATTGTGGTCGGCGGAGATCATGCAGGTTATCCCCTAAAGGAAAAGGTTTTGGAAAAGTTGGCGCGAGATGGGCATACGGTGCAGCATGTGGGGAGTTTTACCCCCGAAATGGTAGATTTTCCGGATATCGCGGAGCAAGTTTGCGCGGCAATTTTGTCCGGTGCAGCAGAGCGGGGCATTATGGTCTGCGGAACAGGCGTGGGCGCAGCAATCGCTTGCAACAAGGTGCCCGGCGTGCGGGCTTCTGTGGTGCATGATATCTATACAGCGCATCAATGCGTGGAGCATGATAATGTGCAGGTCATGGCGTTGGGGGCGCAAATCGTGGGCGAAACGGTGGCGGCGGAGCTCATTGATTTGTTCTTAGCGGCGCAGTTCTCTGAAAGCGAAGAGTTTCATATCCGCGTGGAAAAGCTGGCGCGCATGGAAGAAAAGTTCCGCAACGGCTAATGGCTTATGAAAAGAACCAAAGAGAGGGTTCGAATCCCTCTCTTTTTTATTTGCCCATTTTCATCTCTTTTTCTTTTGCCCCTAATGCTGCTGCGCTTTGTCATTTCCCTCCGCGCTTCTTTGCTTCTGCCTTCTGCGCGCCTTTTCGCTTAATAATGCCCTTTCGCTCTGTTGCGCTGTGCTCCCTGCTCTTGCCCTGCCTGCCTGATATGCCTTCTTTCCTTTCTCCCGTTTGTCATTCTGACATTTCAAAGTGCCGCCTCTTGCTGCTTTGCGATAATTCGCCTTGCTTGCAAAGAACCTTCTTTGCAAACACTGCGCGCGCTCCTTTTTCTTTCGCCCTGCATGCCGCTCATGCCCTGCGGTATGCTTGCCCTTCTTTCCTTGCCCCTCTCCCGCTTCTCCCTGTGCTGTGCTATAATACCTCTATGATACAAAAGGATTTTTTACCCATTACAAAAAAAGAAATGACTGCCCGCGGTTGGGCAGAAGTAGATTTTGTCTATGTCATCGGGGATGCGTATGTGGATCATCCTTCTTTTGGGCATGCCATCATCAGCCGCGTTTTGGAGCAGGCAGGCTACCGCGTTGCCATCATCGCCCAGCCGGATGTGCGCCGCAAAGAAAGTATTATGACCTTCGGCTTGCCGCGCCTTGGCTTTCTTGTCATGGGCGGGAATATGGATAGTATGGTCAATCACTATACCGTCGCCAAGCGTAAGCGCAAGATGGATGCTTATACCCCCGGCGGCAAAATGGGGCGCCGCCCTGATTATGCAACAACCGCCTATGCAAAGCTGATTCGTAGCGTTTACCCCCATGCGTCCATTGTGCTCGGCGGCATCGAAGCCAGCTTGCGGCGGCTTGCTCATTATGATTATTGGCAAGATACGCTGCTGCCTTCCATTTTGGTGGATTCCGGGGCAGATTTGTTGCTGTATGGCATGGGTGAAAAAGCCATTGTGGAAGTTGCAGATGCGCTAAACAGTGGGCTTGCGATCGGTGATTTGAGCTTTATCAAAGGAACGGTTTATAAAAGCAACGCCTTGCCGCTGGTGGATGCGTTTGTTGAACTCCCCGCTTACGCGTCTATGCAGCAAAGTAAGCGGATATACGCTGAAAGTTTCGGCGAGCAAATAAAGCATACCGATCCCTTTTTTGGGTATACGCTGGCAGAGCCGTATGATGGCTTTTATATCATTCAAAACCCGCCTCAGCCGCCGCTCACAACAGAAGAGATGGATGCGGTTTATGCGCTTCCCTATATGCGGAATTATCATCCCGGTTATGAAAAGCAAGGCGGCATCCCTGCCATTGCCGAAGTAAAATTCAGCCTCATCAGCAATCGGGGTTGTTTTGGTAGCTGTAATTTTTGTGCGCTTACGTTTCATCAAGGGCGAATCATTCAATCCCGCAGCCATGCATCCCTGCTAAAAGAAGCAGAAGAGATGATAAGAGATCCTGATTTTAAGGGATATATTCATGATGTGGGCGGGCCCACAGCCAATTTTAGAAAGCCTGCTTGCAAAATGCAGTTGGAGCGCGGCGCCTGCCCGCATAAACAATGCCTTTCCCCCGCGCCTTGTGCCTCTTTAGAAGTAGACCATAGCGATTATCTAGAGTTGTTGCGTAAATTACGCGCGCTGCCGGGTGTGAAAAAAGTGTTTGTGCGCTCGGGCATTCGCTTTGATTATATGATGTATGACCAAGATGATACGTTTTTTGAAGAACTGGTGGCGCATCATGTGAGCGGGCAATTAAAAGTCGCCCCTGAGCATGTTTCAGATGATGTTCTTTCCGTTATGGGAAAAGCGCCGCATGCTGTTTTTCAAGCATTTGGCGAGAAATACCGCGCCCTCAACCGGCGCTTGGGCAAAAAGCAGTTCCTTGTACCCTATTTGATGTCCTCTCACCCCGGCTCTACCTTAAAAGATGCGGTCATTTTGGCAGAATATCTGCGGGATTTGGGCTATATGCCCGAGCAGGTGCAGGATTTTTATCCCACGCCTTCTACTGTAGCGACCTGCATGTACTATACGGGCTATGACCCGCGCACCATGCAAAAAGTGCATGTGGTAAAAGATCCGCAGGAAAAGGCGATGCAACGCGCGCTCATCCAGTATAAAAACCCAAGGAATTATGATTTGGTGCATGCCGCGTTAACAAAAGCAGGCAGAAAAGATCTCATTGGCTTTGGCGAAAAGTGCCTGATTTTGCCCCGCGCGGAAGATATAAAAAAAGCCACGGCGGAAAAACCACGGCGCAAGAAACGCACCATTCGCAATGTGCATAAGAAAAAGGGATAATGTTTTTTAGAAGGTGTATATGCAAATCAAATTAGAACCTGTTACTGCAAAAAATGAGGCCGCCGTACGCGCCCTCTCGCTTCATACTGCCCAAGCCCATTTGATTGAACCCATTGATGAATGTTTGGCGGAAGCCGCAGCAGATGCCCGCTGGCAGCCTGTTGGGGTTTCTATTGATGGGCATCTTGTGGGCTTTTCCATGTTCGGTCAATTCCCTTCAGGAAAGGATCCGCGCGGGCGCGTTTGGTTTGATCGCCTGCTCATTGACAAGCGCTTTCAAGGAAAAGGCTATGGGCGTGCCGCCGCGGCGCATGTCTTGGCGCATATGCAGGCGCAGTATCGCCCTTCGGGCATTTACTTGAGTGTTTATGAGGATAACACTCCTGCCATCGCCCTTTACCAATCCCTTGGCTTCGCATATACCGGCGAAAAAGATACCAAAGGTGAAGATGTGATGTACCTTCGGGTTGTAAAAGAGGTGTAATTTTTCTCTTCCACATACTGGTCTAATTTTGCAAAATCATGTATAATAATAAACAGTTAAGTATTTTACTTTTAGAGGGGGGATTTTTTTGGAGGGGGTATTATATTTTATATTGACGCTGTTTGTGGCAGTCGTAGGATCGCTATTGGCGCGAAAGCTACGGGTTCCTGCAGGGGGCATGCTGGGGGCAATGATTGCCGTGGCGGCGCTCAATTTGCTGACAGGAAAAGCCGTTTTCCCGTCCGAGCTACGGACAGTGGTACAAATTTTTTCCGGCGCCATGGTGGGTAGCCGCATTGCGCGCAAAGATGTTTTAGAATTAAGGCATATTATTATCCCAACGATTTTACTGATGATTATGATGATCATTATGAATATTACCATCGGTGTATCCATGCATAAATTAGGCGGGCTGGATATAGCGACGGCAATGTTCGCCTCTTCGCCGGGCGGCATGAGCGATATGGCGCTGCTGGCGGAAGATTTAGGGGCAAACTCCAGCTATGTTACCGTTTTACAATTGTTGCGCCTGCTAACCATTTATATTTTCATGCCGGGGTTGGTGAAAAAAATTGCTGCCAAGAGCGAAGCAAAGCGCCAAGTAGGAGATCCGCGGCGTACTGTGGATAACAGCCAAGTTGCAAGAGACATTGGCGAAGTTTTGGAAGAACCCTCGAAAAAGATACGGATGCGGCGGCTTATCATGACCATACTTGTTGCGACGGCAGGCGGGCTTTTGTTTCATTACCTCGGCGTAACGGCAGGGGCGATGCTGGGCTCCATGATTGCTGTTGCCATTTATAACATCACAACAGGGCTGGTTTATTATCCACCTCCAGCGAGAAATTATACACAAATCTTTTCCGGCGCCTTTTTGGGCATGCGCATGGATATGGCGAGTGTACTGGGGCTTTCAGGGCTGGCAATTCCGGCGCTGCTGGAAATTTTCGGTGTACTGGGTTTTGCTTTTTTATCAGCGTTTCTCATCAGCAAAATTACCAAGTTGGATTTCTGCTTGGCGCTCATGGCTTCAACGCCGGGCGGGCTGCAGGAGATGTCCATACTGAGCGAAGAGCTGAATCAAGATACGCCTAAAATCGCCGTTATGCAGACAGCGCGGTTGATGAGCGTCATCGCGGTTTTCCCCACGATGATACGGTTTGTGGCATCTTTGTTTTAGGGAGGCCATTGTATGGCGCATGAAGAGAAAACGCTGTATATTGCGGATTTGGATGGAACGCTGCTAAATGAGAACGCAGAACTTTCTGCCTATACAAAAGCGGCGCTCGCGCAAATGATTGCAGAGGGCATCCATTTTTCTGTTGCCACGGGGCGGACAGCGGCAACAGCCTCGCGTATATTAGAAGATATTGCTTGGAACATACCGGTTGTTTTGTTCAGCGGCGTGCTTGTTTATGATATGCAGGCGCAGCGCTATCTGCGCGTAATATCCCTGCCCGTAGAAGCAGTGCGCGAAATCATAGAAGTATTGCAGCGCTTACACATGACAGGGCTTATGTATCAGCTAAAAGATGGCGCACAGACGACTTACTACGAAACACAACTACATCAGCCCATTCGCGATTTCATGGAAGAGCGGCGCGTACGCTATAACAAACCATTTCAGGAAGTAACAAGCTTTGCAGATGTTCCCTTAGAAGAGATTGTTTTCTTTACGTTACTGGATGCTTACGAGAAAATAGAGCAAGCGGAAGCGGCGCTAAAAGGAATTGCGGGCATCGAGTTATCCATATCACAAAACGTTTATCAGCCGGAGTTATGGTATCTGGAGATACATGGCGATCAAGCCTCCAAGAAAAATGGTGTGCACTACTTGAAAGAGAAATATGGGTTTCAAAAAGTCATCGGGTTCGGCGATAATTTGAATGATTTGCCGTTGTTTGCGGCTTGCGATACAGCAGTGGCAGTGAAAAACGCAAGAGAAGAAGTAAAAGCGGCGGCGGATGATGTTTGTGAGGCCAATGTGGCAGATGGTGTGGTGAAGTGGATTTTTGCGCATCATACAAAAAGTAAATAAAAAGGACGCATTCGCGTCCTTTTTTCATAATATCCTTATATTTTATTATGCTTCATATTCCAGATGCCCGCGGATATAAGTTTGCTTTAAATCCAGCGTCGAAGGGTCCAGCAATACAAAATCTGCGGCAGCGCCCACGGTAATTTTGCCTAAGAAATCGCGCAAAGTGTATTGATAAAAAGATATGAAAAACGATGCAGGAGCCTCTGCGTCGTTTTTTATATATGGCAAGTAAGGATTGTATTCCAAAAGCAAATCCTTCAAGGTTCTTCCTGCCATCGATCAGCATCGCGGAGGATTTGCGCAATGAATTCGTTTTTCCCCGCATTGTACTTTTCTCTTCCCACATCGTAAGGATTTGTAGAAGCCAGCGCAACCTTCAATGCCTCATAAGCTTTTGCAACAGAGGGGTGCGCGTTTAAATAATCACGAAACAGGATATGATGCTTCCAATCCGCACCATTCGCTTTTACGACATGCACATGATGTGTGATGATTTTATCATCAGAATTTTCGGGAGTAGCATATACATTTAGCACAATATCACGCGCATATAAAAACCAGCCGCGATAGAAAAATCCGTTCTGTTCCAGCATAGGGATAAGCGGCATAAACGCCTCAAAATCCTTGATTGCTACAGCGATATCAATGATTGGCTTCGCTTTGATGCCTTTGATGGAAGTGCTGCCGATATGTACAATCTCTTCCGCCGCAGAACCAAAGATCTCCCAAAGGCGCAGAATTGTCTGCCGGGCAATTTCTTCCCAATTTGCATCATGCGCAGCAAGTTGTACGGTATTTTGTTTTAACCCCAATGTCATATCGACTCCGCTTGTGAAAGAGAGATTTCTGGGCACTTCTTTTCTTTTTACGCCATGAGAGCAGGGCGGTTGATCCAGCTTTCTTTTACAGTATCCTCTGTTGTATGTACAAAGCGAATGTATAGCCCAACGCGCAACTGCGCGCCAATTGCATTCCAGTAAGTCTGTGCCATCTCCTCCATGTCATTATAAATGGGCAGCAAGAAAGGTTCTCCCATAAAAGGCGCGCATGCTTGCGGGGCATCAAGATCATACGTGGTAACAGCATGCCCCAGCCCCGCATATGCATCATCATATTCATAAAAGAAATGGTCGCTTGCCTGCGCAGAACATATACTGGGCTTTATCAGGCTGATGGTATAAGGGTTTTTCTTTTGCCCGCCATAATAAACGCCTGAAATACGCGGCGTAAAAATAGGCGCATCATTTTCATGCTGCCAAGTACGAAGGGCGGCGGCAAATGATTTTCCTGCCTGCAAATACGCTAGAATGGTATCTGTCTGTTCTCCGTTTGTAACAACATAATTATTTTCTACCTGCGCCGCGATGGTATAAATGAGAAGTGCTTTATGCTGCATCGTATCTTCACTGCAAAGCGGAACGGTTTTTACAACACCATCTTCTTGCACCAACCGCCGTTTCTTACTGTTCTCGCTTCTGCCCATTGTAATATACAATTGCACAAAATGCTGCCCATCCGGCGTTAGCCCCATAAGAAGGCATCGGCCAGGATACGCGGCGTTTTGTAAGCACAGGAAATTTTCATCTGCTTTTTCAGCGAAAGGAGTATTATGCTTCATATTCCAGATGCCCGCGGATATAAGTTTGCTTTAAATCCAGCGTCGAAGGGTCCAGCAATACAAAATCTGCGGCAGCGCCCACGGTAATTTTGCCTAAGAAATCGCTTTCAATGGCGCGGGCAGGGTTTAATGTGCCCATGCGGAGCGCTTTATCAAGGGGCGTTTTCATGATTTCTACCAGCTTTTTCACCCCTTGCAGTACGGAGATGGTTGAGCCTGCTAAGCGTCCATCTGCCTTGATGGTTGCAACGGCATCCTTTACAACGATGGGCGTTGTGGAAAGCATATATTCGCCGTCAGGCATATGGGCAGGTGCTAAAGCATCCGAGCAAATAAACGTTTTTTCATATCCTTTGGCTGCCATGATAAGCCGCGCGGCGTATTTTGAAATGTGCTGTAAATCGGGGATGAATTCGCAGATGATACGATCATCCGTCAATACGGCTGCAATGCCGTTTTCTTCGCGGTGATGCACCGGGAAAAAGCCGTTGAAGGTATGCGTCGCCATTGTCAGCCCGCGAGAAATGGCTTCTTCCATATCGCCCGCCATGGCATCGGTATGCGCCGCAGAAAGGACGACATCTTCTGTCGCCAACTTGGAGATGAGCTCCATGCCGCCGGGCAGTTCCGGCGCCAATGAAAGCCGCAAAACAACATCTTCATATTCGCCCACGATTTTTTCGTAGTTGGCAATGGTAGGGTCTTTTAAAAGCTCTGTGGCATGCGCGCCGCGGTTGCGCTCCGTGAAAAAAGGACCTTCAATGTGTGCGCCCAAAATGCGCGTGCCTTGCTCTAAATCAATGAGCGCAGCAACTTCGCCGAGAAAATCCGTAATCATCTCAAACGGCGCTGTGGCGGAAGTGGGGCAAAACGAAGTTGTCCCTACGCTGGGGAGATTCTCCATCAAATGTTGCGTTCCCCCTGCCATTAAAACATCTTTGCCAAAACTGCCATGGATATGTAGATCCACAAACCCCGGCGCGAGAATGGCGCCGCCTGCATCATACGCATCACTGCCTGCATAGTTTTCGTAAAGGCGCGTAACGATACCATCGCAGAACGCCACAGCCGAGATGGGAATAAACGCCTCTCCGTTAAACACTTTTGCATTCTTAATTACTTTCATCATTTCCCTCCAAAATTGATTGTTCTGTATGTCTGTTGTATAAAAATTGTTCTTTCTGAAAAAACCATTTATTCTGCCGGAAAGATGCGGGGGCAAATACAAAAAGGATGCCCGGCAGGGTCAAATAAAACCTGAAAAGATGCATCTGTCTGCACAGGAGAAAGGGTTGCGCCGCAAGCAAGGGCATGGGCGACGCCTTCTGCCACATCCTCCACATGAAAATCGAGATGTACCATTTGCCGCTGGGCATCTGCTGCGTCCGGCCAAACCGGCGGGATATAATCTTCTACCTCTTGAAAGATGAGCCCGGGAAGCCCCGGCTTTTCTATGCTCACCACGGCGAGATATTCATCTTCCGGCTTGGCGCCATATTTCTCCCAGCCCAGCAGCTTTTGATAAAAAAGCGCCAGTTCTTCCGCGTTGCCTGAATCCAGTACCACACAAATGTTTTCTAATTGTAGGCTCATAAAGGTTTCCTTTCGTTTGTCGGGCTTAAGCTATGTATTTTATTCGTCCTCTTCTTTTTCGCTGAAATATGCTTCCACATTTTCTGTCACATAAGGCCAAAGCGCGGGCAGATAACTTCTCACAGGCGCCATGCGCGCATAAATTTGTTCTTTTTTCACGTTGCCGATTTTCCAAGTATGCCCGTTTGTCATAACGTTATTGATAAAAGGCTGAATGCGGTCAATGGCGGCGGCGTAATGCGCCTCGGGGGTTTCGCCGGCTTCAAATTCCTGCCAAAGCGCAGCATAAACGCTGCATTGGTCTTCGGGCAATATGGCAAACAGTTTCTTTGCAGCAGCGGCTTCTCGCGCCGCTTGCCCCTCTTTTGCCGCTTCATCATACGCGAAGGTATCGCCGGCATAAATCTCAATCAAATCATGCACCAGCGCCATTTTGATGACTTTGCAAAGGTCAATTTCTTCTACGGCATATTCCGCAAAGAGCATTGCTGCCATGGCGAAATGCCAGCTATGTTCAGCATCTGTCTCTTGCCGCGTTTGGTCAATCAGAATGGTCTGCCGCAGCACAGTTTTTAGTTTATCAATTTCAGTCATGAACGCCATTTGGGCTTCTAAACGTTTCTTCATTTTTCATCTCACTTCTTAAATTATTTCCATCATAAGTCATTTAAAAAACACTGTCAATTTGAATATTGCTTTTTAAGGGCTTGCGCCCTATACTGAAAAAAAGAAAGGAGCATATGATGCGAGAAAAAACAAAGCAATTTTTGATGAACGAGGCGGATACAAGGGCATTTATTGAAGCAAACACACTGCTGCGCATGGGCATGATTGATGAAAAAGGGCTGCCTTATGTTGTGCCGCTGAACTATGTTTTTATGAATGGCGCGTTTTACATACACGGCGCAAACGAGGGGAAGAAAATAGAGGCGCTGCGCGCGCGGGCAGATGTATGCCTGGAGATTGATGAGATGTACGGGTTTGTCTACGATGAAACAGGCGGCAGAAAATGCGGCGTCAGCACCAGCTACAGAAGCGTAATTGCCATGGGAAAGGCTTTCTTTGTAGCAGAGGAAAGCGAAAAGCGGGCAGCGCTTGATCTGTTTGTAGAAAAATGTGCGCCGGAACTTGTGGGCGCAGAAATGCCCGCCGCAGCGGTACAAGCGACAATGGTAATAAAGGTTGTTTGTGAGGAAGTTACAGGGAAGGCTTATCATATAGACGATATTTCCAAATAATTCCCAATCCCGCATAGCCCCCACAAAAAAAGCGCTCAAACCAACTTGAGCGCTTTCTCTATTTATATCAATTCCCCTTCTTCCTTACCCATCTATCTGCGACATTCTTCTTCGCTGCAAGAACACCGCAATACCAATCCCCAGCATTACCATCAAACATAAGGCATATACAAAGATGTCATTGCTGTCTCCTGTAGAGGGCGCTTCTTCCGGCTCTGTTGGCGTAGGGCTAGGGCTGGGAGAGGGTGTTGGCTGCTCTTCTGCCTTGAAGGTCTCTGTCTTGGTTGCAAGACATGTTGTGCAGGTATATGTCCGTATCCCCTCTTCTGTTGCTGTGGCCGGCTTTGTAATGATTCCTGCGTCCCATACATGCGCTTCTGTCTCTTCTTCTCCACATGCGCAGGTTCTACTATGTGATGTTGCATCTTTTTCTTGCCATTTGCCAAAGCTATGGGTATCAACCACATGCCCTTGCGCATCTAGGTGATAATACTTGCCTTCTATCTCATATGTGCCGCTGACCAGCATAGCGCCTGTCTCAGGGTCTAGGTAAACTTGCTTTCCGGCGGCATCTGTCTGCCAGCCTGTTTGCATAATGCCTGTTGTTTCGTCAAAATAGAAATAGCTATCTTCCCAGTCGCTTAATCCTGTTTGCCAGCCTGTCAACATAACGCCGTTTTCATCCAGATAGAACCAATCATCTGGATAGCCCAGTGTCCCCGTAATCCATCCCGTTTGCATGAATCCCGTTTCCGATGCAAAGTAATGATACTTATCTTCTATCTTCTGCCAGCCTGTCTGCATGTCTCCGTTGATTGGGTCTGTGTAAAACCATATTCCGGGAAACCCTTCCGTATCTATCAACCATCCTGTGAGCATGCCCCCGTCCGCCGGGTTCAGGTAATACCATTCGCCTTTTATCTCTTTCCATCCTTTTTGCATGGCCCCGGTTGTTTCGTCTAAGTAATACCATTTATCTACTTCAGGGTATACTGCATCTTTTTCTGATATCCAGCCTTTTTGCGCGACGCCGTCAACATAATAATACCATTCGCCGTGCACCTCAAGCCAACCATCTCCAATTAGGGTTTCTGCTGCTAAGGTAATGTAGGTTAGTCCTGCATATCCAACGCCACCCACAAAAAGTGAAACCGAGGTGATTGGTGCAATGCTTGTTATTACAAAATCGTTGTCATTTATGGTTGCACCGGTTGTATGCGTGAATGTTTCTGTCCCGTTTACTACTATGGTAACGGTTTGCCCGGACTGATAATTTCCATAACTATCCATAACAACAGCCCCCATGCAGAGAGAATAAACAGATGTATCTGTACCCATAGAAATAAGCATCCTATTCTCGGCATTGTTCACAACTAAACTATTAGCGTTTTGAAACAAGTGGTTTCCTCCAAAGGAAAAGTCATCAGATTCCGTGATCGTAGCTGCCATACCATTGCCGGAAAAGGAAAATTTGCTTCCTTGTGCTGCATAAGTAGTCCTTGCCGTATGACCGGTCCCCGCAGCCGACAAATCTTGATAAACCATTTCGCTTGCATCAAACATAGCTTCAAACGCGGATTTTGAAATATCCACCTGCTCAATGCCATTTGCAAGGAAGGCTGTTGTTGGCAACATCATCATGACCAATAATACGATTAACAAAAACGCCGTTATCTTTTTCATATCTTCTCCCCTATAGCCCAATCGGTTCATGCCCTTTGGCATATGCACACATAATCCCGCAAGCATAATGAATTTGACAAATATGTGTTTTTTCTATTTTACAACAGAACCTTCTGTGTTTCAATATTTTGCTGTTTGACAATCAAAAATAGAATGACACTTCGCATCGTTGGGCATATGAGGCACCTTCTCTTTTGCCTGCGTTTGCTTCTGGCGCATAAAAAAAGAGACCTCCTAAGAGATCTCTTTTTTGAATCCTAAAGTGCTTACTTACGCATCAACTTTTGCCATGTATTCGATCAGGTCAACAATCTTGTTGCTGTAGCCCCATTCGTTAGGAATGAGGTTGAGCGTTTTAATCGCCTGTTTTCTGTTTAACGTCGGACTTTTTCATGAAGTATATACAATATAAAATTATAATATGGGCCCTCATAAAGTATGTTTGCAAGAGCACCACTTAACGGTAGTTTATACTTAGTGACCATGCTTGTCAATTATCGGGCAACTAAAGAACGTTAGGGAAGTTTTTGGATTCTTTCAGCCTTTCTTTTGTGGATAAAAAGGAGTTCCTTGTCGCTCCTGAAATATAAAAAACGTCCTTCTCTCTCTCAGTTCCTCTCAATAAAATTTCGTTGCTCTATATGAACAAATTTTAGTTGAAGGAAACGAACAGGGCGCGCGGGTGATAAATTTGCAGAAACTCTTAATAACTTTTTACATCTTTGAACATGTTTTGGTGTGATTGGAATACGATAGAATAACTTCTGACAAGTATTAATAAAGAAAGATACATCTTTTAATAAGTTTGATATAACTTTTGCTAGTCTTTCAACTAGGGGAGTTAAACCCTCTTACAACTTCCATATACGCTGGTTTATAGCATGTTTGGCTGAATCTGTGGCTAAATTAATATTATATTTTCCCTATAAAATAGCCTAATGCAAGCATTATTAGTGCTAATATAGCTTTACCCCACCATTTACTTTGCATTATTTCAAATATACCCTGTAGGCTTAGACCATATATTTCTGTATATTTCGAATTTACTTTTAAGCTGTTATTCATTATCCTTTTAATAATATTCTCAAACACATCTACCTTATACAATGTCGATTGATGTAATTTTACAAACTCTTTGTTTACGAATGCATCAGCTTCACCTTGTCCATTAAGCCAATGTCTATTAGTTATTTTATTCTTTTCCATTAGTCTTTCCATTCGTGGGTGTCCAATGTAACCAACTCCATACAGCTGTATTAGCAATCTAGATAAATCGAACTTAAGTTCATCGGATATTATTTCCGGAGTTCCTCCAAGAATTTCAAATCTATGTTCTAAAGCTTTAAATCCATAATTAATATCCCTCATATTCCAATGAATCCATTTTTTGTTTTTGTTATTTTTTACAAATTTATAGAATTCTTCCAACATTTGTTTTTCTAATTCATCATAATTGCTTTCAATCTCTGATGTCTCTATATGACGTTTTTCTGCAGTCTTATGTATTGAAAATGAATCTGTTTGACCAGATTCAAATGAACGCACAGCTATTGAGGTAATTCTAGGTGTTTTCCCATCTGTTATATCATAAAAACTCTCACAAGAATAATGGATAATAAGGCATTTCATTGGCTCATTGCCAAGTTCCTTAATAATTTTTTCAGCCCTTTTATGCTCATAATATCTCATTGTACTTCCCCACCAACTTATAAAATTCCCCATCAGCCCTGTCCGCTCCATTGCTTGTTTGGCAGTTATTTCCTTCTTATTGTATCATAAATCGTATACTTCATCCCGGTTATCGAGATTTGATTTTTTCTAAAAACTTTGTTTTTATATTCTTAACTCCTTCACCCCTTCTATAAAAAGTATTTGGCTTTAATTCCAACCGCTTCATACATTCAATCGCTGTTATCTCTCCGGCGCGCTATCGCTTACATTCCTCTTTAAATGCTCCCTCGTCCACTTGTATGGGTTGCCGACTTTATATTTGCCCTCTTCCTTAGCAATAGCTATACCCTCTCTCTGACGCTGTAAGGTGCTTTCGCACTCCAATTCTGCCATTGCACCAAATACAGTAAGCACAAATTGCCCCTGTGGTCTAGTTGTTTCTATGGATTCTTTTATACTAACAAAACCCACACCTTTATCTTTCAGTTCATCAACAAGAGATAGAAGGTCTTTTATATTGCGTGCAAAGCGCGAAACACTCTCTACAAGAACGACATCACTTTCGCGCACATATTCTCCATCATCTTTTTAAGTTCAGGCGCGCTGGGACACTTTTACCTCTTATTCTCTCAATATAAACCTTATCAACACCTTGTATCTGCAATTCCTGTCTAGCTGTTTTTTGTTCTTCCGTTGAAATTCGTATGTAACCAATTCGCACCATGCCATTAACTTTTCTATTTTTACTTATTTTACTTAATTTACTTAATTTAAGCATATCAGAAACAGAATTGAATGTCAATAAGATATCCGATTTGTGAAACATTTCATAATTCGAATTTAAACTTATTTGACACATTCTCTATTTATATTCCGCTCTGTCATTTGGGTATGCTCTATTGAAAAACATCAAAATAGGTTTCATTTCCCCATACAAATAAGTATGTTTGTAATGCTATTAAGCGTTGCTGCTTCTGGCGCATAAAAAAGAAACCTCCTAAGAGATCTCTTTTTTTTGAATCTTAAAATGCTTACTTACGCATCAACTTTTGCCATGTATTCGATCAGGTCAACAATCTTGTTGCTGTAGCCCCATTCGTTGTCATACCATGCAACCAGTTTTACGAAGTTGTCGTTTAATGCGATACCTGCGTCCGCGTCAAAGATACATGTGCGTGGGTCTGTAATAAAGTCAGAAGAAACAACTGCATCTTCTGTATAACCCATAATGCCTTTTAATTCGCCTTCGCTTGCTGCTTTCATTGCTGCTTTGATTTCTTCATAAGAAGTTGCTTTTTCTAGGCGGCAAGTTAGGTCAACAACTGATACATCCAGCGTCGGAACGCGGAAGGACATACCTGTCAGTTTTCCATCCAAAGAAGGAATAACTTTACCAACTGCTTTTGCAGCGCCTGTAGAAGAAGGAATGATGTTGCCTGAAGCTGCGCGGCCGCCTCTCCAGTCTTTTGCAGAAGGTCCGTCAACTGTCTTTTGTGTTGCTGTTGTTGCGTGAACGGTTGTCATAAGCCCTTCAACTAAGCCAAATTTGTCGTTGATGACTTTTGCCAAAGGTGCCAAGCAGTTTGTTGTGCAAGATGCGTTTGAAACGATATCCATTGAGCTTTCATAAGAATCGTTGTTTACGCCCATAACAAACATTGGTGCATCTGCGGAAGGAGCGGAGATAACAACTTTCTTTGCGCCTGCTGCGATGTGTGCGGAAGCTTTATCTGTGGTTGTGAATACGCCTGTTGATTCGATGATATAATCCGCGCCAACTGCACCCCAACCGATGTCTTTTGGATCTCTTTCTGCGAAAACTTTGATTTCTTTGCCGTTTACAACGATCGCATCATCTTTTGCGTATGCTTCGCCTTGGAAGCGGCCATGAATGGTATCGTATGTGAGCATATAGATCATATATGCTGGGTCGATAAACGGGTCGTTAATCCCTACTACCTCTACGTTCGGGTTGTCCACGGTTGCGCGGAATGCCAAACGCCCAATACGGCCAAATCCATTGATACCGATTTTGATTGCCATGCTAAAATTCCTCCTAAATACATTTACATTTTACATTTTAAAAATGTAATTTTTATAGTAATATGCCCTTTTACAACACATCTTTTATTATAGTGCAGCCCATAGCCTTTTTCAAGCAAAAAGCGATTTTTTTATGGGTTATTTTAAATTTTCCGGGTTAAGCCCGCGCAAACTGGCTTCGACAAAAACCCCATCTTTGCGAATGAGCGTATCATCAAAGTAAATTTCGCCGCCGCCCCATGCAGGTGTTTGAATGAGAACAAGGTCCCAGTGAATGGCGCTTTTGTTCCCGTTATCCGCTTCGTCGTATGCGCTGCCCGGCGTAAAATGAATGGAGCCGGCAATCTTTTCGTCAAAAAGTGTATCACACATGGGCGCATTGATATATGGGTTTACGCCAAAGGCAAATTCGCCAATATATCTGGCGCCTTCATCTGTATCCAGTATTTCGTTGATGCGTGCGTTGTCGTTTGCCGTCGCGTCAACAATCTTCCCGTTTTCCAGCGTCAAAACAATCTCTTCAAACTTGAAGCCTTGGTAAAGGCTGGGTGTATTAAATGAAATGGTGCCGTTTACGCTGTCGCGCACAGGCGCTGTATAAACTTCTCCGTCAGGAATGTTGCGCTCTCCAGCGCATTTGACGGCAGGAATGTCCTTGATGGAAAAGGTAATATCTGTTCCCGGTCCTTTCAGCTGAACCTGATCTGTTTTTTCCATCAACGCTTGTAGCGCGTCCATGGCCTTATTCATCTTCTTATAATCCATGGTACAAACGTCAAAATAAAACTCCTCAAAGGCCCGCGTGCTCATGCCCGAAAGCTGGGCCATGGCTTCGTTGGGGTAGCGCAAAACGCACCATTTCTTTTGCAGTCGTATTTCAAAATGCACTTCCTGCGTATAAATGCTGTGGTAAAGCGCCATCTTCTCTTCGGGAACATCCGCATTTTCCGACATGTTCTTGTTGCCGCGAAAAGAAATATACGCATCCATCTCTTGCATACGCGCTGCGTCATAGCGGGTGCGCGCGCGAATGCTCTCTTCTGTCGCGCCCAGTAGCCATTCCCGCTCTGCTTTGGAAGAATACATTTGAATAAAAGGCTGCCCGCCTGCCTGGTACGCTGCGCGGAGCATCTCTTCTGCCAAAATTTCTTCACAATCAAATATTTCTATGAGTATCTTCTCTCCTGCCTGTAAGTTGCAGGAATACTGTACTAAATTATGCGCCAACAGCGTCAAACGTTTATCTCTCATGCTTCTTCTCCAATGTTTATTTTTTCTGCCACCAAATACATGGGGCGCGCTTTTACTTCATCATAAATCCGTGAAACATACATGCCCATAATGCCAATGCAGATGAATACCCCGCCCAGCAATAATGTGATGATACTGCATAAAACGTGATACACAGGCAATATGCCCATAATGCCTAATATAATGCTGGTGAGCAGATGAATTACGCTTAGTATGGCAACGCAAATGCCAAGAGAAAAGGAAATTTTCAGCGGTTTATCTGAAAAAGCAGTAATCCCGTCTTCTGCCAGGCGCAGCATCTTCTTTAACGTATATTTGGTTTCGCCTGCTGCGCGAGGGTCGCGCACATACTCTACCGGTATGCTTTTGAACCCTGCCCAAGCCGTGAGCCCGCGCAAAAAGCGGTTTTTCTCTGAAAGGGCATTCAGAAAATCCAAAACCTTGCGGTCAATCAAGCGAAAATCTCCCGTATCGCGGGGAATGTATGAACCGCCCAGCATGCCGAGCAGGCGGTAATAGCCCCATGCGGTTACTTTCTTAAAAAGATTCTCCCCTTTGCGCTTCACTCGCTTGCCGTAAGCAATGTCGTAGCCTTCTTCCCATCTTGCAAGCATTTCTATAATCACTTCCGGCGGGTCCTGCAAATCCGCGTCAATGATAACCGCCGCATCGCCCGTCGCCTCTTTCATGCCCGCGGAAACCGCTGCTTGATGTCCGAAGTTGCGTAAAAAAAGCACCAGCTTCACCTCTTTGTTTTCCGCCGCAAAGCCGCGCAAAATCTCCCGCGTATTGTCGCTGCTGCCGTCGTCTACAAAAATATACTCAACGTCATATGGTCCAAAATCCGTCTCGATGAGTTTCTCGTAAGTTTGACAAATGACTTCTTGTTCGTTGAAGCATGGCACAATGATGGAAATTTTCTTTTGCATAAGCCCCTCGCGTGGTGCGCTTTTTTCTTTTAAGTATATCTGCTTTTGCCGAAAAAACAAGGATTTTACGCGAAAAAGACTTGACCTTTTCGCAATCTGTGGCAAAATAGAATTAGCATAGTATTAAATTTATATATTTTAGGAGGAACGACGAATGCCATTAGTTACCCCAACCGAAATGCTGAAAAAAGCATATGACGGCGGATATGCCATCGGCGCTTTCAACGTAAACAACATGGAAATCATCCAAGGGATTACGGAAGCTGCCAAAGAAGAAAACGCACCGCTCATTTTACAAGTCTCCAAAGGTGCCAGAAATTATGCGAAGCAAGTTTATTTGACCAAACTGGTGGAAGCTGCAATTGAAGATACGGATCTTCCCATCGCGCTGCATCTGGATCATGGTGATTCTTTTGAAACCTGCAAAAGCTGTGTAGACAGTGGTTTTACTTCTGTTATGATTGATTGCAGCCATTTGCCTTTTGAAGAAAACATCGCAATCACAAAGCAAGTTGTAGAATATGCGCATGATCGCGGCGTTACCGTAGAAGCTGAGCTTGGTCGTTTGGCAGGCGTAGAAGATGAAGTAAACGTAAGCGCTGAAGATTCTTCTTATACTCGCCCTGAAGAAGTAGAAGAGTTCGTCACACGCACAGGCGTTGATTTCCTCGCCATTGCCATTGGTACCAGCCATGGCGCTTATAAATTCACAGGCGAGCCAAAGCTGCGTTTTGATATTTTGGAAGAAGTCAGCCGCATTTTACCGGGCTTCCCCATTGTTTTACATGGCGCAAGCTCTGTTATCCCCGAATATGTTGATATGATTAACGAATACGGCGGCGAACTGCCGGGCGCAAAAGGTGTACCGGAAGATTTGTTGCGTCAAGCTGCGCGCATGGCAGTTTGCAAAATCAACATTGATTCTGACCTGCGTCTTGCCATGACAGGTACGCTGCGCAAATATTTCGCAGAGCATCCGAAAGATTTTGATCCACGTCAATACCTCTCTCCGGCAAGAGATTCCATTCGCGAAATGGTTCGTCATAAGATCATCAACGTACTGGGCTGCAACGGCAAAGCATAAGAAACTGCTTTCCATAAGAATGTTACAAAAAAGGCGCAAATTATTCATTTTGCGTCTTTTTTTTGTCCTTTTCGCCGCTTGCAACCCCTCGGGCAATGGTATATGATTAGACTGGTCAAATTTTGTGTGTTTTTTGCGCAAAACTTGGCAGAGAAACATATTTGGAGGCATATTATGGCCATTTTTGAAACACCATGCCCACATTGTAATCACCCCATCACTTGGGAGGATGCGAAAGAAAAAACAACCTGCCCGCATTGCGGCGAAACGGTTTTGTTTACAGATGCCATTAGCTTGGCGATGGATGCTGAGCATACGGCACGCGCGGAAGATGCAGATATTGCTGATTTTATTGAAAAAGTTGTATCAGATGCAGAGACAAAAGAAACTGATTCCTTTGCAGAAGAAATTTCTCCCGAGCATTTAGATGAAGTTTTTGTAGAAGTTGCATCGGAAGCAGATGATGCTTTCGCGGATGAAGCGGTTTTTGCTACGGAAGAAGTTTTCATGGAAATTTCAGAAGAAACTGCTGCAAATGAAAGCGAACCTTTTACTTTGCCCGAAGAATCTTTGACGCCGGATGAAATTGTGCAGGCGCTTTTGGAAGATGTAAAAGCAGAGGAAGCGGAAGTTTCCATAGAAGAAATTCTCTATGTGGAAGAAGTTGCTGTAGATGAAGCGGCTCCGCTGTCTGTAGAAGCGGGCGTGCTGATAGAAGAAGATGTTGTTTTGACGGAGCAAGAAATGGATGAGAGCGCTCCCCTTGCGGCAGAGGCGCAAGCAGTTGATGCAGAAGCAGATTTGCCAAAGGATGCAGAGATTCCGCCTGCTGATGTCACAGTAGAACCAGCGGCTGAAGATGCGCTTGCCACAGAAGTGTTCACGCAAGAAGCAACAAAAGAACAACTTGATACAGATATTACGGCAGCCGGTAACGCACAAGCGGCTGCAAAAGATATCCCGACAGATGCGGCGGCGATTCCCTTTGATGCGCCGGCAGAAGCCGATGAAGCTGACGATAAAGCTGAAAATGAATACATTCCTGCTTCTATCAAAGAAGAAACGGAAGAAGAAGCGACGGTAAACGAAGAAGTTGCTGCAAGGAGCAGCATTTCTGCTGATATGGTTGCAGAAAAAGAAGCGGCGGCAGATACAGCAGAAGATGCGCGAGCAGTGGCAACAGAAGAAACTGTAGCAGCAGCGGCAGATGCTAGCCCGCGCGCAACAGGCGCAGCAGCAAAGCGAGATCCTCGTCGTGTTCGTGTGCAAAGCCGCGCGCGGCAAGAGAAACAAGAAAAGCGCGAAAAGCAAAAGGTGCGTAAATTCAAAGGCAAACATTTTGTTATGCTTGCAGCAGGCATTGTTGTCTTGTTGCTGCTTGTCTATACGATGGTTTTAACGCCTATGTTTGCTTATAACAAAGGTGCCTCTGCCCTAGAAGCGGGCGATCGTATGGCGGCCATTTCCGCGTTCTCTGATGCCAAATGGTATCGCGATGGCAGCGAACAGCTGGAAAGCCTCTTGGCGCCGCATATTGACCGCGCGCTTTCCTACGAAGGGCATTTCAAAGCAGAAGGCAAAGCCCTTTCCATTCAGAATATGACCGGCGAAGTGTTCGTCGCCAACATTGAAAGCGCAGAAGCACCGGTTACCCTATTGACCGGCATCAATAACTATACCATCGCCAGCGGCTATCTCGTTGGTGTGCGAGAAAGCGGCGGCATTGCCTTTGCCCAGCTTTCTGATCTCGGCGCACCTGCGCCGGAAGTAAAGGGCTGGGATGATGTGAAAAAAGTCCTCGTCTTTGAAAATACGCTCATTGGTGAGTTGTCAGATGGCTCTTACTTGCCAAAAACAATTGATACCAGCCGCCTTTCGGATAAAAATGTGGCAGGCGTTTATGATACGCTGGGGTATTTCTGTGTGCAAGAAAACGGCAAAGTCTCTGTACCAGAAAATGCCATTGTTACCGAATCGGAAAAGACTGCGGGCATCTTCCGTACCATTCGCAACTGGAAGAACATGGTCATGGTCAAAGGTTCTATCAATACGCGCATTGTCGGCTTACAGAAAAATGGGCGCGTCAAGTTGGTCAAAGGCTTGCAGACGGATAAAGTCGCCAGCAATAACGTTTCCGGTTGGCGCAATATTGTGGATGTTGCCGTAGGGCAATACCATACCGTTGGCTTGCAGGCTGATGGTACTGTCGTCGCAACAGGCAACAACGAGCATGGGCAATGCGATGTTTCCGGCTGGACGGATATCGTTGCCATTGAAGCGGGCAACCTCTTTACCGTAGGCATTCGCGCAGATGGCACTGTGCTCATTACCAGCAAGGGCGGAACGTATAGCCCAAAAGAGCTTGTAAACATCAGCGTACCGCTATTAGATGACTTCATGCCAGAAGATATTTCTCCGCTGCCGGAAATAAGCGCGATGCCCTCTCTCTCGCCGGAAGGTTCTACGCCGCCTGAAGAAGGCGATACTTCTCCTGCGCCCGGTGAAGGTGATGCAAGTGGCGCAAGTTCTGCCCCGCCGGAAAGTACCGCTTCTACCCCGCCGGCAGAATAAAAAATATCAGTATAAAAGAGCAGCCTTGGCTGCTCTTTTTTTATTTTCCCATCCGCCAAAAATATTTTGCAGAATGTATTGACAAGCCGCATCTTTTTTGCTTTAATTGTCTTTGCAAGTTTAGTTTTAGTAAACTTTTTGTTTATGTCATCAAACAACTATTGATAAAGGAAATCACTATGCAAATCGGTGCAAAAATCAAAAATTTAAGGTTGCAGCTTGGTTTGACGCAAGAGGATTTGGCAGATCGCGCAGAGCTTTCAAAGGGCTTTATTTCCCAGCTGGAGCGAGATCTTACCTCTCCTTCCATCGCCACGCTCTCAGATATTTTGGAGTGCTTGGGGACAACGCCGGGCGCCTTTTTCAGCGAGCAGGAAGTAGAGAAAATCGTATTTGCAGCAGAAGATTTGTTTGTAAAAGAATACGCGGAAGGGCAAGTTACTTGGCTTGTCCCCAATGCACAAAAAAATAAGCTGGAGCCAATTTTACTGACGCTCGCCCCCGGCGGGCGCTCGGAGCAATATCCGCCCCATGAAGGAGAAGAGTTTGGCTATGTGTTATCGGGCAGCGCAACGCTGCATCTCGGTAAGCGCCGCTTTCATGTAAAACGCCATGGCTCGTTTTATTTGAAGCCGGAGGAAGTCCATTTTATTGAAAATCGTGGCAAAACAGAATTGCGCATATTATGGGTCAGTACCCCGCCCAGTTTTTAAGGAGTGAATGCTATGACAAATGAAAACCTATTGTTGATCAAAAATGTTTATAAAGAATTTGATGGTGTGGAAGTCTTAACCAACATCAATCTTGCCATACAAAAAAATGAATTTTTAACGCTGCTTGGCCCTTCCGGCTGCGGAAAAACAACGCTGCTGCGCCTCATTGGCGGCTTTGAGGCTTTGACCAGCGGCGATATTTTGTTTGAAGAAACAAGCCTGGTGGAAGTCCCTCCCTATAAGCGCCCGCTCAATACCGTTTTTCAGCGGTATGCTTTGTTTCCCCATATGGATGTGTACGGCAACATCGCCTTCGGCTTAAAAATCAAAAAACTCAGCAAGCAAGCCATTCAAGAAAAGGTAGAAGATATGCTGCGCCTTGTCGGCTTGTCTGGGTATGAAAATAGAAGCATCGATACCCTCTCCGGCGGACAAATGCAGCGGGTTGCCATTGCGCGCGCGTTGGTCAACGAGCCGGAGCTACTGCTGCTGGATGAACCATTGGGCGCTCTGGATTTGAAGTTTCGAAAAGAGATGCAGCTTGAACTAAAGCGGATGCAAAAACAATTGGGGATTACCTTTGTTTATGTTACCCACGATCAAGAAGAAGCGCTTTCCATGTCAGATACCATTGTGGTCATGAACAACGGCATGATTCAGCAAATCGGCACGCCGGAAGATATCTATAACGAGCCTGTCAATTCCTTTGTCGCGGATTTTATTGGCGAGAGCAATATTTTATACGGCACCATGAAGCAAGATTATCTGGCGCATTTTGGTGGGCAAGATTTCCCTTGCCTTGATCGCGGGTATGCGGAAAACGAGCCTGTGGTTGTGGTCGTCCGCCCGGAAGATATTAAAATGGTACCTCCGGCGGAAGATGTCATCAGCGGCGTGGTGACTTCCCTTGTGTTCATGGGCGTGCATTATGAAATCCGCATGGAAACAGATGATGGCTATGAATGGCTTTTGCATAATACTGATGCTGCAGAAGTGGGCAGCCGCATCGGCATTGCGCTGGATCCGGATGATATTCATGTTATGGATCTTTCCCAGTATGATGCACCGGATGCGCATCAAAAGGAGGCGATCGCAGAATGAAACGCAAAACCTTCGCGCTTCCCTATATTGTATGGATGATTATTTTTACCGTCATCCCGCTGCTGCTCATATTGTTCTATGCGTTTATGAAGCAATCTCCCTCGGGCGAGCTTTCCTTTACGCTGGAATACATGCAAGCCGCGTTTTCGGCGACAAACCTTTCTGTACTATTCAAATCGCTTGAATATGCGCTTATTACAACGCTCATTTGCCTGCTTTTGGCGTATCCGGCAGCATATTTCTTGTCCCAAATGCGCTCGCGCATGGGCTCGATTATCAATTTGCTTTTCATGCTGCCCATGTGGATGAACTTTTTGTTGCGGACATACGCTTGGCGCGGGCTGCTAGACCCTTCCGGCCCCATCAATACCTTTCTGGGCTGGCTGGGGATTCCTGCGCAACAGTTGCTCTATACAGAGGGCGCGGTTATTTTCGGGTTGGTTTATAACTTCTTGCCGTTTATGCTGCTCCCGATCTACTCTAGTTTCACAAAAATTGATAATAGCCTCATTCAAGCAGCGGAAGATCTTGGCGCAAATCGGCGGCAAATTTTATCCCGCGTCATTTTGCCTTTGACGCGCCCGGGCATCATTACCGGCATTACAATGGTCTTTATGCCGGTGGTAACGACGTTTATCATCTCTCGCCTGCTGGGCGGCTCGCATTATATGATGTTTGGTGATTTGCTGGAAAACCAATTTATGCTGTTAAAGGATTGGAATACAGGCTCTGCCCTGGCAGTGCTTATGATGGTGCTTCTCGTTCTCAGCATGGCAATCATGCGCAAATACGATGAATCGGAGGAAGGAAACCTATGGTAAAGTTTTTCAAAC
Organism: Christensenellaceae bacterium; assembly: GCA_050952565.1. Lineage (GTDB taxonomy): Bacteria > Bacillota > Clostridia > Christensenellales > Christensenellaceae > QANA01. Next base: position 399,515 of record JBMNLE010000002.1, read on the forward strand.
GTTTTTATCTGGCAATTTTGCTTATCTTTACATACCTGCCGATTCTCATGCTTATGGTCTATTCGTTTAACAGCGGTAAGTCTATGACCAAATGGTCCGGCTTTACCTTAGATTGGTATGTAAAACTCTTTAACAACCCGCTGATTTTGGAAAGCATTTGGGTAACGCTTTCTGTGGCTGTTCTCTCTTCGTTGATTTCAACGGTGATTGGAACGCTGGCCGCCATCGGCATCAATCAATATAAGAAATGGACGCGGAATTTGGTCATTAACCTAACGTATGTGCCCATGATGAATGCAGATATTGTAACGGGGATTTCCCTTCTGCTCTTCTTCATCTTTACCCGCATTCCAAGAGGGTATTTGACGCTGCTGATTTCGCATATTGTGTTTAATATCCCCTACGTTATCTTTTCGGTCATGCCCCGCTTGCGCGGTATGGATGAAAATTTATATGAAGCGGCGCTGGATATGGGGGCAACGCCTGCCTATGCTGTCTGGAAGGTCATATTGCCTGAGCTGATGCCGGGCATCGTTTCCGGCTTTATTATGGCGTTTACCATGTCGTTTGATGATTTTGTCATCAGCTTTTTCGCGACGCAAGGGGTGGTGAGCAACCTTTCCATTTATATCTATTCCATGGCGAGGGTGGGCATCAACCCCGAAATCAATGCACTTTCCACAATTATGTTTTTGTTTGTCATTACGCTGTTGGTCGTTACAAATGTGCGTTCCAGCCGGCAGCAAAGGCGTAGGCGTGAAAGTTATCAAAAAACCAAAAGAAAAACAGGTGGCTCAATTGATGCGCTCCCTGAAACAAATTAAGGAGGATGACTCATGAAAAACAAAAAAATCTTTGCGCTGCTCATGGTACTTGTCGTATTAAGTACGCTTGTAATGGCTTGTGGCGGCAGCGGAAAAACAACGCTCAATGTGTTAAACTGGGGAGAATATCTGGAGCCTGAACTCATTCAGGAATTTGAAAAAGCAAATCCGGATATTAAGATCAATTACAGCACAACCGTCTCCAATGAAGAGATGTATACGGTTTCCACAACCAAGGATTCTAAGGTAGATCTTATCGTGCCTTCTGATTATCTGGTGGAACGGCTCATCAACGAAGATATGGCAGCAGAGCTTGATCTCAGCAACATTCCCAATTTTAAATATGTGGAAGATGCTGCAAAAACCAGAACCTTTGATCCGGATTCCAAATATTCCATTCCCTATATGATGGGAACGGTTGGCATCGTTTACAACAAAACCTTGGTGGATGATCCGGTGGATAGCTGGGAAATTTTGTGGGATGAAAAATACAGCGGTAAAATCATGATGTATGATTCCATTCGTGATTCGCTGATGGTTGGGCTTTCTCGCCTTGGGTATGATATCAATACCACAGATCAGGCGCAGGTAGAAGAAGCCGGCGAATTGTTAAAAGAGCAACGCCCGCTGGTGCTCTCTTACGGGACGGATAATATTCAGTATGATATGATTGGTGGCAGTGTGGCGCTGGCGGTGGATTATTCTGGCGCGGCAGCAGCGGCCATCATGGAAAACGATGATCTTGACTATATCGTCCCCAAAGAAGGCAGCAACATCTGGGTGGATAACCTACTGGTTATGAAAAACTCCAAGAACAAAGAAACCGCAGAGCGGTTCATTAACTTCTTGTGTGATCCGGAAGTAGCGGCGCGTAACGCTGAATACATCGGCTATACCACGCCCAACAAAGAAGCAGAAGCATATATTGATGCTGAACTGCTGGAAAACCCGGCGTATCTCATTACAGATGATATCATCGCGCGCTGCGCATATTTCAGAGATTTGGGCGATGGGCTTTCCATCTACAATGATGTTTGGATGGATGTAAAAACATCTAAATAAAAAAAAGTTCTAAATAGCGCGAAACCAAAAAGAGCAGCATATCTGCTCTTTTTTTATGCTATACTAAAGCAAACAAAAACAATACTTATGATCAAAAGGAGCTTTTATGAATACCGCTTCTCCCTATGCTGCAGACATCAGCGAAATCCTCTCCCATCGTTATGATAACGGCTGGGATTATTGGGCAACGCCGGATAAACGCCTCTTAAAGGGCGCGCCGTTTAGTACCATTGATTCTGCCTCCTTTTTGCTGGAGCTGGGCGTTTCTCCCAAAGATTCTGTCTTACAAGCCGTGGCGCAGCTGCTATTTGATTATACGCAGCAGGATGGCAGAATTCGCCTGTTCCCCAAGGGCGCCATATATCCCTGCCAAACAGCGCTTGCGCTCAACCTGCTCTGTTCTATGGGCTATGCCCATGATCCGTGCTTGGCCAATACATTTTCTTACTTTTTAGAGACACAAGAAGCAGGTGGCGGCTGGAAATGCAATAAATATAGCTATGGGCGCGGCCCGGAAACTGCCTACGCCAATCCCCTCCCTACTTTGCAGGCGCTGCATGCGTTCGCGCAGCATGATGTTCTGAAAAACGAGGCGGCGCTGGAAAACGCCATTGAACTACTGCTCATGCATTGGGAAATCAAAAAGCCCATTGGGCCTTGTCATTACGGCATTGGCTCTTTGTTCATGCAAGTGGAATATCCGTTTCGTGGGTATAATCTTTTTTATTATGTCTATGTGCTTTCCATGTATGAAAAGGCGCGGCAGGATGCTCGTTTTTTAGAAGCCAAGGCAGCGCTGACGGAAAAGCTGCAAGGTGGAAAAGTTGTGGTGGAGCGCGTCGTGCCAAAACTGGCAAAGTTAACGTTCTGCAAAAAGGGCGTGCCCAGCTTGCTGGCCACAGCGCGCCATCAGGAAATTTTAGAGCGATTCCAATAAAAAAAGAGCTGCTATGCAGCTCTTTTTTCAAGCAATGTTTGCTTATTTCATTTCTACGTCAGCGCCAACTTCTTTTAGTTGTTCTACTAATTTTTCAGCGTCATCTTTAGAAAGACCTTCTTTTACCGGGTTTGGTGCGTTGTCAACCAAGTCTTTTGCTTCTTTTAAGCCAAGGCCTGTTACTTCGCGTACAACTTTGATAACTTTGATTTTTTCAGCGCCCGCAGCTTTTAATTCAACTGTGAATTCTGTTTGTTCTTCGCCGCTTGCAGCAGGAGCATCTCCGCCCACAGCAGGAGCAGCAGCAACTGCAACAGGAGCAGCAGCGCTTACGCCGAATTTTTCTTCCAAATCTTTTACCAGTTCTGCCAGTTCAAGAACGTTCATTTGCTCAATAGCTTCTAATAATTGTTGTTTATCCATGATATACCTCCAAAATTTTTACGACTATGCGTCTTTTTGTTCTTTGATTGCGTTTACCACACGTACAAACTTTCCAAGTACGCCTGAAAGCGCCATTACAAGCCCAGTTACCGGGGCGTTCAAGCTGCCCATCATCTTCGCCAAAAGCTCTTCTTTTGACGGCATTTTTGCCAAGTTGTCCACCATCGCTGCGTCGATCATCTTTCCATCTAAAACGCCGCCTTTGATGCTCATCTTGTTTACGTCTTTTATGAATTTTGAAAGCACTTTTGCCGGTGCAGCCGGGTCTTCTTTGCTATATGCAACAGAAGTTGGACCTTCCAACATCGGGTCTAAGCCTTCAATCTCCAGCTTATCTGCAGCGCGTTTGATGATAGAGTTTTTAATAACCTTATACGTTACGCCTGCTGCGCGGAACTGATTTCTGAGCTCTGTATCTTCGAGAACGCTAAGCCCTCTATAATCTACCAGAATAACGCTCTCAGCTTCTGCAAACTGCTCTTGCACTTCTGTAACAGCAGCTTCTTTTGCCTTCAATGTATATTCCTTCAAGCGATTCACCTCCCATAAATTTTCAAAATAAAACCCGTTTCTTTCCTACATACAAAGAAACGGGTAAAGTTCTTACCTATTACTTGCCTCGGCGGGATTTACCTCATAAGTGAGTACCTGCTGTCTTAGGAAAGCCAGACTATTTTATTCCGAAGCAAAGTATAGCATACTTCGCTTTTTCTTGTCAACTAGTTTGTAAATTGTGCGCCTGCAATTTTAATGCCGGGGCCCATTGTGGAAGAAAGTACAACGCTTCTTAGGTATGTGCCCTTTGCTGCTGCCGGGCGTGCGCGAATAATCGCGTCCATCAAAACGTTTAAGTTTTCTTCTAATTTGTCCTTTTCAAAGGATTTTTTGCCGATGACGCAGTGAATGATAGAAGTTCTGTCCACTCTGTATTCCACTTTACCGGCTTTGATTTCGCCAACAGCCCGTTCAATATCGTTTGTCACAGTACCGGATTTCGGGTTAGGCATCAATCCTTTTGGTCCTAAGATACGCGCGATACGACCAACCAGCCCCATCATATCAGGTGTTGCAACGCAGATGTCAAAATCAAACCAATTCTCTTTTTGAATTTTTTCAATCAAATCTTCTGCGCCCACATAATCTGCGCCGGCTGCTTTTGCTTCTTCTTCTTTTTCGCCTTTTGCAAAGACCAAAACTTTTACTTCTTTGCCTGTGCCGTTGGGCAATACAACTGTGCCACGCACCTGTTGATCCGCATGGCGCGGGTCTACCCCAAGGCGCACAGAAATTTCAATGCTTTCATCAAATTTCGCCTTTGCAGTTTGCAAGCAAAGATCAATTGCTTCTCCTACTGCATATTGCGTATTCTTATCGTATAATTTTACGCTGTCTTGATAATTTTTTCCTCTACTCATAGATATTAACCTCCTGTGGTAAACGCGGTTTTAACCTCCCACGATATGCTATGCTTAATCGACTACTTCTACGCCCATGCTACGGCAAGTTCCTGCAATCATGCTGATGGCAGCATCTACGCTGGCCGCATTCAGGTCTGCTTTTTTCATTTCCGCAATTTCGCGCAGCTGGTCTTTTGTAATTGTGCCAACTTTTGTTTTGTTGGGTTCACCGGAACCGGATTCCAGTTTCAATGCTTGTTTGACAAGCACAGCTGCCGGCGGGCTTTTCAATTCAAAAGAGAATGATCTATCCGCGTAAACTGTAATAACAGCCGGGATAATGAGCCCTGCTTGCGCAGCAGTTCTTTCGTTAAATTGCTTTACAAAGTCCATAATGTTCACGCTGTGTTGCCCAAGCGCTGGACCAACAGGTGGCGCAGGTGTTGCTTTCCCTGCCGGAATCTGCAATTTAATTATACCAATAACTTTTTTTGCCATTCTGTACACCTCCAATTGTGCAATGTGGTTAAAAGCGGGGGGCATCCCCTCCCACAGATCAAAGGCACTCGCCTTAAATCAACTAAATTCTTTTGACTTGAACAAAATCAAGTTCTACGCTGGTATCTCTGCCAAACATGGATACCGTTACTTTTACCTTTTGGCGCTCTGCGTTTACTTCGTCTACCACGCCGATGAAACTTTCCAGCGGACCGGAGATGATTAATACATTCTCGCCAACTTCCACATCCAGTTTAATCTGAACGTCTTCTACGCCCATCGCTCTTACTTCCGCATCCGTCAAAGGCAACGGTTTGCTGCTGGGCCCGACAAAGCCGGTAACGCCTCTCGTATTTCGAACAACATACCAAGATTCATCGGTGAGTAACATTTTAACCATAACATAACCCGGGTAAAGCTTTTTTTGTACATGCTTCCGCTTCCCGTTTTTGATTTCAATGGTCTCTTCCATAGGGACTTTCACATCCACAATGATGTTTTCAAGCCCATTGTTCTCAACCGTTTTTTCTAGGTTTGTTTTTACTTTATTTTCATACCCTGAATAAGTATAGACCACATACCAGTAAGGCCGATCTGTCTTCTCTTGCTTGATAAAGACTTGCTTTTCTTCTTCCTCTGTGAGCGCTTCAGCCTGGGTATCTTCTATTTCTTCTATATTTAATTTTTCATTTTCCATAGCCGAAGATTCCTCCTTTGTCAGCTAGATAGGACAAGCCCCAGTAAAGAGCTTAACGCAAAGTCAAAAAGCCCTGCAATTGCTGCCATCGCAAGAATACAAACGATAACTGCACCAGTATAACTGATGAGTTCTTTTCTGGAAGGCCAGCTTACCTTTTTCAGTTCGCTCCAAATGTCTTTGATGAACCGAGCGGGGCTGCGCCGTTTCTTTTTATTCTTGGCTTTTGCAGCTTTTTGTTGCTCTTTTAACTGCTTTTCCTTCTCTTTTCCGAGTAATGATTTCTTTGCCATCGTTTTACGCTCCAAAAAATACTATCTAGTTTCTCTGTGTTCTGTGTGCTTTTTACAGAATCTGCAATATTTCTTTACTTCCAAGCGATCCGGTGTATTTCTTTTATTCTTCATTGTGTCATAGTTTCTTTGTTTGCATTCTTGACACGCCAGTGTGATTTTTTCACGCATGGTTCTTACCTCCAATTTGCTGGATAAAAAAATCCAATCTAAAAAGCGCCCACTTGGGCCGCCTATTTACTTTATCATACTACCCTTATCCTGTCAACAAAAAACAAAAGAAAAAGGCTACTTTTCGTAGCCTTTTTTGATTTGCTTTTTGGTGTTTATAATACCGCAGCAACAACACCGGATCCAACTGTTCTGCCGCCTTCTCTGATGGCAAAACGTAATCCTTGCTCAATTGCGATTGGTGTGATTAACTCAATCTCCATTTGAATGTTGTCTCCCGGCATAACCATCTCCACACCTTCCGGTAATGTGATAACACCTGTTACGTCTGTCGTTCTGAAATAGAACTGTGGGCGGTATCCATTGAAGAAGGGTGTGTGTCTGCCACCTTCCGATTGGGTAAGTACGTATACTTCGCTGTTGAAGTGGGTAAACGGTTTTATGCTACCGGGCTTCGCCAGAACTTGTCCTCTTTCGATTTCTGTTCTTTGTACGCCTCTTAGCAGTAGTCCTACGTTGTCCCCCGCAATCGCTTCGTCTAACAGCTTACGGAACATTTCTACCCCTGTGATAACAATGTCTCTGATTTCGTCTGTCATGCCGACCAGTTCCACTGTCTCTTGTACTTTTACTGTCCCTCTTTCCACACGTCCCGTTGCAACTGTACCACGTCCTGTGATAGAGAATACATCTTCTACAGGCATCAAGAACGGTAAGTCAGATGCTCTTTCCGGTGTGGGGATATAGCTATCCACTGCTGCCATCAATTCGGATATTGGCTTACATTCGTCTGCATTGAAGTCTCCGCTTGTTTGCATTGTTTCCAGTGCTTGCAGTGCTGAGCCCATAACAATCGGAATGTCATCGCCCGGGAAATCATATTCGCTCAACAGCTCTCTGATTTCCATTTCGACTAGTTCCAGCAGTTCCGGATCGTCTACTTGGTCTGTCTTATTCATGAATACAATCAAGTAGTTTACGCCTACTTGGCGCGCCAACAAGATATGTTCTCTTGTCTGTGGCATCGGGCCATCTGCTGCACTTACCACCAGAATCGCTCCATCCATCTGTGCTGCGCCCGTGATCATGTTCTTTACGTAGTCTGCGTGTCCCGGACAATCCACGTGTGCATAGTGACGGTTTTCTGTCTCATACTCTACGTGTGTTGTGTTGATTGTGATTCCTCTTTCTCTTTCTTCCGGTGCTTTATCGATTTCATCATACTTCATCGCTGTTGCACCACCTGTCGCTGCCGACAATACCATCGTGATCGCTGCCGTTAACGTTGTCTTCCCATGGTCTACATGCCCGATCGTTCCGATGTTTACATGCGGCTTCGTCCTGTTAAATACTTCCTTTGCCATTCTAAAATTCCTCCTCGAAAATTACCTGTCAATTTTGCATCCAAATGACGGTTCTGCATGCCGGCGGCTGCTATAAGCAGAAACCTTTGCCGCATACTTGGAGCGGGTGAAGGGAATCGAACCCTCGTGGTCAGCTTGGGAAGCTGGAGTTCTACCATTGAACTACACCCGCGCGTCAGCACATGCATAAAATATTGTATAATTTGTACTGACGTTTGTCAATAGATTTGTAAATTTCCAAAGTGCTTTCGTATGCACTTTTTTAAGACTTTTTTCTTTCGCCCAAAGTTCCCTTGTTATGTGGAAGAACTGGGCGAAGCTGTACCTGAAGCAGATGCATCCGGCGTAGGCTCCGGGCCTACTCTTTGCTCGCCCCGCGCGCCTTCATAAATTTCTTCTACGATGAGTTCCTTTTCGCCAAGCGGTTCTTCGGTTTCTTTGCTCTTCTTTATTTTGTAAACGTTCACGTTCGTCTGCTTGCGGCGCTCTGTGACCCAAACAGATTCGCCCGGCTGCATGCTAGGGTCAATGACCACCACTGCTGCTTCTGCAGGCTCTGCTTCGCTTGTAACTTCGCTTTCAATGTCTACATAATAGTCTTTCTTTGGTCCGAAAATTTCTATGGTTACGCTTTTTGCAATGCTGCCATCGCATCTTGCCACAATATAGATGGGCACATCATAGGTATTCTTCAGCGAAAAATCCGTTTCGCCGGGCACAAAATTGGCATCCAGCCCCACCGGCGCATATGGCAAGGAAGCTGCTTCATGCTTCTCTTTTCCGCCAACTTCCAGCTCTGCGCTAAGCGTTGCCATATAAAGCGTGCTGGCAACTTGGCTTACACCGCCGCCCACACCACTCTCAGGCGTAATATACCCTACTTTGTTGGCAACCTTCCAGCCTTCCGCTTCGCTCACCTCTCCTGCAACTTCGTTTAGCGAAAGCGTCTCCCCCGGCTCTAAAATCTTGCCGGTGAGCAAGCCTGTTAGTTTCCATACATTATACATCTCTTCTGCGGAAGCCGCGGGGTATTTGGTGGTATAAGAAGCCAGCATTGTGCAATTTTCTTCTAGCTCGGCTTTTGTTTTGCTGGGCGTAGATTCTTCCCATGCCGCTTCAATGGGCGTATCGTACTGCCCTTCCATGACCGCCGCCACAACATCTTTTTTCAGCTTCTCTTTGTCTACTTTTCTGCCCACAACATCATCTGTAATGACCAGCTCGCATTCCACCAGCAGCATTTCTTCGCTGTCTCTGGTTTCGTTTACAAAAATTTCCGCATCTTTTACGCTGGTATCAAATTGAATGCTCAGCTCTTCGATGCTGCTATCCAGTATTTGCGGCTCCAGCGCCAGTTCCAGCATGAAATCTACGCCGTTTTCCTTTGCAGCTTTTTTGAGCTTCCCGTTTCTCAATATGCTTTTGTTGCGCCCATAAAACATGGCTTCTTCCATTGTTTTTGCGTAATCAATTTGCGCGCCCAGTTGCACGTTGCTCAGTTCGTAAGTTGTATCCCCTACCTGAAATTTGGCCGAGGCGCCTGCGAGAATCGTCTTTGCTTTGTCAATGACTTGTGGCTCTACTTCGCTGTATGTCTTGCCGGATACGTCAATGCCTTCAATTTTTACCCCCTGTAAAAATGTACCCTCTGCAAGAAGCTTGCTCTTTTTGTTTTTACTCATGCCCCAGTTGACCATGAAGATGAGTACAAATAAAATTGCAAGGACAAGTACACCAAGCCCGATGAGCTTTAGCATATTTGCATCCAGCGAAAAAGCAACTTTTTTTCGCCCTCTGTTGCGTCTCATATTGTTCTCCTTTATTGCGTTTTACCCTGTTTTTCTACAATTTCTAGCTGAAAGAATTTTACTTCTTTCTCATAAAAAAAGCAAGTTCGCCTTGCAGTATATACATTTTTCAGTATATAATTTTACGAAATGGACGTTTTTTTAGGAGAAAATCATGAAAATTTGGGCAACATTACATAAAAATCATAAAATCATCAAGAACGCGACCGTCTCAAGCGACATTGAAGATCCCGCGTATGCACTGCTCGCTTGCATGGAGCAAGTCTATAAATTATTCGACTTGGCGGAGCCTGTATGGGTCAGCAAGCATGCCAAAGATATTTCCCAGTTTGGCAGAACGCGCTTCTACGCAGACGATTTTTTAGAACCCATCAATTTTGATTGGTTTGAAATAGAATCCATTCCCGAAGAATAACCAACTTAGTAAAGTATCGTTCATAATATGAAGGAGGAAATGATCATGACAAAAATAGACCAAACACAACTTTTCACCCCGCTGCTGGAAAACCTGCGGGCAAACGGCTGCTTTGTGGTAACAGGCAATGATGCGCCAAATATGATGACCATCGGTTGGGGCACAGCCGGCATCATGTGGGGCAAAGAGATTTTTATGGTGGCAGTACGTGTTTCGCGTTATACAAAAGAGAAGCTGGATGGCTTAAAGGAATTTACCATCTGCATTCCGGGGAAAGACAATCCTCTGGCAGAAGAATTGGGCTTTGCCGGCGCCCAGTCCGGGCGCGATTATGATAAAGCGCAAGAGCTTTCGCTTACTTACGTTCCTTCCGATACCGTTTCCGTTCCTTATATCAAAGAATGTGCGGCGGCTTATGAATGCAAGGTCATGTATGAAACAACCATGAGCGGCGAAAACTTAGATGAAGGCATTGATCAAACTGCATATCGCGATGGAGATTATCATGTGCTCTATTTCGGCGAAATAACAGCTTGCCATTTGGCAGAGTAACGAGCATAAAAAAACGCATGCCCACAATAAAGGACATGCGTTTTTTATTAGGTTCTTTTATTCCGCAAAACGAATGGCGGAAGATACACTATCCGCATAAACTGCCCTAGACAATAGAATGGATAACACGTAAGAAATGGGAATGCCTGCCAGCAAAGGATAGATGAGAAGCGGTATCGCTCTTGTAAACGTATGCAACAAAATTAGTACATCATACCATAATATTTGGAACAATGGATAAAGCAGTAGCAACGCAAAGAGCATCGCCAATATCCAATAGATCATGATTTCTAAGAAAAGTTCACTTGTGATGGTTCTCCGCCGCATTCCTAGCGCGCGGAAAATCCCAAGAGAGCGTTTCCTCCGCCCCAAGGAGAGGTGTAATACAGTATAAATACTAATGCAAATAAACCCACCAAACACAATTATAAATAATGTATTTGCAATGTCTACCGTTTCCAATACCCAGCCGTAGTATGCCATCTGCGCTTCTTTTTCTTCTACCCGCGGGTTGGGGTACCCGGCGCTAAGCGAGAGCAATGCATCTTTTGCAGCATAGGCCTCTTCCGGTGTTGCTGTTTTTGCCATTTTGATACCGATATTCTCAATGCCAAAAAACAACGGGCAAGTTGCAGCTGCTTCTTCGCTAACAAATAATAAGAGTGTGTCGTGCAAAACTATGTCGTCCGTAAAGGATCTTTCCGGTTCCAGAATTTGTATGATTTCAAAAACTTCTTCTTTGTATGTAAGCAGCGAGCGGTCTTTTCGCATGGCTTTTTCGTATTGCCCCTGCGGGTATGTCATCATCCCCATGCGCAAGGAATCTCCTACTTCCAAAAGGTCATTTTTTGATGTCTTTGTTTTGGGCAACACCAATAACGCTTCATTTTTTTGAATGCCGTCTTTTGGAATCATGCCCGGAAACTCTTTTTCATAGTACGCCAGAGCCGTAGCATTGGCGACGACAACACGTACGTTTCTCCCTGCTGTATGTTCCGGGTAGTCTGTCATTGTGGGTGTTCCGTATAGCAACGCTTCTTGTTGCGCTATTTTTTCCTGTATCGCCAGATCTTCTTCTGTCGTATCTCCCAGCATCTCGCTCCAATAGCCTTCATACCCTTCTTCTACTTCAATGACGGCTTGCGCCGGTGTATTCACATATTCATACAACATCTCCACGCCAGAAAGTACACGAAGTGGTGCTATTTCTTCCACCGGAATCAAAGGTTGCATTACAGAGGGTGTTGCCACAGGAAGATCAAAACCGGAGATTCCTTCAAGCCCGCCTCCATACGACCATAATACCTGCAATGAAAAATCCACATCCGCACCTTGTGGTATAGATCCTGCATTTTCATCCATCGCCTGTATATATGATCTTCTGTTTTCCTTGCTTTGATCTATGGATAATGCCAGCGTTGCGCATAATAGCCCAATGAGCAGCAGCATCGCCGTTACCTTTCGTAGGTTGATGCGCAAAAAAGAAACGGTAATGGTTTGTATAAAACTCTTTTTTAAGCGCATTGGTTTGTTCTGATGGGCAGATTTTTCTTTTGAGGTGTTTGCGTTGCGCAATGGACGAATGGAAGTTATAAAAAGAATCAGCGCAACAAGAAATGAAAAGAGCAAGAATATTGCCGGCAACCATAAATTAGAGAAAGAAAATTGCAAAATAATGGAATGACCAAACAATAGCCGTATCCCCAGCGTTGCCAAAAGGAAAAGAAGTAACCCCAAAGGAATCGCCAGCAACAATAGCATTAGAATTTGTATTAAGTATGTATAAAAAGGAAACTCCCCTTCTGCACCCAATGTATACATTCGGTAATAAGCATCTCGGTAGCGGTTAATATACATAAACAAAGAAACGGTAACCGCCAACCCTGCGCCAATGAATAAAACAACAGTGAACAAGGTTTTATAGCGTACAAGCGGTGCAATGCGTATGGGCAGATTGATTCCGTAGTAATTATAGTTACTGATGTATTGTATGCCGCTATTTTCAATCACGCGCATAAACGCAACGGTTTGTTGATTGGCATAGGTCTGAATTGTCCCTTCCAACATCGGGTCTTTGACCCATTTATAATAGCCATTTTGGAAGTATATCATGCATTGTATACTTGCTTGCCCTGAAAATGCATCTTCTTGTACCAACGCTCTTGGAATACAAGAATCCACAGCGCCGGTTTCATCCGTTTTTCCGTTTGTCGCAGGATCCCAGTAAAGTGAATAATTTTGTAAAATTCCTACAATCGTAAATGTCTTTTCCGTGCCGTTTTGCGTCAGCGTGACCGTCTCCCCCAGCGCGCCACTGCCGGGAAATCAATATTTCGTTGCATCTTCCAAAACAATTTCGTTTGCCGTAGCTGGAAGCCGCCCCTCTTTTAGGCTCACGCTTGAAAGATCATATGCCGTCTCATCAAAATACGCCAGGCGAATTTCACTCTCGCTCCCACCAATCTCCCAAAGCCCAAAATCGCGCACCCAACCCGCTTCCGCACCATCCACAGAAGCCAATAATTCCTGCATGTCTGCTGCCTTTATATCTTGTACAAGCAAGTGAAATTTCCCGTATTGCTTTTGATACGCTTCTTTATAGCTGTCGATAATTGTATTGAGCATGGGAATGATGAGAAACATCAACGCCAAAGAAAGGGATAAAATGAGCAATAGAAAAAAAGAAGTCTTTTTTTTGTGCGTCAAAAATGATTTTGCAATGTAAAACATATTGATCTCCTTTTTGCCTGCTATTTTTCCAATATTTCTTTTGTATTCTCTTTTTGAATTTCTATCGAGGTGGATATTCTGCGCTTGTCGTCTCGACAATTTTATCAACTGCTTTATCTAGTGCCGCTTGCTCCGCTTCCGTGATTTTTGGGTGCGTGTATATCGTAACGTAGCTTATCGCATCATAATAAGGATATAATTCGAGCGTTTGTGTAGGAATCAGTATTTGGGGCAAGACCCCGCCATCATCTGCTTTCGGAAAGTCTATCTCCACAATTTGTGCAATCGTAACCTCAACCATATTCACGTCAATAGAAGACGGGTTTTCTTTTGCCTCGGTAAAAGGTAAATCCGAATCCGCGTATACCATACCTGCTTTGTCTCCAACTTGCAAAAAATCATTCTTCTCGCCTTTGGGAACAACAAAAATGATTTCGCCTGCATTTAACGCATCCAAGCCCTTTATTTCGGGATAAAGCCATTGATAAAAATCTTCACTTTCCGGTGTGTAAAATACATTTACAGCATCTAATAATTGCGTCATACCTTGCAATCTTGAAAAATCAATTGTGGGGCTCATGTTTTTTAACGTTTCAATGGACACTCCAAAAAAATCCTCTTCTGTTTCCTTTTCCAAGGCAATAGAAGCCGGAGGGACCTGTACATCAATATAAATGATATTATCCAGTTCATACAATGGCGCAAGTGCTGCGCGGGGAATCAATGATGCCGTATCTACAAGCGCAGGTAGACGATTATTATAAATGAACCATTCATCTTCATCCCCATAATATCCAAAACTTTTATTCGATAGCAAACCAAGCCCTCTCGTATATCGTTCGCCATCGCTTAATCCCTCCGGCATAAAATCGTAAAAAGGATTCCCTGTGTTTGGCGTAGCCGGTATATGACTGGCGCTGATAGAAGGCTTCTCCCATGTGTCCGCATCCGAAATAGCGGTATTTTGCTGCTTCTTTTGGCAGGCGCTAAATATACTCATCAATAATAATAAAACACCAAAAAGGACACTCATGACTCTTTTTCGTTTCCAAAAGCAGTTCTCTCTTATGTTCATATCAACGCCTCCTTTTCACAAAAACTATTACTTTCATTATGGTATAGTTGGGATTAATTGTCAAACGCATCTTTTTTTCTGTCGACCATATGGCACCTCCTATTTAAATCCCATTATTATGCTGGAATAATCTATACGTTTATTTGTTATCTGTATTGATACGCCCTTCTAATTATGTTGTTTGATAATAAAATGCGTTTAACCCTTTTTAAAACATTTTTGTTTGACATTGTTTCTGTCTAATATTTTTCTATTTTTGTACATTTGTTTTTAAACATTAGGTTTTCGCATAAAAATAAAAACATATTGATCTCCTTTTTGTCTGCTACTTTTCCAATATTTCTTATTTGGAATGGAGATGAAGCTAATATTCTGCGCTTGTCGTTTCAATAATTTTGTCAACCGCCTTGTCCAGCGCTGCTTGCTCCGCCTCTGTTATTTGGGGATGCACATAAACTTGGACATTGCTCACTATGTCATAGTATGGGTGCAAAGCTAGCGTCTGTATAGGCGTTAATATCTCACAAATTTGTGTTATGTCTCCAGTCTTTGGAATATCTAATTCTACAATTTGTGCAATCGTGACTTCAACCATGCTCAGATAAATAGAAGATGGATTTTCTTTTGCCTCGGTAAAAGGTAATTCCGAATCCGCATATATCATTCCAATCTTGTCTCCAACCTGCAAAACATCATTGTCTCCTTTTGAAATAACAAGAATAATTTCACCCGCATTCAGGGCGCTCAATTCTTTGATTTCTGGATAAAGCCACTGACAGTAATCTTCACTCTTCTCTGTATAAATTCTATTGTTAATAAACCCCATTTGTTCTATACCATCTAATCTTGAAAAATCAACTGTCGTGTTAAGATTTTTTATTCTATCGATAGTAACCCCTCCGGCATAAAATCGTAAAAGGGATTTCCTGTGTTTGTCGCAGCCGGTATATGACTGGTGCTGATAGAAGGCTTCTCCCATGTATCCGCATCCGAAATAGCGGTATTTTGCTGCTTCTTTTGGCAGGCGGCACCTACAAACAAGAAAAGCAAAAACAGTATGGCGCAAGCAATTACTTTTTCAGATTTCTTTCGCATATACTTCTTCATGTTGCTCTCTCCTCCCTTGTATTATTATTCTAAACAAAACTGGAAGTGATTGTCAAACTTCTATGCACAAAAAAACGCCCGCAAAAAGGTGCTCTTTGTTATTAATAAAAAATTTATATTTTTACATTCACCCCTACACCAGCAAAAACGTTTCTATCTCGTCCGACGGTGTAAACGCGTTCATATCGCTTACAAATTCGCCTATCATAATGCCTGTTACCTCTGTCATAAACGGCGCAAACGCATCTGCGACGATGGGCAGCGCTGCCTGTATCTCCTGCATATCGCCGTTAAAGAGTGTGCAATGCGGCGTCCAGTTGTTTTCACTTTTTTTGGTGAAATGATCCGCGTATACATCGTATTTTTCATGAAACGCTTGATAAAACGAAAGCAGCGCTTGGCTCACTTGTGGCGCCAAAAACAACGTGCGTGCAGCAAAAATCCCAATGTGGTTTACTTTTAGTTGAAAGCGCTGCCTCGAGGCAGCAAACGCCTTTGCCCAAGCCAGCAGCTTTTCCACCGATAAGCCATCATAAATCCCCAGCGTAATATGCGAAGGAACAATATCGCAGGCAAGCCCCTGCTTGCAAAGCAATTCTTTTATCTCGCATATCTTTTTTGCGCAGGCATCGTCCAGCACTGCCATGGCGCAGTATGTTTTTTGTTCGTTCATAAAAATACCCTCGTTTCCCATAACGGGTTTATTATACTATATCCCGCGCTCTTCTGAAAACAAAAAAGGGCATCCTTTTTCGTATGCCCTTTTGCTCTTTTTATCATCTTCGCTTATCGCGCCACAGGAATATACCGTTTCATTTTTTCTATCATATCTTCCGCGTCCACCGGCTTTCCAATATGATCGTTCATGCCTACGGCAAGGCAAGCTTCAATGTCTTCTCGAAATACGTTGGCGGTCATGGCGATGATGGGAATTGCCCGCGCTTCAGGGAAATGCCCCATATCTCGAATCCGCCGCGTCGCCTCATATCCGTCCATCACAGGCATATGAATGTCCATTAAAATAATATCATATGCATCCGGCGCCTTTGCAAACATTTCGCAAGCAATTTCGCCGTTTTCCGCTTCTGCAATTTCCATGCCCGTTTCTTCCAGCATGGCTCGTATAATCTCGCGGTTGATTTCAATGTCTTCGACCAATAGCAGGCGTTTGCCCAGGAAAATATCTTCATCCATATTCACGCTCTTTTCAAGGCGCGTAACCGCTTCTGTTTCTTCTCCGAAGCACTGGTTAATTGTATCAATGATGGGCGAAGGAAGCAGCGGTTTGGTGAGGTAATGGGTAATGTCAATTTTCTGCGCTTCGGCTTCAATTTCCATCCATTCTTGCGTGGAGGTCATAAACACAACAATTTGCGCAGGGGTTTCTTTTCTCAGCCGCCCTGCTAAGGCAAATCCATTCATGTCCGGCAGAGATGTTGCCGTAAATACAATCTGATAGGCTTGGCTTTCCGCTTTTGCCATAGCCTCTTTCCCTGTCCGCGCGATGTCGCAGGCAATACCAATGGAATTGCAAACAAGCGTAAAATAATCCAGCACTTCTTCTGCTTCATCTACGATGAGCAGGCGTACTTTGCTCCAATCAATATTGGGGCTTAAATAGCTGGCGCGCGTGGAAGTCCCGCGCTTTACGCGTATTGTGAAAAAGAAAGTTGAACCCTCTCCCGGCGCCGATTCTACGCCAATTTCCCCGCCCATCATTTCTACAATGGTTTTGGAAATGGAAAGCCCCAGCCCTGTTCCGCCAAAACGGCGCGTAATGCTGCCATCTGCCTGTTCAAAGGATTGGAAGAGCCGTCCTTGCTGCTCTTTTGTCATGCCAATGCCGTTGTCTTTTACGGCGAATCGCAGCGTCAGATATTCTCCCTCTTCCGCCGCGCAGGCAATCGCCAAATCAATCTTCCCCTCATTTGGGGTAAATTTTACGGCGTTGGAGAGCAAGTTTGTAATAACCTGCGCCAAGCGCTGTTGGTCTGCAACAATCGCGGTAGGCACGTCCGGCGCCACCATGATATGAAACTGTTGATTTTTCTGCTCCAAACGGAAGTTGTTGACGTTGCTCACCCGCTCCAGCATGTTTTCCAAAACGAAATCAGAATCAGAAAGCTCAAACTTGCCTGCTTCGATTTTAGACATATCCAAAATGTCGTTTATAATGCCCAAAAGATGCACAGAAGCATCGTCAATTTTCTCCAAACATTCATGAATTCGCGCAAGGTCATCGCTTTTATTGGCAATGCTCGCCATGCCCACAATGGCGTTCATGGGCGTTCTGATTTCATGGCTCATGCGAGATAAAAATTCGCTCTTGGCTTGGTTTGATTCTTCTGCCGCCTCTTTTGCAATGAGCAATTCTTCTGCCATCTTCTTATTGTTTGTAACATCCACCGCCTGCTGTAAATGCACCATGCGCCCGTCTGTCCATTCAATCATGGATTCGGTGTTGTGAAACCAGCGCCCTGTCCTGTTATTTTGCCATTCCCATTCAATGGATTCGCTTGGGTTATCGTAAAGCTGCTGCAATGGGCAAAAGCTGCATCGCTCCGTTAGCCCGTGATAAACCTGCCAGCAAGGCAAGCCCAGCGGGTCATAATCAATTTCATAGCTGCTGTTCATTTTTTCGTTGGCGAATAGTATGGTGTCGTCTTTTGGGTCTGTCACAAGAATTTGTACATCCATACCGCTCAAGACTTGCAAAAATTTATCGTTCATGCGGACAATTTCAACTGCATTCTTTCTGCCCCGTATCTGTAATTTCCCCACAAGAAGAATGATAACGCCAACTGCCAAAACAATGGTCAAAACCTTTTGCATGTTTTCCGCATTGTATGTAAAAAGTGCATCTTTGTTGGAGAAAAAATAAAGCGAATACAAAACGGCAACGGCGCCGCTCAAAGTACCGCTGAAATATCCTTCTGAATATGTAAAGAAAACAACCGGAATGATTAGAATCATCATCGGGTTTGGAATGTTCAGCCAATAGACGAGAAGAATCGCAGCAACAGATACCGGTATGCTCAAAATTCGGTATATTAACTTTTGGCGCGCTTCTATCTTGTTTGTTTGCTTCATTTGCCGCTCCTTTTTTGCATTATAATCTTCAATCCTTATGGTTTTATTATACACGTTTTTCACGCTATGGCAATTTTTTACCGCTCATCATCTCGCTTTTCGTGCAATACTTTTTGCAAAAAATTATATACAGAACGCCAAAATGTATATTGACAGAAAACCCCATATCCATTATGATAAATGAGTGTTTGGGCCATTAGCTCAGTTGGCTAGAGCACCTGACTCTTAATCAGGGTGTCCCGGGTTCGAATCCCTGATGGCCCACCAAACTCCTATAAATATAAAGTTTATAGGAGTTTCTTTTTTGTACATTTTTTACTGCTTTCACGTTCAAAAGAACAAATTGCTAAGCGATACATCCTCAAAAGTGAATTGATAACATCCTCTCATACACGCGCAAAAACCACACATTTCCACATCAAATAAAAAGAGGAAGGCTTCCCTTCCTCTTACTCATCTTTTCGTTATTTCTCGTGCTGCGCTTTCTTGTTTTTATTCCAAATAACGATACCGGTAAGCAAAATACCTGCCACCATGATCAGCCCACTCCAGAGCCACATACCATTAGCATCTCCCGTTTCGGGCAATTGATCATCGCTTGGAGAGGGTGTGGGCGAGAGAGAGGGAGAAGAAGGTGTAGGTGAAGGAGATGGCGAAGGAGTTTCCTCAACTTCCGCATCCTTCACGGTAATGGTTTCTGCTTTGGTATCTGTGAGCCCTGTATCCTGCCATGCACCTCCGTCAAAACGATCCAAACGGTAAGTAACGCTTAGGGTATATGTTCCTGCTGTATTTATCGTCATTTCTGCAACATAATCGCCGTTTTACAACTGAAAAGTCGCCGTCGAGTTTGCTTCTGCAGTTACCGGAATATAGCGCTCGTCTCCGGTGGTTAGGCCTTGTTCCTTTTGTCTATGACCGATGGCTGTCAGCGCAAACGCCTTTCCTGTCTCTTGCGTATTGCCGTTTTCTATGGCAAAGCCATTTTTTGCCACATCTGCTTTTTTAGGTATATCGGGAACGAATATCTTAAACGCATCATCGCTCAAAATGCCCTGTGCATCTTTCACAATAATGTAAATATCCTTTGCGCCCTTTGTAAGTCCTGTTAAGCTGAGGGTCTGCTCCGTCGTATCGCAGCTTTCTCCTGCGCCAGTTGTATCGATGGCTGGTTTTGTATCTCCGTGCGCTACAACTGCATAATAATACGCGCCTGCGGTATCGCTGGTAAAGCGTACTGTGGCGGCGTCTTCGCTGGTGCGTTCCACCTCGCCGCTGGTCAACACTGGGCGAAACCACTGGGCATACAGCGTAAGCCCGCTCTCCAGCGCTGTGTTTTCGTCTATATCCATCCCCTCGCCGTCAGCTTGGGTGTTCCAACCTGTAAATAGATAGCCCTCTCTTGTTGGCGTCGCAGGAAGAAGCGTTCCAATGGTGGGCGCCAACACGCGAATTTCCTTTTCCGTCTCGCCGGGCCAATCGCCGCCGCTGGCGTCAAACGTAATGAGGTAATTATTGCCTTGAATGGTTTCAATGTTAGAAATGGTTCCATTGTTTATAATGGTTCCGTTGTTAATAAACGTTCCCACATTGGTAATGGTTCCATTGTTGGTAATCATGTTGTTGTTTGTAATGGTTCCGGCGCTAACAATGGTTCCCTCGTTGATCACTTCGGAGGTATTCGCAATGGTAAAGGAATCGCCAATGGTCATCGTCATATTATTAAGAAGAGATATATCATTAAAATGATTGTCTCCCGAAAATGTCATATCGTTATTATTTGTAATCGTCCCGTCGGCAAAAACAGTGCTTTGTATCGCTGCTGTTGCGTTATTTTGTACAGTCACGTTCCCTGTGATGCTTACGTTGCCGGCTGTGTTTTCAATCGTTAACGTCGCATCTCCCTTGACCACAAGCGCGTTGGAAATTGAAGTCGCTATCAAAGAAATGTTCCCGCTCCCCGGTTGCATTGTTACTTGCGCAGTATTCGCTACTGTAAGCGCATCGCCGGTCGGTGGAGAAATTGTTGTACCGCCTACAACGGTTATCGTGCCACTGGTCACAGAGACATTGCTTGTTATCGCTCCTGGGCCAACTTGTTGCGCCAACGCATTGGGTATAAAAAGAAGAAAACACAAAAGAAACACCACAATGCCCGAAATAAAGCGACTTACCTTTTTGCTCTGTATACCGCGTCCAATTGTTTCATTCATTTTATTTTCCGCCTTTATATTCTTGATGATTGTGTGTTGCACTTGTTACCATATTACATTTCTTTTGTATAGTTTAGCAGAAAAAGCACTGTAAATCAAATAAATGCGTACAAAAAAACGCCTCATATATGAGGCGTTTTCTCATTTTTGGGAGATACAATTTTTGCATTGTTTGTACCTTGTATCTTCTATAATCGCGTTTGTTATTTATCCTTCCGTAGGCAGAGGAACCAATCATAGCAGTATTCCCCTTCTTTTAAGCCATCCATACGTTTTTCAGCATCTTTATAAGTGCCCGGTGCCGGAATGATGACATCATCGCCCGGTCTCCAATCTGCCGGTGTGGCAACACCGTCTTTATCCGCCTTTTGCAGCGCCAAAATGATCCGTTTGATTTCATCAAAGTTTCTGCCTGTGGAAAGTGGGTAATAAAGAATGGTTCTTACAATCCCTTCAGGGTCTACCACAAACACTGCGCGCACTGCCTTGGTGCTGGATTCGCCCGGTTGAATCATGCCGTACATGTTGGCAACATTCATTGTAATATCATCAATAACCGGGAAAGTAACTTTTCTCTTCTTGCCTTTGTATTCAAAGGTTTCAATGGTTCTGAGCCATGCAATATGAGAAGTATTGGAATCAACAGAAAGCCCAATGAGCTCTGTATTCAGTTCCGCAAATTCATCAATCATACCTGCAAAGGTCAAAAACTCTGTGGTACAAACCGGCGTAAAATCAGCCGGGTGGGAGAATAAAATAACCCATTTGCCCTTATAATCTGCCGGGAAGTTGATTTCCCCATTTGTCGTCATCGCTGTAAAGCTAGGAGCTTCATCCCCGATGAGTGGCAATCTTGTAACTTTTCCTTCTTCTGTGCATCCGCAATCGTGTGTCAAATGTTTCAATAATTTTTCTTTCATCTCAATATCGCTCCTTTCGTTATTTATTATCTATTCAAATATTGAGTTAGTTATTTCTAACTTATATACAGTATAGCATATCTCCTCTTTTTTTGCAAGTGATATTTTCCATGTTTTCATTACATTTGGAATTTTATACGCTCTGTTCTGTATATATCTTCACATCTTCTTGTATCTGGAAAATCCTTTGTTTCTGGGCTTTTCCGAGTAAACATACAGAACACGGCGCATCTTGTATCTTTACGCATCTAATGCAGGTAGAATTGGCTATTTATGCAATCTCCCGAGTGCTTTCTTGCATCATAAAAGCAGTGCGCCTGCATAAAGATTTTTTGAAAAAATTTCTTTTCTACCACAAAAAAAGCGCATCCCTTGCGGAATACGCTTTTTATTTCTCCCTTTATTTCACGAGTGGCCCGGGCACAGGCAAAACTTTTTTAGAAAACGCATCGTTGATCATCAACGCCCCTGCAAAGTATACTGCAATTACGCCTGCCAGTAAGAGCGCCCAGCCAGAAATCGCTGTCATGCTTTTTGCGATTACGCCCAAATCCGCCAGTGCAATAAACGGCAGCGCCACATCTACGCAAAGCAAAATCGCTGTCAATAAAAAGGGTGATTTTAGAAACGCTACAGTCCAAAGCCACATGGTCAGCGTCAACACAATCCATGCCCAGCCATCAATGCGCGCATCTAGGCTCATGCCCATACTCCCTGCTTGCCATTTGTATAAAAACTCCAACCCGCCAACCAGCATAAAAAATGCTGCAAAGAAGAAAAATGCATTGCCTCCAACGCCATTGCCTGCTTTTAAGTCAAGCACACCTACGATGAGCTGTACCACAAACCCTGCCAATAGCCAAATGCCCATCAACGGCGCTGCCGAAGCTTCTACTTGCCCCGTGAGCATTGCAAAAAATAAAAAGCATGCTACCGCCAGGGCAACCAGCCCCGCAGGTGTGGGGTTTGCCCAGACCGATTTTTTCTGTTGTTCTTGTTCCATAAATGCCTCCAAAAATAAATTTTTTATTTTGTAGAGCCGGTGAAGTGAGGGTGATATAAATAAAAAAAGCCCTTGTCTCTTTTGAGACGAGAGCATAACTCCGCGCGGTACCACTCAAATTGATATTCCAAAAGAAATATCCACTCCATCAGGTTCTAACAAACCTTGTGCCTGTAACGGGGCCGACCGGGACCGCTTACTGTTATTTCAGCATCCAGCTCAGGAATGATTTCTAAAAGCGTTTGCCGCCGAATTCCCACCATCATCGGCTCTCTTTTCGCAAATGAATCTTTTAGATGTTTCCTTCATCGCTTTTTTAATTTTGTGTATCATAGCATGGCGCGCTTTTCCTGTCAATCTTTTTTTGCCTGCCTTTTTCTTTTTATGATACAATATGAAATAAAAAGTGAGGTGTATCATGAATAAAATTATTGAAACCATATATAAACGACGCAGCACGCGCAGTTATCTTACAGCGCAATTAGAAGAAGCGCATCTGGAAGATATTCTTCTAGCAGGGCGCCATGCACCCAGCGGCGGCAATAATCAAACTTCGCATTTTCTTGTCATACAAAACAAAGAAACGTTGGAAGCGTTAAAAGCCTTGGTCTTGGCGGAGTTTGCAAAAATGGAAGTCACTGAAGGCATGTATAAAAGCCTCGCTTCTTCCATTGCCCAATCGAAAAGCGGAAAATATGATTTTTCGTTCGCCGCGCCGACGCTTATTGTCGTCGCCAACAAAAAAGAGTATGGAAACGCTATGGCAGATAGCGCTGTCGCCATTGAAAATATGATGATTGCAGCAGCCTCTTTGCAAGTTGGTTCTTGCTGGATCAACCAGCTGCATTGGCTCAGCGAAAATCCTGCCGTGCGCAGTTTTTTGGAAGAACTGGGGTTGGCAGCAGATGAAGCGGTTTGCGGTAGCGTTGCGTTAGGCTATCCTGCAAAAGAAATCCCTGCGCCACTGCCCCGCAAAGGAAACCGGGTTACCTATATACGCTAGCATATGGCTATGGTATACTAAATGCAGTTTTGAGAAATGGGAGCAGCGTATGACAGCAAAAAAAAGAGCTGTACAGCAATATAAAAAACAATTTCAAAATGATTCTTACCGCCTTTTTTCTGCGCCCGGGCGCATTGAAATCGGTGGAAATCATACGGATCATCAAAACGGCAATATTTTGGCAGCCGCCATTGATCTGGAAATTGCAGGCGCAGCGGCGCTTTCAAAAACAGATATGATTACCGTTGCTTCGGAAGGCTATCCCCTTTTTCAACTTTCAATTCATGAAACAATGCCCGTCGCAAATGAAACGGAAACTTCCGTATCTTTTGTGCGCGGTATTTTAGCGGGCATTGCTGCGCTTGGCTATACGCCTGTTGGGTTAAACATCGGCATTGCTTCTGATGTATTGCCCGGCTCGGGGCTTTCTTCTTCCGCTGCTTTTTCGCTGCTCATTGCGACAATCATGAATGCTTTTTTCGCAACAGGCGAAATTACGCCCATGGTCTTGGCGCAGATTTGCAAAACAGCGGAAAATGATTATTTCGGCAAGCCCAGCGGGTTGATGGATCAAGCCGTTTCTGCATTGGGTGGGATTGTACAAATTGATTTTGCAGAACCCGAAGCACCGCAAGTAAAAACCCTTGCTTATGATTTTTCAGAAAACGGCTACTGCATTTATGTGGTAAACACCGGCAGCAGCCATGCCAATTTGACATCTGCTTATGCAGCCATTCCCCATGAAATGGGTGAAATCGCTTGCTATTTTGGCGTCCCGACGCTGCATACGCTGACAGATGAACTGTTGTTTGCACACGCCTCCCGGTTGCGAGAACGGTTTGGCGATCGGGCGTTGTTGCGGGCGCATCATTTTTTTACAGAAACAAAACGCCCCGCTGCAATGGCAGCTGCATTGCGAAAAGATGATTTGCCTCAATTTTTGTCTCTCGTGTGTGCATCAGGAGCATCTTCTTTCCAGTATCTGCAAAATATCTATCCGGAAAATGATGTACGGCAGCAAAGCCTTGCCGTTGCGCTTGCTCGCGCGGAAAGCCTCTTAAAGGGTGCAGGGGCTTGGCGCGTTCATGGCGGTGGGTTTGCCGGAACAATTCTTTGCTTTGTGTCCCATGAGAAAGAAGCTTTATTTATAAAAGGTATGACTGAACTTTTTGGCGCGCAATGTCTCGCCAAGTTGAATATACGTTCTTACGGTGCAAGAGAAGAAAGGATATCTTGAGTTATGGCAAAAAAGACATTGGCTGTCCTTGCCGCAGGGCTGGGCGCGCGCTATGGCGGCATCAAGCAAATTGCGCCTGTGGGCCCCAACGGTGAGACACTCCTGCATTATGCGATTTTTGATGCATTGGAAGCAGGGTTTGAAAAAATCGTATTCATCATCAAACGTGATATTGAAGCAGATTTCAAAGAAGTGATTGGCCGCCCGACAGAAGCAAAATGCGAAGTGGCATATGCTTATCAAGATGAAGCCTATTTGCCTTCATTTTATGAAAAACCTGCTGCGCGTACAAAAATGCTGGGGACCGTGCAGGCAATGCTGGCGGCTGAGCCTTATATTGATGGACCTTTTGCCATTATCAACGCCGACGATTACTACGGCAAAGATGCCTACTTACATATGGCAGAAAAACTATCTGCCTTGCAATGTGAAAATGGTGTACACACTGCCGCCATGGTGGGGTATGCCTTACAAAATACTATTTCCAAAAACGGAAACGTCAATCGTGGTGTCTGTCAAATGCAAGATGGTGTCCTTTTGTCCATGCACGAAACCTATGACATTGCGGTATTCCCAGATGGTACAATCAGAAGCACGCGCGCAGGCGCCGATACCGCTCCGCTTGATCCGGCTTCTGTGGTCTCCATGAACTTCTTTGGGTTTGACAAAGCCATTTTCGGTTCAGCAAAAAAATACTTTGATGCGTTTCTCGCAAATCTTGCGCCGGGCGATCTTACTTCCGAATACCCTCTGCCCACCATGATAGATGATATGATGCAAGATGGTATTTTACAGATGAGCGTTATCCCCAGCAACAGCATTTGGCTGGGCATCACATATCCGGAAGATCGGGCGTATGTCCACAAAGAACTGATACAACTGAGCGGCAAAGGGCTTTACCCTGCCGTTATAAAATAATTTCGCAAAGGAGCGCATAATGGGCAAAAAAATTGTGGTTTTTGGCAGCTATATTACGGATTTTACATCGCGCACGCCTAGCTTCCCTGTGCCGGGCGAGACAATCATTGGCAGTGGCTTTAAAATGGGCCCGGGCGGTAAGGCATCCAACCAATGCATCGCTGCAACAAAAGCAGGTGCTGATGCTATGTTTGTCACCAAGCTGGGGAAAGATACCTTTGGCGATTACGCCCGCGATTATTATCTGCAACAAGGGTTTTCTACAGAAGGTTTTTTGTATGGCGATGGCGCTATGACCGGCGCTGCGACCATTACAGTAAACGAAAAAACCGGCGAGAACATGATTGTGGTTGTCCCCGGCATTAGCTTAGCGTATACGGCAGCGGATATGGATTTTGTAAAGGAAAAGGTAAAAGCAGCAGATTATTTGCTCATTCAATTGGAAGTTTCCATGTATGCCACCAAGAGCATCATTCAGTTTGCCCATGAAAACAATATTAAAATCATCTTCAACCCTGCGCCGGCTGTTCCTCTTGATGTTGCGCTGTTGAGTAAGATTCGCATCATTACCCCCAACGAAACAGAAGCCTCTATTTTAACAGGCATTGCCGTAACAGAGGCAGAGGAAAGCGTACGCGCAGCGGCAAACAAATTACATGAAATGGGCATTCCGCAGGTAATCATTACGCTGGGCGAAAAAGGTGCCTTTGCATCAGACGGCGCTACGTCAAAATTCTTCCCTGCCTTGCAAGGCATAAAGGTTGTAGATACCACAGGCGCAGGCGATGCCTTTAATGGCGGTTTCGCGGCAGCATTGGCCGGCGGGAAATCCTTTTTTGATGCGATACAGTATGGCATTGCCCTTTCCGGGCTCAGCGTTACAAAAGAAGGCACCGCGCCTTCCATGCCTAGCCAAGCAGAAATTGAACAAGTTTATCAAACTTTAGTTTAGGAGAATAATTATGAACAAACAAGAAATCATGAAACTCATTGATTACACACTGCTCCGTGCGGATGCCTCTGAAGAGGATGTCCGTACCTTTTGCGCCGAAGCACTTACTTATCAGCCTATGGCAGTTTGTGTCCATGGCGGAAATTTGCCGCTGGTGGCAGAGCTTTTAGAAGGCTCGGGCATTCGCCCGGCGACGGTTGCAGGCTTTCCTTATGGCGCGCAGCCCACAACGGTAAAAGTATTTGAAGCCATGCAGGCGGTAAATGATGGTGCAGAGGAGCTGGATATCGTTATGGATATTGGTGCTGCCAAATCCAGTAATTGGGAGAAGGTTTACGAAGACATTAAGGCCGTCAAAGATGTCTGCAAGGATCGAATGGTATTAAAAGTGATTTTTGAAACTTGCCTACTGACGGAAGCTGAAAAAATAAAAGCCTGTGAGGTCTGTGTGGCAGC
This sequence comes from Christensenellaceae bacterium, assembly GCA_050952565.1. Classification (GTDB taxonomy): domain Bacteria; phylum Bacillota; class Clostridia; order Christensenellales; family Christensenellaceae; genus QANA01. The sequence continues at coordinate 426,681 of JBMNLE010000002.1, forward strand.
AGGTGTGGATTTTGTAAAAACTTCTACCGGCTTTTCCACTGGTGGCGCTACTGTAGAAGATGTGGCGCTGATGCGTAAAACCGTAGGTCCGGAAGTCGGTGTAAAAGCTGCCGGTGGCATTCGCGATTTACAAAGCCTCTTGGCAATGGTAGAAGCCGGCGCCACGCGCATTGGAACCAGTGCCATCAAAACCATCGTCGCCGCGCTGGATGCCCAGTGATGTTTCGGTAAAAAAGAGCAGCATTGCTGCTCTTTTTTTATTTCCATTTGCTATCTTCCGGCAATGCCTCATATGCCGTTTGGGTAAAAAACGCAATTTCATTAACTAACTCGCCTGCAATGGAAAGTGTTCCCCGCGTTTCAATGCCCAGTATATATTCGCCGTGTGTCATCACATACGTTGTATAAAGCGTACGCCCCGCTTCTTCCGTTCGCTCGGTGACCCGCGCCACGCCATGGTATACCTGCTCTACCTCTCCTTTGCTGGCGCCCAAACGAATATTTCGCTTGGTATGAACATCAAGCCCCACTGCATCCTCTTCCGCCACAAGATACATGCCGCTTTCTCTTGTTGCAACATCTTCATATGTATCTCCGCTATAAACATAAAAATCTTCTATCGTCAGCGCCACCGTTTTATAATACCGATCTCTTGCAAAAAATAGCAACAAAAAAACAAAGATGCATATCCCAAGTATCCCGATAAAAATACGCATTTGCCGTTTGCTCATAAATGCTTTTTCTCCCGCTACTTTTGTATATTTTAATGCTTTACTGCTTCCATTTGGAATCACTTGCAAGCGCCTCATAGGCGCTTTTTGTAAACCAAGCAATGTCCTGTACGCTGGCTTGCTCAGGGCTTGAAAAATATACCGTTTCAAAACACAAAACATGCTCATCTCCCATCACTGTATAATAGGAAAATGTTTCTTGTGTCTCCTCGTCTTTTCGCTCTGTTTTCTTGTACAATCCTTTGTAACTCTGTTCAATTTTCCATTTTTCACAACCGGCATAGACACCCCTTTTTGTCGTATACAGCTTATTTTCCATATCTCTGATGCCTTCTTCCCCCAAAGAAAAATAGCCGTCTTTGCTGTCATCAATGTCATATACTTTTTGCAAATCCAAATCAGGTGTTGTAAATGTCGTCTCTTGCCGAATATAAATATCAAAATCATCTTGCGTCAGTGCATCTGTTTTGCGCTGCGAAGAAAAAGAAAAATAAACCAGCAGCCCTAAAACAATGCAAACCGTCAGCGCAACAAGCAAAATACGCATTTGTCGCTTGTCCATTTTCTTCACCTCTCTTTCCAACTAAATCATACCATGCATTTGTCACCAAGTTGTGTCTTTGTCGCTTTTTCATAAAAAAACGGCTCTTTTCGAGCCGTTTTTACTTGATGCCTTATTTCCATATGCTATCACTTGCAAGTGTATCGTAAGCCTCTTTTTTAAACCATCCAATTTGTTGTACATATCCATTCTTTGGTGCGTAGCCTAGGTCTGCATCACCTTCAAACAAAACTCTGATGCATAAAACATATTCTCCTTGCTTTATGGTATAAAGCGCCCATTTTTCTTTTTGTGCTTCATTTTCTTTTTCAGTTTTGGTGTATGCACCGCGGTATGTCTTTTCTACTTCTTCTACATCATCACCTAGGCGAATATTCTTTTCTGTCAAATGAATATAACCGGAGGTTATTTCATTTTCTTCCAATAAGAACATTCCTTCTGCAAGGGTATCAATATCCTTATCTTGCACAATCTCTTCACCTTCAAAATCGAAAGTATCCGTCTTGTATATATTGAAATCTTCTCGCGTAATGGATGCCTTTTTATATTGTGTCGTGATGGAAAAATAAATAACAAGCCCAATCAGTGCACATATTCCAAACGCTATAATCAATGCCCTTCCTTGCTTTCTACTCATACCATTCCCTCGCTTTCTTTTTATACTTTTGATATACGAAACATCTCTTTTCATTTTTAGTATAGCATGCGGTTGCGTCATACTTGTAACATAGCAAAAACTTCAAATATCTCGCCGCTCTTTTCCCTTTTACATCAAAATCTCTACCTCATCCACCGGCTGCCGCCATTCGCCGCCGCTGGTATATTCATGAATCGAATCTTCTCCATCGCCAACACCGCCCATAATACGCCCCTTCTTTTCACTGCCATCTGCCAATACAAAAACAATTGTCTGGTTGCTATAATAGATATCCCCTTCAACGATGATATAAAAGTTTTCCGCGGGAGCCTCTACAACCATCTCCTTCTCATTGCCCACTTTATCCGAAGAGTGAATCTTAACTTGTTTTACATCATGCTCGCCCGCGTCAAAATGATACAAAACTGCTTGTGCTCCGCCGCTTTTGATCTCTCTTACATGGTTTTTCCATTCGTCTTCTTCCATCATATAGTCTTCTGTTGTATAAGCATCTAGGTCACTGCCGTCTCCGTGTAACAGGCTGATTACAGGAATCTCTTCCGCGCTTATCTCTTCTCTGCAAATGATATAATAATAAATCACTTGTTCCCCATGAAAGCTAAACTTAAACGTTCCTCTATAGTAAGTATTGATTCCCGTTTCATTGTCTTTTGCAACTGTAAGAAACCCCAGATTGTAACTTTCTTTTTCCACCAAAAATAAATAAGCCGGTGCCAGCTCCGCATCAATTTCCAAATTTTCTTCTGCTAATGTCGTAAGAAACTCTTTTCTTGCATATTCTATAAACCGCGCCACATTTCCATTTTCAAATGGAATGGAAGTAGGAATTGCTTGTTTATAGATGAATACCGTTCCATGATCCATGTTTTCGTAGCCCTCAAATTCCAGCCCTTTTATTGTGTCATATTCTTTTAGGTCACGCAGAAAACTTTCCGTTACAGATGCTTTCAAAATTTCATGCATCTCTTCTTTTTCTGTTTCATTTTCGCCCGGCATCTGTTCCCATGCTATTTGGGAAGGCGCTGCTTTAACGGCTTCTGCATCAATCTGAAAAAGTTCGCAGTATACGGTCAGCGCTGTCGCATACCCCAAAAGCTCATTGGGATGAAAATCTGTTGTCCCATGCAGCTCTGCGTAAGCAAACCCTTTTTCAATCATGATTTCATGGGTTACTGCAGAAGGAATGTATGTAACCAGCTCCTCTCCTATCTCTGCAATCCGCTCCAGCCCAACATCCAACGGGTTAAACAAATAATAAAACTGCGTCCCCTCTTGAAACAACGCTTGCATCTGCTCAATATACGGCTTGCTCTCCACCACAATATTGCCAAACTGCATGCCCGCGCCATATTCATTCATGACCACAATATCTGCCCATTCACATACCAGGGATAGTTCCGGGTTTTCTTTTAAGGCGTCTATGTGATCTTTGATTGTGGAATTTGGAAATAATGCTTGCTTCACTTCTACGTTCAATCCATTCTCTTTGCAAAGTGCATCAAATTGTTCGGGAACATCGCCTGTATACATCAAGCTGTTTCCCACAAAAAAGACGCGCAAAGGCGCTTCTGTTTCTATTTGCGCACAAGCAGTCAATAGTAGCGCTAGTATATATAAGCAGCATATGCACAGCAATATCTTTTTGTTGCGTTTCATCCTACCGCCCTCCTTGTTTTCAGTATACCGAAAGGTTGTATCCAATATGCGGTGGAGTTGCAACCTACTTGTCTCTGACATGCATCAAAGTTGCGTTTTTTCCATGAACCTTTTATGCTGCTTCTTTTCTTGTTATAATGGACAAGTACGCATGCCGCATATGAAAGGAATTTTTATGGACGATACAATAAACAATACTGCTTATGCGTTTGACAAAGAAATCTTGCAAACGCCTGTCCGCTTGGAAAGTTTTTTTGCGCTGGCGGAAAGAATCTTTGGGTTGTCCTTTCGGGCATGGCATGCCGCCGGTTATTTTACCGATGCGTATATTCCTTATACGCTTTCGCTTGAAAACCAAGTGGTGGCCAATGTCTCAGTGAATGTGATGGATTTTTTGATACATGGCAGCCGTAAACGCTATGTACAGCTGGGTACGGTTATGACAGACCCTGCATTTCAAAAGCAAGGGCTTTCCGCCTTTTTGTTAAAGAAAGTCTTGCGAGAATGGAAAGAAAGATGCGATGCCATTTATCTGTATGCCAACGATGATGCGCAGGCGTTCTACCCCAAGTTTGGGTTTATTCCTGCGCAAGAATATGCTGCAACATTGCCGCTTTCTTTCTTATCCAATACACCTAATATACCGGAAATGCGCAAATTAAACCTTGTAAAAGAAGCGGATTTTGCTTTGTTCGCCGCCATATACCAAAAAGGAAATCCCTTTGCTACTATCGTGCAAGAAAATGATTTCCCTTTGCTGTTGTTTCATTGTCTTGACGCAAAAAAAGAGACAATTTATTATTTCCCTTCCCATCAAAGCATCATCATTGCTGAAATGGCGGGGAATATCCTATGTTGCGATGCTATTTTTTCGCCCAATGATGATATACCTCTTTTTTCGTTGCTTTCTGCCATCGCAGGCAATGGTTGTACTGCCATCTCCTTTGGCTTTTCTCTAAAAAATGCAGCGCCAGCTTCTCTTCTCCCTATTGCAGCACCGGATACAACGCTTTTTCTCTACCAAGAAAAAGAAAATCTTTTCGCGCAGGAAAAAACCATGCTGCCTATTTTATCCCATGCGTGAGCATAAAAAAAAGCGCATTGCCCATGCAACGCGCTTTTCACTACTTTTTTAATATCCCAGATGTTCATCTACCAAAACAATATGGTATTCCCGTTCGGGCAATGCCCAATCCATAATAGAAGTAATGCGGCACATTCTATGCTCATTATCACAATCAACACACTTGCCCGCCTTTTCGTAAGCCACATTTTCATGGCGCTTTGCATGTAGTTGGCAAGCTACATTCTTCAAATAATCCCAAGCTTCATCAAAGGTTTTATGAATTTTATTTTTCCCGACGATGAGGACAATCTTCTTGGGCCCATAAATCATAGCCCCTACGCGGTTTCCAATGCCATCGATATTAATAAAGGTTCCTTTTTCTGTCATAACGTTGGAAGAACAAATATATGCATCTGCCGTCATCCCTTTTTCCAGCGCAACATCAGGATCTAAGCCTTTTTGTATGTACAATGTTGTGGAAAACATTTCAATGCGGCTGTCATCTGTTCTGGCATCACGTTCCACCAGTGCATCCCAAATACCGCTTTCTTTTAAACTGTTGCTCCCGCCTTTGCCGATGGTTTTTACATCTTTTAAAATTTCATCCATCACCAGCGTTTTCGCTTCTTCCTTTGTTGCTGCAAAATAAGGAATATACCCTCTGCGCGTTAAGTTTGCTTGAATCTTGTTATAATCCATCCTCTACTCCTTCTCTTATCAAATTAACCCTTATGCAAGCATTTTACTTGCAGGTTTATTATACTGAAGAAGGTTTCTTTCGTCAATGAACCTGCGCCGCGTTTTGCGCAAAAGAAAAAGGCCGGCACGTTGTGCCGACCTTTTTTTGTTCATCTAGCTTTATTTATTTTCTTCTGCTCTTTTCTTTTTTACAACGATTAGGAATACGATTAATGCGATTGCCGGAATCAATGCCAGTGCCCATAGAGGGTCAATCTTTGTGCTTCCGCCAGGACCCAATGGTGTTTCAGTATCCGTGATTGTTTCTTCTTCGCCTTCATTTCCTTCGTTTTCGCCAGGACCAATCGGTGTTACCGGTGTCGGGATTTCTTCGTCAACCGGAGCGGTTGGTTCTTCTTCTACCGGAGGTGTTATCGGCTCTACGATATCTTCAGGTACGACTACCGGAGGTGTTACCGGTTCTACCGGAGGTTCTACCGGCTCTTCTTCGCCTTCAGCGATGTAGTATACTCTGTAGAATTTCTTTGCTGCGCCATATTCGTGAACAACATCTTCTGTTGTTTTCCAGCTTGCCAATTCGAAACCTTCAAATTGCAGCTTTGCGATTGTTGCCGGGTTCCCTGCGGAAGCCACAGCTGTTGCAGTGTTCAAAACTCTATCTGTGTTTGCATCTACAAAGTAGACTGTAACCGCTTCAGATTCTACGCCGCGTGGGCTGTAGTAGTATGTGTAAGTTGTCAGTGTGTCGCCGTATCTGTGCCCTTGGTCTGCTTGCCCTGCAACTTTTGTATATTCACCATATGTAGAAGGTGAAGTTATGTTTACTGTGCTGCCCGGGTTTACTGTAACCGTTGCTGAGCCGATTCTTTCAGCTGTTACGCTGTTGCGGTATACAACTGTGATTGAGTAAGCTTGGCTTTCTACTTCATTACATACAACTGTGTAAGTCTTTGCGCCGTCTGATACTTTGTGTGTTACAGATTGTCCGGCTTGCGGTCTGTATGTTTTGCCGCCGCTTCTCAGTTCGCTCTTCAGTGTCGGTTGTACTGTTGTGCCTGTCGGTTGTACAACAACTGCGTCTTGTGTCAAGTATGCGCCATTCGTATCTTCGTAACGAATCGTGATGGTGTAAGGCTTTGCAGGATTTTCAGTAATCTTGTTATAGAATACATCGTAATCTTTTGCAGTGCCGTTTGCATATGTATGTGTGATTGCGCCGCCGCCGATTCTTTCATATCTTGCGCCATTGTAAGTAATTTCTGCAGGTGCTGTATAAGACCAGCTGCCCTCTACCTTTGATACGCTCTTAGATACTTTGTTAGCAATTGATGTTTTCCCGTTTGCATTTAACAGGTTTACGCCTACTGTATCAGGTGTGTATTGCTTTTCTACATAGTTGAATGTTACGTCGCGCGTTGATTTATTTACTGTTTGGTTGCTGCCGCCTTGTACTGTGTATTCTACGCCACCAAGTACGAAGCTTGCTTTTGCGCTAACTGTTTTGTTTTCGTCATGTTTAACTGTTACAGTTTCCGTGTCTTTTACTTCGCCAAATGCATCTTCCATAAGCGTTGTGCCTTTGTAGATTTTAAATTTCGCACCTTCCAAGCGGTTATCGCTCTCATCAATTTTGATGATTAAAATGCGCCCCATATCCGAAACGTTTGTGGCAGTTATTTGCTTTGTTACTTTCACTGCGCTATCGCCCGGAATGGTAACTGTATTGCCTGCTTCAATTTCGCCGCCCATGCTGCCGCCGTCATAACCTGCAACAGATTCTACTTCTACGATGGTATAAACGCCCGGCTCCAAGTACTGCCCAATGTGCCGCAAGAGTTCATCCCCTGCGTCATGCCCCGCGTTGTCGTTGACACGTTTGAAGTTATCTAAATCAATAAAGAACAATGCAAAGGGTACTTTGTTTTTGGTCGCCGTGGCCAAGAAATCCAGCAAATATTGTCTGTTGGGCAATCCGGTAACGTTATCATAATGCGCCATATGCTCTAAGCGGTCTTGCATTGTGCGAATCTTGCGTATTAAGCGGATGACTGCAACAAGCATAATCACCATGGTAAAGACCAACATGCCTATGAGCGCAACCGAGTTCCACATAGCGCTTTTATAACTGCGCTCCAAATATTCATCTGCAATGTCTGCGCTGATGATGCCCACAACTTTCCCGTCTTTCCAAATGGGTACCGCGCCGGTATTAAAGCTGCCATAATCGTCGTCCACATTCATGGTATCTGCGGCATCTTCTCCCGTAAAGGCTTCTTCATGTACTTCTGCAATTTCGTAAGGAATAAAAATCGCTTCGTCTTCTGTATCTGTATCAAATACGAAAACGTATTCTCCATCCATTTCTTTTAATGCATAAATGTATTCCGCCCCCACACTATCGCAAAGCTGGCGCAGTTTAGCAAGCGTTACTTGATAGTCAGGATCTTCCGCCACTCCCTCGTTGTCATATGCAATAAATGCATCCACATCTATCATTTCTCGCGCTGCCAGCGAAATGGAAATCAGCTGTGATTCAACGCTTTCTTCCAATATACCCCGCAGCTCCACTGTATTTTTTACATTCATGCCCACAACGACGCTCAGGATAATCATAAAAAAGAGAAGCACTACAAGTATTGCGGTATTACCTTGTTTTTTTGTCATGTTTCGGTTCCTTTTTTTCATATTCGCCTCATTCCCCTCATATTTCTCAATCCCAAGTCCTGCCACAAGGTCAAATGAATGCTTATGGTTCTCTGCGGCAAGTGCCATTGTTGTTTTAGCATTTCTGTTTGTAGACTACAACAAGAAAGCGCCCAAAACAGTTATTTTTTATATACTTTCTTCGTTTTTATTCCTTTTTTGCAATGATGCACATCGTCTCTCCTGTTTCCATGTACCGTGCACCGGTCATATCGCCAAAAAAATCTGTTTCCAAAAACCCTGCCTGCTGTAAGCTTTTTTCCAGTGCCGATTTTGTAAAAAGATGCTCCCAAACATGATATGCTTTTACCGCTGTTTCTGTGCAGACAATGTGCTGTCGCATGACCGTATTGGCTTGCTCGTAGCGAAAGCTTTGATTCAGTAGCAAATATGGCACCTCTGCCCAATAACCCCCGTCTGCTGCTTCCCAGCGCTTTGTTTCTTCCATGCCCTCATAAGCATACGGCGTAAAAACGTCAAAGATAAACAGCCCGCCCGGTTTTAGTAAAGCGTAAATTTTCTCCAGTAGTTTTTGCTGATTTTCTATTGTAAGCGCGCCGAAATCGCAGTAAATGAGCGTGATAAGGTCATACTTTTCTTCGGTCTCCCAGCGCAAGTAATCGCTGCAAATATATTCTATTGCCAAATTTTGTTCTGCCGCAGCTTGCTGCGCATATGCAATGGAGCGCGCTGAAATATCCACGCCCGTAACTGCATACCCCGCCGCATGAAATAATTCTGCGTAAATGCCCGGCCCCGTTCCTAAATCCAGCAGCTTTTTATATTCTTGCGGCGGCGCGACAGAAGCAATCCATGCTGCCGTCTTTTTTACAAACGCATGGTTACGCGTTGCGCCTTCTGCTTCTTTGTCCAGATGCGCCGCTAACATGCCTTTTGAAATATGCGGGTCATCCCAGAGCGTGGCAGTGCCCGGTGCATCCAGTTCCGGTCGCTTGGCCAGCGCTTTTATTGTTTCGATCAATACAAATCCCTTTCTATGGTTGCAATGTAAACGAATCATAAATGCCGTTTAGCACAGTCGTTACTTCTTGCTTGTTCGCCTCGTTTGCAGAGGCTGTACAGATATACATCAACTCTTCCGTATACCAAGCCGAAAAACTGGCGTAATACGTTACGCCTTCTATTTTCATTGTATACGCATATTGATATCCTTTCAATTCTCCCGCCTGTACAGGTACCCGCGCTTCGTAGGTGACGTCAAGCTCTGATAAACCTGCTTTCATGCCGCCCCAAATATCTTCAATATAGGTTTCCCCTGCTCCCTGATATGATAATGCTGACATGGAAATCACATTGCCGCTTACCATCTCTTCGTTTTCGTTGAAGAAATAAACCTGCCCGCTTTCATGGTCTTTCTCATACGTCCAGTCGGGTGATTTTAGCATAATCATCATTTTCATCTCCGGATCCATGTAAAGTACGCTGGTGGCATATCCGCCTTCCGGTATACCGCTTTTTGCCGCTTCGCTTTCTTGTGGCGCGGGAGATGGCGTAGGGCTGGGGCTTTCCAGCGGTGCGGCAGACGCTGCAAGCGAAGGGCTTGGCTGCTCTACGACTTCTGGCGTCTTTGTTTGCTTTGTATTGCATGCCGTCAGCAGCAACAAAAGAACTGCTAAAACGATATAAAATTGTCTTTTATTTCTCCTCATATTCTCTCCCTCTTTACTGTTTCTCAAAATCCCATTTTGTAATACGATCTTTCTTAACGAAAAAAGCTTCCGCTGCCAGTTCTGCCAGTGGCCTATCTGAAACGCCATCTGAATAAAACTGTGCAATCTTCCCTTCTGGGAAACGCTCATAAAACCGCCGCACCTTTTCTTGGCCATGACAATTTACGCCCTCATATTTCCCCGTTCTCGCATCAACCCGCGATGCCATCAAATATTTTATGTTTAACCTTGCGCAAATATCGCCCAGCAGAAATTCCGGTGAAGCAGAAATAATCACATCATCTTCTTTTTGCTGCGCAGGATACCAGCTTTTTATTTTGCTTGTATGCTTATCCCAAAAGATGTTCACTTCATGTTCCATATCGTTGATGCCTTGCAAAAAAACGTAAAACCGTTCTTTCATTTCAGTTTTTTTGATGCGCTTTATGGCATATGAGAAAAACGCCCAAAGCTGTCTTGGCAAATATTTTAGCAAACTTGGTTTTTTCTTGAGCATATGAAAGTAAAAGTCTGCCGTGCTGTCTCCGTCGTAAATGGTGCCATCAAAATCGTATACGTTCATTGTGTTTTCCCTTTTCTCTACTCCACATTTTTGATAAACTTCGCAGGGTTTCCTGCAACCAGTGAACCGGCCGCAACGTCTTTTGTCACGACTGAACCGGCTGCAATAACCGCGCCATGACCAATGGTTACGCCCGGTAAAATTGTCGCATGCCCGCCAATCCAAACATCATCTTCTATGGTAATGCCCATTCCATAACCATCTTTGGTTCTGTCTTTTGGAGAAAGCCTGTGCCCCGCAGTATATATCCCCACATCCGGCCCAATGAGGCAATTATTCCCAATATGAATTTCAGCTACATCCAGCATGGTGCAATTATAATCTGCGTGAAAATGATCGCCAATATAGATGTTAACGCCAAAGTCACAGTGAAAATTATCGCCGATAAATGGGTTTTCGCCAATTTCCGCAAATATTTCATTGTATAAGGCTTCTTTTTCTGCCATGTCTGCAAGCGTTAAGTTGCTCAGCTGCTTTGTCAAAACCGAAATGCGGAGCATTTGCTGCATTGTTTTTTCATCGACTGTGGTACGGTCATATTCTATTCTTCTGTTCATTTTCCCTCCGCTTATCAGCACTTCTCTTTTCGAGCTAGTTGCTCCTAGGCTTATTCCGGCTTCTTGTACATGCTGGAATCCCATGGGGCAGTTGGGTCGTAATCATCCGGCGGCTGGTGTTGTGGCGCAGTTATATACCACCATACGCCAAATTTATCTTTCACCTCTGCCGCACAAGGGCTCCATGGCAGCGGCCCTAAAGGTGTCTTAATCGTTCCGCCTTCGCTTAACAAAGCATATGCCCTTTCCACCGCAGCCGCGCTATCCAAAGTCATGCCCAGTTGCACTATATTTTCTTCTGCAGAATGCTCTGATGCTTCAACCACAGATAAAATTTCTTGGTCATCCTTGTAAAGCTCTGAATGAAAGTATGTCCCATCTGGATTTTTTACATGATACCCTAATTCTAAGCCAAACACTTCCTGATAAAACGCTACCGCTTCCGTACTATTCTTAATATATACCCCAATTCCTATTTGCATCAAGACACCTCCCCGGTTTTATATAAACTTACAACGCTTTGCAACGTTTCTTCCTTGCCGTTAAATTTTTATTCGTGAAACACCCATCAGCCACATGTCAAAACACAACGCAAAAAAGTATCTGTTTTCTGCTTAATGTCTGTATCAACTTATGAAATGCGCTGTGCAGTCCCCAGCACGTTCTCACAGAGGATGCCATCGAGATCGTATGCATTCCTGATACTTTTTTATTATAGCAATGGCGAAAACAGTTTGAAAAATCGCTCTTTCGCTTTTGTAAAAACACCCCTGTTTTCAAATGCCGCAACGTCAAGTACTTCTGCGTTTTTCATGTCTTGCTCCAAAATTGCAAGATGTTTCTCGATCATCTCTTTTCCATAAAACAAGATACATATCTCATCATCCAGCTCTATGCTGCGCACATCTATGTTTGCTGTTCCGATACAAGTAATCTCCCTGTCAATCGTAATAGTTTTGGCGTGCAAATATCCTTTGTAACGATAAACGCGCAGCCCATAAGGCAAAAGCATACTCACATAATAGTTTGTCGTGGACTCCAAGAAAAAGCCCGGGCTTTGCATCGGGATCATAAGAATCACTTCTACACCCGAAGCCATCGCAATTTTTAATGCGTTGAACAGAGATTCATCCGGTACAAGGTATGGCGTCTGCATGACGATACGGTTTTTTGCCGTGCTGATGAGCTTCATATAGGTCATCTTTATGGCTTCTTGATTGGTGTCCGCGCCACCGGCAATGACTTGGCATATATTCTCTTCCGTAATGCCATGCGGCGGAAATGCGCTGCAAAGCTCCTCATATGTAACGTCTTTTTTTCTGCCGGCATAATACCAATCATAATAAAAATAATATTGCAACGCGTAAACAGCATCGCCTTTGATTCTGATTTGCGTATCCCGCCAAGGCGATTTATGTTTCTTCTCTCCCAAATATTTGTCGCCAATGTTCATGCCGCCGGTATAACCGATACGCCCATCAATGACCACAATTTTTCGGTGATTGCGAAAGTGTGTGAAAGAGGATTTCACTTTGCGCACTCTCCCACCGGCTTGCCGCAATTTGCGAAACAGCTTGTATGATGTGAACATACTGCCAACCCCATCATATAATACGCGCACGCTCACACCTTCTTTTGCCTTTTTGATGAGCGCCTTTATAAATCGCTTGCCCGTTTTATCCCCATGGATGGCATAATATACAACATAAAGGGACTGCCTTGCCTGTTCAAGGTCAGAAAAAAGCTTTTCATATTTCTGGGTGGCATTTGTAATGATTTCAGCTTGGTTATACGCTGCAATTTCGCCGTTATTATATGTTTTGTGAAATATAATGTTTTCTCGCTGTGTTTCCGTGAGTTCGCTTGTACAAGCCTCTAGTTCTGTAAACGAATAAGAAAAAGCATCTTGCAACTCTTGATATAAGTTTCTACTGCGCAAAAAATAATGCAGTTTGATCCGAAAGGTGGAGCCGAAAATCGAATAGATAACGACGCCTATTACCGGAAGCAGCGTAATGAGCATCACCCAAAAAAGAGCTTCCACCGGCTTTTTATGCTCGATAAAAACCACAAAAAATATGGAAATCGCTTATATTATGATAATAATTGCCACTGCCCACATATGTCTTGCCTTTTTCTAAAGAAACCATTTTTGTTGATTCATTTTATCATTTTTACGTTTGCTATGACAAATACAATATATCACTTCTCACAGAGTATTACTTTGCATCCCTCTTTTTATCTATGAAATGCCCGTCAGCCATATATCGAAACACAACGCTAAAAAAGTATCTATTTTTCGCTTAATGTCCGCATCGATTTCTGAAATGCGTCTTACGGCATTCCCTTGTCGTACCAGGGTGTCAATGTATCGTTTTTTTGCGGGAACCTTACAGATATAAATGTCTTCTTTTCTCTTTTCTATTGTGCGCACTTCTTTTAGTTGTGTGAATATTTCCCATCTTTCGTTTACTCTTTTGTCGCTTTGCAATTTCTGAATGACTTCTGCTTCCGTGGTATCCAAATCTTCCAGCTGCAAAATATCTTCTTCCAATGCATATTTTATAATATCCGCAATGTATTGCATCATGAATCGATCTTCATTCGATACATATAAGTACGCATTTTGTAATGCCAGTTCTGTAAATTTCCGCGCCATCCTAAGAGAAGAAAAACACATTTCCACTTCTCCTTCATTATTTTCCACCAAAATAATATCCTCATAAATCTCTTGCAGTATTTCTAGAGGCGTATGATACAAAATATATGCATTTCCCAACGTGTATTCTAGGCGATCGGCAGATAGTTTTGGCGTGTCGTTGTCTGCCACAGGATAGAGATGATAATCAGAAACCGCCTCCACCGATATTTTATATTCCTTTAGCAACGCCATAATTTCAGGCGCACGCATAATGAAAAGCGCAGTTGCATCCTCCGTTGCTTCTTGCGTTAGATAGTCTCCGTACATAAAATCAATGCTATGGGCAAAAACTGGTGTTGCAATGTCATGCAACAATCCTGCAAATGTTTGAACAACATCCTGCGTAAAATGCCAAATGATTTTTGCAACAGCCACACTATGTGTATATCTGGAATAAGGCATTCGCACGTTTTTATAAATGAAAATATTGCTATAATCGCATCCACAATGCATGCCTATTCCTTTCAGACGTTCCATTGCAGGCGTTTTTATTGCCCGTACGATAGGCACCGGAAGTTCTTCTGCAAAAATTTTTGTATACAAAATAGTCTCCTTGTTTTCGATGTTGCTAGATGCTCTTTTCTCTTTATTTTGCGTTATTTGTATTTTACTATAATGCGCTTTCTATTTCCATATCCTTGACCACACACGATTTTGCTACGTTACATACAGCTATTATACTTTTTGCGTACTAAATGTTAATCCTTCTGCTTTGCTTACATACTTGATACATGAATATCTCTTTTTTATACACATAAAACAAAGCACCGACCTATTGGCCGGTGCTTTCCTTCTTTGGTGGAGCCAACGCAAGAAATGTCGAGCCACATTAACTATTTCTTACCTTACTTTTCTTCTATGACATCATGGAGCTAACTTTAAAAAACGTGCATCTATAGTCACTTTTTAATGTGTTTCTTCCTCAGTTAAGCAATTTGGATAGTTTTCGAAGCAGGGCATTGAACAACTAGTTATTATGTAGCTTTCTTTGTTTCTTCTCGCCACTTTTGGTGGATATATATTGATTCATGTTCACTTTACAAAACCCATAACTTGCAATCGTTGCAAGGAGCAAAAGTACAATCCATGCATACTGATAATTTCCAAATATATCATATATCCACCCTACAAAAGGTACTGAAATAGCTGTACCCAAAGAAGTTGCTAGCGTAAAAAAATTATGCATAATGGGAAACTCCGAATCAACAAAGCATAATTTCGTATAAAGTGGCAAGAAAACTGTCATCCCCGCAGAAGAGAAGCCTAAGCATATTGCATAAATCCAGACCAACTCTCTCATGTTTAAAAACATTGCAATAATAGGCGTTATCGTACAACAGATACAGAACAACTTGTTACTTTTGGCTATGCCAAGTTTATCCGCCATTATACCAATCAAAATTTTTGCTCCAGCCAGTGATAGTAAGTATACCGACATGACAGCAGAAGAGAAACCTATCGCATAATTCAAGTCCGAAAGGTAAGCTACTAAATGAGTATATGGGCCACTTGTGCAAACTGCAATACAAAAAAAGCTACTCAATAAATAACAAAATACTGGATTGTCCTTTGCTTTTGCAATGCTTGCATTATAGTCTTTCAGTGTTATTTTCTTTCTTTCAATCTTTGCATTAAGCGTAGGCGCTTTATCTCTAATAAATAGCGAAACAGTAATTATTGCTAGAAAGAAAGTACCTACACCAATAACTCTATAAGATGTTCGCCATCCCATTGTCTCACTCAGTTTTGCTGCCAAGGGTGAAAATAAAGCTCCTCCCAAACTACTTCCGCTATATGCCAATCCTATTATAAAGCCTTTCGTATTATTACACCACTTGCTAAGTAGTGAGCCAACCGTGACAAAGTTCACACCATTGATGAACAACCCTCCCAAAGCAGCTGAAAAATAAACCCCCAATAAATTTTGCGCAAAAGAAAATCCTAACGTTGCTAAAAACAATCCTGCCGAACCAAGCATCATGACTTTTTTCTCGCCAATCTTTTGCGTCAACATT
The DNA here is from genome assembly GCA_050952565.1 of Christensenellaceae bacterium. Classification (GTDB taxonomy): domain Bacteria; phylum Bacillota; class Clostridia; order Christensenellales; family Christensenellaceae; genus QANA01. The sequence goes on from JBMNLE010000002.1 coordinate 442,282, forward strand.
GCATAAAATGGCAATGAAATCATACTAATCACAGAGGTAATTGTTCGATGAAAAGTAAAACCTCCTCTAGATAAGTTTAATGATTCACACACATTTTTCACATATACGCCACTTGTCCCATTATAGACGCCGACACCAATCATCAAGAGTATGGCAGATGCCATTGCAATAACAAGTTCGTAGCCTTTTGCTTTTTTAAATTTGCAAATCATTGTTTTCGTACTATTCTTTTATTATTTTCATACATTTTTCTCATCTGTTTCCTGGATACTTTTCCACTAAAGCCTTTGGGAAACTCATCAATGCAATACACCTCTCTGGGAACTTCATGTTCCATAAGCTGTCTATAACAGTTATTAAGGATATTCGATTGCATGTTCTCATTATTATTTTCTGAAATATAATAGCAAATGATTTTTTCTCCGTAGATATCATCAGGATAACCAAACACTATGCACTGTTGTACTCCTTTTGTCTGTAATATAATTTTTTCAACATCTGAGGGATAGACGATTTTTGCCTTCGACAAAATAGCATCATCTGCTCTGCCTTTTATAAATAATTCTCCGTTGGGATCAAGATATCCTAAATCGTTTGTGTTTAGCCAGCCATCTATTATGTTTGTCTCTGCACCGCTTACATATCCGCTAAACATTGTTGGCGTTTTTACAAACACTCTTCCTATCTCTCCACAAGGCAATTCAACATTTCTTTCATTCACGATTTTGATTTTTATATCTTTATGAATAGGACTACCAACAGATCCTATGGTATTCTTTTCACTCGTCTGCCCAGTCAATCTAGGGCCAACTTCAGCTAATCCGTAATGGTTAAATATATTTATATGAGGTAATATCGCCAAGGCTTGTTCTACCTGTTGCTCTAGTAGCACTGCACCGCCAACATTAATAGTTTTTAGGGCAGCCAGCTTATACATATCTTTTTTAATTTGTTGAAAATATATTTTAAGTAAAGTAGGCACTAACCCAATTCTTGTAACACTGCAATTTTCCATTTGAAAAAGAACTTGCCTCGGGTGTACTCCCGCTCCAAGAAAAGTCGTCATTCCGCTTCTTAATGATACCATTATATCGCTTAGCCCAGAAGAGTGGACAAACGAGCGAATAAGAAGGGTGCACTCTTTTGGGGTAATGCTTTGGTTTTCGATAATATAATCTGCATTTAAAGTAATTGCTTTATGTGATAAGATGATTCCTTTTGATTGACCGGTTGTTCCAGAGCTTTGAATAATAACAGCTTCATCATCAGTAAGTCTTTCCACATAGTTTTCAAAAACAGATTGTGGCATAATCGCTGTGTCAACTATATTATTCTCAAATGGAATAAATTCTATCTTTTTTTCGACATCATTTGCTTCTTGATAAAATCGTTTCTCAATATAGCATTTAGTTACTCCCGCTTCTTGTAATCGTTGATTCCTGCTAGCGGTTGGCATACGCCAATCCAGCAATACAACACAACCTCCACCATTCCAAACTTCAATCATTTTCTCTATAAATTGTATTGAGTTTTCGCCAATCAATCCAACCCTATTATAGGTAGTCATATATTTTTATCCTCACCTTGGTTCAAAGCCGATAACTTTTTTTATGTCACTGAGATATAGCAATTTTCCCATACGAAAGGGCAAAAAAATCTTATGTGCATTCAAAGTGCCTTCTGTTTCTTTTTACATATTAAAAACAATAAACAACACCCCAGAATACCTACACCTATACGTGATAGTATATATTTACCCGGTATATAAAAGGCGATCACTCCAACTGTAGGGATTTGTTGCTGAGGGATAGTCAAAATCGAATTGCCCAGTACATCCCATTCCATAGGCAAAGATACAGCTACTACATTCACAAAGATAAGTATTGCCAATAATATATAGGGGAGTTTACTATTTATATTTGCAACCAATACCCCTAGCCCTAAAACCAATAGCAGTTGTGGAATTCCAATGAGTGCCGTATAGATTAACAAACTCCAAGAAGGTAATACTTTGAACTTTATAAGCATGTAACCAAAAAATGCAATTACACATACCAGAAGGTTACACAACGCTATTATGAAAATGGCAGACACTTTTATCCCTTTCTGTTTGGCAACATTTGTAGGTGTTGCAAGCATAATTATCTGCACCTGAGTTTCTTTTTTATCATATAACTTAGTTGTAAAAGGCAGAAGTGTAATAGCAGTAAATAATAAAACCCATTGTAAATAGTAGATAAAACTCCACTCAGAATATGGCGCTGTATCATACATACCAAACACAACAATGTTGTTTAACACATACAAGCATAATACTATGCTCAACAGAGATAAAAAAATATATGTTTTTGTTACAACAATTCTTTTCATCTCATATTGCAATAATTTTCGTAATTTATTCATAAACATAAGCCTGATACTCCTTTTCATCAAAGCCCATTGTTTTTATAAATTCTGCAAAAAACATTTGTTCTTCTGATTTATATGTCTCGTATACTAGTTGTAATCTATCCAAGAAAACATTTTCCCCCAGTTCTTCCTGCATTGCGAATAACATCAAAGGCATTTTGTTCACCTCTTGCATTTGCCAATTGGCTTGGTAAATAATTGCGATTTGAGAGAGCGACAAATATTCAATATATTCTTTATTTCTCCAATAAAAAGAGTTGTTTAAACGCTTGCTTTCTCTTTTCCACATTTCAGGATAAAGGTCGTTTCCTACTTCAGCACCATATCTATCTTTCACATATAAATATGCACTATATTTAATCAGTGCGCTTTCTGACCATATTTCTTCCGGATACACATTCACTCCATGGCCAAAAGAACTCCACCACTGCCCTGCAAAACACTCTGCTAACTGTTGTATACTTTGAAGCTCAATTTCATCCTCACCAAAAATCGTTGAAATAAGTGTGCTCCCATTGATAAGACAAACGTTCTCTCTAGCAGTTGCATATGCACCTGCGTTATTTCTTTCTAATATAATTAGCGGTCGTTTAATTTCAGTTGTGGCAAAAAAATCTTTCATATATAAAGGACCATATGTATCTGTATAAAACGCAAGGATATCTTTTATTTTATCCACAACTCCAAATTTTTCATATATCTTTCTTTTGCCTGAGAAAAACATAAATTGTATTTCTTGATCTCCAACATTAAAACTAATCATCTCATAGTTTCCTGCATGGAAAAGTAATTCACTATAGCTAGAATGACTTGGCGTTGCATAAAAACTATCGTGGTTTATCTCATTTGTGTCTATCTTCCTTACATCAAAGCCCGGCAACACAAATTCATTACCTTTTGGCGTATGTACTATAATATGCATCTCTAAATTCTCACGCATATCTTGCGCCGCCGTCATGTATTCTGGAACTACATGAAATAATACTGTTTATTCTTCCGAAATGAATTGGCTTATACTTGGATAATCTCCATCATTTAAGGGTCTTCCTTCATAGGTGATATTTAAAGTCTCTTTTTCAAAGTTGCTCGGAATCCAAATATGATAATACTCCCAACCTCCATACGAAAAATCGTCTTTAATATGCACCACTGCTTCACCGCCAAAATGTACACTTGTAATATTTATCCCCGCAGCAAATTTTACAGTTATTCTTTGTTGTTCATCTCCTGTGCCATCATGAGAAATAACAACACTGTTCTCTCCTTTTACAATTTTTTTTTCAGAATCGATATAAAACTCTGTGTTTGATTTGTGCTGCATAATATGGTAATTATTAAACTCAGCCTGATAATCATAAATCGTCGAAAAATCACTTTCGCTTTGTATGATAGCTGCCTCTGCGTCCCAGTAAAACTCAAATTGTTCACTAACAGAGTTCACTGCAAAAAAAGGCTCTTCTTTGACAAGCGCTGTACTTCCAACTATGCCTGCAACAAGCAAACATGGCAGTAGTACATTTCTACTGTTGTATACAAGTGATCCAATTGCACCTTTACCATATTTGCGTACACATAATAAACCAAAAACATAAACGACTATCATAATAGCTGTATATACGAGTCTTGTATATACTACTACTTCTATCTGTACTGTATCTTGTATACCGTCTGCCATGAAGGAAGCAAAAGTTTGTAGCCAATACAATAGATATGCCGATTGTTTATTGTAATAGGTTTGCGGAGATCTTGTAATGCTAAAAACGATGAGTAACATTACAAAAATAAACACTATTTCGGCATTATTGATAGACATATATAGCCCAGCCGTCAAAACAATAACGAGTAACACACCCCATAAATATAGAGCAAGCCATATTTGCAAAAATTGAGCCAAGGAAAACAGACTCTGCATTTCTACTGCTGTGTATGCGCCCATTACTAACATTGTCGGTAGTATGGTTATGATTGATATGCATATAATTGCTAATACGTGTATAAACATCTGCCGCAATGGATTTGTTGATACTTGTAATAGTGCATAAGTATTTTCATTATAAGTATGCCTTAATTCCAGTAACGTAAATAATACCATTAAAACAGCGCTGATAATAAGAGAAAGTTTCGCTGGCTCAAGTATATATGCGTCGCTTATAGTAGCATTAATTTGCTTAGGTATAAGCCCAAACAAATTGGTCGTTACCATAACAGGCATAATGAACTGTAAAAACAAAAATAGCCAAGTCAATCTTTTTGCAAATATTCGTTTGAATTCAAATCGAAAACTACGTATCATTATGTTCTCCTTATTTATTAAGGCTATAGGATACCATCTTCCTTCGCCATAATATATACATAGGCGTCTTCTAAAGATGGTCGTGTTAATGTTGTAAAATCAGGTAAATTTTCCGCGATTACTCTATACTGCGTTTTCTCCGGCATCACTATTTTTGAGACAATGCGATATTTGGAAACCTTTTCCAATAAATCTTCTTCACCTTCAAGACACTCATAAATACCAACATGTCCTTCGCACAGTGAAATTAAGCCTGAAGGTATCCCGTCATAACAGATTTTGCCCAAATGCAATACAATCAGACGATTGCAAACAGATTGAATATCTTCAATAATATGTGTTGAAAGTATAACAATTTTATCTTTTGCCGCTTCTACAAATATATTGCGCATACGCATACGCTCTTCAGGGTCTAGCCCCACTGTTGGTTCGTCCAAAATCAGGATTTCCGGGCTTCCTAGAAAAGCTTGGGCTATACCCACTCTTTGCTTTAACCCGCCGGAAAGTGTCGATATTTTATTCTTTGCACGATCTGTCAGCTTGCACAACTCTAACAAAAAGTCAATTTGCCCTTTAGGTTTATCTATATTTTTAAGGGCAGCCATATAATCAAGAAACTGGTATACTGTTAGTTCTTCATATAGCCCATACTCTTGTGGCAGATATCCCAAGCTTTTCTTTAGGATTTTTTCTTGTTTTAGTAAAGGTTCCATATTCAATAAAATTTCCCCACTTGTGGGCATTAACGACAAGGTAAGCAACTTCATCAAAGTGCTTTTGCCAGCGCCATTCGGCCCTAAAAGACCGATAAATGTAGGCGTTGTTAACTCCGTCGAAACATTCTCTAGCGCTACTTTTCCGCCTGGGTATTTTTTTGTAACATTCTCAATTTTTATTTCCATAAGTTCCAGCACAAAATATGCGCTCCTTTCATTCTTTTTTGTTATTTTTCTATCATATTTGCAAATTGCAAATATATATATTGCCCTTCTTCCAATAATAAATCATATGATTTTTCAAAAAAGTGTGTCTCCACAACATTTTTCCCTCTGCTATCTCTGAAAGCTTTTACTACCCCTTGTTGGCCTTCATACACCGTCATTATGTGATACTCTCCAGGTAGTACCATTGTGCTCACTTTATACGTGCCTGCAATCAGCCCACTTTCACCTCTCCCAATTTTCCCTCTTACATCAAATGGCGCTGCTTGGATATATTGATCCAGCAAGAAGAATTCTGCATTTTTGATTTCTAAGAAATCACCTTTTTTCATATCAGCAATTGTAAATGTTTCAAATTTTTCATTATAAATTACACTACTAAACTTCCCTGAATCGTTTTTTGCCAGTGCATAGTATCCCCCTCCACCAGCTATGGACAAAGTTGATATCAATAAATACTCTCCGGGCAAAATATCTTTACCCACCTGGTATCTCCCTGGCCCATAAAGAGGGATATTCGGTTTATATGGCAGTATTTCAAAAATAGAATAAATCTTTTCATTTCCAGAGTTCTCAATTACAATAGATCTTATTACAGCATTTAACTCACCTACAATTTCTTCATCTATCTTCTCGTTTGAAATGTAGGCAAATTCATAAATTTGCTCTTCTGTGATCAATAACTTTGAATAAATTTGTCCTTTCGTTTCTTTCAAATCATATAACGCTTCATATATTCCTTTTCCTTCAACATAAAAAATACCCTCATATAGGACGATGGCTTCATATGTGATAGCTGCAGACTTTATATACTCTTCCATATCACTTAAGCTTTGTAATACATTGTTTCTTTTTATTATAGTTAGCGTATCTTTGTTATTCTTTTTATACTCCACCGAAAGATCTGTTTCTTGTTGTTTTTGCATATTCTCAGGAATCCAAAAATTTATAGCATCGAATACTTGGTTTGGTGTGCCAAAATCCACTTTTTCCTCTTGAATTGGAAACATCGCTGCAGGTTGCGGCTCATTTTGTAATTTATCACCACAGCTTGAAGCCAATAAACAAAAAATTATCATCATACTCAATAGTATTCTTTTCCATTTAGTATTCATAACATTTCTCCTAGCTTGTGATTGCAGCTTTTTGTCATAATTTTATCGCTTATGCTAAAATCTTCATCACATTTTTATATATATACTCCACATCTGACATTTCTAAATTATCAATATGATAGTCGCTTTCTTCATCGCTTTCTTCAATAGAGATAACGTAGTCAAATATGCTCCTTTGTTCATTATAAATATTTTCCGTAGCATAGATGAGAACATCTCCGCCCAAATTCTTTTCAAGATACTGCAAATGAAAAGGTATATTGTTTTTGTTATTGCTCCAATGGAACCCGCATAAATAACTTTTTTCTATATCGCTTAGAAGAATGGCGTGATACTCATCTCTTAGAAATTCCATTTGCAGTTGTTTGGTTAAGTTAATAATTTTTCTGGGTTCTCCACATATTACAATTATCGGCGCACAATTTTTATTTTCAGCATTTTTTTCAATACCTGTGACAATTTGTGCTTCATCACAGATCAGTTTTTTTACATTTGTTTTGATTTTTTTTCTCATATTTGGATCTAAGATTCCTGTATAAATTAAGTTTTCATAACAAGATAACCTATCTGTTTTAATTATCTTTCCAAGTCCTTCTTTGTCACAAATCACTGTCTTTGCGCAATTATTCTGTTCAAAAAATAGTGAGCATATATTTATCTCTAACACTTCAAAACTTGCCTCTCGAAAACAATATGGTAAATATATGTTTTTTTGTGCATTAACAGAATAATCTGCTGCATATAATTTCTCTAATATTTTTTTCTTGCTTATTCTTTTCATAGCACGTGCAATCCGAGCTGTAACTATTGGTGCTGCGTAACTATTGCTTTTATTTGTTAACTCCATTTTCCCAAAGCCGCTTAACAACTTATGTTCTCCAGAGGCCTGTAATAAGGGTTGCCCATAATACGTATCCTCAATTCGAGTCTGATCTCCATACAACGAATCACTTTGTTTAACTCTCACGACACCCGGCATCGCTGCTGGTAGTCCATACTTCTCCTTGTTGTCTAGTGCGGCTATAATGATAATATCTTTTTCTAAAAGCCGTATGCATGCTTTGCTTACTTGCTCAAAATCCTCATAATGTATCGTTCCTAAGCTTAAGTGTATAATATCGGGTTCATTTTCTAAGCACCATTCTAGAGCTTTAATTAATCGAATGATATTTCCTGTTCCAAAATTGTCGATTACTTGTAAGCTACTTATTTGTATATTGTCACAATATTTGTTTATAATTGCCGCACATATTGAACCATGTGTATTTTGAAACTGTTTCTTTCTCTTAATTATTTTTTGATCCTCGGAGACGTAAAGATCATTTTTTATGTTCTCTAATGAATAAAATTCTCCATTCACTCCATCGTCCAATATTGCTATATGAGGTTTTCTGATCTGCTTCGAATCCATATTAGCCTATAACCTTCAATACATTATCCAATAGATATTTTTCTTTCTTTTCTATTTTGTCTATGTAATAGCTTATCTCTCCGGGGAAGGGTGCGTATCCTCTTCTAATGCGCATATTATATTTCAAAATTAGATTCAATAATATATTTGCGTCTGTTGCAATATCAACAGCATTTGACATGTATTCATTCGAGACCAATATTTCTTTGGTAGTTAAATATTCTATCTTCATTTTTAATACAGTTTTGTGATCTCGCAAATTACAAATTGGTCTGTAATCAATAGGCATTTTTTCCTGTATAGCTGTTTTTACATTTTTTTGAAATAGCTCATATCCCTCTACCCCATATCCAAAAACGAATTGCTCGTCTTTTTTCATTTCTTTAAAAATAGGTTTGTAATTTAGTGCTAGTTTTTTATAATTTAAGTAATACATAATATCTTCTGCAAATTGAGATACACTAAATTCGTGGGAAAAGTATGGGTTATATTGGATGATACATATTTCATCATGACGATCATACTCAGCATAAATACCTTCATCTTGAATGTATTCGATTTTTGCATTTAGAAAGGCTTTTCTTAGTTCATTATATTGAAAGCTCCCATTTATTTGATATGCATTCCCCATAAAAAAATCTGACGCATAAACAATTTCTTTCTTGTCATCATATCCATATATAAAGGCGGAGTGAGATTCGTGCCCATCAATATGATTAGATAGGTAATTCCGATTTACATATAGCTGAACATAAGAATCATGCTCAATAAAGAATTTAATAACTTCAATAATATCAATATTATTCTCTGAAACGGTATATGAAGGTATAGAAAAAACCTTTAAAGCTGGGCAATGAATATTGAAAAACTTTGTGTGATACTTATGTGCAAATTTTGTTTTTTCTAAATTCACGAATTCAACAGCCAATACGTTGTTTTTTGGTGCATAAATATATAATTGGTGGAAATATTTTTGTAAAAACCATTGGTTCCCTGCTTCGTATTGCCTGACTATCGAATTTACATTTGCATATGTAGCATATACTGTCACGATTGGTTCTACAATTTTTAAAAGCTTTGATTTCATTTTGCTCCTGCACCCCTATTTCGTATATACTTTTCAGCCTGATAAGCAAATAGTGTTGCATATCGCGCCGATTTTTTTATGAGTTCTTCGTGTGTACCTGTTTCCACTATTTCTCCGTTTTCTAAAACAATTATCCGATCTGCCATGGTAGTATTTGACAAGCGATGCGATGTAAAAATTGCAATTTTATTTTGACAAAGATGCTCTATCTGTTCAAATACTTTATACTCCGCTTCAGGATCAAGCGCAGAAGAAGGTTCATCCAACAAAATTATTTCGCTTTCTCTATAAAATGCTCGTGCCAACGCAACTTTCTGATTTTGTCCACCAGAAAGTTCTTCGCCATTTGCATCAAATTGTTTGCTTAAGTAGGAGTCTAGCCCTTCTGGCATTTGTGCAAGTATACTTGATGCGTCACCATTTTTTAGTGCTTGAAATATGTTATTATCTGATGCATCCTTTTCCAAATCCGATATTGCTATGTTCTCTCTTAACGTAAATGCATAGTTTTGAAACTCTTGGAAGAAACAACTAAAGCTTTTTCTTAAGCTATGTAGTGTATATTCTTTAATTGAATATCCATTGATTAGAATATCGCCTTTATCAACATCGTAAAAACGCAGCAACAACTTTAACAGAGTTGTTTTTCCGGCACCATTAACTCCTACAATACATATTTTTTCTTTGGCATTAATTGTAAACGAAATTTTTTTCAATACCGGCTGTTCTGTGTTAGGATACGTAAACGATACTTCACAAAATTCAATAGCTTTGATACCATTAAGCTGTTTCTTACCAGTATCTTTAACATTGTTCTCTCTGCTTTTTAGTGCCTTGAAATTATCAAGCCTCAGTTTATTATCATATATTCCTGCTGCTGAAAAGACAGCTATATTAAATCCGTTATTCATTTGTGTTATTAAACCAGAATATAGTGTATATGCCCCTATACTTTGTACCCCAATAATAATTTTATTTCCAACATCCAGCAAAAAAATAAAGGAGAATATTTCGGGAACAATAAGAAAAAGAGCAATAAGAATACTTCTTTTTCTTGCAAGCCTGTTTTTCTTTTTATTAATAAGATTCCAAATTACTTTATATCTATTTTTAATATAAGTTCCTATGTCGTAAAGCCTTATATCTTGAGCAAATTTTTTTGAAGTTATATTTCTTGATAAATATCGAAGTTGTCTGTCTTCCGTCGCATAGTCGATAGACCATAAAAACATTTTCTTCGTGTATTTTTGTGTGATGACTGCTACAGGAAGATTTGTAAATAAAAGCAAAAATGCAATCCATGCATTTTCATTTACTAGAAGAAAAAATGCAGAAACTAAACTGAGTAACGAAGTAATCATGTCGATTGCATTCCAGACGGCATTTATTATAGAATATATATCATCGCGCGCCATCTCATATTGATTATAAAATTCCGGTGAGTCAAAGAGCTCTATATCAGCTGTAAATGCTATCTCCATTAATTCTTGCTCAATATGACGTTGCATTCGCTCATCATGCACGCGTATGATATATTCGCTCATTCTGTTTAAAATAATGCGAATCAACACACACAATAATGTAACGATAGATAATGAAACAAACATGTTCTTTGTATTCTCATCAATTCTCGCCAAAACAGTTAACATCTTGCTGGATAGTAAGATCATACAAAAGGAGATTCCATATTCTGAAATCCTTGTAAGCAAACGAAAAACGGTGTAGGTTTTCGAAGCCTGCCAAGAAAGTTTAAAGGAATAAACAAAACTATCGATGATGGCAATTATTATACTGACAATTTTTTTAATAAACATATTTTTTCTCAACTTAGCTATTTGCAGCAAGACATAATATCTGTTATTATGATTTTAGGGACCATCCTAAGAAACTCTTAGGATGGTGTTATTGAGACATCAGCCTAAAGCTGGCTGGTGTCTTTCGCTCTTAGTTAGAGCAACAATGACCTGCAATTAGTTGGGATTGTCATGTGTGTCAGATGTATCTCTTAGTTATTTAAGCCTGTCGCGTTTGTATTCGTAGCTATATGTCCAGCTTCCAGTCGATTGTGCAACAGTTAAACATGCACTTTGACATTTCGATTGCTGATTTGATGGACAAGGTACACATGATGCATAAGCTTGTACTGTGTTACCAATAGGTCTGTCCTTTTTAATTAGCTTTTTCATAACGGCCTCCTTTTCTTCTTATTTTGCAGGTCAAGCCTTATGTCCTTATTTTACACAGTTCTGTTTCCGTTTTGCGACTGAAGCAATTCCATTTACTGAATTCAGCTTGCCGTCTTCCAAATCTTTAGAACTGAATTTTATCTGGTATTTATTCTTTAATTCTAAAAACAGATAGGCTAATTCAAATTCAGAAAAATCTAGTCCGTTCGGATCGGTCAACTTAGCATCGTAATCAATTGTATAAAATAAAGTATTCTTTTTGATTAGATGAATTATCTCTTCTATTTTTTTATGCATCGTTTTATCCTCTCGATTAGTCGCTCAATGCGTCAATCACTTCTGCCGCTAGCTTGTTTCGATCATCTTTGCTATGTATGTAGTAGGTAGGCGTTTGCATTGTGTTAGTTATTTCCATCAGATCTACTCTCGTTTGTTCAGGGTCATTTGCAAATGTCGTCATAACCTGCTTCGCCATAGAAAGTGCGTCCGTAAGAAGCAGATAATCAAATCTGTTTCGCGGGCTTATGTGGAATACCGCCCGTGGCAGGGCGGCAGTGTAAAGGTATAACCGGGGCAAAACACCCCACACTGTCATCACCCAACTTATCCGGCGGGGAAACCCAATGGGGAGTGTAGCATGTTGGGAAAGTCGCAAGTTGGGGAAATCATCTACCCACGACTGAGCGGCAAGATGAAATGTTGTGAATAAGGATGAAAGCTGAATTGCTTGATGGGCAGTCCAAGGTGACATAGGCGAGTCAACGGCGAAGGATGATTGAGAAGCCGTGCGCTGTGGCGGAAGGTATAATTTCTTTGCTCTCCGCGTCGTACCCACAGCGACCAACCGTAATATACGGAAAAGGACGAAAACCCCATCCGACATCACAATTAGCCATGTTCAGTAAGCCTAAACGGAGATTGCCTAAATCGGAACGCTGAAAAGCTATAGCCACAGGGCTTGAATATCCGACACGGCAACGGAGCCGCCGTAGTAGTCCGCGAACCCTGAATTGACAGGGATAGCCGTAAAATCGGAAGCAGGTAGTTCTGCTCACATGGCGAAGGGCGGCAGGAAGTCACCAATACAATTTTAGGAAAGGTGCGTGAGGCATTATGAGAAGTCCCGAACGAGTATTGGAAAGTCTTAGATCGAAAGCGTGTAACAAAAACTATGGTTATGAACGGCTGTATCGTAATTTGTATAATCCAGAGATGTTTTTCCAGGCATATCAAAATATCTATGCCAAAGAAGGAAACATGACGGAAGGTACAGACGGGAAAACCATAGACGGCATGAGCATTAAGCGTATTGAAAAACTAATTGCTTCGCTAAAAGATTACAGCTATCACCCAAATCCTGCACGAAGAACGTATATTGCGAAAAACAACAATCCGAAGAAAAAGCGTCCGTTGGGTATTCCTTCATTCGATGACAAGCTAGTCCAAGAAGTTGTCCGCTTGATATTGGAAAGTATCTACGAAGATACTTTTTCAATCCATTCACATGGGTTTCGTCCAAACCGAAGCTGTCATACAGCGTTGGTAGAGGTGAAAAAGCGGTTTACCGGTACAAAATGGTTCGTTGAAGGAGACATTAAGGGTTGCTTTGACAATGTGAATCATTCGATTTTGGTAGAGCTACTCCGCAAAAAAATCAGGGACGAGCATTTTTTAGGTTTAATCTGGAAGTTCCTAAAAGCCGGATATATGGAAGATTGGAGATACCATAACACCTATTCCGGTACACCGCAAGGTTCTATCATCAGCCCAATACTTGCAAATATATATTTGCATGAGCTTGATGAGTTTATGGAGCAATATGCGGAAAAGTTCAACAAAGGAACAAAGCGCCAGCGAACCTCTGAATACCAAAAACTTGTGGGGCATCTGCAATATCTGCGTGACCGTAAATACAGTAAGAGCAGATGGGAGAATTATACACCCGAACAGAAAGAAACAGCATTGGCTGAAATGCAGACAACCCGAAGCAAAATGTTACAAGTACAGGCAGCAGACCCTATGGACAATGGATTCAAAAGATTGGTGTATGTTCGCTATGCCGACGATTTCCTGATAGGGGTAATCGGCTCGAAAGAGGAAGCGAAAGACATTAAAGATGCAGTTGGAACGTTTTTAATGGAAAATCTGTGTCTCGAAATGTCGAGCGAAAAGACGCTGATTACCCACTCGAAAGAAAAAGCGCGGTTTCTCAGTTATGACGTATTTGTCTGTAATGACCAAACACCAAGCAAGGACAAACGTGGGTTTACACGGCGAGTAATGGGTGGACAGATTATGCTGTATGTTCCAAAAGAAAAATGGCTAAACAAGCTATTGTCCTACGATGCGCTGAAAATTAATTACGATACAAATGCCAAGAACAAAGAAATATGGGAACCAGTTCACAGAAACCGTTTGCTTCATCTTGACGATTTGGAGATTCTGCGACAGTACAATGCAGAAATTCGAGGCTTGTACAACTACTACAGAATCGCCCACAACGTAACAGTATTAGACGCTTTTGGATATGTCATGAAGTATAGCATGTACAAGACCTTCGCGGCAAAATATCGTTCCAGCATAAGCAAGGTGATACGAAAATATCGCATAGGTAAGGATTTTGGTATGTGGTATGACACACGAGCAGGAAAAAAGCTCATGTTGTTTTACAACGATGGTTTCCGCCGTCAAAAAGATACCGCGAGCGGAGCTTTTGACACCGAGCCAAAGTCATATTATCGAAGTAGCCCAAACAGCTTGATTGCAAGGCTCAAGGCGAAGAAATGCGAGTGGTGCGAAGCGGAAGATGTGGATTTGGAAATTCACCACGTTAGAAAACTAAAAGACTTAAAGGGTAAGGTTGCATGGGAACGCGCCATGATTGGGCGCAAGCGCAAAACAATGGCGCTGTGTATATCTTGCCACGACCTGTTACACGCAGGGAAATTAGACTGACTTCTGGAGAGCCGTATACGCTGAGAGGTGTACGTACGGTTCGGAGGGGAGCGTTTGGAAACCTGCCGCTGAAAGGCGGCAAGGCGCTGGGCGCTTACCCTACTATTGTAATCAACTTCATTATTAGATATTAATACCATATCTGCTTTTCTTCCGATCTTCTTGCTGGTATATTGGTCTATTAAATCTATAAGTGCTTGCCCACATTCGGCCATTGTAATGCATAGAACAAGGTAATCTGGCTCTACTGCAATGGATTGAAGTATCGGTAATATGCCTAAGCTACTAGTAACCCTTTTTGTGTACATCATCAGCGGTTCACAATACTCTATCAGCATTATATCCGGCTGTTGTTCAGTTGCAATTTGGTTAACGAATTGATTGAGTTTGATTGTTTTTTGTGTTTCATTAATATTGGTCTGTGTGAAGAAATCAGGAATTATTTCATATCCAAGCAAATTACAATTTCTGTTTTTGAATATACTTGTTACTTTATAACCATGCTCTTCCAATCCCTCCGTCAATGTAATCAATACATCTGTTGTATGTGCATAAGTATAAAGATCCCCTATATACACTATCGGTACTTCAATATCCTCTAATGACATTTCCTGACGCAAAAGATTCTCAGCAGAGAAATATGTAAAACCAACGTTTTTTTCTTTTGCGTATACTTGAAATCTTTCTGCATCATATTCTTTTAGAGCAAAAGAACAGTTAACATCGCAGCCTTTTTTCATTGCTATTTCGATATTTTCAAGAACATTGTCGTAAATTAGTGTATGGTAGATAGATTCTAAAATAAACACCTCTTCACATTGGCATAAAGCATTTTCAAAATCATTAGTAATCACTATTCCTGTTTGGTAGCGATTATCTAGGCGCGAAAGATCACTACCTTCTAAAGCCCAGCTTTGTGGCACCACAACAGTCAACAACGATTTTGAACAATATTCTTGTGCAAATTTTATAACCACTGAAACATTTTGCTTGTCGCATGGGTATATGACAGTTTTGCTTTTATACATATGTTATCTCCAACTGATTGACTTAAGCCCGAATTTCTTCTTTCATAATTTCAAAACGCAGTTCATTTTCTACGTCAAATTTAACTGCGTCACATTGCGAAAGCTTTAATTCCCCAGATAATTCTACCCCATTATCAACCCCATGTGCACAGATTTTGCAGTTTGTAAAACACCAACAATCCCTACAGGTATCTTCTGTTAACTGACCCAAATTAAGAATTGCATTTACTTTGTCCAAATCAAATCCATCATAAATATTTCCTATTTGCATTACTTCAGACGTCTCACTCACTCTTTCGCACGGGTAGCATATTCCAAAAACATTTACAAATAATTTGGATTGACCAGGAATACAAGTTCCTGACGGAGCAGAGGTTTCTGCCAAAGATACAGTTTTTCTTTTTATATCTATTGATGCATTTAGCGAACCCACATACTCTCTTCCTCTAGGGGAAATCTTCACGCCTGCTATCTCTCCTAGGTCTTCTAAAATAGCTAGTGTCTTTTCGTAGCGATCTCTTATCACGTACATCGGAGACTCTATTGTTTTCTGATTAGAGTAAAAGTCATCCATCAGCGTTCCGGTTATAGTTAATTGCTCTAACTCTGGGTTGTCTTGAAAAATAGAATTAATTAAGTCATAATCATTTTGTGGATCAATAACCATGTTTACTGCAATGCGTTTAAAATATTCTTCGTCAGTATTTTTAATACGCAACAGATTTTCTCTGATGGTTTGGAAAGAACCTTCTCCTGTTTTTGCAAATCGTCGATTCAAATCGTGAATTTCTTCAGGCCCGTCCACACTAACCAACAGTATAACGTTGTTTTTCACTAAGAAATCGATTATTTCATCTGTCATAAGTGTTCCGTTAGTCGTTATTGTATAATAAACAGTCTTTCCTACACTAATCTCTTTGACATATTTTGCGATTCTTTTAATTAAGTCAAATGCAACAAGGGGTTCTCCTCCATAAAAGCCTATTACCACTTCCTCCGTGTCAATTGCATGATCAAAAAAGAAATCTATTGCTTTTTTTGCAGTTTGAAAACTCATTGTCTGGCTAGAATGAGTTCGTTGTTTCTCATTGTTTTTTTCTGAATAAATACAATATGAACAACGCAGATTACATCCTTGCGTTACCTGCAATGTTAACGTTTCGAGTTTGCGGTCTAACAGTGCCTTCAGTTTTCTTGTAGATGGATGTTCAATTTTTTCTACTCTTTTGTCTGATAAATAGCCTTGCTTCAATAAAGGAGCAAACAATGTTTCTTGATGTGCAGAATACCCTTCAAAAACTGGTGTATTTAACACCGACTTAAGTTCCTTATATATTTCGTTATCTACAGTAAATAATATATTTTGATTTACCTCGAAAACATAGTTTCCGTATATGGTGTCCAACAAATGTACATAAGGCTTATTCATCTTTTTTCTCCTAAAAACTTCTAGTAAAATATGCTAGTTTCCCTGTTCTGCTATCTGGAAACAATTCAGTTTGTAAGTTAAAGCTAAACTTTGCACCGTACAATGATTCCTGCATTAAACTATTGATAAATAACTTGGATATAGCTTCTTTCCAATTTAAATGCTGAGGATTAACTGATAAATTTACTGTAAAATCATCTATTCCGTTTTGTATAATTTGAAATTGTTTGATGATATGCCCTATTCGCTCATTTACGAACTCTATTGGTCTTATAAATATAAATGCATGTATTTTATCACCATTGCGATCAATAACATAATCATTGGTTCTGCCTTTAGTAAGCTTGAGAACCTTACTCTTGTTACCACACTTGCACGAGTGCTCAATCTCAACGCTACCCCTATCTCCTATGAAATATCTAATAAATGGCATTGCATAATTTGTAAGTGTGGTTACAACAACATTTCCTTCTTTCCCATTCTCTATGGATTTCCCATTATCATCTAATATCTCAACTAAAACATTTGATTCGCACACATGCATCTGTTCATAGGGGCATTCGTATGCAATTGTACTGGTCTCAGTCATGCCATATAGATTTCCAACTGGGCAACCAAATATGTTTTTCAAATACATTCTTACTTCCTCAAACAGAATCTCTCCATTACACTCTATAAATGACAAGTTTTTTATTTTTGGAAAATTTCTTTTTTCGATACACTGCGCCAAAAGTACGGCATGACTTGGTTGTAGCATTAGCCACTTTGGATCAAACTCATATATTTCTTTATATATTTGCTCAATTCTCTTTTCATCCAGATTGTTGCGATTAAAAGAAATCCTGTTGCCTTCGATAATAGTTTGTTGTCCTTCTGGGTACACAACTAACTTGTTTCCTTCATATACTGTCGCATAAAAATCACATCTTTTATCATATGGAGAAATCCCATAATAGCGTTTTCTTAACAACCAAGTTTCCATAACCGAATCCACATAATTTCTTCTATCCCAATTTACTTTCAGGTACGTCCCTGTAGAGCCTGATGTGCGCATAACCATTATGTTTTTGCTTAAAGGGAATCGTAGATATTGCTCTGATTGAAAAGCATACATGTTCTCAGCAATGTCTTTTTTGAAGATAACAGGGAATCTTTCTGTACCGCGTGATTTTTCCTTATAGTAAGGAACATTGTTGCTAGCATAACTAAGTATTTTCTGTTCTCTATCCTTCGTTTTTCTGCTCCAATAAGAAATCTATTTGTTCCATTAAATTTGTAACAGAATTCAAATTGTCTTTTAATATCGTTTCTGAGTTAAATTGAATTTCGAAATGATCTTCTAAATTAATAACCAATTCAATAAGAGCGATAGATTCAAAATGCAGATCCTCTATGAGTCTTGTTTCTAGTTGGATATCATTATTGTTAATGTGAGCGCCAGATGATTGTATAATCAGTTGTTTTATCTCTGTAAATAACCTCTTTTTCTTCATGTACATCTCCCTCGTTTCTTCTTAAATCTCTTCATTCTGTAGAAGCGGCCTTTTTATTACTGTCACAATTAATCTCTACTTTAACAGCTTGCTGACAATTCACGATAGGATTTTGGATAAACAAATGAACGATCGTTAGTTTACATTATCACCGTATCACATTTGGATTTTTTTGTCAAGAAAAAAATTAAATATAAAAAATCCTATTATTTCCACCTAATTATAGATGTACATAATATTTCGCTTTTTTCTCCACCATTGTCCAAGTTCTTGCCAGGCTACATGTATTCTCCAGTTCATCACATTTATTTAAAAATTCTTTGTTAATAACATTGCCATTTTAGTCATACATAAGTATAGATACCTCTATCTGATTTCTCTAATTTTTAAATTCTCTTACATGTCTATTTTGTAACTTACTCAGAAATGCCCTTTTAATTGATAGAACATCCATAGATCCGCATCTTTTTCTTAATATATGAAATGAGCTCTATTTAGGGAATTTTCAACACCAAAATGTGCGGCCCTTTGCAAATAGCTATCGAGAATGGCAAATTAGCGCAAACACTATTTATTCGTTTAGAAATCCTTGCGTAATATCCGCCTGACTTGTCTATAGAATTACGATTAGCACAAATGTAAAGTCTCAACATTTTAAAAAGAGAAATCGTTTTTATGTTGACATCATTTTTGAATCATGGCGATTGCGAAAAATATAAGAATAGAACTATTAAGACTTTTGCATCTTTCGTTTATGTATATGAAGCGTCTCTACTGATTCAGTATAATCTTTTAAATCTTGGAAATAAAAAAGCGTTAGCCGAATCTCAAGTGCAATTACTTGAGCATTCGACTAACGAACAATTTGGTGGAGGCGGGGGGAGTCGCTTCGCTCCCTCTAGTCGCTATCACGCCGCCTTCACTCGCTTTATCTGCCACAGGCAGCGCTCATTTCGGGTTCGACTCCTCTTTTTCTTACATAAAAAACAAAACACCAACCTATTGGTCGGTGCTTTCTTTTTTGTGTTTCCTGCACTACTTTGATACAATGCACCATTTTCTTCTGTCGGCGAGCTTTCGTTAACGAGCAGGGTATCGTTAACGAGCACGTAGGATGAAAGAGCTGTCGTATCAGAGCACTCCATGTCTGTCCGAAAATTTTAGTTTTTTTCCCATGTTGAGTAAATCACATTACGACGTTTAAAGGCTTCATAGCCACCTTCCATAATGTCAACAATTTGTTGATGAGTTTCTTTAGAGTCAATCGCCTTCAATCCATTCCTCTGGATTAAAGACAATAAGTGTGTGTAAACCATTACTACCTTCTTTGATGGAAAGCTCAACACCTGGCAAAATGAGGATGTCACGTTTTTTAGCTTCTTTCCGTAAAGCTTTATATTCCCCAATATCGAATTTGTTGTGGTTTGTTATTATTCCGATCCTGATATTGTGTGATTCCATCGCGTTTAGGTATTCAACGATGAAGGAATTGTCTTCGCCATCAAAAGAGAATTCTTTGTCACGATGAGTGTGCATATGGAAATCTACCAATACGGTTTCTGCTCCATTACCAAACATTATTACCCTCCTTGTTAAGCCATTCGTACATCTATAAGTATTTTCCCTACATAATCACTGTCATCCATAAACAGCACACGATTTTCGTTCCAATCCGCAATTGTCGAGACTTGCTCTCTGATTTCAATCATTCTCATGTGCGGCGAACGACTGCTCGATTATCTTCATTACATCGTCCAGCCCGTCTAAACCGTCCAAGTACAGCTCTACATCGCCGTTACCCCATTTGCCGATCCCTGTTACATCCTTGCACAGCCCCTTTGGGTCAGCGATTTCAGAGAATTTCATATTGACGGAAATGCGAAGTCTTGACTTCTGAATGATTATATCCGTGAAATTCGTGTCCATTTTATAAGCAACATATAGTTTTTTAAATTCTCGGCGAACAGCGGTACCGAGATTCATAATCCGTGTGTTCAACTTTTCAAACAGCATAAGCCAGAATGTAAAGTTAGGCCTGCAATACCGTTACCAGCAGGGTGAAATCCAAATAAACTGTTCACGGTTCCTTGGTTATATCAAGAATGAAAAAAAGAAACTTATCATTGTTCCAGAAGAAGCCGAAGTCGTAAAACGCATATACCGGGAATACCTCGAAGGTGCCAGTATGCTAAAAATAGCCCGTGGCCTTGAGGCTGATGGTATTCTGAACGGCGCTGGAAGAGAAAAATGGCACACCAGCAACATTAACCAGATATTGCGGAATGAAAAATATATCGGCGATGCCCTCTTGCAGAAGACCTATACTACTGACTTTCTCACCAAGAAACGAGTAAAGAACCACGGCATTGTTCCTCAGTATTATGTAGAGAACAGCCATGAAGCCATCATCCCGCGTGAATTCTTCATGCAGGTGCAGGAGGAGCTCATCCGCCGCCGCATCGTCCATACTAGCCCAAACGGAAAGACCAGAACCTTCAGCAGCAACCACGTGTTTGCTCAGATAATCATCTGCGGCAAATGCGGTGAGGTTTTTCGCAGGGTGCATTGGAACAACAGAGGTAAGAAGTCCATCGTCTGGCGCTGTGTCAGCCGCTTAGAAAACACAGGCCTATTCTGCGACGCTCGAACGGTACTGGAGAGCACCATTGGCTAAGGACGGAGCGGTTGATACAAATTAATAAACAGCTCATCGTATCATTCAAGGTTTTGAGCCAATCTCCTCTGGCTTAAACCACTGGGCAACACCTTTTACAGAATGAAAGCTGTTACGGTATCTGTAATTATCATCAATAGGATTCTCTGAGAGTAGTTTCACCATATCTTGGATATTATCACATCCAAAAGCTATCATCGCTTTCTTACAATAGCTTGCTGAAATGAATCTATACCACGGATTAGCAAATTCATTCCCATAGATATATGTTATCGGAAACCACGCAAAAGCATGTTGCCTGGTTTGTTCACGGAAGAAATGTGACATCTGGCAAATGAACAAGTCTGCATAGATCAAATTATCTTTTGAGCAATATGAAGTATTTGCTCTCGAAATAATCAGATCTGCTTGCAAAGAATGTAGCCTAGGTTTCTCAGATTTTGGCTTGTATCTTTCTTCAAGAATATTTAGATGTTGGTAGAAACCTGTGATATCGCGCGCTTCAGCTGTATAGTTATTTCTCGAGGTTTTAAGAAAATATGTATGGTTTATTACATCGTACACATAATCGTAGCGATCATAATAGATAAAAATCGAAATCATACGAATTACGTTCTCTTGGGCTAAAAAGTAGTACTTTTCGTCATTAGATGAAGAGTACTTAGTTCCACTCCAAGTAAAGAACTCGTTATATGTCTTTTCCAAAATATTCGGGAAAGCATAACCAGCATCAGTCCCTGCTGAAGCTTTTTCAGAAATAAACTGCGAGAACAATTCTTGCAATTCCCTTGTTGCAACAATGCAGTTGTATAGATCTTTCTCGTTACAATCCCTGTAACCACAAATCTCTTTGGCTTTTTCAACATAAGACGCGATGATTTCCGACTCCTTACGTTTACGGTTTATGGGTTTAGATTCATAGTCTGATATCAGCCTTCGTAGCGGACTCAAATTGCTATAGCCTTCTTCTAACCAATCTGGACGACTGGCTAATACTGGTTTCGTTTTCTTGGGTTTTCCCCAGAGAGTACGAACGAGATCTTCTATTTCTGAATTATAATTATTACGAACATTTGATAAGTCAAAGTATTTTCGAGATTTCAAAAAGACGGGTAAATAAGGTTTATCGTTCTCATCGTATTCAAATACAACAGGAATAAATCTTGTCTGGTCGCTATGCTCATAGATTTCAGGCGTAATAATTTCAGATTCTGTTCCTACTCCACCTTCTCGATTATCTGCCTTAATCGCATATTTCTGATCACATACAACGATTACATGAGTTATTGTGGGGTCGCTTACACAAGATTCCATGAACTTGAATTTGTCTTGTCCAGCTTGAAGATCCCACTCATCAAAGATAACTTCAACACCATAAAGTTCTTGTAATTGCGTAGCAAATTCTAGAACTTTATCTCTATGTACAGAACTAGACCAGGAATATGAAATAAATACCTTGGGTCGCTTCTCATCCACTTTTTGTAATCCTCCTGAACAACAATATTGTGTTCTAGTGCTATTGGCTTTCAAAGACTCCTACCTAGAACACTCCGTCTGTATCAAAGATATGGTTGATTTCATCATTCGTCATCGCTTTCAGAACTTTATTCCGGATCGCACTTCTGGACATGTCCAGGCGCTTAAAACGCTTATTGCCAGCCGGATCTCTGTCCATGCGGATCAGCTCGATGCGTCCGACACCGGGATTTTGGCGGGCATATTCCGCAAAGCCTTTGGCCTTGCCTAAGTTGTCGGCAAAGTCCGGGCTGTGAGGCTCTAATACATCGACAATGTAGCCCAGTCGCACATCTTTCCGTATAACGAGGAAATCAGGATAAGCGGCTTTCCATTCATTGTTCATCTCATAAGGAATACAAAGCGCCCAGGATTTACGCGGCGGATTCCGCAGCCAAGAGACGTAATCCGTGCGTTCCTGCTCCTCCTCTAAGACTCCCTTTTCCCAATCGTTGAGTTTGATTTTGGCAAAACCTTCATCGTTGACAAAGAGATGATCAGAATACTTTTCTCCTCCCCGAATATGCTCAGCTTGGATCAGTTCCGGCAAACGGAAGTTGTGTTTACTTACCTGATCCCCATCTGAAACAATTCGTTCATACTGCAGACGGAAGCTCTCGTCTACTGTGATCATATAGCGCCTGTACTCGTCATTTAATTGATGGAACCTGGCCTTAGCATAGTCGTGCAGCTCTATGAGATTTTCCTGATCGGAAACAAAGAGGATCACATCCAGCTGATAGCTGTCCGGATCGAGGGGATCAAAATACTTGTTCCCGTAAGCATGTCCGACACCTTCTCCACCGAGCTTTACTTCCGCCTGACGAAATTGGCGTTCAATATCGGCATTCGTCGAGAAAATAGATTTCTGAAACGGGAAATCTTTAACACTCTCCCCAAAGACATCAAAGACCTGCATAGAGAGCTTAAACTCTTTCGCCTTAGTCACTAAATCATCGTATTTTCCCTGTTCTCGCAGGCTGTGTACGTATTCACGGATTTTACCGATTATGTCATTTGTGACCATTTCAGTTGCTTCAGGATCAAGACCCGATTGCACCAGAAGCCTTGTCAATTTGAAGAGAGAGGTCAAATAATCGTTGATACGGGTTTGGCGCACATTGTAGGTAAGAAGCCCAGCATCATTGATAAATTTGATGATGTTTTCACGGTCAAGTACATCCTCCTGCGAAGGTACTTCCTCTTTACCTTCTTCCTGCTCAGTGGGAAGGGGCTTCCTATCAGCTGGTCCTGATTCATCTACACCTGGTTTTGGTAAGGTATCGTAATTACCTGCTGCTCTGTCCTCAAACCTTGTTATGGTATCTCCTTCGCGGATAAAAGCAGCATCACCGCTCGTAATGTAATTATCAACTGTGTCTGCAAGAGGAGCAAGCGTATTATCACGAGAAGCTAAATCATCTAAGCTCATTTGCCCTTCTGCTTGAGGAGCGGATTTCTTCTTAAGCGGTTTCGCAGACCAGGTTTCAAATGTTCTTTCACCCATCTGCTCACCATAAATATCTGTCGGAATGTCGCCGCCTTCACTGGCTTGTAGGGCACGCACAATCTCTTCCACAGTATTTTTCTCAAAGTATGGCAAGAAGAGTTGCACGTCATTTAGACTTTCATCCACTTGAATCCGCATTTGCATCGGGGTTCTCACCATCCGGCCAAGAAGTTGAGCGATATAGGTGGCATCCTTGGCACGACGAAAGGACATCATGGTTTCCGCACGAGGACAATCCCAGCCGGTGGAAAGACTCTCTTTGAAGAGGACCAGCTTGATTTTTCTGTTATCATTGATGCCGGAAGGCTCGTAGTAAGGCACCTCTAAACCGTGTATCTCAATGGTTTCCTTTTCGCCAAAAGCATGCACGACTTCGCCCTTTTCAAAATGGTAGCCGGCTCTGCTTTCAATCGTACGTAAGACCTCATCGAGATCCGTCTTGGAGATTTTATCGGCAGCGGCATTTTCGACCTGAACAACAAAAATCGGATTGACATAGGCATAGTGCTGCTCGTAGCAATATTGCTGCCAGTGCCGCCACTTCTTTCTCCATTCATCGGTTGCCGCCTGAAGGATAGCCATATCTTTTCTGACCGCTGTTTCTTCCGGATAGGTAATGACGATGCGGTCTTTCAAAAGTCCGGAAGCTCTCACTTCATCCGGTGTCACAACAACTTTGTGGATAGTGGAGGTCGTTCCCTTTACGAGCGTGTTGAAGCGTTCCGTCGTTGCCGACATGCCGATGACAACCGGCATCGGCTCCAGTCCATCCTCCGGGCTTCCTTTCAGAAATTTCTGCATGATGGTGTTCGCCCGGCCTGCTTCACGCCCCAACATGCCGCGATGGGCTTCATCAATCACGAAATAGAGGCGGTCTGCTTTTTCCCTCGCTGTGTTTCTCAAGGTTTCCCAGATTGTATACTGCCTGCTGTCACCGTGCTTGGACAGATTGGAACTTTTGCCCAGTTTTTGTGTGTTGAGAAAATAGATATGTCCTTCGTCAAGAAGCTCTTGGTCAAAGGACTCATCAGCGATGGTAACCGTCTGAGACAGAGTAATCTTATCCGCCTTGCCGTCAATCTTGTCTTTCGATTGCTGATTGAGTTCCGGCGAATCGGAGAGCCAGACGATGATAGCTTCTGGCTGTTCCGGATAGCGCTCATCACCGAATAGAATGGACTCAAAAAGCGCCGCCATGATAATCGTCTTACCGGAGCCTGTCGGCGCTGTAAAGGAGACGACTTGCGGCGTATGTGTGCGACGGTAGCTGCCTAAGGCTTCCGCTGTATTCATGCGCAAATTTTGTAGAGCTTTTCTTTGAAAGGGGAATAATTCAACCAGCATCCTTATTTCCTCCCCGTATTAATTCTGAAATTATCCAGGTAATCCCGGTACAGCTGATAGCTTGTTTTGACCCGGAGTTTTGCTGCCATCTCCCGGTATCCCGCTTCGGAATCCGTTATGATAAAGACGGTTTCGATATTTGATGCCGCTTTTATCTGCTCGAAAAACTCCGGGAAGTCTTTTTCATCTGTTAGAACGGCAAAGCGATTGTCCGGCAAAATGAGCATCTTAGGGATATCCTCACCTTCGAGCTGCGGGCATGATCCTATTGAGCCTGCTTTCATCCAGAGTACAGAGAGCAGCTCCTTGAATTGCCGGCCTAAAGCGACAGATGTCTTATCCAGAAAACCCAGCTTGAAGTAGATAGCATTAGTCTGAAAACCGTCTGCCATGGGGAGGTCACTTTCTAAATAGTTGCCCTTGAGTGGTTCGCCGTTGACATCTTCACCCTTAATGCTACATACCGTTCTCGGCCAGGTCACATAGCGGGCAATGCCCAAGCGTTCCCATTCCTCGTCACCGGGCTGATAGCCTTGATTACTAAGTGCCTTGGCTTCGCCATCGGAGACTTCATTGTTCGTCACCAAAATACACCGGCGCTGACCACCGTCCTCGGCATTTAAGAGGTTGACGGCATGAAGCGTCGTGCCCGAGCCGGCGAAGAAGTCGACGATGAGGGCGTTTTTGTTTTTTCCCACAATTACAGACAGACAATCTCTTTCCGCATAAAGTGACTTAGGAAAAGTGAATTTTTGTCTTCCTATTATAGAAGACACTAAGTCAGAACCATAGGCTCCTGCATCATGCCTAGTTCTGTGCCAAACCGTCTTAATTTGTTTGTCCTGTGCTTTTTTGTACTTTACAATTAAGCTTTGCTGATTTTCGCTTTTGCCAGCAACAACTAACTCTCCTGTTTCAATTTGTAACTGATATTTTTTGCTAAGGTAAGAAAAAGCCCACGTCTTTCTCCGTTTATCATATCCTCCTAATGATACATATCCTTTGCCTAACATATCATTAAAAGTCTCAGTGCTAAGCATCCATCTTCCTTCAGATCCATCATTTCGTATAGGCCATGCCACACTGTAGCCATCAATTTTTTCATCATAGTCAGGTTTGACGCCTAAAGGGATAGAAGATTCGGCTCTAATGATTCTATTTGTTTTTTCGTCAATAAGAATTGGGTAAAACAAATTAGGACTATCACTTCTTAAAGAATCTATTCCAGATCTCAACAGTCCCTTCCACCTCGGATAAGAAGGTTGGCCATCATCTTCACTTTGCTCGCCTAACATGGAATCTAATCCACCTTGTACGTAGGCTTCTGGCATAAAACAATACAATGCGTACTCTTCTACCCTTGAAAACCGACCTCTCGTCGATCCCTTAGGATTGATTACAAGTGTCACCATTTGAATATATGCTTCTGGGAGCAATTCCTCTAACAGTGTTCTTAGGTGATGAACTTCCTTTTCATCTATCGTACAAATCAGCACACCAGTATTTGGATTCAGCAGCTTCTTCGCAAGCCTCAAGCGCTTTTCCATCATGGAGAGCCACTTGGAATGGCGATAGGAGTCGGAGCTGTCAACATAATCGTTATTGTATTTCCAGTCCCTTGCGCCCGTGTTGTAGGGCGGATCGATATATATGCAGTCCACCTTGTCGGCGTAGAGATATTCCAAGAGTTGCAAGGCGTGATAATTATCCGCTTCAATCAAAGTGTGCCATAGCTCGCTTTCCGGCGCGTTGGTAAGGGAGTCAACATATTGCAGATAAGGATAAATCGGCTCACCGAATTCCGCCGTAGTCACGACATCATTCAGAGGAAAGAGTTGTTCCGTTCCATCCTTTTTATTGACACAGAAGACCTGCTCTTCTTTTATATCCTTGACGACATAAAGGTCGTCAATACTTCCGTTTTTAAGAGAAACTGTGCCGCCTACCTTGACAGGAACTTCATAGAGCGGCGTACATTCGGGCAGATGATTTTCAAATACCAGACCGAACTTTTTCTGCTGCGTTAACTTGTCCGCTTCCGCTTGAATGCGGTCGCGCAGTTTGTCATCTGTAATTTGCTGAATCAGTTCATCAATGATTGCCATTCGCATCTTCCTCATCAATAAATTCCAAAATATCGTCCACGCCACAGCCAAGTACCCGGCAGATTCGCTCTATGCTGTCAAGCGAGATGTATTTTCTGCGCTTAATCTGCGTCATCACATTGCCGGAGAAACCGGCTTTTTTTATGAGCTGTGAATTACTCATCTGCCGGTCAATCAGGAGATGTAAGAGTTTGTCATAGGATACAGCCATATTATTTTCCTTTCATCCTTGAGAAACTACACCCATTCTATCATCTTTACGTGAATAATTCTATAAAAAATGACTTTGATAGCAAATTTTTAGTTGCGCCCCTCTCACAAACACAGGTGTGTAGCAGCTTGTAGCAGGATTTTATATATAGCAATATATTTCGCTTAAATGGGGGTAACTGAAAAAACCTGCTACATCCTGCTACAAAGCTGAAAATCTCCCCCGAAGCTGTGTTTAATCTTACGACCTAAGCCGAACTTAGGTCGTTTTTTCTTTTTGCCCCGTTCAAAACAGCCCTTTCTCCTGCCTACAGAGTGAGGAGAAGAATCACACACCCTAGATTCAAGCTAGGTCGTCAAAAAGAATTACTCAAAACCCGCTCTTTTGTCCAAGGGGAAAGTAGAGGGGCTTCCTCCTCAGGATGAAAGATAGGCAGGTTTAAAGATGAAGAAAAGAATTTTTCAAAAACATTGCCCAAAATCCTCGTCCTTGTCCAAGGGGAAGGTGAAGGGAGTTTCCCTCAAAAAAACACCGAGGAGAACGATATGATTCAAAAATTACCAAAAGACATAAAAGAAAACGGCAGATTCTGCCTCTGGCGTTATGAAGAACAAAACGGCAGAACGACCAAGATTCCCTATCAGGTGAATGGGAAACGGGCAAGCAGTAAAAACATCAACCACTTTACAAGCTTTGCGGAGGTCCTGAAAGCAACACCTCAATATGACGGCATCGGCATGGGCGTCTTTACTCCCTTTGCCGCTCTCGATATCGACAACTGTGTTCTTGACGGTCATTTGTCGGAACTTGCGGAAGACGTGATCAGCACCCTTGATTCCTATACGGAATACAGCCCGTCAGGCAGAGGTGTCCGCATCATCTTAAAAGTCAATAATTTTGCTTTTGATAAATCCCGCTACTACGTCAACAATCGGAAAATCGGTCTGGAGGTTTATGTTCCGGGTGCGACAAAACAATACGTAACCTTAACGGGAAATGCCATCCGGTCAAAAGAACCTGAGCATCGGGAAACAGAACTTCAGCTCATCTTAGACCGCTATATGAAGCGTGATGTGACTTCTTCTCCCCGGCAAACAGCTCCCGGCAGCTTTCTTGAAGATGATTCCGTCATTCAAAAGGCCGGGAAAAGCAAGCAGAAGACAAAATTTCTAAAACTTTGGCAGGGCGATGTAGGGGGTTATATCAGCCACAGCGAAGCCGACCTTGCATTATGCTCCATCCTCGCCTTCTGGTGCGGCGGAGATACGGAGCAGATGGATCGGCTCTTTAGGAAGTCCGGACTTATGCGGGATAAATGGGAGCGGGACGATTACCGAGCATCTACGCTTGAACGGGCCGTCAATTCCTGCACTTCCTTTTATAAACCCGTCCGGGTCTCCTATCCGGCGGATGACTTCAATACTATCTCCGGTCAGCTGCAAAGCTTTGATCTTCTGAACAACCCCCGCTACCGCTTCGGAGATATCGGCTTTGGCAGGCTCTTTGCCGATGTGTATCGGGATATCTGCCGCTTCGTTCCGGAACGAAAGAAATGGTACGTCTTTGGCGGTAAATGCTGGCAGGCGGATGTCGGGAGCTTAAAGGCGATGGAGCTTTGCAAGAGCCTGGCGGACGGTCTTTTGCAATATGCCCTCACCATCAGGGACGAGTATCTCAGGACGAACTTTCTCAAAGAGTGCGCCAAATGGCAGCAGCGACGTTTCAGGGAAACCTATCTAAAAGAAGCACAGAGCGTCTATCCCTTGCCCTTTCAATCCTTTGATCAGGATCGCTATCTCTTGAACTGTCAAAACGGCACACTCGATTTAAGGACGATGCACTTTTACGAACACAGAGCGTCGGACTTTTTAAGCAAGATCGCCGGAGCATCTTTTATCCCTAGCGCTCATTCGGAGCGTTTTCAGGAATACATTGACGAGATCATGAGCGGTGACCGGGAAAAAGCGAAGTTCCTGCAAAAGAGTCTGGGTTACGCCGTCTCAGGCGATACCCGGCATGAGTGCCTGTTCTTTCTTTATGGCGAAACCAGCCGCAACGGCAAGGGAACGCTGATGGAAAGCGTCCTCAAAGTCATGGGCGATTACGGGAAAGCCGTAAGGCCTGAAACCATCGCGCAAAAACGCTTCACGAACAGCCAAGCTCCCAGTGAAGATATTGCAAGACTGGCAGGTATCCGCCTGGCCAATATCTCAGAGCCGGGACGAGGACTTCTCTTAAATGCCGCGCAGGTTAAAACCATGACGGGAAACGACACCTTAAACGCCCGCTTTCTGCATGAGAACAGCTTCGACTTTCAGCCGCAGTTCAAGATCTACATCAATACCAACTACCTGCCCGCAGTCAACGACATGACGCTCTTTACCAGCGGACGGGTTCAGATTATCCCCTTTGAGCGACACTTCAATGAGTCCGAGCAGGATAAGAGCTTAAAAGAACGCTTCGCCAAACCCGATGTGCAGAGCGCCATTTTGAACTGGCTGCTGGAAGGCTACCGGATGCTAATGGATGAAGGCCTAAAGCCGCCGGAAGCCGTACTTTCATCCACAGCAAGCTATGCCCGTGACAGCAACAAAGTCATGCAGTTCATCGAGGAAGCGTTAATTGAAGATCCGCAGGAAGAAATCCGGACCTCTCTTGTCTATGACGCTTATCGCGCCTGGTGTGCAAGAAACGGGCTTTTCCCTGAGAACAATCGCAATTTCAATCAGGAACTTCGGAAAGTGGCGGAGGTCACAAGGAAACGGCCTAAGGCGGGCGGCAATCCTACCACCCTGCTTTTAGGCTACAAGCCGAGCGCCGAGGAGGACTTTTTCTTATGAATACAGTGGGTGTAGCAGGATGTAGCAGGTTTTTTCAGTTCTCTCTATTTAAGCGAAATATAAGGCTCTATAGAAAATCCTGCTACAAGCTGCTACAAAGCAAAATTCCACCGCAGCTGTGTAAGAGCAAACGACCTATGTTCAACATAGACCGTCAAAAAGAATTACTCAAAACCCGCCCTCTTGTCCAAGGGGAAGGTGAAAGGAGCCGCCCATGAAACACTGTGGTCAAACGTGCAGGCCGCCTTGAACAAAGCCATGTACGACAAAGGAAAAAGCAACACGGAAAGGAGGAACCCTCTATGCAGGATAGCTCAGGACAAAATCTGAATGTCATCGGAAACAAAAATTACAATTTCTACTGCCTGTTTAAGGACAGGCACCGAAGACCTGTCTTTGTCTTCCAAAGCAAGGACGTACGCCCTTGTAACTGGCGCGTCTGCTTCGGCTGGACATCACTTCACTTTAAGACCTACCGGGAAGCGATGAACTACTGCAAAAGACAGGGCTTTACCACTTCAAACGGCAAAGCTCTGCCGTAAGCCCCCGGGGGGCCAGCTAATCTCCGGGGAGTTTTTAGCGGACAGCGGTTGCGGAAGACCGCGCACAAACCCGCGAATTCAAACGGGGTATTAACCCCATCAAAATTTTAGGAGGAATTTACCTATGTTAGACACAAACATTTATAAATCGGAATTTCAGAACATGCTTCGCAAGAAAAACGCAAGCATTCAGGCCTTAAAGGAAGGCAATAACGGAGTAACAAACGGCTACATCATACCGGGACGGGATATGGGCTTGTTTCATGAGGCGATGGAAAGAGACTGCCTCTTTAGAAAGTATGCCACTAAAATCGCTCTGGACCGGGCGGAAGGCACCGTCATCGCTGTCCATTCCACAGGCACAGCCGAAGTAACCGGCGAAGGTCAGCTCTACCCGGTGGATGCCGACAGCTTCACGAACATCCCCTACGATTCTTTCAAGATTGCATCGCTTTGCAAACTCTCTTTGCAATTCGTCAATGATACGAAGTTCGATCTTGACAGCTATCTCATGCGGGAATTTGCCAGACGCTTTGCCCGTGCGGAGGAAAAAGTCCTGCTCACAGGAACGGGACAAGACGAGCCGCTGGGACTGCTGAACACTGCCGATACCATATCAACGGCAGGCGCAGGCCAGATTACCTTTGACGATGTAGTAACGCTCTACTTCTCACTGGCTGCGGAATACCGGAAAGATGCCGTCTGGATTATGAACGACGAGACGGCTTTTACGCTACGGATGTTAAAAGACCAGAACGGCCATCCTTTCTGGGAGCATGGTCAAGATAGGCTCTTCGAAAAACCCGTTCTCATCAGCCCGTATATGCCTACCATCGCAAGCGGGGCCAAGCCGATTCTCATCGGTGATCTGTTCTACTACTGGCTCTTACAGAGGCAGGAGCTGACGATTAAGCCCTTGTTCGAGCTTTTCACAGGCGAAGGTCAAGTCGGCTATGCAGCCTATGAGCGTCTGGACGGAAAACTCATCCGGCAGGATGCCGTTCGTACGCTGACGGTCGAATAAGCCTAAGTCCTGCTTAGGCTTGGCAAATAACCCTATGTTCAGCATAGGCTTCAGGCAAAAAGTCTAGATTAAAACTAGGGTTAAAGGCTCGGGAGCCTTGTGTAGATACATCCCGGTTCCCGAGCCGATTTTTCAAACAGGTGATGCTATGGAAAAGAGAGATTTAGAAAAGAATGTCCTTTGCTACCAATCGCTGATGGCGCTCCTCTTTTCCCTTTATGAAGAGGAGGAAATGGACGAGTCCTTTATCCGGGAAGCAGAGGAAATCATCGCTGAAAGAAGCGGACTTTCCGAGAAAAGTATTTTCCGCTATGACCTTGATAAATAAGGCGTTCTGAGTGATGTATATACATACCTATTATAGAGGAGGTGGAGAATGCGAACAGTAGAAGAATTACCGATTAAAAAGAATGCGGAAACAACAAAAACAAAAGTCGCTGCCTACGCCCGTGTGTCTACAGGAAAAGATGCCATGCTGCACTCCCTCTCGGCTCAAGTCAGCTATTACAGCAGGATCATTCAACAAAGGGCGGACTGGGAGTATGTCGGCGTGTATGCCGATGAAGGCATCTCCGGCACAAAGGAAACGAGAGAAAATTTCCAGCGGATGCTGGACGATGCAAGAGAAGGGAAGATTGATTTAATCCTCACCAAGTCCATCTCCCGCTTTGCCAGAAACACACTGCTTCTTCTCGAGACAGTACGGGAACTGAAAGATATCGGTGTCGCTGTGTATTTCGAGCGGGAGAAGATTAACAGCCTGACAGCAGACGGAGAACTGATGCTCTCACTCCTTGCTTCCTTTGCTCAGGAAGAGTGCCTTTCCACTAGAGAAAACAGCCGCTGGAGCATTAAGAAGCGTTTTGAAAAGGGTGTAATCGTCGGTATGGCGCATCTTTACGGTTATGACTTCATCGACGGGAAGCTCGTCATAAACGATGAGGAAGCCGAAGTCGTCCGTATGATTTATCGGGACTATATTTCCGGAATGCAGAGCGGCGAGATTATAGAAAAATTAAATGCCATCGGCATACCGAAGAAGCTCGGTGGCAAATGGAAGCCGGGCGATATTGCGAGGTTTTTTAACGAAAAGCACACAGGCAGCGCCCTTCTGCAAAAGACCTACAAGGATGATGCCGTGTGTTCAAAGACGCATATCAACCGGGGAGAAAAAGACTTCTATCTGGCGGAGAATACACATGAAGGGATTATTGACAAAGAAACCTACAGAGCCGTGAAAGAGGAAGTAAAACGCCGCACATCAAATAAGAATCCGCCGAAGACTATACCGAAATACCCCTTCCGCAAGATGATCCGCTGTGGAGACTGCGGAGCAAACTTTAACCGCAAAAAGACCAAGACGGAGGTCTTCTGGCGCTGTGTGGCAAACTTGGGCTGCAAGGACTACAAATGCTCCATGAAAGGCGTGCCGGAGCGGATATTGGAGGAGCTTGTTGCCAGGGCTTTGCATCTCGCTGAATTTGATGGCGATGTCTTCCGGGAGAAAGCAAAGGAAATCATCATCCCGGAAGCAAACAAGGTCAGGATTATCCTCAAAAACGGCAAAGAGAAAGAATACAGCTGGCAGGACAGGTCACGCTCGGAGTCCTGGACAGCGGAGATGCGGGCTGAAGCTGCTAGAAAAAGTAGAGAAAGGAACAAAAAGTGAGCCGGGGAAGCAGAAAAGTTACGGTTATTAAAGCGAAGAAGAATCTTCCCGGCACTTCGCTGAAGGGGAAAATCGGCAAGCGGAAAGTTGCCGCTTATGCCCGTGTGTCTACTGACAGCGATGAGCAGCTTAACAGCTATGAAGCACAGATCAGCTATTACACGGACTACATCAAACGCAGGAGCGACTGGGAGTTTGTTAGGATTTATACGGATGAAGGTATCTCCGGCCTGAACGCCAAGAAGCGTGAGGGCTTTCAGGAGATGATCAGCGATGCTCTTGACGGTAAGATTGACCTCATCATCACGAAGTCCGTTTCACGCTTTGCCAGAAACACAGTCGATACCTTGACCTATGTCAGGAAGCTGAAAGAGAAGCAGGTCGAGGTCTATTTTGAAAAAGAAAACATCTATACCCTTGATTCCAAGGGAGAACTCCTCATTACGATTATGAGTTCCTTGGCACAGGAGGAAAGCCGCTCCATCTCGGAGAACGTCACCTGGGGCATCCGAAAACAGTTCTCCGACGGCAAGGTTATGATGCCCTACAAGAGCGTTCTGGGCTTCAGAAAGGGCGAAAACGGACTGCCTGAGATTGTTCCGGAAGAAGCAAAGATTGTACGTTATATCTATCGTCTCTTCATGAAAGGCATGACGCCTTATGGGATTGCCAGAAGGCTTGAGGAAGAAAAGATCCTCTCGCCGACGGGCAAAGAGAAATGGTATTCCAGCACGGTCGCCAGTATTTTACAAAATGAAAAATATCGGGGTTCCGCCCTGTTACAAAAGAAATATACAGTGGATTTTCTCACGAAAAAACAAAAGGTAAATGAAGGCGAAGTCCGGCAATATTATGTGGAGGACAGCCATCCGGCAATCATTGATCCTGACGAATTTGACCTTGTGCAGGCGGAATACGCAAGAAGAGAGAGCCTGGAGGCCTATTACAGCAACAGCACGCCTTATTCAACCAAACTCATCTGTGGCGATTGCGGAGCCTTCTACGGTTCAAAAGTCTGGCACTCAAACACAAAGTACAAGCGAACCGTCTGGCAATGTAATGACAAGTTCAAGCTGAAAGAAAAATGCAGCACGCCGCACCTTTACGAAGCGGAGATTCAAGAATCCTTTGTCAAGGCTCTGAGCCTGCTTTTAGCCGATAAAGAAAAGCTGCTGGTTCACTGTCGGGAACTGAAAGATGAACTGACAGATTGCTCCCAAGAAGAAGCAAGGCTTCAGGAGCTTTCACAGGAGATGGAAGTGGTGGCGGAGATGATCTCGCGGATTGTAAATGAGAACGCCACTCAGGCTCTTGATCAGGTAGATTACCAAAAGCGCTACGACATGCAGGTTTCCCGTTACGAATCCTTGCAGGCTGAATTTGAGGAAACACAGTGCGCCATAGAGGATAAGAACCATAAAAGCTCGATCCTGAGCGGCTTTATGTTCGCCATCTTTGATTCGGATATCCTGCCCATAAAGTTCAGCAACACGATCTGGATGGGCACTGTGGATACGGTGACGGTTGAGAGCGACAGCACCTTGCTTTATCGCTTCAAGGACGGCAGCGAGATTTCGCTTACTATCCCGGGCAGAAACTGAATTCTGCTCCGCTTCTTTCTTCCGACGAAAAGCTCCTCTATCCAATGAAAAAGACTTCAAAACAAAAGAAAACAGCCGCTGATACCACTAATTGTATCAACGGCTATGTTCTACGTTGGTGGAGGCGGGGGGAGTCGAACCCCCGTCCGAGAATCTTCGTAACAAACTTTCTACAGGCTTAGCGGAAAGCATATGATTTCCCATCCGGCGCACTCTTCCCGCTGGAGGCCTTCCGGTAGCTCTATTGTTGCAGCAATGCCCCTAGAGCAAAAAGCAAAGCTGTGCCTATTCTATTTTGTGCCTATACGCAGCCGAATAGGCAAACTGGTATAGACATAAATGCTGCTATTAAGCAGCTGCTAAAGCGTAATTATCGTTGTTAGCGTTTAATTTTATTTCCCACTTTTTTAGCGCAGTTTTGGGCACTGCGGCCTGCTTATCTGCCAAAAATAATCCCCGTCGAAACCAGTTACGCCCCCTTGTTAACGAAATTTAGCGCGCAGATTTGTCTCCGCTTCGCGCTTGATCGCTTTTTCTTTTAGACTTTGCCGTTTATCGTAAAGTTTCTTCCCACGCGCCAAGCCAAGCTCTACTTTTACTTTTCCATTTTTCAAGTAAAGCCGCAATGGAATAAGCGAATATCCTTTTTGCGAAATCAGTCCAAATAATTTGGCAATCTCCCGCTTGTGCATTAAAAGTTTACGCGGGCGGAGGGGGTCTTTGTTATAAATGTTCCCCTGCTCGTATGGGCTGATATGTAGGTTCATCAAAAAAAGCTCGCCATCACGCACAGTCGCGTATGCATCTCGCAGGTTCACGCTCCCCTTGCGGATGGATTTTACTTCCGTTCCCGCAAGCGCAATGCCTGCTTCGTAGCGCTCTTCTATGAAATAATCATGGGTTGCTCTCTTATTGTTTACAACAACTTTTATACCTTCTGCCATTTTGATCACCTAATGCAAGTATATCATTTTTTACGCTTCTTTGACAGCGGAACATAAGAAAACTCAATTTGTGGAATCTCTTTATCTGCCGATTTGACGCGTACTTTTATTTTATCGCCCAGTTGAATTCTCTTTTTTCTGCGTTTTCCAACCACAGCGTATAGTTCCGGAAAAAACACATAATAATCATCGTTGATGGAAGAAAGGGGCAACACACCTTCTACCGTATTGGGCAGCGCGACGAAAACTGCTGTATTGGTTACCCCCGAGACCACGCCTTGAAAGGTTTTCCCAATAAACTGTTCCATATATTCTGCTTTCATGATTTCATCAATCCGCCGCTCTGCTTCAATGGCGCTTCGCTCTTTTGCGCTGGATTCTGTGGCAATATAGCTAAGATCCATCTCTACTTTTCTTTTTTCCAGCCGCGCATGAATGAGGCGGTGTACAATCAGGTCCGGGTATCTTCTGATGGGTGAAGTAAAGTGCGTATATGCGCTTGAACCCAGCCCGAAATGCCCTCTGTTTTGTACATTATATTCTGCCTTTTGCATGGTACGCAGTACAATGGTTTTAATGATATTTTCTTCCGGTCTCCCCATGCTTTCGCGCAATACGCGCTGTAATCCTTGGCTGCCGCCGCGCATATTTCGATATCCAATGGTCGCCAAAAAGCTTTTCAGCTCTTCCATGCGCATTGGATCCGGCTTATCATGTATCCGGTATATAAACGGCAGTTCATGGGTAAAGAAATCTTCCGCCACTGTATTGTTTGCCAATACCATAAACGCTTCAATCATCTTTTCTGCTGCCTGCTGCGTGCGCGGTACAATTTCCACCGGTCGGCGCTTTTCATCCAGCACAATTTTTGCTTCAGGCACATCAAAATCAATGCTGCCTTCTGCCCGCCGCTTTTTGTGAATGACTTCTGCCAGTTTATTTGCATCTATGAGCAGTTCTTTGATGGACGCGTATTCTTTTTCTGCCGCAGGGTTTCCGTCCAGCAAATCGTTCACGCCTTCATATGTCAATCGATAGCTGGAGCGAATTGCTGTTTTTGCAAAACGATGGTTCACCACATCTCCCGCCGCATTCACTTCCATAAAGCAAGAAAGCGTTAAGCGTACAACCCCGCCATGCAACGAGCAAATCCCGTTGGAAAGCCGCCTTGGTAACATGGGGATTACTTGATCTACCAAGTAAACGCTTGTGCCGCGATGCAGCGCTTCTTCATCCAGCGCGCTCCCCTGTTTCACATAGTGGGAAACATCCGCAATATGCACGCCTAGAAGTTGATTTCCATTTTGCAGTTTCTCCAGCGAAATGGCATCGTCCAGGTCTTTCGCGTCTGCGCCGTCTATTGTGAAAATTGCTTTATCAAATAATAACTCTCTATCGTTTAGCTCTTTTTCATCAACTTCTTCAGGAACACTGTTTGCCTCTTTCATGACTGCTTTTGGAAACGCATCATACAAGCCAAAGCTGCGCGCAACGCTTAAAATATCCACGCCGGGTGCATCTTTATCGCCCAAAACCTCTTTTACATGCCCTTCCGGCAAGCACCCCGCCGATGCCCGCCGCATCACGGAGAATAAAACTTTTTTGCCGTCGTATGCTTTGTTTTGATGCTTTCGTTCCACGGCAAACATCTGCCCGCCTGCACCATCTTCTTCTACAACTTGTTCGTTTTTCTTGACTTGATATGTCCCTACAATTTCGTACGGCAATTTGGATAAAATCCGTTCCACGTATCCTTCTTTGCCCCGCGCATCTGTATGCGTTATTTTTGCCAGCACCGTTTCATTTTGAAACGCGCCTTTTAGCTCTTTTGCTGGAATGTAAATATCGTCATCCGTTTGACGGACAAACCCAAATCCCCCGCGTTTAATATCAATGCTGCCTTTGGCATAACCTGCATGCCCAAGCGAAGCCAGTTTGCCGCGCTTTGTTCGGATGATTTCCCCTGCGCGCACCAATTGGTTTGTTTCTTCTTTTATTTCGTTTTCTTCTGCATTTATGGCTGCCAGCAGCGCTTCTTCTGTTGTCGCGCCCACTTCGTTCACAAATGCAATGATTTTTTTACCTAATTCCATTTTTCCTCTTTTTTATCTATATTTATGTTTGCGTCATTAAAAAAACGCCCTTCGTGGGCGTTTTGATTATTCTCTAGAAAAAGTGTTGTAACAACACAAGCGCCAGCGCCAGAACAATAAAGCCCACCGCCGATATCTTGGTTAATCTCACAAGCACTGCTTCTTTTCCTCTTTTTTTGCTTACCCCGCCCGCTCCAACAGGTTTTGGTCCTTCTTCCTGCTGTAACAATACAACAATGATTAAGAACAAAGAGCATAAGCAAAGTACTATCTTAATAATCAAGGAAACAACGTCCATACTGATACCTCCAATATATAACAAACGAAATTATATCATATCAAAATAAAAAGTGCAAGCGGTTCTTTACCCCAGTCCCTTTTTATAATTCGCTGCATTTTCCAGCAACTCTCGGCTGTGTTCCATGGCCACTTCCGTGTGCAGTCCGCCGGAGAGTCGCGCCACTTCTTCTTCCAAGCGTACATCTGCAATTTTCTCAAGTGAAGTCGTGGTTTTATTCTTTTCTTCTCTTTTTTCAATATAGTAATTGGCATCTCCCATGGCTGCAATTTGCGGTAAGTGGGTTACGCAAATGACCTGCCGTTCCCGCGCAATGTTGGCAATTTTGCGCGCCACCATCTGCGCCATTGTCCCGCTGATACCGGTATCAATTTCATCAAAAATCAGCGTCCCCACATCGTCCTGCTGCGCCATGATGTTTTTGATGGCAAGCATAATGCGTGAAATTTCGCCGCCTGAAGCAATGCGCGCCAAGCTGCGCGGCTGCATTCCTTTGTTGATGGAGATGAAAAACGATACTTCATCCCATCCTTCTTTGGTATAGTTGCCTCGCGTAAATTTCGTTTCAATGATGGCGTCTTGCATGCCTAAATCTACTAGTTCTTCTTTGAGCCGCGTTTCAAACTGCCGCGCCGTCTCTTCCCGCAATCGAGAAAGGGTTTCTGAAGCTTTTTTTAAGCGCGTTTCCTCTTGCAAAACCTGCTGTTGCAACGCCTCTAAACGTATTTCACTATGCTCCAGCATTTCTTTTTGCGCTTCACACTCCTCCAAATAACTGAGAATTGTTTGGATATTTTCGCCGTATTTTCGCTTCAAACTTCCAATCAGTACCAACCGCTCTTCAATTTCGTTTCGCGCCTGCTCGTCAAACACAATATTCTCTGCTTGCCCTGCCACTTCATAGCCTGCATCTTCCAGTGCATAATATGCATCTTGCAATGTGGTATATATCTTTTCATAAGCAGCGCTCATGTCTTTTATTTGCTCCAACGCGCGCACTGCAGAAAATACTTGCGGCAACGCACCGTTCTCTCCGTTTAAGGCTTCTTTTGCGCCGGAAAAACTGCTCATTATTTGCTCCGCATGGAGCAACAGCGTCTTTTCTTCTTGCAAACGTTCCTCTTCTCCCATGGAAAGGTTCGCCGCCGTAATCTCTTCTATTTGATAGTTTAGCAAATCCAGCGTACGCGCCTTTTCTGCGGCGCTACCCTCCAGTGTTTCAAGCTCTTTTTTTATCTTCCCATATTGTGTATAGCCTTCTGCCACCTGCGTCTTTGCTGTCGCAACGCGCGCACCGCCCATGGTATCAATCAAACGCAAATGATAGCGTTCATCCAGCAATTTCTGGTTTTGGTTCTGCCCATACATGTCAATAAACATTGCTGCAACGCTACGCAATACCTGCAAACTAACTGCGCGGTTATTGATGCGGCAAACCGATCTCCCGCTTTCTTGTAGCTCACGGGATAAAATAAGCGTTTCTCCGCTTTTTACGCCATGCTCCAAAAACACAGGGTTTTCTTGCTCTTCTTGCGATAAAAAAAGCAAAACCTCAACATAAGCGCTTGTTTCGCCTGTGCGAATCAGCTCCTTATCGGCTCTGCTCCCTAAAATTAAATTAACAGAATCTACGATAATTGATTTCCCTGCCCCTGTTTCCCCTGAAAGGACATTGAATCCTGCTTCAAACGTTACACGCAGTTGGTCAATTAACGCAATGTTTTCTATATAAAGTTCCTGAATCATTCCCTAAAACACTTATCGTGTCATTTCTTTTAGCGTGGCGATGATATTTTCCCGTTCTTTTTCTTCCACTGCAAAAAAGATTGTATTGTCCCCTGCAATGCTCCCAACAATGCCATCCATGCTCATTGTATCAACTGCTTCTGCTGCTGCGTTGGCGCCGCCGGAAAGCGTTGTCACAATGACAAGATTGCCCACACCTCGAATGGATGTAACGGTTTCTTTGAATATACGAAGCATGCGTTCCGTATTTAATACCGTGCTGTATTCATTGACCGCATATTTGTATACGCCGCGTTCTGCCTGCACTTTAATCAAATGCAGTTCCTTGATATCCCTTGAAATCGTAGCTTGTGTGACTTTAAAACCTCGCCCTGCCAGTCTCTCCGCAAGCTCTTCTTGCGTTTCCACATTCTCAGATGCGATGATGTCCAAAATTGCACTCTGCCGCGCTTCTTTCATACCTTGTCCTACCTATTCTATTATTATCTCCACTCTGAAAGCTTCTCTTGCAACAGAGTGTAAAAACTTTTTGTCGTCGTTTTTAAGAACTTTACTTTAAACGGTGTCTTTTGAATTTTTACATAACTTGAGCTGGCCATTTCAATAGAATCTTGTCCATCCAAAGTAAGCGCTGCGCCGCGCACCCGCGCCACCGGGCGAATGACTACTTCCGCTTCGCCGGGAATGACAAATGTATTTGACTGCAAAGAGTGGGCGCAAAGAGGTGTCATAAGTAACACATCCACTGTAGGAAATACCACCGGCCCGCCTGCAGAAAGTGAATACGCAGTAGAACCCGAAGGCGTAGAGACAATCAGCCCATCGCTTCTGATGCGATATGCATATTCTCCATCCACATACGCTTCTAAGTCAATGACGCGCATCATATTTCTTTGCGAAACCACCGCTTCGTTTAACGCATAGCCTGAAAAAACCACTTCTTCTGCTTCGGATATGATTTGTGCTTCCAGCATAACGCGCTCTTGCACTTCATACGCGCCTGCTTCAATACACGCAAGGCTTTCGCTCAACTCTGCAATGTCCGAATCCAGCAAAAACCCTAGCCTGCCTAAATTCAGCCCAAATAACAACGCGCCGCTTTTGCCATACTTTCTTGCCGCCGCCAGCATCGTCCCATCGCCTCCAAGAACAATCAGTACATCAATTTCTGTTTCTGCCGTCAAAAGCGCACCCGGCAATTGTCCAAACAGTTCTTCATCTAAAAAATAAAGCAAGCCCTTTGCTTGCAGAGCGCTGATGACTTGCTTTGTATACGAAAGATCTTTGTCCTTTGTTAAGTTGGCGTAAATGCCGTAACGAGCCATAAAAAACCTCAAGCGCCATATTTGTAGCTATTCCAATTATACATAAAGATGTAATTCTATACAATAGCTTTTCTATTTTTTCTCTGTGCTTTCATGTGCTTCCAGCACAATTTTTGAAATATCAATTTCATTTGCCTGCGGTGTCGCGAAAAAATGCCCTAAAAATTCAATGTTTCCCTCTTGCCCGCGAATGGGCGAAAAAGTAAGCGCCGAGAGATAATAGCCTGCCGCTTCTGCCTTTTCTTTTACGTTATACAAGACTTCTTCATGTACTGCTTTTTCTCGTACAATCCCTTTTTTGCCGACTTGCTCTCGCCCCGCTTCAAATTGTGGTTTAATAAGCGCAGCAATTTCCTGTACACCAATACGTTTTAGCGCGGGTAAAATAAGCCCGATGGAAATAAATGAAACATCTATGGAAGCAAAGGTCGGTACTTCTGCAAACATATCCGGCTCCAAATATCTGGCGTTGATGCGTTCCATAACAACAACACGCGGGTCTGTGCGCAGTTTCCAAGCAAGTTGTCCATATCCTACATCGACCGCATATACGCTTTTCGCGCCGGCTTGCAGCATACATTCGGTAAACCCGCCTGTGGAAGCGCCCACGTCAATACAAACCCGATTGGCAAGTGAAACAGAAAATACCTGCAGCGCTTTTTCCAGCTTTAGCCCACCACGGCTCACGTAAGGAATATCCGGCTGCTTTAAGGAGAGTTCAGCCGTTTCTTCATACATCTCGCCTGCTTTTTTGACAGGTTGCCCTGCAACCAAAACTTGCCCTGCCAACACAAGCGCTTTTGCGCGCTCACGAGAAGACACAAGCCCTTTTTCCACCAGCAGCACATCGACTCTTTTTTTTACCACGTATACCTCTCTGTTTTCATTTCAAAAGAGAAGCTATCCGTTTGGATAGCTTTTTCTTTATGCTTCAACTGTTTCTGCAACCGGTATTTCTGCTTCTTCTTTGTCGCCGTTTAGGGTTGCCATGATTTTTGCTTTGATTTCTTCCGCAACTTCCGGGTTATCTTCCAAATACTTTCTCGCGTTATCTCTGCCCTGCCCAATGCGCGTTTCTTGGTAAGAGAACCATGCGCCGGATTTGTCAATGATGTCAAACTGCACGCCCATGTTTAGTATGCTGGCAGCCGCCGAAATGCCTTTGCCGTATAAAATTTCACATTCTGCCGTTTTAAAGGGCGGTGCCACTTTGTTTTTAACAATTTTTACACGCGTACGGTTGCCCACCAATTGATCTCCTGCTTTGATGGCCTCTCCTCTGCGCACTTCCAGCCGTACAGAAGAATAGAATTTCAAAGCTCTGCCGCCGGGCGTTACTTCCGGATTGCCGAATACAATCCCAACTTTTTCCCGCAATTGGTTGATGAATACTGCGACAGTATTGGATTTTGAAATGGCTGCCGTCAGTTTCCGAAGCGCTTGCGACATAAGCCGCGCTTGCGCCGCCATATGAGAATCACCCATCTCTCCATCAATTTCAGATTTGGGCACCAACGCTGCAACCGAATCCAGCACCACCACATCAATGGCGCCGCTGCGAATGAGCGTCTCCATAATCTCCAGCGCCTGCTCGCCTGCATCCGGTTGGGAAACATAAAGGTTATCCACATCCACGCCCAAATTTTTTGCATACACCGGATCTAACGCATGCTCTACGTCTATAAACGCTGCCGCGCCGCCCAGCTTTTGTGCTTCTGCTACAACATGCAGTGCAAAGGTGGTTTTTCCGGAAGATTCCGGCCCATAAATTTCTACAATTCTGCCTCTGGGCAGCCCGCCAACCCCCAGCGCAATGTCTACTTCCAAACAGCCTGTGGGGATAACGGAAATCTCCATCTGTGCTTTGTGATCGCCAAGGCGCATGATTGCCCCTTTGCCAAATTGTTTTTCTATCTGCGCCAAAGCGCTGTCTAACGCTTTTTCTCTGTTTTCCATCTCTTTACTCCTTTAACAATGCTCTATTTTGATAAATATATTCTACACATGACCATATGGATAATACCATGCTAATATATAAGAGGATTTCTCCAAACGGAATGTTCCATAATGAAAAGATCGGGTTTCCCAAAAAGATAAAGCTCATGCCCACTAGCTGGGTGACTGTCTTCCATTTTCC
Source organism: Christensenellaceae bacterium (assembly GCA_050952565.1). GTDB lineage: Bacteria > Bacillota > Clostridia > Christensenellales > Christensenellaceae > QANA01. The sequence continues at coordinate 486,207 of JBMNLE010000002.1, forward strand.
AATGGCGCCAGCCGCCATGACAACTCCATTAGAGGCTGCCACCAGACGAAACCCTGAAATGACAAATTCCCGCGCCAACAAGATAATTGTAACCACAGAGTTCACTTTGCCCCAATCGACCATCAAAACCAGCGCTGCCATGACGAGCACTTTATCTGCAATGGGATCCATCAACTTGCCAAAGTTGGTTACAAGGTTCATTTTTCGCGCCAACATACCGTCTACCATGTCAGTGATGGATGCCACGATAAAAATAATCGCCGCATAAATATTCCAATTGGGACCACCCACATAATACATCAAAATCATAAATGGTACGAGTATGATTCTGATAATTGTCAACCAGTTGGGTAAATTCATTTTATTCTACAATCCTTCCGTATAGTTCATATGCATCTGCATCTTCTATTATAACTGTTTTATAAGCGCCAAGGCATAATGGCTGCGCACTTTTTACAAAAATCGTATCATCCACTTCTGGTGCTTCCGCATAAGTCCTTCCGTAGTAAAGGTCTTCTTCAATTTGTCCTTCTATTATTGTATCATATTGTTTGCCAATGCGCGCCTTATTTTTATTTTTTGCCATCTCTTGTTGTAAGAGCATGATTTCCATGCGTCGCGCTTCTTTTGTTTCCTCGTCTATTTGCCCAGTCATCTCGCTTGCCGGCGTGCCTTCCTCTCTGGAATATGAAAAGACGCCCAAACGGTCAAACGAAAGCCTTTTTATATCCTCTTTTAGCGCTTCAAATGCTGCCTCGGTTTCGCTCGGAAATCCGACAATCACCGTGCTGCGCAATATAAAATCTCCGCTTGCCTTGCGTATTTTTTCTGCGGCTGCAAAGGTGGAAGTCCGCGTATTCTTTCGGTGCATAGCAGAGAGAATTTCATCGTTTGTATGCTGCACAGGCATATCAATGTATTTTACCACTATATCGTATGCACACATGGCTTCCAGCAGTTCCTGTGTGATTCCGTCGGGATAGCAATACAATAGCCGTAGCCATTTTAAACCGGGTAATGGGGCAAGCGCATGGATTAACGCAACAATTTCGCTTTTTCCATATAAATCTTCTCCATATTTGGTGGTATCTTGCGCCACAAGCACAATCTCTGAAATCCCACGCGCCAATAAGGCTTTTACTTCCGCTACAATCTCTTCTTTTTTCCTGCTTTTCAAGTTGCCGCGAATCAGCGGAATGGCGCAATATGCGCAACGGTTGTTACAACCTTCTGCAATTTTTACATACGCATAAGCAGGTGCTGTGGTAAGAATGCGGTTTTCATAATCGCCTGTAATATCTGCTTCTGCCAAAAACTTTGTGTATTTTTCACCACGCAGCACTGCGCCCACGGCTTCTACTACATCATTTTGTGCCGTAATCCCTAAAAAAGCATCTACTTCCGGCAGTTCCTTTACCAGTTCTTCCTGATATCTGCCAGATAAGCATCCGCTGACAACAATTCCCTTTACCTGCCCTGCTTCTTTATAAGCAGCCATTTCGAGAATTGTCTCAATCGCCTCTTCTTTTGCGCTTTCAATAAAACCGCAAGTGTTGATGAGTATAATATCTGCCTTTTCCGGCGCGCTGACAAAGCCGTAGCCTGCCGTTGCCAACCGCTCTAGCATAAGTTCCGTATCCACGCGATTTTTGGAGCAGCCAAGGGAAATGACGCCAATCTTAGCTGTCTTCATAAGGAAATTCCTCCTCGCCGCCAAATCGTTCTCTATAATCCGCCCAGGTAATCAAAACTTCCCGCGGCTTATTGCCGTCAGCAGGGGTTACAATTTCCATCATTTCCAGTTCATCCACCAGCCGCGCCGCTCTGGCATAGCCTACACGCAGCCGCCGTTGCAACATGGAAGTGGAGATTTGCTCGTACTCCAGCGCCAATTCAATGGCCTTTGGAATGAGGTCATCGCTGCCCATCTCTCCTGCTCCACCGCCGCCGTTTCCTGCAGGTGCCGCTGTGTTTTCTTCTATTTCTTTCGTTAAATTTTCATCATAGTTGCTTTCCAGCCCTTCATTTTGCAAGAAAGAAATCACCCGCGCATTTTCCGCGTCAGATACGAAGCAACCTTGTACCCGAAGTGGCTTGTTCTGCCCGATGGGCATGTATAACATATCCCCCTTGCCCAGCAATTTTTCTGCGCCGCTCATGTCAAGAATCGTCCGTGAATCAATAGAGGAAGAAACAGTAAGCGCAATTCTGGAAGGAATGTTCGCCTTGATCAGTCCCGTAATGACATCCACACGGGGCGATTGGGTGGCAATCACCAAATGAATGCCGCTGGCTCTACCCAGCTGCGCAATGCGGCAAATGGAATCTTCAACTTCTTTTGCGTTTGCCATCATAAGATCTGCAAGCTCATCAATGATGATGACTTGCTTTGCCATGATTTTTTCGCCTTTTTTCCGTTTGGCTACGTTAAAGCTGTCAATATCTCTTACGCCTTCTTTGGCGAATACTTTATAGCGTTCTAGCATCGTGTTGACTGCCTGATATAGCAGCCCCGGTGCTTTTTTGGGGTCCGTGACCACGTTGGTTTTCATATGTGGAATGCCGTTGAATTTCTGCATTTCCACCACTTTCGGGTCAATCATCATCAGTTCCACTTCTTCAGGGGATGATTTGTATAAAATGCTTAAAATAATCGTATTAACGCATACACTTTTACCCGCGCCTGTGGTTCCGGCAATCAAAAGATGGGGCATTTTGGATAAATCTCCGTATATATTTTTGCCCGTAATGTCTTTGCCCACGGCAAACGTCAAGTTGCTCTTTTGTTTTCTGAACTCCGCCGTATCCAAAAGCTCGCATATCTGCACTGTCGCCACTTCCGTATTGGGTACTTCTATGCCCACTGCTGATTTCCCCGGAATGGGCGCCTCCATACGAATGCTGGGCGCTGCAAGGCTAAGGGCAATATCATTGGAAAGCCCAACTATACGGCTTACTTTAATGCCCGGCGCCGGTTGTAGTTCATATCTGGTGACGGTGGGGCCATGTACAATGTTGATTACTTCCGCCTCCACATTAAAATCTCTTAATGTTTGCTCTAATATGGCAGCCTTTCCCTTGCTATATGCTTTTTCTCCTGCCGAAGCGCCTTTTAAGCCCGGCGCATCCAAAAGATCCAAGCGATATGGCAACTGGTATTCCTGCGCGTTTTCTTTCGGCGCTACTGCTGCTACGGGTGTTTCGCCTATTTTTCGGCGTTCTTTTTTCACAGGGTTTTCTTGCACTGTATCTACCGGCGCTTTCTTTACTTTCGGCTCCGGTTCAATATTGGGTGTTTTGGGCGTCGCTGCTCTTGGCGTTGTCTCACCAAAGGCAAGCTCTACTTTCCCTGCCTCTTCTTCGCTCATTTTGGGCAGATCACCTTCCAAATCATAAAACAAAGAAACATCTTGCATGGGTGCCGGCGGCGCTTCCGCAAAAAAGCGTTCCGCCTCTGTTTCCTCTGCTTCTGTTTCTGATAAATCTGCAATGTATAATTCTTTTTCTTCCGGCTCCTCTATTTGCCCGCGCGCATTTGCAAATTTGCCCCGCACCATTTCTTCCCATTCTGCAGCGGCTTCCTCTTCCGGCTCAATCACTTCATATTCATCTTCCGGAATGTAAACCGGCCTTCTTGCGCGGGCTTCTTTGATATTGCCTGCGGTTTTTACCCAAAAATCTTTGATGGAAAAGCGCGTCAACAAAACAAGCCCAATGCATAACCCTGCCGCAAAGATAATAATTGCGCCCAGGTTGCCGAATAGCCGCTCAAACGGGTAACCGATGAGCCCGCCCAAAAATCCGCCGCCGGAAAAAGAGGCTTGCCCGGCTGTAAATGCATTTTTCAAATAAGCAAAATAACCAATCATACCTGCGCCATATGTTTTTGTCGCGCAAACATCCAAAAGCGCCAAGATGCATATCAGGCTAACGCCCAAAAGCCAAATGGTACGGCTGGGCGTTCTTTGCCCTGCGTATACAATTGTAAGTACACCCAGTAACGCCAAAAGAAGCGGTACCAAATATGCAACAAACCCAAACATGCCAAACAGCGCCACTTGTATAAACTTTCCAAAGGGCGCATCGTATGAAAAATAAATAAAGACACCAAATAAGATTGCCAGCGCAATGTAAATAATCCCAACGACTTCGCTGCGCAACCTAACTTGTTTCTCTATATTTTGTTGTTTTGCTTTGCCGTTTTTTTTCTTCTGCCCTGCCATAACCGCTCCTCAAATACTTCTTATTATTATACTGAAAAAATGGAAAAAGCACAAACGAGTAAGAACGCGTATTTCTATTGGAAAATATAGAAAAAGCCAACTTCTTTTGCTTCTTCTTTTTGCAAATCTGCCTTTTTTGTTTCGTACCCTGCGCGGTCCATCAAAGCAAATGTGGCGATCTTTCCTTCTTCTACACCCGGCTGGTCAAAAGCGTCAATTTCCAAAAATAACCCTGCCGCTGCTGTCGCCATTTCAAAGAAGAGCAGTAGCGCGCCAATGGTATAAGCGTTTACTTCACTTAACGTAATACGCATGTTCATTTTGCCTGCTTTTGTAACGGCATATTCTGTGGCGAGGCATTCATTTTGAATGAGTGCATTAAATGTATTCCCTTGCAAATAAGCAGCTTCTTTTACATCAACCGCTGTTTTGGGGATTTCAAGTGTGTTGCGATATTTTCCCACGGTCAAAAAGGTAATCACTTTGTCAAAAGGCCCTTCCGTATATAGTTGAATTTGCGAATGCTGGTCTGTTACCCCAAGCGCACGTACAGGCGTTTGCCCGGTGTGAACAACATTGCCTTCTATGTCATACTTTTTCCCCAGAGACTCTGCCCATAACTGCGCGTACCAATCCGCCATGTGTACCAAACTATCCGCATACGGTAGCATCACCTGAATGTTTTTTCCTTTTTCCATGGAAAGCGTTAAAAGCAGCGCATACATATATGCCGGGTTTTTCTCCAAGCTGTCGGCGCTGCAAATTTTCTCCATTGCCCCCGCTCCTGCCAGCAGCGCAGTCACATCCATACCAAGTACAATGGCTGAAAGCAGCCCCACAGGGGAAAGCACTGAAAACCGCCCGCCGACGCCTTCGGGTACGATAAACGTCTGATACCCTTCAGCTGTGGCAATTTCCTTTAAAATGCCTGTTTGCGCGTCTGTGGTAACGATAATATCTTGCGCTTCGATCTGCCCTTGTGTTTTTAACAGATGCTCCGTTACCCAAATAAACTGGGATAATGTTTCTACCGTGTTGCCGGATTTGGTGATCACATGAAAGCAAGTTTTCTCCCCTTGCGTAACTTCTAAAAATGCTTGCAACCCTTCCGGATCCACATTGTCCAGCACATAGAATTTTGGCGCATTGCGCTTTTCTTTTGGTAATTCATTGTGGCGCAAATGAGAAAGTGCTGTAAAAAGTGCCTTGCTCCCCAGCGCCGAGCCGCCAATGCCCAATACGACAAAATTATCATACGCTTGCCGTATACTTTTTCCAAGCGCTCTCATTTCTTCTAAACTATCCTCTTGTGCGTAAGGCAATGTGCGCCATACGTTTTTCTCTTTGTTGGCTTCCATTCCTGCATGCACAGCGCCAACGCGCTTTGCTGCCATTTGTATTTCACTGCCCAGCAGTCCATTTTCTATCAAATCGCTGCGCAGCATATGATTAAAATCAAACGTTATTTTTTGCATTTTCAATACCTCATTTCTTTCATGACCACGCCTATTGTATCATAATTTTTTTTGAAAGCATATGATTTACAACAACAAAAAAGCAGCCTTCTACTTTTGCAAAGGCTGCTTTTATTGATTTTTTTATCCCTGTTTTGCGCCGCTTTTCGTGCCGCTGCCCACTTTTTTCAAAATTTCAGAATCGAAGGCAAAATTGCTCTCTGCTTTTTCCCGGTATCGGCGCAATGCATGCTCCACCAACTCATCAATCAAAGCAGCATATGGCAACCCCGCCGGTTCAAACAGATAAAATGCAAATGAACCGGGGATCGTATTTACTTCGTTGGCATAAACAAGCCCTGTTTCTTCATCAATCATATAATCAATGCGCACAACGCCTTTCATATCAAATCCCTTGAAAATCGCCAGCGAATATTCTTTGATGGCTTCTTCGGTTTCTTCCGGCAATTGAGCAGGTAAAATACGGTCGAGTGATTTCATACCTTTGCTGGCGCCTGCGCCTTTTAAGTATTTTTCGCTGAAATCCAAAACTTCTTTTGTGCTCACAGGCTGTTCCAGCAAGCTGGTTTTGGCATCTGCGCCCAGCCCCACCACCGCGCAATTGATCTCTTTTAATGCATCAATGGCAGGTTCAACCAAAATTCTTCTATCATAGCGTATGGCAACTTCAATGCCGTTTGCCAGTTCCTCGCCATCGGTTGCTTTGGAAATCCCAATGCTTGAGCCTAGGTTTGCCGGTTTTATAATCAACGGATATGAAAATGTTTCTTCAATGCGTGAAATGGTCGCGCTCTTATCTTCTTCATATTCTTTTCGCTCAAAGTAAACGCAATCCAGCACAGGAATGCCCATGCCCTTAAACGCCGCTTTCATAATGATTTTATCCATACCCACGGCGCTTCCCGTTACCCCTGCGCTGGTATAGGGAATATCTGCCAGTTCAAACAAACCTTGCAGCGTTCCGTCTTCACCGTGCATGCCATGCATGGCAATGGCCGCCACATCAATCTGCGCGACGGACTTCATGCCAAAGGTCGTCTTTTTCAGCAAATCCCTGCTGCCCGCAACGGGGCTTAATATCACTTTCTCAATGCCCTTTTTACTGAAATCAGGGTTCAAGTAAAAAGAAGCTTTTTTTAAGACATCGCCTGTAAACCATTCGCCTGTACGGGAGATATAGACAGGAATGATGTTATATTTTTTTGGATCAGCATTTTCAATAAACTGCGTTCCTGTGATGACCGATACATCATGCTCCGCTGTGCGTCCACCAAAAAACACCGCTAAATTAATCATATGTTATCCCTTTCTATGCTTCGCTATAATTATCCGGCAGGTCGTTTTCGAAAAGCACCACATCGCCAAACGCCAGCATACGACCCATCTCAGCAGAAGCTTCTGCAAGAGAGTTTACTACAAATATATTCCCTGTGTCAAAGCCGGCTTCTTCAAGCCCTGCTTTTATAGGCGCAGTATGTTTCGGGCCCACAAGAAAAACAACATCCGCAACTTCTGCCATGCGCGCGCCAAAGCGTCTATTTTCTTCTTCTTCCGCTTCCCCAAGCTCCACCATGCCCGGCGTTACAACAATTTTCCGACCGGGAAAAGCGCCTAACACTTCCATGGCAACCCGCGTGCCTTCCGGGTTTGCATTAAATGCATCGTCAATGACTGTTACGCCGTTGGCCGAAGAGAGTAACTGCAAGCGATGCTCCACCGGCTCTATTTTTGCAATGCCGCGGCGGATTTCTGCTTCGCTTAGCCCTAGTTTTAAGGCGATGGCAATGCAGCCTGTAATGTTTAATACATTATGTTTGCCCAGCATTTTTGTTTCTGCCGTAAAGCTTTTATCTTCTCCATAGCGAACCACAAAGGAAGAACCTGTGGGCGTGGTTTTGATTTCATCTGCCGCTACATCATATTCCGTATCTTCATCCACCAAGGCATATAAGCATTTCTCTATTTCCGTTTGGTCATATCGTTCTTTCACATAGCCATGGTCATTGACAAAAAAGCCGGTACCATCTTCCGGCAACCCTTTTATCAGCTCATATTTTGTTTCAACAATAGTTTCTATCGTGCCAAACGTTTCAAGATGCTGCGGACCAATGGATGTCAATATCCCATACTTTGGCTTTACCAGTTCTACCAGTTCTGCAATATCGCCCTTATGCCGTGCGCCCATCTCTGCAATAAAAACTTCATGGGTGTTTTCTAAATTTTCGCGAATGACGCGCGTCAGCCCCATGGGCGTATTGTAGCTGCTGGGCGGAACAAGTACATGGTATTTTTCGCTTAAAATCGTTCCCAAGATAAATTTTGTGCTGGTCTTTCCATAACTTCCTGTAATCCCTATTTTAATTAAATCCGGTCTTTCTTGCAGTTTCTTTTTCGCATCGTTCAAATAATGTCGTTTTACGCCGTTTTCAATGGGCGTATTGATAAAATTGGCAAATACAATGAGCAGCGGGGATAATAATAAGAGTAACCCCAAAATAATAACTTGCCTTTGCAAGCTGAGCAACATGCAAACGAGAATGAGTATACCAAGCGTTATGAGCAACCGTTTGACGCGCGCTGTATAAACCAGTGATTTTGCGTTTTTTTCGTTTAATCTGCGCAGGAAAATAACGCCGCTTACAAAAAATGCCGTCAAGAGAAGGCCGCCTACAATATAGCCTGCGATTCCTTTGAAAAACAAGAGAATATAAGCGCTTATCATATAAAGTGCAGTAAGGCCGGTAAACCCCAATAAAATACGCGGCGCCGCTTCGCCCAGCCAACGGTAATATCCTTTTACTTGGTAGCTTTCCAGTTGCAACATATAGCAGAAATAAAGCGAGATGGCAAAAGAAAACCCTCCTGCGATTATCCCCAAACATATTTGTATGATCATTCTGCTACCTCCAAAAACGTTTTTACGATACGAATGTATTGCGGAAACTGATCAAGAAAAGAATAGTGCCCCGCATTTTCCAAAACCACCAGTCCGCTATCTTTTATGTTCCGTTCCATAATTTCGCCATACCACACAGGCGTATCCGCATCCTCTCGCCCGTAAATCATCAGCGATGGTGCTTTGATCTCTTTTAAATACGGCGTTAAGTCTTCATTGACAATATTACTAAAGGTTTTGCGCATGGCGCCGGAGAGCGCTTTATAATCTTCCGAGCCTGCGTTTTTTACCTTTGCTGCCACATCAATGCCCATCCATTTTAAACATTTGCGTAACCACGCATGCTTCGCTGCCCATTTCGCCAGCTTATAGCTATATACTCGTATGTAATAGTTCAAACTGCGCTTGGGGCGGATGCCCGCCGCATCGGTAAAAACAATTTTCCCAACCAATTTTGGGTATTTCGCCCCCAGCAATATGGAAACGCGCCCACCAAAAGAATGGTTTATAATATCTGTGCCTGCAATCCCCATCTCTTCAATGAATGCTGCAGTAAGCGCTGTATAGTCATCCATGGTCATGGGAAGCTCAGGCGTGCTGCTCTTTCCGCCTTGCCCCGGGAAATCCAACGCATAAACCGTATTTGTCTTTTCCAGTTCGTTTATAATAATGCGAAATGTCTCAATGTTGCACATCCAACCATGCAGCAACAATACAGGCTTGCCTGTACCGCTTACTTCATAATAAATTGTATGCGCGCCAATTTTAATCGTCATATGTCATTTCTGCCAAATTGCGGTTCCACATAATATTGGCATCTTCCTTATCTGCATAATATTTTTTCCGAATGCCTTCTATCTGAAAGCCGTATTTTTCATAAAACGCAATGGCAGGCGCATTGGAAACGCGTACTTCCAGCGTCATGCCTATGGCGCCTTTTTGATATGCTTCTTTCATCAATCTTTGCAAAAGTATGCTGCCATATCCTTTTTTACGCATATCTTCCCGCACGCAAATTTTTCTGATGTGTGCCTCATCTACAATGATATCCATACCCGCATACCCGACTGCAACGCCTGCTTCTTTTATGAGATAATAATCATATCCCGCGAGGCAAATATCATGGTATAAAATTTCAATGGACCATGGCACAGGAAACGAGCTTTCTTCCAGCGCCAAGATCTCCGGCAAATCAAGAAAATCTGCTCTACGAATCTGCATGTTGCTCTGCTTCTTTCTGCTTGTTTTGTTCTGCTTGCGAGGCAACAATGTATTGCAATTTTGCTGAAAAACAATCTTCCGTATCGCCCTTTGCAAGAGCTGCGTTGATATATGGAATGCTGGCGCCAATATGCGGGCTTGCGTATATACGTTCTGCAAAAACCGCGCAAGGAAATGCTGCTGTCAGCATCTCTTGATATCCCTCTGCGCCATCTCCTACAAACAAGATTTTTTCCCTGTTTCCAATATGTTTTTGTAGTGCCTTTATTTCTATCACATCTTCTTGTTGCAACAAAACGCCTTTTTCATAAATACCGCAATAAACCCGCTGGCTTCTGGCATCTATCAACGCGCATACAATGCCCTCAAAATAAGAAAAGGGCGCTGCAAGGGCGTAGAGGGTGCTGAGGGTAACAATTGGGGCTTGCAGAACTTCCGCAAATCCCTTTATGGTGCTCATGCCTATGCGCAAGCCGGTAAACGAGCCCGGCCCGTTTGTGAGCGCAAGTGCGTTCATCTGCGAAACCTCCAGCCCGACCTGTGAGAGGCAGCCGTCAATGAGCGGAAGCAGTGTGGTAGAATGGGTAAACCCATTTTGCAAAAATGCCTCCCCTAAAAGCATCTCTCCTTTTGCAATGGCAACGCTGCAGGATTTTCCTGCCGTATCTATGGCCAAAATATAAGGCGCTTCTTTATTCATTTTCAAAAGTAATCTCCCTTATATTTTCGTCAATATAGCCGATACGAATCCATATTGTGCGCGCCGGAAGATGCCCCGGAAAAAGATCTGCCCATTCCACAACTGTTACGCCGCCGTTTTCCGTATATTCCAAAAACCCGATTTCTCTTAGCTCCGCCGCATCTTCCAGTCTATAAAAATCAAAATGATTTAGGTGCAACCGCCCTTCATATTCCTTTACAATCTGAAACGTTGGGCTTGAAATCTCTTCTGTTATTGCAAGCCCGGCTGCCAGGCCCTTTACAAATACCGTTTTGCCGGCGCCAAGATCTCCCGTCAGCGCCAAAACTTCGCCGCCCTTTAATGTTTTGGCGTATGCTTTTGCCGCTTCGTATGTTTCTTCCCAGCTATGGGTTTGTTTGCTCTGCACAATAGACTCCTTAACATAAGTAACTCGCATTTATTCTACAATGCGAGCGCTCTTTTTTCAACTTTTCTGCAGCAAAAAACAGGGCATATCCCGCCCTGTCTTTATTTTTTAATATAAACAAACGTTGCATCTTCCAGTTCTGCTTCAGTACCAAATTCAAGAAGCATTTGCTCCAAAAGTTCTTTTCCGATTTTCGTATCAATCAAATAGCCATCTTCGTATTCTGTAATGTAATCCTCAACATCTGCTTCGCTGTTCAGCTGAAAGAAAAAGGCGTTTCGCATCTCTTTTTCTACAGATACAGCCATATATGCTTCGGGCGCCATGGAAAATACGGGCAGCGTTTCTTCCACCACAGCTCTTTTCTCTGCCGGTTGCTGCGACGAAAGGACTCCGCCGGGCATACGCAACAAATATACACTGGAAACCAGCAGCACTGCCGCTGAAGCGACCAGCCCTACGCTGCGGAGGCGCCATCTTTTTTTCTTCTCCGCTTCGCAAGCCTTTACCGCTTTTTTAATAAGCGCGCTTGGAACCGCCGGGCGTACGCTCTCTAACATGGCGCGCATCTCTTCACAATCCGTCAAAAAAGTCTTGCAAGTGGTGCATTCTTCCACGTGTGTAATTAACAGCTGGTAGGATTCTTCTTCCAACTCTCCGTCAATGTAGATAGAGATTTGCTCCCGATATTTTTCACATTCCATCTTCCGTTGCTCCGTTTTTGATTACTAAAAGTATTATAGCATAGAAAGATGTTTTGTGTTAGCCACAATGTGAATAACCGCAGTTCCTGCAAATATTACATCCACCTTCGTATTCCAGATCTTCGCCGCAATCCGGGCAAACGCCTTCTTGCATAACCTGCTTCGGGCGAATGGGCAAAATCGGTTTTTTCGCAATTTTCTCTTGCCCCACCGGGGTTACACCGCCGCCATTTTCCATCATGTTCATTACTTGCTCCAGCGCGCGTCCGATAGCGTCAGGGCAAGAAAGTACATTGGCATCTTTCCTGCGCAATGTGGAATGGCAACGAATGCCGCGCAACTGCTCTACAACAGCGCGGATGTCCATGCCCGAGCGCAATGCTGTAGAAACAAGCCGGCTGGTGGCTTCTGATTGCGAGGGGCATCCGCCTGCGCGCCCTACGTTGGTAAAAACTTCGCAAATTCCTGTTTCATCATAATTCACTGTCACATATAAATTGCCGCAGCCGGTTTTAATCTTTTGCGTAACGCCCTGTGTTACTTCCGGGCGTTGGCGCGGCTGGATTTTACCGTATTCTCCAAGCACATATTGCTCCGGCGCACCTGTAAGGTTTACGCCGCCAATGTTTAGTACCTGCAAATCTCTGCTGCCGTCTCTATAGATTGTAACCCCTTTGCAGCCCAGTTCATACGCCAATGTATAAACCTCTTCTACTTCTTCTTTTGTTGCCGTGTTGGGGAAATTCACCGTTTTGGAAACTGCGTTATCTGTGTGTGCCTGAAACGCCGCTTGCATGCGAATATGATATTCGGGCGAAAAGTCATGCGCCGTTACAAATACTTCTCTGATATCTTCCGGAATGCCTTCAATGTCGTGTAACGTGCCCTTTTCTGCTACTTCACGCATCAACGCTTCCGAGTAAAACCCGCGCTCTTTTGCCACTTCTTCAAAATACGGGTGTACTTCCACCAGCAAATCATTGTCCATCACGCTTCTCACATACACGAGGGCAAATACCGGCTCAACCCCGCTGGACGCGCCGCAAATAATAGAAATGGTGCCTGTGGGCGCAATTGTTGTAACGGTAGCGTTTCGTATCGGCGCCTCTTCTTGCAAAGTGCTTTCTGCAAAAAGCGGAAATGCGCCGCGTGTTTCTGCCAGCGCACGGGAAGCTTCTTTTGCTGCCTGCTGAATGCGCCCCATAATCTGCTCAGCCAGCGCAATGCCTTCTTCGCTGTTGTATGGAATCCCCAGTTTATAAAGAACATCCGCAAAGCCCATGACGCCTAGACCGACTTTGCGCAGCGCTAAAGTCATTTCCTCTATTTCGGGCAAAGGGTATTGGTTGATGCCGATGACGTTATCCAGAAAATGAATCGCTTCTTTTACTGTTTCATCCAGCGCTTCATAATCAAACACACCTTCTTTTACAAATACATTTAAATTGATAGAGCCTAAGTTACAGCTTTCATAAGGCAATAGCGGCTGCTCTCCGCAAGGGTTTGTACTCTCTATTTCTGCAATATGTGGTACCACGTTATCTTTGTTCAAACGATCCAAAAAGACAATGCCCGGCTCTCCGTTTTTATGCGCCATTTCCACAATGAGTGCAAATACCTCTCTCGCATGCAACACGCTCACTGCTTCTTTTGTATGCGGGTCATAAAGCGTATACGTACTGCCCACTTCCACTGCCTTCATAAAAGCTTCTGTAATGCCTACGCTAATGTTAAAGTTTGTGATTTCATTGTTATCTTCTTTGCAGCGAATGAATTCTAAAATATCCGGGTGATCAATGCGCAAAATGCCCATATTTGCGCCGCGGCGAGTACCCCCTTGCTTTACCGCTTCCGTTGCTGCGTTAAATACTTTCATAAAGCTCACCGGTCCGCTGGCAACGCCGCCTGTGGAGTTGACCGGCGCGCCTGCCGGGCGCAACCTAGAAAAGCTAAAGCCTGTGCCGCCGCCGCTTTTATGAATCAACGCCGCATGTTTTACTGCATCAAAAATTTCTTCCATGCTATCGCCCACCGGCAAAACAAAGCATGCCGAAAGCTGCCCGAGAGGACGCCCTGCGTTCATCAACGTAGGTGAATTGGGCATAAACGCCATACTAGTCATCAAATCATAAAACTTTTCTTCGGTTTTTTTCACATCTGCTTTTTTATCATAAAGGCCATCTCCCGCTGCAACTGCATGGGCAACCCGCCGAAACATATCTTCTACCGATTCGGTTATATTTCCCTGCTCGTCTTTTGCAAGATAGCGCCGTTCCAAGACTTTGCGTGCATTTTTTCCAATCATCTCCATACTCCTTATTTCAAATATATTGGGTAATAAAAAATAAACATATACAATATGTAGTATATATTATATCGTATCTTTTTGTACTTATCAATATCGTCTTATGAAAAATCTGAAATGATTTTTTGCATGATTTTTAAATTTTCTTCGGTGCCTGAAGAATGGAATGCTATCTCGCCGCCGGGCGCTTCGCGGAGCAAATCAAGCGCTGCCAGGCTATTTTTCAGGTGATGTACTGTCCCGTACCTGCCATCAAAAACTTCTGCTTCGCTTCCTGTATGCCGCTTTAGGGCGCATTTGATTTGTTCTGTAATAAAAGAATAATGCGTGCAGCCGATGACCACCGCGCCGAACTTATGCCCTTTTAAAGGCGCAAACAACGCATCTAAGTATACATCAATTGCTACGTTCTTAAAATCTCCTGTCTCCAATAAATCTGCTAGCCCTTTGCATGGCAAATTATAAATCCTCTCTTCGCAGCCCAGCCGCTCTGCCAGTTTATGATACCGCTCGCTTTTTATTGTGGAAGGCGTCGCCATAACCAGCACTTCTCCTGCCGCCTTCTCACAAGCCGGTTTGATGGCCGGCTCCATGCTGATGACAGGAATTTGATACTTCGCGCGCATATCATAAATTGCCGCCGAAGTTGCCGTATTGCAAGCAATGAGCAGCGCCTTTGCGCCCATCTCAAAAAGTTTGTCGCATGCCGCTATGGTAAGCCGCTTAATTTCTTCCGGGCTCTTTTCGCCGTAAGGAATATTGCCGCTATCTCCATAAAATATATAGTTTTCCAGCGGCATATATTCCCGCGCATATGCCAGCACAGAAAGCCCGCCAATGCCCGAGTCAAAAAAACCTATGGGGCTGTTTTTATCTCTCATGTTTCATTCTCGCTTGTAAAATATACTTATCGCTATTATAATTCTATTGCGGAGAAGAAGCAACCTAGGGCGGATCCTCTGCTTTTTCAGAAAATCCCAAAAACAAAGGAGATTTCCCTTGCATTTGTCTTTCGGCTGTGCTATTATTCTAATGTTAATTTCAAAAAATAAGTAAGAGGTGAAGAAATGGCTAATATTCAATCAGCCAAAAAGCGTATACGCGTTACAAAAAAGAAAACGCTACAAAACAGAATGGTCAAATCTGCTTTGCGCACACAACTGAAAAAGTTTGATGCTGCAGTAAAAGCGGAAGAAGGTTCTGATTTGGTTGCTTTATATAATGATACAGTATCTAGCGTAGATGCTGCTGCCTCCAAAGGTATTATTCATAAAAATAAAGCAAACCGTACAAAAGCGCAACTGGCAAAGAAAATGACTGCAAACGCTTAAGTAAGTTTGACGTAAGCAAGCATCCGGATGGATGCTTTTTTCGTGCTCTTTTTTATTGTTTTACTGCGCCGTACATACGTAAAAAAGCTGCTTCAAATACAATCATGGGGTAACCCGTTTTTAAATAAGAATCCATGTCTTGCAACATTCCAATCGCCGCTTTTAATTGCTGCTCGGAAAAAGGCTTTGCATCTCGCACAGCCAGGCGCGCCGGATAAGGCTTCATGCGCGTTCTCTCTACAAGCGCAGCAGCTGTTTTGGCATCATTCCAGCCGGCATCTAGGCACATTCTTGCCATATACATCGGCGTAAATTTTGAAACCAAGAGCCCAATGAAGCGAATCAGTTCGCTGCGGCTCTTCTTGATTTTTTCAAAAATCTCCAATGCTGCCAAGTAATTTTTATCCATCATGTCGTTGTGAAACTGAAAAACATCATATTCTGTTGTGGTGGAAAGCAATGTTTTCAAATCTGTTAAAGTGGGCGCAGCAATGCCGTTTTGCTTTATTTTTTTGATTTCATTTTGTATGGTATACATATCGCTGCCTGTGATTTCAAGCAAAATCTCCGCCAGCTGCTTTGTCAGCGCAATGCCCTCTTTTTTGGCTGTGCTGATAACCCAGGTAACAAGCGCGTTTCCTTTGGGCGCTTCCGCTTCAATGACCATGCTCATCTCCCGTGCCTTTTTATAAACTGCTTTGCGCATATCCGGTTGTTTTACATAGCGCAACAATACTATGGTCTCTTTTGGAATCATAGGCAGCAGGCTATCCATCATCAGTGTCGGATCAGAAATATCCACTTCCTCTATATAAACCATGCGCACTGGCGAAAACGCTGGCGCTTGCAAGCAGGCTTGCTGCAACGCTTCTCTTGTCATCTTTTCACGATATATGGTTTCGTTTAGTCCTTCGTTTTGCATGCCAAAAGAAGCGTATAACGCCTCTTTTACCCGATCTGCCATATATGCCTCTTCTCCAATGATGAGGTAGATATGCGGCAAATCCAGTGATTTTATTTTTTTCAAAAACTCACTTGCTTGCATACATTGCCTCCCAGGTCCATTGCGCTGCTTCCTGATAAATAAAAACCTGTCCGGTCAAAAAAAGATTGCTTGCACCTTTTTCTTTTGTCACTCGTTTGTTTTCATTGTCATACCAAAACACTTGCGCGCCCAGATTCGCTTCTTTTATAGCCGCGCTTTTTGGCATCAACAAAAACGGTATGGCTTCTTCCCAAACCATATTGATGGGATACGCATAAAACGCCCCCAGCACCGGCTTTTCTTCCATATAAACCATAATACCAACCGGAAGAAGTTTCCCTATGTCTTCCGTCTCGTAAATGACTTTTATGCGGCAAGTATCGCTTAACCACATTTCTTCTGCCAAAATACTCATTTCCGGCAGCGCATATCGCTCCATGCCCAGCGCCGCCGTTCTCTCATCTGCATAAAGTGTATCATATCTTGCCAGGTTTGTTAACGCATCCATCTCTTCATATGTTTTCTTTTCTCTGGAAAACATGATAATGCCCTCGCATTTTTCGCCGCGCGCCAGTAGATATGTTGCCAAAGTTTGCCCGTTTCCTGCCTGTACGCCAAAGGTTTTTCCTTCCCTTGTTTCTATGACGAGGGCGAGCCCTTGTCCGGGCAAGAGGGTAATGCGCGGCTGGCTCTTTTGTAATAGAGGCGCTCCGTACATGAAAAATAACATTACAACAAATATGGTTGCTGAAACATATGCTGTAATACGCCTTATCTGTTTGGCAAAAAAGAGTTTATCTGAAAATAGATAAATGGCAACAAACAAAAGCAAAATAAAAATCCCCGCCACTGTGGGCATATAAAGCTGCCAAGAGGCTACTTTCTCTGCCAGCGCTGCAATACGTGTCAACTGTTGTATCAAAAAATCCCCTATGGCACCAAAAAAACCTTTTGCGAAAAACATGCTTGGCAAGAATAAAAGAAACAAAGCAGGAATTAAAATTGTAGCATACATGGTCGCCGCCAAGTTGATCAAAAAACCGGGAAGAAATAAACTGTGGTTTACATTGATTAGTATAGGCAGCAGCCCAATGTTGACAGCAATGTTTGCCGCAACAAGCGAAGCAGCGCCACCGCTTCTTTTCAACCATTTTTGTTCAATGATTGGCGTAAGTAAAATCAAGCAAAATACTGCGCCAAAGGAAAGTTGTAATCCCAGCTGAAAGACACTGGCCGGGTTAAATGCCGTCATGCCAAAAAGCGCAACGGCAAGAAAGGTAATGCTATCTCGCTTTCGCCCTAACTGGCGCGCCAACAAAATCATTTCATACATGCAAACAGCGCGCAGCATGGAAACGCGAAACCCTGTCAACAGCAAATAGAAAAGCAAAAATGCTTGTTCCAACCAAAACCGCTTGTTGCGCCCGATGCGGCATTTTTTGAGCAGCCAAGAAAGGAGGCCACACAGCAGTACAACATGCGAGCCGGAAATGGCTAGAATATGTGTAATGCCTGCAAGCCCAAATAAATCGCGCGTGGTATCTGTCAGTTCTTCCTCTTCGCCTAAAATCAGCGCTTTTGCCAGCGGCGCTTCTTTTCTAAAAATTGCTTCGATTTTCCCGGCAACTTTGCCGCGCAGTTTGGCGAAAAAAGCAATGAGATTTTTCCCATCGCTTAATTTCCCGTCGCTCGTCGCCGTGGCGCGGTACAAGACCTTTTGGCTTCTGGTGTATAAAAAATCATCAAAATCTCCGTCATATGCCGGTTTTTCCGGCAAGCGCAATTTTGCTTGCGCGATGATGCGATCTCCCTCTTGGTATGGAACTTTGGTGGTAGAAGATAAAATGATTTTCCCATCAATGCTTTTTTCATCCACTGTAACGCGCCGCAAGCGATACAAGGTATATCCTGTCTTCTTGCTGACGCTTTCCACTTCGCCTTCCAAAATCACCTGCTCTTGCAACGGTAAATCGGGGTATTTTGGTAAGAGCGTGTTGGTGATATTGAAAACGCCAAAAAAGAGCGCGCATAAGAGCAGAAAAAAGGGCTTTCGCATTTCTTTTTGCAGCAAAAACCCCAGTAATAGCGCACATACAAAAAGAATGCCAATTGCAAAAAAAGAAAGCCTTGCCTTTGCGCCAAACAAAATGCCACATAAATAAGCGGCAACCAAATACACCAGTATTCGACTACCGCTCCATTGCCTTTTTTGTTTGAAATACGGCGTTTTATCAGATATCGTAGCCAGCGCCGTATCTTGCGCATGTTGTCTTTTCATCTTCCGCCTGCTTGTATATGGTTTCATCCGCCAAAGGATGTATATGGGTCAATATGGTCTGTTTTACCCCTGCCGCTTCTGCCAGCGCTTTGGCTTCTTTGATGGAAAGATGCGCATAAGAATCATCTTCTTCCACACCGCCTGCTTCTATGAGCGCCAAATCAGCATCTTGCAAAAATGCCTGTAAGTTCGCCTTTTTGTTGGTATCGCCGGTGTAGACAAACTTCTTGCCGTTTTCAACAACCTTTACGCCATATGCTTCCACCGGATGGCTCATTTTACAAAACGTAACTGTGGCATCTCCCAGCGCAAAAGATGCACCATCTTCTATCGTAACTGCTTCATAATAAGGTTTGTCCGAAAGCACGGCCGCGCGCGCTGCCGCAGGCGTTGCCGGCAAAAAAATCTTTGTTTTCTTTGCTGCTACGCCTGTAAACGTCGCATGCATATCAATTGCATGCCGCAACACGCAAGCATCTGCCATATGGTCATAATGTAAATGAGATAATATAATCGCGTCGATTTCATCCGGTGCAATGACATTTTGCAACCGCGCCAACGCGCCGTTTCCCATATCCAGGACAATCTGCGTTCCATCCTGCAACGTTAGTAAATAACAAGAACATGCGCCGTTTTTAGCAGGGTACCCGCCATCAAACCCGATAATCTTCAGTTTCATGCTAGATTTTCTCCAAATGCACGCGCCGTAATCCATAGTAAAGCGGCAATGCCAGCAAAATACCAAATACATATTGCCCCAAATTGTTGAGCAAGCCAACCGCCGCCAGCGCCGCGCCATAATAAATACATTCTGTCAAAAAATAACCGCCCAGCATCACAAGACCACCGATTGCCGCGGAAAATACATACATTTTTAAGGAACGCCCCTTTTTTAAGATGGCATAACAGACGAGCGACATGGCGGTTTTAATGAGAAAGGTAGGGATTACATACATCGCCGCCCCCATCATAAGATCTGCCAGCGCGCTCCCAACGCCCAGTGCCACTGCCGTAAAAACGCTGCCAAAATAAAAACTACCGGCATAGATCACTGCATCACCTGCGTTCACATATGCGCCGCTAATGGCAGGTACAGGAATGGCGATTAAGTATGTTACTACAAATTCAATCGCCGCCAACACAGCGGATACCACAATTGTTTTGATCTTTTTGTTCATGCTATGCTTCCTCCACGCGTGATGCTAAATTTTCAGTGATTTTTGCGACCACACCCTTGGCGGCAAAATCTCTCGCTTGCCGAATTGTGCTGGCAATGGCTTTGGCGTTAGAACTGCCGTGCGCCTTTATTAAGCCTGCTTTGGTGCCTAGCAAAAGCGCGCCACCATATTCCGTATAATCCATTTGCTTGGCAACATTTTTAAATGCAGGCAGGGCAAGCGCCGCGCCTATTTTTGTGCGGAAGGAAGACATCATCTCGTCTTTGATCATGCCCATCAAAAGTTTCGCGCAACCTTCCATGAATTTCATGAGTACATTGCCCGTAAACCCATCACACACCACCACATCGCAACCGCCTGCCAGAATATCTCTTCCTTCTACGTTGCCTACGAAATTAATCTCTTGTTCTCTTAGCAGTTGATATGCTTCCTTGGTCAGCGCATTTCCTTTTTCTTCTTCTGCGCCATTATTGATTAATCCAACGCGCGGGTTTTCAATGCCCATCACAGTTTGCATATAAATGCTACCCATCACGCCAAATTGCGCCAAATAAGCAGGGCGGACATCCACATTCGCACCACAATCAATAAGCAATACGCCGCCATTTGCACCGGGCAATACCGGCGCCAGCGCTGGGCGCGCGACACCGGGCGCGCGACGCACAATGAGCGTACCTCCCGCCACTGCTGCGCCGGTGCTACCGGCAGTAACAAAGACATCTCCCTTACCTGCCGCAACCAGCTCCATGCCCACCACCATAGAAGAATCTTTTTTGCTGCGAATTGCCTTGGTGGGGGATTCTGCCATTTCAATTTCTTCCCGCGCATCTACAATGGCGATGCGCGCTTTGTCTGTCTCATGTTGCGCTAAAAAAGGAGAAATCACTTCTTCTTTTCCCACCAGCGTTATTTTCACATCACTCAGCTCGTTTATCGCTTGCGCTACGCCTGCAATTACTGCCTCTGGCGCGTGATCGCCGCCCATGGCATCTACAATAATATGATACATATTTCACCTTCTAGTGTTCACTGTTTCCTATTTGCTTTTTCTAAAAAACGCCCGGTATCCCGCGCGTTTTTTCTGTTATCTCAAATAACTTCCAAATTTTTTGCGAAATACAATGGCATATATGACGACACTTACAACGGTAAGCCCCATACCAATCAAGGTATACACGCGAAACGCAGGAAATTTATCGGTATAGAAGTCGAGAATTCCTGTTGCTGTTACAACCAGCCCAATGTATATTGCAAAAATACTGGTGTTTTTCGTAATACGGTCCTTTACTTCTTCCGGATAGTCGTTTTTGTAAATTCCGCCTTTGCGCGAAAGCCCACAGATCAGAACATATGCGCCGGTTACCATCAATAATATGCTTAAAATATTGTCAAATCCGCCCATTTTTATTACACCTTTTCGATTTGTACGCCATTGGCGCCGTCTTTTAATTCATAGCCTTTTTCCAAAATAATATCTCTCAGCTCGTCTGCCCGCGCCCAATTCTTTTCTGCGCGTGCCTGCGTCCGCTGTTCTACCAACGCATATATCTCTTCCGGAATTTCTTCTTCTCTTGCTCTTGCAAGCCCCAGCACATCAAGCAACTCTTCCATGCACGCTTTTGTTTGCGCCGCCAAAGCAGCATCGGGCAAATTCTCATCTGTAAAAACAGTATTTGCCTCTCGCACCAAGTCAAAGATAACGCTCAAGGCATCTGCTGTATTTAAATCATCATCCATGGCCGCGATAAAATCTTTGCGATATGTTTCAAGGTCAATTGCTGCTTTGTTATGTGCCTCCCCCAGTTCTATTACATATTCGAGGTTTGATAAGCAGGTTTCAATGCGCCTCAAAGCCGTTTCAGATTGTTCGATCAAATCTGTGGAGAAATTAATCGGGCTTCTGTATTGGGCAGAAAGCATGAATAAACGCACAGCAAACATATCGTATTCTCTAGACAAGTCTCTCACCGTAAAGAAATTACCGGTGGATTTGCTCATTTTTCTATGGTTGATGTTCACATAAGCGTTATGCATCCAGTATCTTGCAAATTCTTTTCCGGAGCAACCTTCGCTTTGCGCAATTTCATTTTCATGATGGGGAAACGTAAGGTCTTGCCCACCGCCATGAATGTCAAAGGTTTCGCCCAAATAGTTTTGGCTCATGGCGCTACATTCAATATGCCAACCGGGGCGTCCTGCGCCGTATGGGCTTTCCCAATAAGGTTCTCCTTCTTTTTTCATTTTCCAAAGCACAAAATCCATGGGGTTTTTCTTTTCATCATTGATGTCAATGCGCGCGCCCATTTCAAGGTCTTCCAAATCTTGCCCGGAAAGTTTCCCATAATCAGGAAAACTGGCGGTGTCATAATAAACATCGCCGCTTTCTCCTTGATATGCATGCCCTTTTTGCATCAGGCAATCAATGAGGGAAAGTATCTCTGTAATATGTTCTGTCGCTTTTGGGTGTACGGTTGCCGGTTTTACATTAAGGGATTTTGCATCTACAAAATATTCTTTAATATACCTGTCTGCAAGCTCTTTTACTGTAATGCCCTCTTCTTCCGCCGCGCGAATCATTTTATCATCAATGTCTGTAAAGTTTTGTACAAAGTTAACGTTATACCCTCTATATTCAAAATATCTGCACAAAGTATCAAATACGATGATTGGCCGCGCATTGCCGATATGAAAAAAATTATACACGGTTGGTCCGCAAGCATATATGCCCACATACCCTTCCTGCAAAGGAATAAATTCTTCTTTTTCTCTCGTCATCGTGTTATAAATCTTCAAAAAATGCCTCCTTTGTCTTCTGAAAAGACTGGTTTTATTATATATTTCTGCTCTGTAAAAGTCAACGCGATGGTCTCTTTTCAATGTTATATTTCTCAATGTTCCTTTTACTGCTATAAAAAAAGAACAACCCTTCGGCTGCTCTTTTGCTTTTTATCCGGATTATGCTTCGTCATCTTCTTCTGCTTCTTCTTCCTCTTCATAAAGCGCAATGAATGTGTTCCAAACAGCATCTAATTCTTCTTGCGTCTCCACCGGGCTAAACGTAACCGAATCTTCGCTTTCTTCGTCAATTTTCATGATTAGTACTTCGCCATCTTCAAAGCCTTCAATTTCTTCCACTGGCAACAGCGACACATAAAAATCATCTTCATGGTCAAACGTCAGCAATACTTCAAAACCGACTTCTTTCCCATCGTCATCTGTCAAATAAATAACGCTCTCTTCTACAACTTCTTCATGATTATGATCCATCTTTTTTCTCTACTTTCCTATATTCATGCGATCAAGGTATCCTTGTAATATCGCAACTGCAGCCATTTTATCAATGACTTTTCTTCGTTTTTCCCGCCGCACATCTGCTTCTATCATCATGCGTTCTGCCAGAACCGTGGTCAATCGCTCATCTTCCAGTTCCACCGGGATTTTCAACTTCTTTTCCAGCATATCAGCGTATTTTATGGCTTTTTCTGCCGATTCGCCTACTGTATTGTTCATATTTTTGGGAAATCCTACGATAATTTTGTTGACAGCATATTGGCTGACCAAATCTGCCAGATGTGCAACATCTTTATCTTTTCCCACGCGCGTATAACTTTCAATCCCCTGCGCAGTAATATATAATGGGTCCGAAATTGCAATGCCAATGCGCTTCTCGCCCAAATCAAGTGCCATTATTCTGTTAATTTTACTTCACGCCCCTTGCTATTCTTCCAGCGAATCAATATAAGAAGAAACGATTTCTTCCAATATTTCATCTTTGTCCAGCCTTGTCAACAAGCTTCGTGCGCCATTGTGGCTGGTAATATAGGTCGGGTCGCCTGAAATTAGATAGCCTACCATCTGATTCAAAGGGTCATACCCTTTTTCTTGCATTGCTTCACATACAAGGCGAATAATCCCACGTACCGGATTTTCCACATCTTTGGTCAATACAAATTTCGTCGTCTGATCTACATTCCGCATAATCGGCTCCCTTCTTTGCTAGTACATTTCATTATACCCCGCTTTTCATAGACATGCAACCAAAAGCAAACAATATCTACAAGTCTGAAAATTGCAACTTTAATTGCCCACCATTAATTACCAGTTATGTTTGTATTGTTCCCTTACTCTACCCAAAGGTGAGCGTAAAAAAATTAACTTTTCTCTATGCCGCCGCCATCATTTCATTTGCTGTCTTATAGCCATGAATTTTTCGGGGATAATTATTAACCCAGTCCTCTATTCGTTGTAATTCTTTAGCAGTCAGTTTCCCAATATCCGTACCCTTTGGAACAAACCGCCTGAGTATCCGATTGCCATTCTCGTTGCTTCCGCGCTCCCAGCTGCTGTATGGGTGGGCATAATAGACTTCACCACATCCGGCAGCCTTCTTGATTGCTTCGCTGTCTAGAAACTCACTGCCGTTGTCTGCTGTAATGGTCCTAATTACTGCAGAGAAATCACCTCCTACTCGCCGCCGCGCTCGTTTGATTGCCGCAATTACTTCTTTTTGTGTCTTATTCTTCACGAGCACATAAAGTGATTTTCTTGCCTTGCGCTCCACAAGCGTCAGTATGACTGGTTTCGTGCCCTGTTTACCAACAACCAAGTCGATCTCCCAGTGACCTGGTTCGCTCCGATCATCAGCCCCTTTGGGACGTTCTGTTATACTTTTACCGTTTCTGTTGTTTAGGGCAACAGTTCTTATTTTCTTGTAATCTCGCTTTTTAGCGCCATCCTTTTTGACCCACAGATCCTTATTTGTAACTTCACGAAAGATGCCCTTGTCGATATAGTTGTAGACCGTCTTGGTGCAGATTGTTGTCTTGTATGCCCAGCCTTTTGCTTTGAGCCTACCGATTATTACATCCGGTGACCATTTCTCGTTTTTAATTTTACTTTCGATGTGATCTGCTAGCTTCTGGTCGTTCCCTATTTTTAGCCCTCTGCCTTTATTCGCTGCCCACTCTTCGTGCACCGTTTGCGCCCTGTCTGCCTTATACACTAGTTCTACGATATACAGAGGTGCATATTTGTTGTTGGTGGGATTTATCCGCTTTTGTTCAACTAGGCCGGACTTCAGCTCTCGCTCAATAGTCCGTCTGTCTCGCTTGGGGCTTAGTGCATTTCCTATTTGTAAGGGAGTCAGTCCTTGTTCATACAGTGCCTCAATTTTATAGCGTTCTTTTTCAGAAATCTGTTTCCATTTTCGCTTGCCCATGTTATGCTTTTCTAGATCCATTCTGGTTCCCTCCAGTCGCTTTTGTTCATCAATTTAAGCATAACTGGTTTGACCGCAGAATGGGTCATTTTTTATTTGTTTGGGCAATTCATTTTACAACTTGCTCAATATCTACAAGTCTACGCTTTTTCTTATCACTTTTTACTTTTCTTGTAATGCAATGAACGATCCCATTGCACCACATTTTTCCCCATCGCGCCGATAAGAATAAAAATAGCCCTCGTTCTCATAGGTACACATATCTGCCCACGTGATTTGCGCCGGCGGAATTTCTTGCGCAATGAGCTGCATGATGATGACATGCGGCAAACTTAAATAATACCGCGTGTCTTTTTTTGCAACAGCGCCCTCATATATGTCAAATAAATCTGCAACTTCTTTTCCTACTTCATAGCGCGCGCCGGAAATTGTGGGCCCTACGGCAGCATAAATATCTTGTGCGGCGATGCCTAACTCCTTAAATTTAGCAATGGCATTTTTTACAATATTGCCTTCTGTGCCGCGCCAACCGGCATGACAAACACATGCTGCGCGCCCTGCTTTGTCTGCAAGAAAAATAGGCGTACAATCGCCATGCAGCGTTACGCCCACTGTATTTTTATCTGTTACAAGCACTCCATCACAGCTGGACAACTTATTTTCTCTGGTCACCCCCATGCCATGATGCGTTTCATTTACTACTTCCACGTTATTTCCATGCACGTAGTTGCAGACCACCAGCTTTTCTTCGTTTACCCCTATACTGCGCGCAGCAATGGAAAAGTTTGCTTTTACAGCTTCTTTATCAGGATCTCGCTTGCTACTCAAGTTGAGCGCATCAAAAGGCGGCTTGCTCTTCCCACCAATGCGACTGGTAAAGCCATGCGTAATAACGCCCAATGCTTCTAAAGCAGGTGCAACAAAGTATATTACGCCATCTTTTTCCCGCTCTGTAAAACCATATTGAATCCCTTTTATTCTATCAAACATGTTATTTCTCTTTGATCAGCTTTTCAATTTCTGCCATAAACGTGCTAACGTCTTTAAACTCTCTATATACAGAAGCAAACCGAACATAGGCGACTTCATCTACCTCTTTTAGAGATTCCATGACCATTTCGCCCACTTCTTTTGCCGGAATTTCTTGATCTGCCCTGTCTTGAATGTTTTTTTCGATTTCCAGCGCCATATTATCAATCATTTCCATGGAAACATTGCGTTTTTCACATGCCTTAATCAGCCCACGTTTGATTTTTTCAATGTCAAACGCTTGCCTGGTGCCATCTTTTTTAATGACCATGACCGGCATTTGTTCTGTTTTTTCGTATGTGGTAAATCGCTTGCCGCAGCTAAGGCATTCTCTTCTTCTGCGAATGGAAAGCCCATTGTCCAGCGGTCTTGAATCAACTACCTTACTCTCTTCATGTCCACAAAAAATGCAACGCATCTGTCTCCTCCATTATGCTTTATTTTACTGTTTCAACTTTAATCAAATTGGTCAGCCCTGATTTCCCCAGTGGTACACCTGCCGTCACCACCGCCAAATCCTCTTCTCCTAGCAAATCCTCTTTCTTCGCGCCAAGAATTGCCTGATCAATCATCACATCCAGATCCACTTGCTCATCTGCCTTAATGGGTACAACGCCCCAGAATAAATTCATTTGTCGTAACACTCGCTCTTCCACCGCGCATCCTACAATGGGCACTGCCGGGCGGAATTTGGAAACAAGGTCTGCTGTATTGCCGGATTTGGTCATGGCCAAAATCGCTTTTGCATTTAAATCATACGATATGGTACAAGCAGCATGCGAAATGGCATCGGGCACGCCTCTTACTTCATAGCCATCTTCTCGCAAAAAGCGCCGCTTATAGTTAATGTCTTCTTCTGTGCGCAGGGCAATTTCTGCCATGGTCTTTACAGA
This sequence comes from Christensenellaceae bacterium, assembly GCA_050952565.1. Lineage (GTDB taxonomy): Bacteria > Bacillota > Clostridia > Christensenellales > Christensenellaceae > QANA01. Next base: position 513,052 of record JBMNLE010000002.1, read on the forward strand.
TTCAACAGGGTATTTTCCTGCCGCCGTCTCGCCGGAAAGCATCACTGCGCTTGTGCCGTCATAAATCGCGTTTGCAACGTCTGTGTTTTCCGCCCTTGTAGGGCGCGGGTTTGTAATCATACTTTCAAGCATTTGCGTCGCAGTGATCACCTGAACGCCTGCCTTATGCGCGCTTTGAATGAGCCGCTTTTGTAAAATGGGAACTTCGCAGAGCGGAAGCTCCACACCCATGTCGCCTCTTGCTACCATAACACCATCGCTTACCGCAATGATTTCATCTGCATTTTCTACGCCGCGTTCACTCTCTATTTTCGCGATGATTTTTATCTCTTTGCCGCCGTTTTCATCTAAAAACCGGCGTACCGCTTGCATGTCTTCTACGCATTCCACAAATGAAGCTGCTACAAAATCAAATCCTTGCCCAATGCCAAAAAGCAAATCTCGCTTGTCTATCTCGCTCAAATATTCCATATTGCGGTGTACGCCCGGTGTGTTGACGCCCTTGCGATCGCTGATTTTACCGCCATTGACCACCACAGTATAAATTTCATCTTCTTTTACTTCTGTGACCACCAGCGCAATTTCGCCATCGCTCAGCAAAATGCTGTTGCCGGGTTTTACATCTTGGGCAAGGTTTTTATATGTAACGCTGGCAATGCTCTCGTTTCCCAGAACCTCTTCTGCCGTTAAGACAAACGTGCTGCCTTCTTCTAAGTAGGCTTCTCCGCCCTGAAACAACCCCAACCGTACTTCCGGGCCTTTGGTGTCCAGCAGCGCCGCCACATGCTTGTTTGCTTTTTTACGCGCTTGTTTGAGCGCAATGAACCGCTCCAAATGCTCTTCGTGTGTGCTGTGAGACATATTAAACCGCGCCACATCCATTCCTGCAGCGATGAGCGCTGTAATCTTTTCTTCACTATGGACAACCGGCCCTAGCGTTGCAACTATTTTTGTTTTCCTCATAAACCTTATCCTTTGTCATTTTTGCCACTATACTCTATATTATAACAAAAACAAATGAGGATTCCATCAATATTTCGTTATCCATTTGTAACAAAAAAGCAGATGCGGCATGCATCTGCTTTTTTTGTTTAATCGATATGGAATTTCGCTTCTACATTTTCAAAAACTTTATTGTCGTTGGAAACGCGATAAAGCGTAAAGCTTTTATAGAGATTTTCAAAGTAAAGATAGTCTTCTGCGTATCCCATACGGTCCGCAGCATCTTTTGTGACAATCTCTGTGCTGGTCATAGGTTTGTCCAGTTTTGTACGATAAAGCTCTTGGTTGGCTTCGTCTGCGCCGCCGCCCTTTAAGCAGTGGTATACATAGCCATCTGCCACATGAATGATGGAAGCGCGCTTGTCGCTTAGCTGCTGCCGCCTTGTACCATCCGGTCTACATTTATAAACGCCATAAACGTTGGAATAATACATCCACCCTTCGTAAAAAGTAAAACAAGTGGTTGCGCGCCCAACGGAAACCGCTCTCTCATCCGGATTATTGATGTCAATGGAATAAAGCTTTCCAAAATCTCTATCATTGATAAAGTAAAGCCGTCCATCATAATAGAGCATCTGCTTAATCCAGTCCAGGTTCACATGTTCAGGCGTATATGCCTCATTATTTGCTTTGCTTTCTTCGTATGCCGCAATATCCAGCTTATAAATACCCGTTTCTTCATTATTGGTTCCGTATAAAGAAGCAAAATAAAGGCTATTATCTACAATATTCAGTGATGTATTGCCGCTGGAGATTTCTGTAATGCATTCGTCTTCGCCGGTATTTACGTTCATACGATATGGGCGCCTTGCATCTGTATAGTTGATATAATATAAATAATCTCCATGGGCAACCAGGCTTGTTACATCGTATTCGGTAAGCTGCGTGCATTCGTCTTCGCTGTCTTTGCGGTATAGTTTGCTGTCTGCCACAAAGTAAACCGTTCCATCTTCTGTTGTAAGTACAATACCGCCGGCCGCGATATTGGAGTGCGTATTCCCCGGTTCATACGTGTCGTATGATTTTCCGGAAATATAAGTCCCTACGCCAATGCCTACGACAGCCAATACCAAAATAACTGCGCCGGCAATGAAAAATTTTATATACTTTTCAAAGAAACTTTTGTTTTCCACACTGTCTTCCTTTCCGCGTATCCCTGCCGGATAACTTCAACCATTTTATCATGAAAGATATCAATAAGCAACGCTTTTTCTCTTCACGCAACAATCACTTTTCACACAAAACGCTAGCATATGATAATGAAATCGAAAAAAATCCAAAAAAAATGAAAAAAAGTATTGCTTTTTATTTTTTATATGCTATAATGACATTAACACTTATCAATTGGTATTAAAACTAATTGATATCCCCTCTTAATCCTTTCTAATTTCAAATCTCAAAAAGAAGAACTCCTCGCTAGAGGAGTTTTTCTTATTTCTGGCGTTTGTTGTTATTTCTTGGGCATCACAATTCCCGTTACCGCTTCTTCTGGCAAAAATGCACATTCCAATACATTTTTTATATCTTGCATTGAAATGTTGTTTATTTTCGTCAGCACTTCACTTTCCGTATGGGGCTGCCCCAACAAAAGGACATTGCGCCCCAAGCTCATTAAGCGAGAAGCCCCGCTCTCTTGCCCAAGAACGTACTGGGCAGAAAGCTGTATTTTTGCATATTCCAGCTCCGCCTGCGTAATCCCTTCTTTTTTAATCTTTTTCAGCTCGGTTAAAATGGCTTCTTCTACCCGCTCTTTTTCCCGCGCGGAAGTTCCCGCGTAAACCACCATGCTGCCTGCCTCGGAATAAGTCATGGGGTAGGCATAAACCGCATAGGCTGCCCCCATCTCTTCTCTTATTTTTTGGAACAAGCGCGAACTCATGTTGCCGCCCAATATGGTGGCGACGATTGAATAAGCAAATCTATTTTCATCAAACAAGCTGGCGCCGGGAAACGCCATTCCAATATGCGCCTGCTCAATGTCTCGTTCAATCGAAAACCGCTTCTTTTGCGGCTTCCACTCCATATTTTTTTCATAACTGACCGGCGTTTCGCCGGGCTTGATATCACTTAATTTTTCTTCCAGAAAAGAAACGAGCGTTGCTTCTTCAAAGTTCCCCACTGCGCAAACAACCATGTTCTTTCCCGCGTAATATTTCTCTTGGTATGTGAAAAGATCTTCTCGCTGGTACGCAGCAATTTTCTCTTTTGGGCCTAGTATGGTTTTGGACAATGCTGTGTCTGCAAAAAAGCTTTGCATCAGCTCTTCCATCAACAAGTCATCCGGCGTGTCCAGCGTCATCGCGATTTCTTCTAAAATCACCATACGCTCTTTTTCTACTTGCTCCTTGGGTAGCGTAGATGCCGCTACCATATCTGTAAGCACATCCAGCGCTTCGTATAACTTATCGTCAATGACGCGAATATGATAGCAAGTAAGTTCTTTTGCCGTATAAGCGTTGCTCTGTACGCCCAAATGGTCAAAATCTTCAGCAATCTGCTGATAGTCCCGTTTCTTCGTCCCCTTAAACAGCATGTGCTCCAAAAAATGCGAAAGTCCATTTTCCGTTTCTATTTCTGTCGCAGACCCTGCTTTTACAAAAATACCAACGGCCACCGAGCGCGCATTCTTATTTTGTTCTCCAAAAAAGCGAATGCCGTTTTTTAATATCTTTTCACAATACATTCTTTCACCTCACGTTGCTTCATTATAACAAGCATCTTCGTTTCTGCCTAGCCATTGATATAAAAAAAGCAAGTGCATTTATGCACTTACTTTTTTTGCTTTTCTAACGTTATTAATCTTCCAACTGTGCGTTGAATTTATCAAGATCTTCTTGGGTAACATCTCTATGAATGAGGTTAATGCGGTGTTGGCGGTCAATTTCCAGTACACGTACCAGAATCTCTTGCCCTTCTTTTACCACATCTTCCACTTTCTCAACTCGCTCTTTCGCAAGTTTTGAAATGTGTACAAGCCCTTCTCTGCCCGGTGCAATTTCTACAAACGCACCGATTGGAATGATTCTTGTAACTTTACCCAGATAAACATCACCTTTTTGAATGCTTCTGACAATCCCTTTGATGATACGCTTTGCCTTTGCTGCCGCTTCGCTATCTGGCGTTGCAATAAACACGCGCCCATCATCTTCAATGTCAATCTTTACGCCGGTTTCTTCAATGATGCGGTTGATGGTCTTTCCACCGCTGCCAATGACATCGCGAATTTTATCAGGATCAATGCTAAATTGGATGATTTTCGGCGCATACGTTGAAAGTTCTTCTCTCCCTGCCGGCAAAACTTCATTCATTTTGTCTAAAATATGCAGGCGCCCACGCAATGCTTGTTCCAGCGCGCGCTCCAAAACTTCCTTGTCAATGCCCTTTATTTTGATATCCATCTGAATGGCAGTAATCCCTTTTGAGGTGCCCGCAACTTTAAAGTCCATATCTCCTAAGAAATCTTCAAATCCTTGGATGTCCGTCAAAATAACAACCTTGTCATCTTGCTTGATGAGCCCCATGGCTGTGCCTGCAACGGCAGCTTTCATGGGAACACCTGCATCCATCAACGCCAAAGAGCTTGCGCAAACGCTGGCTTGTGAAGTAGAGCCGTTGGAGCTTAATACTTCTGATACTGCGCGAATGGCGTAAGGGAATTCTTCTTCAGAAGGTAGCATGGGCAAGATTGCTCTTTCTGCCAATGCGCCATGTCCGATTTCTCTTCGGTTGGCGCTTCTGATTGGCTTTGCCTCTCCTGTAGAATACGGCGGCATATTGTATTGGTGCATATAACGCTTAAAGGTTTCTTCTGAAATCCCATCTAACGTTTGTCCATCTCCAATGGGCCCAAGTGTTACAATATTCAAAGCTTGCGTTTGCCCGCGTGTAAAAACAGCGCTGCCGTGTGTGCGCGGCAAAACACCAACTTCACACCAAATATCTCTTACTTCTTCATAATCTCTGCCATCCGGGCGAATGCCTTTGTTCACAATTTTATCCCGTACAATTTCTTTCATAACGGCATATAGGCTATTGCCAATGTCCTTCTTGCTGTCCGGGTATGTTTCTGCAAAGAATTCATATGCTTCTTTTTTTACTTGGTTTTCCCGTTCTTCTCTTACGCTGCGTTCTGTGGTATCCATCGCCCATTCCATGCGGCCATAGAAGTTTTCACGCACCGCTGCATCTAGCTCTGCAGGAATTTCGTAATATTCAACTTCTTTTTCAGGCTTTCCAATTTCTGCTTTGATGTTTTCAATAAACGCACAAATCTTCTTGATTTCTTCATGCGCCAGCAAAATCGCTTCCAGCATCTCTGCTTCTGACAGCTCATTTGCTGCAGCTTCTACCATCATGACAGCATCTTTCGTACCGGAAACTGTTAAATGCAATGCGCTCTTTGCGCGTTCTTCTTGATTGGGGTTGATGACATAACGCCCATCCACATACCCTACCACAACAGAACCTGTTGGCCCTGCAAAGGGAATGCCTGAAATGGATAATGCAACAGAAGAGCCGATCATGGCATATACTTCCGGCGCCTCATCAGGGTCTACTGACAATACCGTCGCGATGACTTGTACATCATTATAATAACCTTTTGGGAAAAGCGGGCGCAAAGGTCTGTCGATGAGCCGACAAGCCAAAACCGCTTTTTCAGAAGGTCTTCCTTCTCTTTTAATAAATCCACCGGGGATTTTGCCCACCGAATACATTTTTTCCTCAAACTCAATGCTGAGCGGGAAAAAGTCAATCCCTTCTCTTGGGGTCTTCGCGCTTGTTGCCGATACCATAATAACTGTATCGCCACATTTTACGAGGCAAGAGCCATCTGCTTGTTCCGCATATTTGCCGGATTCTACAGTAAGGGTTCTGCCGCCCAGTTCCATTGTAAATACATGATTTTCCTTCATGTTACCTCCCTTGTGGACACCGTCCACTGTTTTTATATATCATTTTTATTTGATACGATGTTATAAATTGCGAAGATAAAAATATAGAGCGGAAACCCCGCCCTATATCCGTTTTCTTTTCTGTTATCTTCTTAAGCCCAAGCGCCCAATCAAAGTACGATATCTTTCAATATCTTTCTTTTGCAAGTAACCGAGCAAACTTCTTCTGGCACCAACCATTTTTAGTAGACCACGGCGTGAATGATGGTCTTTATGATGTGTGCGCAAATGCTCTATTAAGTGATTGATTCTCGCTGTTAATATCGCGACTTGTACTTCCGGCGAACCTGTATCGCCTTCATGTGTTGCATACTCTGCAATGATTGCAGTCTTATCAATTTGTCCCATAATAGAACCTCCCAAAATTACATAATCGCCGATTACCTTGTATTGCATCGGGTTTCGCAAAACCAAGTATTCGGTTCAACGCTATGTATTTTAACATAGATAACCCCTTGGTGTCAAAGCATTCTTCCCTTGTCTTCAAGAATCTTTTTTACGATTGCTTTTCTTCCCAGTAAAAGCAGGATATGTTTTGCTTGCCGCGAATATTATTATAAGACAAAGGAGGTTCGTTATGAAAAAAATCAATCTTGGCAACAGCAATCTGTTGGCTTCCGAAATCGCGCTGGGGTGCTGGCGCATGGATGAACTAAGCGATGATCAATCCGCGCATGTCATTGCCACAGCCTATGAAAACGGCATTAACTTTTTTGACCATGCGGACATTTATGGCGGTGGAGAATCTGAAGCTGTTTTTGCTGCAGGCTTCAAAATCGCCGGCATTAACCGGGAAAATGTGTTTATCCAAAGCAAGGTAGGCATTCGCGATCAGTTTTTTGATTTTTCAAAAGAACATATTTTAGAAGCAGTTGAAGGCAGCCTAACTCGCCTCAATACCGATTATCTTGATGTACTTTTGCTGCATCGCCCGGATGCATTGGTGGAACCGGAAGAAGTTGCAGAAGCATTTAATATTTTGCAGTTAAGCGGGAAAGTCCGCGCCTTTGGTGTTTCCAATCAACATCCCATGCAAATTGCGCTTTTGCAGAAATATCTCAATCAGAAACTAATCGTCAACCAGTTGCAATTCTCCCCTGCCTTTACTGGTATGGTGGATGTGGGGCTGCAAGTTAATATGCAAACGCCGGGTTCGGTGCATCATGATGGCATGCTGCTCGATTATTGCAGGCTACATGATATCACAATTCAAGCTTGGTCTCCTTTCCAATATGGTAATATTGAAGGCGTTTTCTTTAACAACCCCAAGTATGATGCGCTTACAGATACATTGCGCCGCATTGGAAAAGAAAAAGGCACCAATGAAAACGCCATGACAGCTGCTTGGATTTTACGCCACCCCGCCCGTATTCAGGTCATCATCGGTTCCATGAACCCTGCGCGCATTGCGGATACTTGTGCAACGAAAAATATTACGCTTTCCAGAGAAGAATGGTATGAAATCTATCGTTCTGCCGGCAATATCATGCCGTAAGCAGGGCTAAATACATTATAAAAAGAGCAACGGGTTATTCGCCGCTGCTCTTTTTATTTGCAAAATATATCTGCGCTGCCCTTTTGTCCTTTTCAATTTGCTCCTGCAAAGCTTGCAGGGAGGAAAATTTCTCTTCCCTGCGGATTTGCTGCAAAAAGAAAACCTCGGCTGTTTTGCCATAAAAATTTTCTTCTGTATCAAATAAGTACGTCTCACAAATAACGTTTTCCCGCGTCTCTACTGTAGGGCGCAGCCCAATGTTGGTAACACCTTGATAGCATTTCCCCGCAATGATAACCTCTGTTGCATAAACCCCGTACTCTGGCGCCAATTTCTCTTCCGGAATTTCCATGTTAATGGTTGGAAACCCCAGTGTTCGGCCCACTTTTCTGCCTGTTACAACCTCTCCTGCCATGCTGTACGGCCTACCCAGCATACGCGCCGCAGCTGTAACATCTCCTATACGCAAGGCTTTTCTGATGTAGGTGCTGCTGATGGGGATGTCGTCCAAATCAACTTCTTCTATGATTTCTACCGCAACCCTTCTCTTTGCCAAATATGCTTGTAAAAAGCGTGCATCTCCCGCTGCATTTGCGCCAAAATGAAAATCATATCCCACCACAACGGTTGCTGCGCCCAATGTATCCACCAAATAATCAGCAAACGCTTCCCTTGGCGTTTTTGCCAACGTAGCGTTAAATGTATGTATGTCAAGGTAATCAATGCCTGTCTTTTGAAATGCCGCTACTTTTTCTGTTTTTGTAAACAATGCTTTTTTGGTAGGCGCAAAAAAAGCAGCCGGTACATTGTAAAATGTATAAACAATGGCGTTACCACCTAATGCTTCTGCAGCACTTTTCAGTTGCGCCAAAATTACTTGATGCGCAATGTGTAATCCATCAAAGGTGCCGATGGCAACTGCATTGTTTTTGTTTTTCCCAATCTCTCTTTTGAATAATTCCATTTTTACCGTAAAACCGTTTTTAGTTTAATATATGCGCCTTGCTTTTCGCCAATTCCAAAAAATATATCACCGGCATATAAGCGAAAGCGCGGTTCGTTTACTTCTACTTCTATTTTTTGCCCGTTTTCCAAAGCAAAGATATATTCTTTGCCAATGCGCACCATTGGTAGCTCGCCTAGCGTCTCTTCGGGCGCCAACAAAAAAGAAAAGTCCTTTTGCTCTGCCATCTGCTTTATTTCATCCAGCGTAAAGGCCGCTTGTACATGAAAGTTCCCTGATCTGCTGCGCAGCAAAAATGAAGTATACGCCAGCATGCCCATCTCTTTTCCTATATCATGGAGAAGCGTTCTCACATAGGTTCCTTTGCTGCAAACAATTTGCAGCAAAGCCTTTTGCGCCGCAACAGATTTGATGCAAATATCGCTGATGGTTACTTGCCGCTGTTTTCGTTCTGCCTCTATGCCTGCCCGCGCCAATGCATAAGATTTTTTCCCGTCAATGCGCACTGCCGAATACGCCGGCGGCGTCTGCCAAATCTCTCCTACAAAAGAGCGAGATGCGCGCGCAAGCGCCTCTTCTTGCAACGATTCTGTTTCTTGACATGCCAAGATTTCGCCGTAACTATCCAGCGTATCTGTTTCACATCCCGTATGCAGTTCTGCAATATATTCTTTTTCATGAGCCATAAAAAAATCTGATAATCTTGTGGCGCGCCCAATTAAAATAACAAGCACGCCCGCCGCGCCCGGATCCAGCGTACCGGCATGCCCAGTTTTTTTTACTTGCAATACTCGTTTTAAGAAAGTAACCACACCGCTCGAAGTCATGCCCGGGGGTTTTAATACATTTATAATTCCATTCATTTATCTGATATATTTTTCTGCTGCTGCAAGAATCTTTTTTTCCACTTCCTTGCGCTCGCCGTTGAGGTTACAGCCTGCGGCAAATTTATGCCCGCCGCCACCAAATTCACTGGCCAGCCTTGAAACATCTGCGTATTGTTTGCTGCGCAAGCTGATTTTATATCGCGCCGGACCAATTTGCCGCATAAACACGGCAATCTCTACGCCTTCAACTTCTCTTGCGTAATTGACCAGCTCATCTGTATCTTCTGCCAAGGCCTGTAGCGTTTCATAATCTTTTTGTTCAATATACGTATATGCAATCTTTTTGCTCTTTGTCAGCTGCATGCGGTCAATGGCTTGCCCGATGAGCTTGGTTGCGCCAAAAGAACGTCGTTTATAAATGGTTTCAATCAGCCAAGGGATTTCTGCGCCTGCTGCGCGTAGTTTTGCAGCCGCTGCCAGTAGCGAAGCATCTGTATTGGAATAAGAAAAATTTCCTGTATCTGTACAAAGCGCTGTATATAACGCGTTTGCCATCTCCACATTCAACGCAACGCCCAACGCTTCAATGAGTTCTAATATGATTTGCCCTGTCGCGCCATATGGCAAAACCAAATTCTCATGGGCAAAGCCATTGTTGGTGACATGATGGTCAATGACAACCGTATTGCCATGCTCCATATAATACTGCTCAAACTCCCCTAAGCGGTCCGGATCTGAAACATCCACAGCAATGACTGTATGGTACTGAAACTTGGGCAATGTCTTTGCATTATAAACAAATGCATATTTTTTCAAAAACTTTAACTTTTCCGGTACACTTCCGTCAACGGCAAAAATCGCGCTCTTGCCCATTTGTTCTAGGGCAAGTAATAGCGCGAGTCCACTGCCTAACGTATCTCCATCCGGGCTGATATGCCCTAAAATGAGAAAGTCATGTTCATTTTTTACTTTACTGGCGATCCTCTGTATCTGTTTTTGCATGCTCTTTGTCCTTCGCTGTTACTTCATCGATCAGTTTTGAAATTTTCGCGCTGTATTCGATGGAAGTATCTAATATAAACTGTAACACAGGGATTCGCCTTATTTTTAGCTTATCATTGATTCTACTGCGCAAAAAAGGTTCCGCATGCACAAGCGCTTCCATGGTGCTTTTCACTTGCTCCGGCGTATCATATATGCTGACATATACTTTTGCATATTGTAAATCAGAAGTCGCTTCCACCCGCAAAACGTTGGTCATTTTGCTGATACGCGGGTCTTTCATATCTACAATAAGCGCCTCGCCCAATATGCGCTTTAATTCGTTATCAATGCGTGCCGTTCTTCTTGTGCTCATAAGAACGCTCCTTTTATATTATTCTGTCCGCGCTACTTCTACGGTTTCAGATGCCTCGATGACATCGCCTTCTTTGATGTCATTGAAGTTTTCCAGCGACAACCCACATTCGTAGCCGCTTGCAACTTCTCTTACATCATCTTGGAAGCGTTTCAAAGATGAAAGTTTTCCTTCATAAATGACTACGCCATCGCGCAGCAAGCGCACATCTGCGTTTCTTGTCATCTTGCCGTCTTGTACATAACAACCTGCAATGGTACCCACAGCAGAAACCTTAAAGGTTTGCCGCACTTCCGCATGTCCAATGACATTTTCCACATATTCCGGCGCCAACATACCCGTCATGGCTTTTGTAACATCTTCAATGGCGTTATAGATCACACGATAGAGGCGAATGTCTACGTTCTCCCGCTCTGCTGCTGCAGTTACAGAAGCATCCGGGCGTACGTTAAATCCAATAATAATGGCATTACTTGCAGAGGCCAGCATAACATCTGATTCACTGATTGCGCCAACCCCACCATGTACCACACGCACACGCACTTCTTCATTGGATAGTTTTTCAAGCGATTGGGTTACTGCTTCTACAGAGCCCTGTACATCTGCTTTTACAACAAGATTGAGGTCTTGTATCTGCCCCTCCGCAATGCGGGTAAACAGATCATCCAACGAAACTTTGGAGATGGTTTTCAGTTTTTCTGCTTTTTGCCGCTCTCTTCTTTCTTCTACCACTTGGCGAGAAAGACTATTTTGCTCTACCGCATGCATAACATCTCCTGCATCCGGCACATCTGAAAACCCGACAACTTCCACCGGCATAGAAGGTCCTGCTTCTTTGATGGAATTCCCGTTGTCATCTACCATTGCCCGTACACGCCCTGCTGCCATACCTGCAACAATTGTATCTTGTACGCGCAGCGTTCCGTTTTGCACCAGTACAGTTGCAACCGGCCCGCGCCCGCGATCAAGCCGCGCTTCAATAATAATACCCCGCGCCATGCGATCTGGGTTTGCTCTTAATTCTTCCACATCTGCAACAAGTAAAATCATTTCAAGCAATGTATCAATGCCTTCACCTGTGAGCGCAGAAACTGGAACCATAATGGTATCGCCGCCCCATTCTTCTGCAACAAGCCCGTATTCCGTCAGCTCTTGCTTTACGCGGTCCGGGTTTGCGCCTTGCAAATCCATTTTGTTGATGGCAACAATCACAGGAACGCCTGCAGATTTCGCATGGTTGATGGCTTCAATGGTCTGCGGCATTACACCGTCATCCGCTGCAACCACAAGAATTGCAATATCTGTCGCTTGTGCGCCCCGCGCCCGCATTGCCGTAAAGGCTTCATGCCCCGGCGTATCTAAAAATGTAATCTTTTCGCCGTTTAAATCTACCATATACGCGCCAATATGCTGGGTAATGCCACCGGCTTCGCCTTCTTGCACTTTGGCTTTTCGAATCATATCGAGCAGTGATGTTTTTCCGTGGTCAACATGCCCCATGACCGTAACAACCGGCGGGCGTTTTTCCAGGTTATCATCATCTTCTTCGCTTTCATCTGCACCGGCAGCCAGTACATCTTCTGCTGTTTGCTCCAGCTTTTGTTCCAGTGTAATGTCATATTCGCTGGCAACAAGCGCCGCAGTATCAAAGTCAATTTCAGAGTTGATGGTGGTCATCATACCCAGCAAAAATAGCTTTTTGATAATCTCTGCTGCGGGTTTACCAATGCGTTCTGAAAGTACTTTAATGGAAACCGTATCGCCTGTAATGATAGCATTTTCGATTACGATTGGCTCAATGATTGTTTTCTGTTCTTTTTGTGCGCGCTTTCTATTTCTTCTCCGCCGATATTCATCATCTCCACGAGAAGCGCTTTCATTGATGGCGGCTCTTCTGCGGCGCGCTGCAATCTCATCTTTTGAATTTTTTCTTCTGGCATCATATGTGGATTGACGCTTTTGTGTGCTGGGCGCACGCTTCACTACCGGGCGGCGTGTCTCTCCTGCCGCTGGCGCTGTGCTTCCACCTGCCGCTGCGCCATCTCTTCTTGGCTTGCGTTCTTGCGTGCCGCCTTCTCTTGGCTGCCGCGCTTGCCCTGGGCGTGCTTGGCGTGTATCGCCCTCTCTTGGTTGCCGTCTGCCGGCAGCGTTTCTCGGGCGTTCTGCCGCTCTTTCTGTAGTTTCCTTTGTTTTCTTTCTTTGCGCGTCTCTTTTCTTCTGCTCTTCTGCTTCATCTTCTGCCGAACGTACAACGCGAATTTGCGGCTTCATCGGCTTCATATCCGGAATAAAGACGTTAATGTTGCTTGCTTTTTTAGGTGTCGCTGCCGCTTTTGGTTTTGCTGTCTCTTCTTTTTTTGCGGGTTTTTCTACCGCTTCCGCTTTTGCTGCCTTTTTAGGCTTCTTCGCTTCTTCTACTTTGACTTTTTGTTCCATTTGGCGCTCTGTTTTTTCAACCTTTTCTTTCTTTTCTTCTTTTTTATCTTCTAAAAGCGTATCAGCTGAATCTTCTTTTTGTTTTTTGGCAACTGTCTTTTTCTTTTTCGGCGCTTCTTCTACAGGCGCTGCTGCTTCTACTGTTTCTTTTGCTTCCGCAACAACTGTTTCTACAGGTGCTGGCGCAGCTTCCACAGCTTCTGCTTCTTCTTGTTTGGCAGCTTGCATCGCCACATTTTTCTCTTCAATGCGCTCTAACAGAGCAGGCTCCAGCCGCTTTGCCTCTTTTACGTTTTCTTTTGCGTCTTCTATCGTTTTATCCGCTTCTGTGAGAACGGTTTCCGCAAACTGTTTTAATGATTTATGCATTTCTAATATGTTCATTTTACTCAACTGCACTACCTCCCTTATGCGCATTCATTTGTTCTTCCATCTTTTCTGCAAATTGTTTATCCGTTATGCCGATGATTTTTGTGTTTTCTTTTCCGATTTGTCTTCCTAACCTTTCTGCCGGCCCAATTGCATAAAAAGGAATGCCGCTGTTTTTTGAAAGTTGTAATAACTTTTTTGTTGTATTTTCACTAAGGCTTTCATCTGCCAATATGAGCTTTATCTTGCGCTGCAGCGTACCTTTTTCTACGCCTGTATAACTCCGCACTACTTTTCCTGCACGCATGGCAAACCCAATAAGTGTAAAAACTTTATCCAATAATTTCCCGCCTTAAAATAACTCTTTTTAGCCCTTCAAATGTTTCTTCATCAATCTCTGTTTCTAGCGCACGATGCAAGGCTTTTATTTTATATGCCTTTTCTAAACATGCCAGATCCGGGCATATATATGCGCCTCTGCCTTGCGCTTTTCCCGTGGTATCAATAGAAATTTCGCCTTCTTTGTTTTTTACCACACGAATTAAATCTCTTTTTGGCTTTCCTTCTCTGCAAGCAACACACATGCGAACAGGTGTTTTTCTTGTCTTTGCCATACTAAGCTCCTATGCTTCTTCCGATGCTGCGATCTCTTCATCTTCTTCTAACAGTTCTGCAAGCGCTTCTTCTGCCTCTTCCAGTATTTCAAGTTCTTCCATCTCTTCTAGCATTTCTTCATCATCTTCTAATACTTCTATTTCGTCAAGCATTTCAGAACTTTCTTCGTATTCTTCTGTATCATCATATGCTTCTTCGTCTAAATAGTATTCTTCATCATCGTATTCATCTTCGTCATAATCGCCAAAATCACCGAACATGGTCTCTGACATATCAGATTGACATTTGATGTCTACCTTAAAACCGGTTAGTTTTGCTGCCAACCTTGCGTTTTGCCCTTCTTTGCCGATGGCAAGAGAAAGCTGATTGTCCGGCACAATGACTTCTGCTTCTTTTGTATCTTCGTCTACCCGCGTCATCAAAACCTGCGCCGGGCGAAGTGCATTGGCGATAAATTCTGCCGAATCTTCGCTCCAGGGAATGACATCAATCCGCTCGCCGCTTAATTCTTCTACCACACGCCCAATTCTGCTGCCGCGCGCGCCCACGCAGGCGCCCACTGCATCAATGTTTTCATCTTCCGCGTAAACGGCGATTTTGCTCCGTTTCCCTGCCTCGCGGGCAATGCTTTTGATTTCCACAAGGTTTTCGCTAATCTCCGGCACTTCTAGTTCAAACAACCGGCGGATCAACCCCGGATGTGAGCGGGAAACCACAATCTGTGGCCCTTTTGCGCTATCTTTTACTTCAATGACATAAACTTTTACGCGCATGTTTGTTTCATAGCGTTCGCCAGGAATTGTCTCTTTTAAGGGCATAATGCCTTCTGCGCGCCCCAGCGCCATATAATAACTGCCGCGCTCTTGCCGCAATACAACTGCCGACATGAGCTCGCTTTCTTTTTCAATGAATTCATCATAAATCACGCCGCGTTCTGCTTCGCGAATGCGCTGTACAACAACTTGTTTTGCCGTTTGCGCTGCAATCCGCCCAAAAGAATCCGGTGTAACTTCTTCTTCAATGATATCACCCGGCTCGTATGCAATGTTAATTTTTCTGGCGTCTTCTAGGCTGATTTCAAAGGTATCATCAAACAAATCTTCTACCACAACTTTTTGTGCGAAAACTTTGATTTCTCCTGTCGCTTCATCTATTTCTACTCGCGCCTCTTGCGTCGCGCCAAAATTTCTTTTATATGCAGAAATCAGCGCCGTTTTAATCGCATCCAGTAAAACTTCTTTTTCTACGCCTTTTTCTCTTTCAATATCGTCCAGTGCTGTAATGAATTCTGCGTTCATCGTTTTTCTCCTTATACTTCAATATAGGGGCGTGCCAGTGCAATCTTCTTTCGCGCCCAAGTAACTTCGCCAAGCGAGGGAACTTCCAGCGTGATCTCTTCTTCTGTTACTTCTTTTAAAACCCCTACAAATTCTTTTTTTCCGTTTACTTTCTGGTAAAACTTTATTTCTATTTTTTCGCCCAACTGCAAAGTAAAATCTTCTGTCGTTTTTAATGGGCGATCAATCTCCGGCGAAGAGACACACATCACGTATGATTCTTCAATGGGATCTGCCGCCTCTATCAGCGGGTCAATGGCTACGCTGACTGTCTCGCAATCTTCTAGCGTAATCCCCGCTTCATGGTCAATGTAAATGACAAGCTCAGAAACTTGGTTTTTCTTTTTGTCATAAGCAACTTCAAAAAGCGTATACCCCAGCTTTTCTATCGTCTCTTCCACAATCTCTTTTACTTGTATTTCTACGCGATTTGCCAACCTTGCCTCCGTAAAGTTTCTCAACATATAGAAAGAGTGGGATGCCCCACTCTTCCAGTTAAGAGTATTTTTCTATTACATAGTATATCATAAGAAAATTGCTTTTGCAATAGGATTTTCATGCCAAAATATCTGTGTCCTTTTAGAAAAATACATGGGCATTTTGTTTGCTGTCTTTTTGTACCGCTTCGGTAAATACAGCAACTTTACAGCCTTCTCGCCCCATCTTTTTATTGGCGCTGATGTAGAATTTCTTTTCCTCTTGCGGGTCCAAAATAGATAGCTTTCTATCATTGCATTTTTCGATGTATTCCACCACTTCCGGCGCCGCTTCCACAACATATTTTTTAGCATCTGTATGCCGCATAAAACGGTTTACTTCCCTGCGTACGCGCATCGCCATGGCTTGTGGTGTGAATACTTTGCCGCTGCCGCCGCAGTCAGGGCAATCTTTTTGTAACAAAGTAGAAAGTTTGCGCCGTGTCTTTTTGCGCGTCATTTCCACCAGCCCGAGTCCAGTGAACCCAAGTACGTTTGTTTTGGTTCTATCTTTGCGCAGCGCTTCTTCCAGCGTCGCGACAACGATGTCTTCGTTTGCATGTTCCTCCATATCAATGAAGTCAATGACCACAATCCCACCAATATCTCTTAAGCGCAGCTGCTTGGCAACCTCTTTTGCCGCCGCAACGTTTGTATTCAAAATCGTCTCTTGCAGGCTATCGTCTCCAATGTATTTTCCTGTGTTTACATCAATGACGGTAAGCGCCTCAGTTTCATCTATGACGAGATACGCACCGTTTTCAATCCAAACCTTTCTGTGAAAAGCTTTGTCAATTTTATGTTCTATATCAAAATCATCAAATATATTCCCTGTTTCCGGGTAGAGTTCTACTCTATCGGCAATGTGCGGCAATGTAATTTCTGTAACCGTCAAAACTTTTTCGTAATACTCTTTGTCGTTGATGATAAAACGATTCACATCAGCCGTAAAAATATCCCGCACCGCACGGAACAAAAGCGTCTCCTCTGCATGGATAACCCGCGGCGCAGAAACAAGCGAAGCGCGTTTTAATACCCGCTCCCAGAGCCGCGCCAAAAAAATAACTTCTTCTTTTAGCTCTGCTTCGTCGCAGCCAACCGCTGCCGTTCGTACAATAATACCCATGCCTTCAGGTTTTATTTCGCCGATGACATGCTTTAAGCGGTCTCGCTCTGCTTCATCTTCAATTTTGCGGGAAACACCAATGTGATCTACGGTAGGCATGAGTACCATCATGCGCCCGGGCAGTGTAATATGTGTGGTAACCCGTGCGCCCTTGCTGCCGCCCGGTTGTTTTAAGACTTGCACGATTATTTCTTCACCCTTTTCAATCATGTCTGAAATACAAGTCTTTTTCAAATCTTTGGCAACTTCTTCTTCCTTCTTTTCGGGAAACTCAAAATCTGCTTTGTCTGCCAAAATATCGCCGGCATATAAAAATGCATTGCGATCCAGCCCCACATCAATAAACGCTGCCTGCATGCCGGGTAAGACATTGACCACGCGTCCTTTATAAATGTTTCCCACCAGCCGTTCGTTGCCTCGTAGTTCTACTTGCAGCTCAACCAGATCGCCATCTTCTAAAAGGGCAACCCTTGCTTCATGCATATTGACATCTGCAACAATTATTCTCTCCATGTTCAACCATCCAACCAAAATATTTATAACATGCGAAACAGTGTTTCCAGCGGCAAAAATGCCCCTTCTCTTTCCATGTATATTTCATCTCTTTGCAACCGATACGGGTTTACTTTCGTTTCTTTTTCCGCCTCGTATGTTTCTAACAATAGTAGCGGGTTTAGCGTCATGTTATCTCCCAGCTTTACACGCAGCTTTATTTCCTGTTTGCCAATATCCGCCGTCAATATGCGCGGGCGCAAATCCACTTCTCTTTTCTTTCCTTTGCGTTCTTGCGTAACGATATGGCTTTCCTGCGCCAAAAGCGTTTCAATCCATGCTGAAAATGCTGCATCTTCTACCAAAAGCCTGTAATCTGCCGCTGCAGTGAGCGCCATCAGCTTCTTTTCTTTTTCTGCCATTTCCCCTACCGCCGTGATGCCAAAAAAGGGCGGCAAAGCCTCTATCATTTGCGCTTTTGCCTGATCAAGGTTTTTTTCTTCTGTTAGAAAGAATTCCATGTAATCGCCCATCGTTTCCATGCCCACAGAGAGCGGCGCTGCAAAAGAAAGGTTGATATGCGGGTTAAAGCCTTCCGAGTATTTTACCGGAAGCTGCGCCCGCCGCAATGTTCTTGCGAACATGCGCTGCATATCTAAATGGGAAACAAATTTTGCGAATCCGTCGCGCGTAAATTTTACGCCCACTCTTTTCATGCGTTACAATACACTCCATCAAAGTTTCCGCAGCGCAAGCAACCTTCTCTGCAGTCAGGCGTTGTCTTTTCTTGCTTTGCGCGTTCGCATTCTCGTATTAAAAAATCTTTTTTCACATGAATGTCAATGTGATCCCAAGGGAAAATCTCTTCGTATTCGCGCGCACAATTGGCGTAAAAAGCAGGGTCGATTCCTGTCTTTTCAAAAGCATCTTCATAAATGTTATACAAAAACATATCCTGCCAACTGTCAAATTGCGCGCCATGCAATGTGGCATATTCTAAAACATCTGCCAGCTTACGATCGCCCCGCGCAAACACAGCTTCCAAAAAACTCACCCGTGCATCATGCCAGCTGTAGCGTACCCCTTTTATTTTTAGCTTGTCTTTCAGATAAAACTGTTTTTCCTGCAAAACTTCTACTGTGTCTTGTGGCCACCATTGAAATGGCGTAAACGGTTTGGGCACAAACGATGCCACCCCTACATTGATTTTCAATTGCCCTCTGCGCTTTTCACGGGGCAAACTTTGATAGAGTGCGCGTATTTTGTGTACCAAATCGGCAATGCCATCCAGGTCTTCGTATGTCTCCCAAGGCAATCCAATCATAAAATATAGTTTCACCGTACTGGCGCCGCTCAAAAAAGCATATTCCACGCCACGCATGATTTCTTCTTCTGTTACGTTTTTGTTGATGATATCGCGCATCCGCTGCGTGCCTGCTTCCGGCGCAAAAGTAAAACCACTCTTCCTGGCATCCTGCATGCGCGCTGCATATTCTTGCGCAAAAGAATCCACGCGCAAAGAAGGCAGGGATACGCTCACATATTCCTGCGCAAATAAATCCAATAACTCGCAAGAAAGCGCACCAATTTCACTGTAATCTCCCGAGCTTAGCGAAGAAAGCGAAAGTTCATCGTATCCTGTCTGCTCAATTAAGGTTTTTGCTTGCCCCAGCAGCGTTTCTTTCTTCCGTTCGCGAATGGGTCGGTATAAAAATCCTGCTTGGCAAAACCTGCAGCCACGCGTGCAGCCACGAAAAATCTCCAGCACCACGCGATCATGCACAATATCAATGTTGGGAACAATCATTTGCGGCGGGTAATAGCTTTTGTCAAAATCGGTTACATATCGTTTTTTTGCGGCAGCATATTCTCCTGTAAATCCCTTGATTGTACCGTCTTCATGATAAAGCGGTTGCACCAAGCTGGGAGCATAAATCCCTTCTATCTTTGCTGCTTCTTTTAAAAAAGTTTCTTTTTGATAACCTGCTGCTTTATGTGTTTTATATAAATCCAGCAATTCTTCTGTTACTTCTTCTCCTTCGCCCAAGACAAATAAATCAATAAAATCCGCAATGGGTTCCGGGTTGAACACGCAAGTTCCGCCCGCAATAATCAGCGGGAAACTTTCGTCTCTATTGCATGTGCGCAGCGGAATGCCTGCTAATTGCAACATACGCAGCACGGTGGAGTAACACATTTCATAAGATAAATTAAATCCAATGATGTCAAACGCCATGGCCTCGCGCTTTGTCTCCAAAGAAAAAAGCGGTATCTGGTGTCTTTCCATTTGTGCTTGCATATCCGGAAAAGGCGCATATACCCGCTCTACATAAGTATCTTCTCTCTCATTTAAGAGTTGGTACATAATCTGCGTACCTAAATGGGACATCCCCACTTCATAACCATCTGGGAATGCCCATAAAAAACGAATCAAATCATCTTTTTCTTTATAAACTGCGCCGATTTCGCCGCCTGTATAACGTCCCGGCTTTGTCACCAACGGCAAAATTGCGTCTAATAAGGTCGTATCAATCAAAAAAATCCTCCGATCGTGCGTTGCACGAAATCCGTAAATATTATAACACCATTCCATATATGGGTCAAACCAGCATTTGAGCAAGTTGTAAAATGAATTGCCCAAACAAATAAAAAATGACCCATTCTGCGGTCAAACCAGTTATGCTTAAATTGATGAACAAAAGCGACTGGAGGGAACCAGAATGGATCTAGAAAAGCATAACATGGGCAAGCGAAAATGGAAACAGATTTCTGAAAAAGAACGCTATAAAATTGAGGCACTGTATGAACAAGGACTGACTCCCTTACAAATAGGAAATGTACTAAGCCCCAAGCGAGACAGACGGACTATTGAGCGAGAGCTGAAGTCCGGCCTAGTTGAACAAAAGCGGATAAATCCCACCAACAACAAATATGCACCTCTGTATATCGTAGAACTAGTGTATAAGGCAGACAGGGCGCAAACGGTGCACGAAGAGCGGGCAGCGAATAAAGGCAGAGGGCTAAAAATAGGGAACGACCAGAAGCTAGCAGATCACATCGAAAGTAAAATTAAAAACGAGAAATGGTCACCGGATGTAATAATCGGTAGGCTCAAAGCAAAAGGCTGGGCATACAAGACAACAATCTGCACCAAGACGGTCTACAACTATATCGACAAGGGCATCTTTCGTGAAGTTACAAATAAGGATCTGTGGGTCAAAAAGGATGGCGCTAAAAAGCGAGATTACAAGAAAATAAGAACTGTTGCCCTAAACAACAGAAACGGTAAAAGTATAACAGAACGTCCCAAAGGGGCTGATGATCGGAGCGAACCAGGTCACTGGGAGATCGACTTGGTTGTTGGTAAACAGGGCACGAAACCAGTCATACTGACGCTTGTGGAGCGCAAGGCAAGAAAATCACTTTATGTGCTCGTGAAGAATAAGACACAAAAAGAAGTAATTGCGGCAATCAAACGAGCGCGGCGGCGAGTAGGAGGTGATTTCTCTGCAGTAATTAGGACCATTACAGCAGACAACGGCAGTGAGTTTCTAGACAGCGAAGCAATCAAGAAGGCTGCCGGATGTGGTGAAGTCTATTATGCCCACCCATACAGCAGCTGGGAGCGCGGAAGCAACGAGAATGGCAATCGGATACTCAGGCGGTTTGTTCCAAAGGGTACGGATATTGGGAAACTGACTGCTAAAGAATTACAACGAATAGAGGACTGGGTTAATAATTATCCCCGAAAAATTCATGGCTATAAGACAGCAAATGAAATGATGGCGGCGGCATAGAGAAAAGTTAATTTTTTTACGCTCACCTTTGGGTAGAGTAAGGGAACAATACAAACATAACTGGTAATTAATGGTGGGCAATTAAAGTTGCAATTTTCAGTCAAACCAGCATTTGCCCTAAACTTGTTGACAAAGCGCTTGCTTCGCTCTATAATGAGGCTTAATCAAATAAGAAATCGCGAAAGCAAATGGTGCATGTACCGCTTTAAGAGATACAGTGGTTGGTGAAAACTGTAACGGCATGCGCAGGCGGCACTTTCAAAAAGCGATATAGTAATGAAGCGGGCTTTGCCAATAAGGGTGGAACCACGGAAGAATTCTTTCGTCCCTTAACTCTGGCAGAGTTTTTTATTTATACAAAAGAAAAAGGAGAATAATTATGGAACAGCGCAAAAAGACAATGGAAAAAATTGTGGCGTTATGTAAATCAAGAGGGTTCATCTTTGCAGGTTCTGAAATATACGGCGGGCTTGCCAATACATGGGATTATGGTCCGTTGGGCGTAGAATTCAAGAATAATGTGAAAAAAGCATGGTGGCAAAAGTTCGTCATAGAATCGCGCCATAACGTGGGGGTAGATACCGCCATTTTGATGAACCCAACAACGTGGGTTGCTTCCGGGCATGTGGGCGGCTTCAACGATCCGCTGATGGATTGTAAGGAATGCAAAGAGCGTTTTCGCGCAGATAAACTAATTGAAGATTATGCTTTTGAAAACAACGAAGAACTGGATCCTGCGCTGATGAGCAACGAAGAGATGGAAGCCTTTATTGCAGCGCATATCCCTTGCCCTTCTTGCGGCGCAAAGGCTGCGTTTACGCCCATTCGTACGTTCAACTTGATGTTCAAAACATTCCAAGGTGTTACAGAAGATAGCGCTTCAGAAATCTTCCTGCGCCCGGAGACAGCCCAAGGAATTTTCGTCAACTTCAAAAATGTACTCCGTTCCACGCGGCGCAAACTGCCTATGGGAATCGCGCAAGTGGGAAAATCTTTCCGCAACGAAATCACGCCTGGGAACTTCACCTTCCGTACGCGTGAGTTTGAACAAATGGAGCTGGAATTCTTCTGTCATCCGGAAGAAGAGATGCAATGGTTTACCTATTGGCGCAATTATTGCGAGCAATTTTTAAAAGATTTGGGCATCAAAGAAGAATCTTTCCGTATGCGCGATCATTCTGCAGAAGAGCTTTCTCATTATTCCAATGCTACAACAGATATTGAATACCTCTTCCCCTTTGGCTGGGGTGAGTTATGGGGCATTGCAGATCGGACTGATTTTGACCTAAAAGCGCATATGGAGCATTCCGGTGAAAACTTCACATACCAAGACCCCATCACCAACGAAAAGTATGTGCCTTATTGCATCGAGCCTTCTCTTGGGGCAGATCGTGTGGCGCTGGCATTCTTGTGTGAAGCCTATGATGAAGAAGAATTGGAAAATGGTGATGTGCGTACAGTAATGCATTTTCATCCTGCGTTGGCGCCTTTCAAAGCAGCCATCTTACCGTTGCAAAAGAAGTTATCGGGAAAAGCAGATGAAATCTATATGGATTTATTGCAAGATTTTAATGTAGATTATGATGTTTCAGGAAGCATCGGAAAACGTTATCGCCGCCAAGATGAAGCGGGAACGCCTTACTGCTTTACAGTGGATTTTGAAACACTGGAAGATAACTGCGTTACCATTCGAGATCGAGATACCATGGCGCAAGAGCGTGTCCCTATTGCAAATTTGAAAGCATTCCTAGCAGAAAAGGTAAAATTCTAAAGGAAACATTTCTTCCTAATAAAAAAAGAGCCAATTTGGCTCTTTTTTTATATCTGCTTTTACTATTTTAAAATCTGTATCGCCTGTTCCTTTGGCAGTTCTGCTTCAATCCTCATGAAATCGGGCTCATATTCAATTGCAATCTTCTCTGCGTATTGTTGTATTTTTGCCAGCTTCGCGCCTTCCTGATAAGAAAGCGAAACTTTTACTTTCAATAACTCCGGGCGAATCGCTGTTTCTATCGCTTGTAAAAGTGCTTCTATGCCTTCGCCTGTTTTTGCCGAAACATAATACACGCCTTCTTTTCTGGGCGCGCCCGGTTCCAAAAGATCCGCTTTATTATAAACGCTTAATAGCTTCTTATCCCCTGCGCCAAGATCACGCAATACTTCAGATACCACTTCATTTTGCATTTCTCGCTCCAGGTTTGCCGCATCTGCCACATTCAGCAATACATCTGCTTGCGTCGCCACCTCCAACGTAGAACGAAATGCGCTAACGAGCGCATGGGGCAGTTTGCTGATAAACCCTACAGTATCTGTTACCAAAACCTCTTTCCCGCTGGGCAGTTTTACGCGCCGCGTTACAGGGTCAAGCGTTGCAAACAGTTTGTTTTCTGCATGCTGGGTTTCATCCGCCAACGCATTGAGCAAGCTGGTTTTGCCTGCATTGGTATACCCGACAAGCGCAATTTCTGTCATGCGATTCTTTTCTCTTTGCTCTCGCCGTAACGCCCGCTGCCCAGTCAGTTTTTTAATCTCTTGTTCCAGTTCAAAAATGCGCCGCCGAATTCTTCTGCGATCTACTTCCAGCTTGGTCTCGCCCGGCCCTCTTGTGCCGATACCCCCGCCCAATCTGGAAAGCATTGTGCCTGTTCCCAGTAGCCGCGGCAAATTATATTGTAGCTGCGCCAGCTCCACTTGCAGCTTACCTTCTCGCGTTTTCGCGTTTTTTGCAAAAATGTCTAATATAAGCACTGTCCTATCCACAATGCTCACGCCCAACATGTCTTCCAAATTGCGCACTTCTATGGCAGAAAGCTCGTCGTTGCAAATAACAATATCCGCCTCTGCCGCTGAAATCATGAGTTGCAGCTCTTTTAACTTTCCTTTGCCCACATAATACGCCGCGTCTCGCGTGCGCATCTGCGTTACTTCCCCTACAACTTCTGCTCCTGCTGTTTCTGCCAGCAGCGCCAACTCGTTCATCTCTTCTTCTGTCGCTGTAAGCCCCAGAAGAATGGCCCGCTCTTTTGCTTCTCGCGTATCTGAAAGGCGAATCTCCTCTACAACGCGCACAGTCGCCCGTTCTATCTCTTCCATCAAAAATGCGTTGGGAATGCGATGAATATAAAATGGCCCAAAGCCAACAGGCGAAGAAAGCGTCTGCCCAATCATGGCAACGTGAATGCTCTTTGCTTCCCCTTCTCGCACCGAAATTGCCGCCATGGCATCCAATCTGCTGGAAAGTAACGTTCCAATGTCCACATCCGAAAGTTGCGAAGTGCCATTGGGATGCGTATGAATGCAGCGAATGCCGGATAACCCTAAGCTTCCCCTGCGCCGACGCATGAACGGCAGCGTTACATTGTCTTTTTCTCCGATGGAAACATCCATGACTTTCCCACTACGAGATAAAAATACTGAAATTTCACGCCCCAACAACTCTGTATATTTTGCCAGCGCTTCTATCAGTGTAGCCGAAATAAACGTATTGCGATCGCAATGCATTTCATAAAGTGCTTCCATTTCCTCTAATATATATTGCCTTACGCCTGTTGTATTACCGTTAATCAAATAAATAACCTCTTTTGCTTTTCTGTTCTTATCATACCTGATATGAGACGTAACTGCACGCTTTTTCGTTCATTTTTTAGGGAGCATTTCATATTTTTCTCATATACTTTGTGATTGAAATCTTTTTTCCAATGTGCTATGATAGCAAAGCACTTGTACCCGTAGCTCAGCTGGATAGAGCGTTGGACTCCGACTCCAAAGGCCGAAGGTTCAAATCCTTTCGGGTACACCAGAAAAATAGTGGTCGCAATCTGAACTTCCGAGTTCGGAAGCGGCCGTTTTCTTTTGCTTAAAATGCCTTGATACCAGCGTTTTTAATCGTGAAGCGCTTTCGAATTTTCTAGACAAGCTTCTGCAAAAATGCGAATTTGGCTTAAATGTAAACTTGCGCCCATATAGCTTCTCCTTTTTCATGTGTGATATAATTGAATTGCTATAACTCGCGAATGCTACTGCGTGTTATGCTATAATCCGATGTTGATAAGGAGAAATCATGTGTAAGAAATACTCACAAAAAGATTTAATGAAAATTGCCATTGAAGAACACTTGAAATGTATTGAATTTCCGAGGGTTGGTGCTGTAATCGCAAAGGATGGCGCAGTTTTATCCACGGGCTACAGAGGAGAAAGAACAAACATTCACGCAGAAAGGGTGGCGATTGAAAAATTAAACCATGAACAATTAGCAGAATCATCCCTATATACCACACTAGAGCCATGCGTAACCTTGAAAGATGATCAATCATTTGAATCTTGCACCGACTTAATTATTGTATCTGGAATAACAAAAGTTATTATTGGTGTGTTGGATCCAAATGGAAACATTTATTCGCAAGGTTATAAAGCATTATTAGACAATAAAATTGGCGTAAGTTTTTTCAATCGAGACCTAAGGGTTGCTGTAGAGGAAGAAACCTTTGAGTATGGTAAATTTGACAAACTAATTGGGCCCGGCAAAAGACGTATCCCTGTGGTACATGGTGGAACAAATCTGACGGTCCAATTTTCAAAAACTGATTTAAGAACGATTGATTTTCGATGGTCTTCCTTACAGGCTATGCACGGTTGTGTTGATCTTTTAAGTGAGAATGGAGCTATTAGAGTTGCCTCTGGTGCAACTGATTTTTCTGATATAACAGACCCAATGGTATTTAGGTTTCCGAGCCATTTTGCACGAATGAAAAAAGATATGGTTGCCGTGATCAAGCCATCAAGAGCCGATTTCTGCGTACTTGTTAAGCTAATTGAGCTATATCAGAATGACATACTATTCCAATGGGAAGTGCGAAATGACTAGACTATCTATAAAGCGTCCTAAAACGCCTGTATAAAGTGATTTCGAGGTGGCATCTTTTATGTCAACACATCACACCAGCGTGACACAGGACCCAATAGCGCAATTCACGTTTGTGGGTTGCGCTATTTTTTGCCCAAATACGCGACATCTAAATTGTCAAGATATTCCACGTCGAAGTGAACTTCACTCCAAACCTCACATACTAAGCATGTGTGGGGTTTTTGTGTCGTGTTACTCCTCCCCTCCAAAACACATAAAAGCCGCCAAAGGCGGCTTTTTACAACTCATGCTATTTTTCATACTGCATTACAAATCAACTTACGCTTTTGTGGATAGGAAAATCTCAAGAGACATTTGTTCAATTTGATCTTGCATCTCTTCAATTTCATCAATATGTGCATCTTCATCGTTCAAGATGTCCATCAAAATATCCCGCGTTGCGTAATCTTTTACTTCGCCAGCCAGAACAATAGCTTCATTGTATGCCTTAATTGTGCTGGATTCTGCGTTCCAGTCATTTTGCAGCTGCGCCGGTACTGCTGCGCCAATGTGAATATCGTTTAATGTATCCACAACAGGTGTACCTTCCAAAAAGAGAATTCTGCCGATGAGCTTTTCAGCATGTTTCATCTCCGCAATGGCTCTTTTTTCAAATGCTGCATGCAGCTGGTCATAGCCCCAATCCTCGCACATCTCTGCATGTACAATATACTGGTTAATGGCGGTCAGTTCATCTGCCAGCAAAGCATTCAGTGTGTCAATTAGTTTCGGGTTTCCTTTCATAAAAATCTCCTCCTTTGTTTTTGCCTCAATTTTGTATTGAGCATACTGTTTTTGGCGCAGCGACAACCGTGAACTCCCTGTTTGCTGCGCCATATTTTCTGTTGTGGTCATTATCCCACATTTGGTGGAAAATAACAAGTTTTTCTATATTTATTTTTACCCCCAATCTCTCTTCCTCTCCCCGCGCTAAAATATGCTATACTAAAGAAAATCATCTTCCTATGTCAGGAGTAACGGATATGAAAAAAATATTGATGCTTCTCCTCGCTTTAATCTTCGTCGCCTTTTGCTTTTTTGGCTGTACATCTTCTGGCAAAAACAATACGCCGGAAGAATCGGAAAATCCTTATGCCATTTGGGGCGTTGCGCAAAGCTATTATGCTTCGCTGGAAGAACTCCTTGCCCATACGGAAGATGAAGCTGTTGTTTCCGGCCTGAAAGATTTTCCTGTGGATAAATTTTCAAAACTCACTTATTTTACGACATATTATGAGTACGATACCAATCATAATTTCCCCGTCTCGGCCATTGCCTTTTCCCATCAAGGGGTAGAGTATTTTTATGCAGGCGCTGCAAAAGATGATGTTTTCTTTCGCGCTTCCATAGAATCTATCTACTATGGCTATAAGGGAGAAGCTTCGGAGATTTATGCGCAAATCCCACTCTTAGAAGAAGTAAGCACTTGCTGCATGGTACGGCTGCCAGAAGTAGATGCTATGTTTACGCTGGCCACAGAGCGCGCGCATCCCCCTTCGTTTTTTCTTGATATGCTTTCCCAGATTACGAATGATACCTATCATCTGGCAAGCGATGGCATTACCTCTGTGGAAGATAGCATTGTCTCCGTTTACTATATCTCCGCGCAGCTCGTCGAGGGGAATTATACATTAAGCAGCGATGGCATATTGCAAATCACACATGAATCCTTTGCGCCTGTGGGTGGCGAAATTCAAATTTTCACAGAGGAAGAAGAGGAAGCCGGCGCTGATTATGTAAAAACACCTGCAATATTATCGCTTGATTTTGTTGTAGTAGGTGAAGGAACTGTAACACTCTCCATCTTGGATGGCGAAGAAAATGTGCTTTACGCCATAGATATCATCGTGCAAGCAGAAGATATCATTTACCTCTCGCAAAACGCTCCAAAAACCATTTTTTAGATGAATTTCTTATGTTATCGTAAATAGAAGGCATAACACTATTTTTCTTGCAGAAGGATTTTTATGAATAAAAAAGAACATTGGAATCGCTTATCTTATCATTGCCGCAATACTCATTCTGTTGACCATTGTTTTTATCGCGGAGGGCTTCAACAAAAAGAATGTGTATGACAACGGCTATCGCGGGAAAAACGCTTATGTCAATGGCGGTGCTTATAACTACATCATCAATGGCACTTACTTTGCAGGCTATCTGGCGTTCTACTGCGCGCTTCTTGTTGGTGCCGTGATCCTTTTTGTGCAAGGGCTAAAGGCGCTGGGGCACACGATCGGGAAGAAAAAGCTTCTAATAAAAATAAATTCACCCTCAATCCCTTGCTCATCAATTTGAACAAAGAAAAAAGAAGGTGGTGCATCTGAAGGCAATCATCGTGGCGCATTCCCTACAACGCCCATGCAATAAAACGCAGTTTATTCCCAGTGGGGCGCGACTTGGTTGCGCCCTTTTTGTTTCGCATCATATAGTGCTTCGTCTGCCTCTTTTGCAAGTGTTTCAAGCAAAACTTCTTCTCCTTGCGCATGGTAGGTAGTCCCGCCGCTGAGCGTAACATGCCCTAGCGGAGAGCCCACATGCGGCATATTTTTTTCTTCTATGGCATGGCAAATTTCCTTTGCCAATTCCAGCGCGTTTTCTTTTCCATCTATCGGCGTCAACGCCAAAAATTCTTCCCCGCCATACCTTACTAAGTAAGCGTCTTTTGCTGTAAAGATTGCTTGCATCGTCTCTGAGACCATGCGCAAGCAATGATCGCCCATGGGATGCCCATATTTATCGTTGTACAGTTTGAAATAATCAATATCAAACATTATACAGACATAACCATTTATTTGTTGCATCTCACGCAATGTTTCCGGCAAAACCTCTTCGTAAAAGCGTCTGTTGTAGATCCCTGTCAAATTATCTATATAGATCAGTTGCTGCAGCTGTGCGTTTATGGCATGAATTTCTTCCATTTGCTGCGTAATGATTTGTCTGCCGTAATATGTTCTGGTGCGAAAGCGATAAAAAGCAATCGCGATTATAATCCCAAGCAATGCGGCTAAGGCAGCATTATACAACCGCGCAACCGTATCTTCTGTAAAAGTTTCTGAAAAATAATGGATTAAAAAATAATATAAAATGTAGTTGCCTACGAATACAATGATTGCCATGTACGGTTTGAACAAAGAAACCATGGCAACGCAAAGCGTTACAAAAACAAACGCCGTATAAACCGCCGCAGAATAGTTGGCATAAGCAGATAGCAAACTGGCCCAAAGGCAAATACCAATGGCATAAATGTTACAAAGCAAAATGTATAGATTCGGCGCTTCAAATAGCTTCCGGCGTAGCCCGACGACCAAGAGGAGTATTATAATGGTAAATGTCATGAAAATAAGATGAATAAGCAATAAACCTGAAATATATTCCGGCGGTGCAATGGTTTCGGGCAAAAAAATGCATATACCCACCAGCCAGGTAACAAACAACAGCGTTGCAATGACGATAAGCAACAAAGGCTTATGCATGGTCATCATAATATCCTTATTATAACCCGACTCATATTTTTTATCGTAAGGAAATCCCAGAAAACGCTTTAACTTTTTATACATTGCTTCCCTCTCCTGTAAAACAACGATCTCTTATTTATTGTAGCATGTTCTCTATCGTGCAGCAGGTTACAAAAACCGTATTTTGTGCATAAAAAGCATTCTTTCAAAATTATTTGATGAAATTTATTCTTTTGCTTGACCTTCACATTGTGTAAAGGTGTATGATAACCATAGAACCGGTTCTAAGGAGAAATGTTACATGTTGACGATTGGTGGATTTTCAAAAAAAGGCGGTATTTCGCGTCGTATGTTGCGCCATTATGATGCCATTGGGCTATTGCGCCCCGCGTACATAGCAGAAAATGGGTATCGCTATTATGACGAAGCGCAGATTTCTGTTTTAATGCAGATTGAATCGCTCAAAAGCTATGGGTTTTCATTGTCCGAAATTGTAGAACTCTTATCTTTGTCAAGCGAAGAACTTGCCGTGCGCATGCATACGCGTCGTCTTGAAAAACACGCCGAAATCAACAAATTACAAAAGACCATCCGCCAAATGGAAGCGGAGATTGTAAAAATGGAAGGAGCCGGAATACTTATGGAAAAATATCATGTGATTGTCATGGAAATGCCTGCGCAAAATGTCTTTGCCTTGCGCAGAACAATTAATGTTAGCGAAACGCATCAGCTATTTTCTGATTTGAAAGAAAAAATGAAAGCACAGGGGTTGCGGCGCGCCGGTGTCACGCAACAAATGTATATGGGAGATACCTTCTCCTATGATGCGATGGATGTGGAGGCGCAAATTGAAGTGCATGGAACAGGCGATGGCGTCAAAGAAATCCCGGCGCAAACATATGCTGCCGTAACACATATTGGGCCTTACGAAACATTGCGCTATGCATATGAAGCGCTCACCACTTGGCTGAAAAACCAAACAGAATATGAAGTTCTGGGCAATGGTATTGAGCGTTATTTAAAAGATGAAGAGAGTGTCTCTTCGCCGGAAGAGCTAGAAACTGCCGTCTTATTCCCTGTGAAGCGTATCTAATCATATCTACAAAAAAGACCATTCTGCTAACCAAGAATGGTCTTTTTCTATGCATCAATGAATGCATTTTTATCTCTTTCTCATTATGCCTCCCCGAGCCCGCTTAACATCTCTTCTTTTTTCAAGTGTGTGTATGCGGTGCTGGTATTCCATAATTCCTGTGCGTTTTCTGTTTGATAGGAAATCGGCGAAGAAGGCGTCAAAATACCCCGATCAATAAATTTCCCTGTCATTGTTGCATACTCCTCTTTGAGTATCATATCTGCCAACGCTTGTGATGAAACGGGAAGCGCGCCAATTCGATCTGCAACACTTGCCAGAAATGCTTCTGTGAACCGTGATTTGTCTTTTGCAAAATTGGTATCTGTGAGCAAGCCCGGGTTAAATGCATTTGCCGTAATATCAGAATGAATCACATTTAGTTTCCTTGCCAGCTCATATGTAAAATAGAGGTTGCATAATTTTGAATAGGAATACCTGAGTGTGCCCAGTTCCTCGTTTGGATATGCAATGGCAGGGACGCCATACCAAGTAAGTTCCCCGCTGGGCGGAGAATGCATATCACTGCTCACAGATATTACCCGTCCGTTTGTTTCCATGATAGGTAGCAGGAGATTTGTCAACAAAAAATGCCCCAAGTGATTGGTGGCGAAAACAATGTCGAATCCTTCGGGCGATGCTCCTACGCTTGATCCTACAATTCCTGCGTTACAAATGAGCCCATAAAGTGAAGCATGGCGCTCTTTAAAATTTGCTGCAAATGCGCGTACAGAATCTAGCGATGCGACATCAAGCTCCATCGCGCTTACCGCTTTATTTCCTGTTTCTTCAACAATCGCCGCAACTGCCTGCTCTGCTTTTTGCATATCGCGACAAGCCAGTACCAAATGATATGCTTCTGATTGTGCTGCAATCCTGCTGGCAGCCGCAAACCCTAATCCCGAATTTCCGCCTGTAATGACAACATTCTTTTTGTTTTTCATACAATCCCCTTTCTACTTACATACACGTTCGCGCTTTCTATAGCGCTGTTCCTTTTTTCGGTATAAAAAGCCCCTCCATTAGAACGCCTTCTATTTCCAGCAACTTTGTTTTGATATCTATCCCTCCTGCATATCCAGTCAAGCTGCCATCTCTCCCCACCACGCGATGACAAGGGATAATGATGGAAATTGGGTTATGCCCCACTGCGCCGCCAATTGCTTGCGCCGACATACTCTCTCGGTTCATTTTCTGCGCCACTTTGCGCCCTATCTCGCCATACGTTGTCAAGTTGCCATACGGAATTTCCAAAAGCATTTCCCATACATCTTGGCGAAAAGCACTGCCCGCTGGCGCCAACGGTATTTCGTTTGGTAGAGGGTTCTTTCCAGCAAAGTATCGTTCCAGCCATTTTTTTGTGGCATCAAAAATAGGCAGGTCCTTTTTTTCTAGCATTTCTTCTAGCAATGCAGCACCATGATATTTTTGCCCCTCAATCCATAAACCGATTAAATTTTCGTCATCCGCCGCAAATGTGAGCAACCCTAGCGGTGAATCATATGTTGTTGTGTAATACATTTTTCCTCCTTTAAAGTGATTGCCAAAGGTTCATTGTTGCATAGCTGCGCCATGGACGCCAGTGTTCCGCCAGCGCCAAGCGCTCTTTTGGAGAATAAGCACTTAGTGCTTTTTTAATGCCTGCGTCCGTTTCCAAAAATGCATCCGTCCATGCCATGGTGCGCATGGCGATATAATGCGCCGTCCAGCTCCCAATTCCCGGTATCTCTAATAATTTTTCAATTTCTATTTCTGGTTGCACAGAGAAATCAAAATCAATCTTTTTTTGCGCTATTTCTTCTGCAAGCCGTTTTATGGTACGCGCTCTTGAAGCAATCACGCCAAGCGACCCCAAATGCGCTTCTATTTGCCCCGGCAAGGCAACTATTTCCTCCGGCGCAGGGAAAACATGGCTTAGGCCTTCCATGCCTGTTTTAATTGGCGTTCCATATGCTTCTACAATTCTTGCTGCCAACGTCCCTGCCGCTTTTACGGTGATTTGCTGCCCGAGAACCGCCCGCACAATCATTTCAAATGCATCAAAACACCCGGGCACTCTTGTTCCTTCTATACATGAAGCTGGGCGAATTTCGTTCATTTGCGCCAGCGTCTCAAAAACTGCCGTTGGTTCGCAATATAAATCAAACAAATGTTTTACACGCGCCAATACTTGCGGCAATACCGGCAGCAACGTTTCGCTGATTGTGACTGCCAAGGCAGTCTTTTCTGGGCAATGCTTTACTTTAATATGCCCATAAACAGGTTCTCCTCTATTGTTTTGCAACCGAACTGTCCGCAGATATGAACCCTCTCTTACCAGCTCTACGCCCTTTATGGCGCGTAACTTCAAAAAATCCAACATTTGCGCCCAAAGGTACGGCGGTCGATACCCTAATAGCACGGTAATACCTTTTTGTTTTTCTTCTCCCATTGGTATTTTTTTCCGCAGCGCTGTGGGGGAAAGATGATAGTGTTTTTTGAAAAGATCATTGAAGCGGCGTAAGCTGCCAAAGCCCGCCGCCATTGCCACTTCAAGTACTGATAGGCTTGTATCCGTGAGCAAGTTTTTGGCAAGTAGCAAACGGCATGTCTGTAAATATTGCACTGGCGATACCTGATATTCTGCCAGAAAGACTCTGCGTAAATGTCTGTCTGTGCAACCCAATGCCTCTGCCAAATGGCTTATCTGCTGCCCACTCCCCAGGTTTTCTTCTATCATACGCGCTGCTCTTTGCGCTAACGCATGTTTGCTATCGATGCGCGCTTTTCCGGGCGCCAATTCTGGGCGGCATAAAAGGCAAGGGCGATATCCTGCTTGCTCTGCTTTGGCTGCCGAATCATAAAACGTGCAATTTTCGAATTTTGGTTGTCTCGCAGAGCAAATAGGGCGGCAATAAATCCCTGTGGAAGAGATCCCTACAAAAAACCGTCCATCCAGCCTGATATCTTTGGCTTTAAACGCAGTGTATAACCGCTTCTTCTCTTCTTGCAACATATTATCCCCCGCTTTCAATATTGTTATTATAACATATCGCAAGAAGAATTCTGGCTGTTTTCGGACATGCTTTTTTAATATTTCTTTTAAAAAAGGTAGACTTAACTTTTTCGCAATGTTTTGTCAAAAACCACTTGAGAAAGCGTTTCATATATGATATTCTTCTAGTAACATTAAACGCGAGGTACAAAAATGTATTCTATTTTCCTGTAAAATCAGCTTTAAGTCAGTCATCCCTAAAAAGGGTTGTTTGTTGTGCTTAAAGACATGATTTGTCAGGATTTTTTGTTTCCCATAAATTATGCCTTTTTGCACGGACAATACCAACCTGTATTGTCCGTTTGTCTTTACAAAAAGGAGAATTTATCATGCATGAAAATTGGAAAAAACAATTTACAATTATTTACGTAGGGCAAGCTTTTTCATTGCTCGGTTCTGCTGCGGTTCAGTTTGCAGTCATTTGGTGGTTAACCATTCAAACTGAATCTGCCATAACGCTTACACTCTCTTCTATCATCGCTTTTTTACCCAGTATGTTCATTGGCCCTTTTGCAGGGGTATGGATTGACCGCTATAACCGCCGCACTGTTATGATTGCTGCTGATGGTCTTGTAGCGCTTAGTAGCGTCGCGCTTGGCGTTATATTTTTGCTTTCTTCTGCCCCTCCTGTTTGGGTAATCTACATCATTCTTTTCATACGCGGGCTTGGGAATACGTTCCACTCCCCTGCCATGCAAGCTGCAATCCCAATGCTTGTTCCCGCTGAAATGCTTACCAAAGCAGGCGGTTGGGGAAACCTCATTACTTCTATTTCCACAATGCTGGGGCCTGTTTTGGGAGCTGTTTTGATGGGCATCCTTCCCATCGCCAGCATAATGCTTATTGATATTGTGGGCGCTGTGTTTGCCATCATATGTTTATGCTTTGTAACAATCCCGAATATTCCGCAAAGCGATGAAAAACCACAGTTGCTTGCAGATATGAAGCAAGGACTCGCTGCTATGCGAGAAAACCGCCCATTGATGGTCATTTTTTGGCCTATGGTGCTTATGAGTATTTTGTACATGCCGCTAGGGTCTTTGTTTCCGCTGCTGGTGCGCACACATTTTCTGGGGGAGGCTTTGCATAATAGCATCGCAGAGTTTGCTTTTTCCGGCGGGCTTCTTCTCTCCTCGCTTGTCATCGGCATCTGGGGTGGTATGAAAAAGCGTTTTCTAATGGCTTCTTTATCTGTTGCGCTCTTAGGCATTGCTTCGCTTATTTCCGGTATCTTGCCGCCCACGCAACTAGGGTTTTGGATTTTTACCATCTGCTGTTTTTTCATGGGCAGCTCAGGTACTTTTATGAATGTCCCCACAATGTCTTATACGCAAGAAACCATCGCGCCTGAAATGATGGGGAAAGTATTTTCTCTTATGATGGCGGCCATGACGCTTTCTATGCCCATCGGTCTTCTTGTGGCAGGGCCGCTTAGCGAAATCATTGGCGTAGATAAATGGTTTTTCTGGTCCGGTGTTGCGCTCATACTCACTGCTGTTTTCTGCCGGATACGCACCAAACCTTACGACAACGAAACCATGAAACTGGATACTGAAACTGTTATGGATGAATAATCTTTCTACTTTCATCATTTTCAAAAAGAAAGCAGTAGCTTAGGCTACTGCTTTTGTTTGATTAAATCTCTAGAAAAAACATCATGCCCCTTTACCCTGAACCTCATTTACAATTGTGATGGCATATACGTTTA
The DNA here is from genome assembly GCA_050952565.1 of Christensenellaceae bacterium. GTDB lineage: Bacteria > Bacillota > Clostridia > Christensenellales > Christensenellaceae > QANA01. The sequence continues at coordinate 548,529 of JBMNLE010000002.1, forward strand.
ATACTTGCGCAGGGTAGCTTTCTGCAATGTTACCATCATAGTAAACGCGCACTTCATCGCCAACCTCATATTCCGACAAACCATCTTTTATCTCCACGTTCAGAGAAACAACAATTAAATCGCTGCTTTTATGGGCACCTTCATCCTCCTTTACTTTCACAAGTATGCTTTTTTCATCCACTTCTTCTACGATGCCGGCAAAATTAGGCTCTTTTAGAACCGTATGCATATTCAACTTTTTGGCACAACCCACCATTCCAAAGGCACAGCCAAAGCACAAGATAAAACAGAACAATTTTCGCATAACGATCTCCTATAAATCTTTTCTGTTGGCAAAGGCATAAATCATACAAAGGTAATCCTAAGAGCTTTCAAAAAACCCTTATGCATTAAGCATAGAGTTTCTGCTTAATGCATCATACAATAATCTCCATCCCATCATAAGCAAAAGAAATATTGTCAAGCTCCTTTTCGATTTCACTATAATAACCATAAGATTTGCCCCATATTTCGTCAATGTGTGTAACAATCACTCGCTTAATTCTATATTTATTTTTAAGCGCAATGATTTCATCCAGCGTAAATATTTCATCTTTTAGTGGTGTATCTGCAAGTTTTGTTCCATCGTTTAATATACCATCGTCGGAAACCAAGCTGATGATTAAAACATCTGCGTCAAAGTATCTATCATCATGCGCAAATGGCTTGGGGTTACAGCAGGCATATATCACCTTTTTATTATTCTCTTTGATTACATAAAAGGTTATATTCCTGTCTTGATTGTTATTAATCAAATCAATTTCAAACTCATCTATCTTTATATTCGAAACTGCATTCACGTGAATGCAACGAAGAACATCCCCATAATATTTCAGGCAATCGAGATTCATCAGGTTGATATCATCAATCACCTCCGGAAGTACGTAAAAACCAATGGGCGTGCTTTTTTCTTGGATGAAATCATAGCCGATTTTTTCAACAATTCTAATGCCTTTCACATGATCCGGGTCACGGTGTGAGATTGATAGATGCTTTACTTCCGATATCCCTTGTCTATTGCAAGCCACTGCAATATCCTCCGGTGTATCAATCAGCATCTTTATATCGTCTATATATAAGCTGGGCCCCAACCGTTCATACCTTCCCACTTTTTCTCTAGCTTCTTCACATATACTACATTTGCAAAATGAACTTGGTATGATGGACATGCCACCACTGCCCACAATTTTTAATTTCATTCTCCTTACCCGCCTTAAGCAAATTTTTAACCTATAGAATAAAGCCAATCATAGTCATAATCATATGTTCCATTATACCATGTGTTTTTTTCAAAATAACAATCATTTTGGATAAAAAACCAGAAGTAACAAAAGTTACTTCTGGTTGCAAGCATGATAAACAGTGCTTTTCACCACTCCCCAAATAAAAGCAGTTTAAAAAGGGATTTGTTTTTTACCCAAAATATACAAAAAACCGCACTATAGTGCGGTTTTCAAGTGGTCGGGATGACAGGATTTGAACCTGCGGCCTCTTCGTCCCGAACGAAGCACGCTACCAAACTGCGCCACATCCCGATATCATTTGGCAAATGCCAAATGATTGGAGCCAACGAGGAGAATCGAACTCCTGACCTACTGATTACGAATCAGTTGCGCTACCATCTGTGCCACGTTGGCATAAGCTTATTAAACACAAGCGATTTTATCATATCTCCATTTAGAAGTCAACGAAAACGAACTGCTTCTTTACTTAAAATATTGATAATAATTGCAGCGAATATTTCCGTTGTAGAGTTTTCTCTTTTTATCTGCCCGTTTGCCGTAATGTTTCTCAAAATCTTCATCTGCACAAATAAAATAACAGCGAAAATCATTCAGCGGTAAAAGCCGTTCGCCCAATTTTTTGTACAAGGCATGGCATTCTTTTTCTTCTCCCATGCGCATGGCATATGGCGGGTTTGTAATCAGTGTTCCTGCTTCTGTTTCCGGCGAAAAATCATATACGTTTGTCTTTTTGAGCCGGACAATCCCGTCCACCCCTGCGCGTTTTATATGAAAATCAGCTGTTTCCAATACTTTTTCATCAATGTCCGAAGCAAAAATCTCGATGTCTACTTTTCTTTGGTATAATCCACTCGCTTCTTCCCGCGCTGTTTCAAACGCCGTCTTAAAGGCATCTGACCAGTATTGTGCCGCGAATTTGCGTAGCAAGCCGGGCGCTCTGTTCTGCGCTTGTAGCGCCGCTTCAATAACGATGGTTCCTGAACCACACATAGGGTCATAAAACGGTCTGTCCCGCCATCTGGAAAGATGAATCATGCCTGCCGCTAAGGTCTCTCTTAATGGAGCCGCACTATTTTTCACTCGATAGCCGCGGCGATTTAGCCCTATTCCGCTGGTGTTGAGCGATACGGTTACTTCATCTGACAAAATCGAAATATATACTGGGTATTCAGCGCCATCTTCTTTGAAAAATTTGGCATGATATGCTTTTGTCATGGCATCTACAATGGCCTTTTTCCCAATGGATTGAACATCTGAAACACTCCCCAGCGTAGAGCGAATGGCATCTCCATTCACAGGGAACGCCGCGTTTTTCGGCAAATATATCTGCCAAGGACTTTCTGAAACCTTATCGTAAAGCATATCAAAGCTATCTGCGTAAAACTCATCGACCACAAGATAAACGCGATCTGCTGTTCGCAACCACAGATTTGCTTTTGCAATGCCCAGTTCATCTGCCGAAAAATAAACGCGGGCATCGCGTGTTTTAATTTCTTCAAACCCCAGCGCAGCTAATTCCCGCGCCACAACTGCTTCCAGCCCAAAAGAGCAAGCAGCATAGCATAAATATTTATTCTTCATCGTCGTCATCATCTTCATATTGGCTTTCCAAATAGTCGTATATCATATCTCCTGAAAAATCGCGCATTTCTATCTCCTCGCCGCTAATGGCTTCAATGGCGCCGGAAAGTGCCATGAAGGTTTCATAGTCAATTTCAGGGCGTGTTACCATCTCTTTTAGCATGGGCAATAATGCTTCATCGCCAAACCGCCCGGCGCAAATCGCCAAAAACGGCAACGGCAATGCCTCTTCCGCAAGTTCACTTTGTAAAATACGCAAGACCCTTTCATCCCCCACATAGTAAGAAAGCAAATCTAAGAGCGCGCTTCTCCCATATCCTTCTGCTCTTGCATAGGCATACAGAAGCGGTTCCATCAAATCTTCTGTCGCCGCCAAAAGCGCCTCTGCTGCCGTCTCTGCCAAAAGCGTATCTTCCTCTTCGCGCTCCAAAAAGATGATGTAGCGTTCATAGGGATGCTCTTTTCCCATTTCTTCAATGAGCTTAATGCTTTCCGCTTGAATCATCTGCAAGCCTTCCAGCGTAACCGCCATTTCTTCCACATTCTCTTCCAAAAGAATGCCACGCAAAATCGGATAAACGCCTTCTTGCTGCTCCAACATGCATGCAACGAGCGCATCCGGCAAGTCAATCTCTTCCAAAATATACGCAATGAACGCCGAAACATACATCTGCGGATCATCAATGGTTTCAAAATAAGCCTGCGGGCTTTGCCCTTCCAGCCATTCTTTGGGCGTACTAAGCCAAGCCGCGTACATCTCATAATACAAATCATCCAGCCGCTCTGCCTGTTCCACCTCTTCAGGATGTTCCACTGCCCATTTCATATAATCTTCTGCAAATTTTGCGTTCATATCAATCAGTTTTAGTTCCACTATTTCAAAACCTCTTTGATTTTTTTCATACAGCGCTTACACGCCAACTCTTCCACTTCTAAGACATCGAAGAGCATTTCCTTTTTCTCCATCTCCAACTTTTCTGCCGCAATATATAAAAATGCTGCTGCCCAAGCTGCCGCGTTACGCATGACAGGAATTTCGGGAAAGGCATAAATATATTTTGAAAAACATTCCATCGCTGCCGGAATCAATTCTTTTTGTTCGCTTTCAATGGCAGCGCGAATCAATAGCGATACTGCTTTTTCGTTGCTGGGCTTTAGTCTGTTCTCATGTTCTTCTACGACGCCCATATGCACTTTTGTGATTTTACCTGAAAGGTACGCCACATAAGGCGGCGGCACATCCATGCGCTTCAGCGCCAGCAATATTTCATTTTTTACATCATCTGCCTGGTTCTTCCGCATCAAGAAATCTTGCAAATAACGGCGTATTTCTCTGCCATCTATTTTTGCACACAATAACAGTGCTGCTTTTACAAGCGTCTCATTTCCGCTCTCCAGCGCCCAGTTGATCAGCCCCCTAAAGTAAGCATCTTCTCGCCAATATGCTTTTACTTCCGCGTTCTCCGCGCCCAAACATTCTTGAAAGTAAAGCAGCCGTACGCGCGCCTCTTCTTCAGGAACTTGATATTGGTATGAAATAAGCGGTAACTTTAACTGATGGTCTATCGCGCCTTGCAATAGGCTTCGATAATAATACGCAATGCTATCTTCTGGATGCAGCTTTATCATGTCTGTAAAATACGCGGTGGCTTCTACGTATTTTCCCACGTTCGCTGCAGCGATGCCGGCGGTAAATAAAACATGTGTATCATAAGGCGCTTCTTCTGTGATGCCAATCGTCAGCTGATACGCCTTTTCAACTTCACCCAGCTCCGCATACGTTAGCGCAATTTTCAAATCTTCCTCTGCGTCCATCCCTTGTGTCTTTTCCAGTAACCTACAATACTTCTCTTTGCGGGAAGCATCTTCGCTTTTGATTGCAAATAGAACAAGATTGCAAATGGCATGAATATTACCCGGGTCATAAATCAAAGATTCTTCCCCGTAGCGAATTGCCAATTGTATCTCACCAATGCAATAATACGCAAGCGATATGTTGTTGCGCACAAAGACCATACCGGGATGCTCTTCCAAAATCTCTTGAAAAAGAACAATGGCTTCGGTGTATTGCCCATTGTCTAAAAACGCTTTGCCTGCATCTGCTTTTTTATACAAAGAAGCGTAATCCGTCTCCTCTTCAAAATATTCCAGCGTCATAACTTCCAGAAAATTTTCGGCTTCTTCGAATAATTCACCGTCAGGGTAAGCAGATAAATAACTTTCAAAACTTTCTTTTGCTTTCGTAAAATCGCGCAAGCCAAAGAAATTACAGCTCATAGAAAAAAGACATTCTTCTTTTTTATCCGGTGCTATTTTCAAAATGTGAAACAATGTTAAATTAGATTCTTCGTAAAGCTCCAGTTCTGTATATAAATCTGCCAATGCAAATTGATAATAAACATTTCTTTCATCTTTTTCAATTGCTTTGCGCAGAGAAACAAGCGCATCGATATAAGCGCCCTCTTCCAATAATCTTTCATGTTTTAGAAAATGGAAATTCGCATTCTGCTCAAACTGCAAAACGTTCGTGCGTTTCCTGTTTCGAGATTCCATTTACTTACTTGCCTCTTCCAATAATTTCTGTAGTTTTTTGCGATCGAACAAATAGCGCTTGTTGCAGAATCTACAAATTACTTCTGCTTCGCCATCTTCATCAATCATACTCTTGATTTCTTCTTCCCCTAACGCAATAATTCCTCGCTCAAAGCGTGCTTCGCTGCAATCACAAACATATGCCGGCGCCAACATTTCAATTGGCTTTAGCGTTGCCGCAGGGAAAATCGCGCGAACAGCTTCGTCAGGCGTCATTTGCATCAATCGCATGCCATAGCTTTGAATTTCCGGTACACAAGATTCAATATAGCTGAGCGTTTCTTCCGTTGCGCCCGGCAGCGGCGAAATAATCAGCCCGCCTGCTGTTAGTACTGTAAGGTCAATGTCTACCCATGTGTTGATATAGACAATGGTCGGCTGCTGCTCAGATTGTAAAAAATACATCGCCAAATCCTCTGCCACTTCGCCGGAAACCAGCGGCGTCCTGCCAATATACGGCTCGCCCACGCCTGTATCTCTTACCACCGTCAAAAATCCTTCTGTTCCAACGGCGCCACCTACATCCAGCTGCCCGTTTTCTTTGGCCGGTAAATCCACATGTGGGTTGTCCATATACCCTTTTACTTCGCATGCGCCGTTTGCCGTCGCAAGCACTGTCCCCGCCGGGCCACCGCCGTTTAAGCTAATCGTAAGCGTATCGTTACTTTCTTTGAACATGCTTGCCATGAGAACTGCAGCCGTCAGCGTACGCCCCAATACTGCTGTAGAAACAGGAAAGGTTTCATGCAGTTCCCGCGCTGTGTTGGCAATCTCTTTTGTACTGGCAGCTGTTACTACAACTTCTCCGTTTAATAAATATCGATATACACTATCTTTCATAGGTTCTATTCACTCACTTTTTTTGCAATAAATTGAATGCGCTCTGCTCCCGCTTTCGGTGCATCCATTGTTCCAAACGCATATGCTTTCGCCTGATATCCTTGGCGAAGTAATAATTGTAACACATCTTCTACGTCATGTATATGTTGCGTTTGGATTTCATCTTCCCGGTAATAAAGCGCTTTTTCTGCATCTTGTGAAAAGAAAAAGGATAGTTCCATTTTGATTTTGCTTTTCTCAGCATTGACTTCGTTTTGCCAGAAATATGTAAGCGCATCATAGTCTTCATAAAAAAGCGCGCCATCCATGGATAAGAGTTTGCTTTTGCTGCTGATGTCAAATAACAACAGCCCCTCTTCTTTTAATATTGAACGCGCTTGCGTGAAAAAAAGTTCCAGTTCTGCAACGCTTAAGTAATTTGCAACATCGCATGCTGCAACAATAACATCTTGCCCCGGCAAGTTTAAAGCGCGGATATCCTGCTCCATGAAAATAATCCGCTCGCCTGCTTGTCGCGCTTTTTCAGCAGCAATCATCAACATCTCTCCTGAAAAATCCACGCCTACAGTTTCATACCCCAAGGCGTAAAGCCGCGTGGTAATGCTCCCTGTTCCGCAGCCCACATCTGCAATTTTCTTTGCGCCCGGCATGTTTTTTTTAATTAGTTTCTGCAGATATGCAGCCCATGCATCATAATCCACATCTGCCATGAGCATATCGTAAGCAGTCGCCAGTGTCTTGTAAGCTCGCATAATGCCTTCCTTTCTTTTTTTCACTATACACAGTTTTTGCTTCTTTTTCAAGCAAACAGCTTCGTTGACAAAGGAAAAAGGAGGGGCTATAATAAAAAAGAAGTAATGTTTCAGAGGCGCGCATTTCAATAGTAACATAGAATAGATTTTGGCGATCATACGCTATGTGAAAGGGGCATGCGCCGAAAGCGGATTTTTGCCAAATAAATCTTGCTTGGGCATGTGGTGAACAATCATATGACTGTCGCTTATAAGCGGAGTGCTGACACATCAAAACAAGATTAGATGTATCTCTTTTCGTATCTATGTTTGAAATGTTGGCGCAAAATGCGCCTTTTTTTATTTCAGCGAGAACGACAAGCGAATGAAGCAACACTTTACTTTATCACGCGGCTTCATGCCGGAAAAAGGAGAAGTATATGAGTATTTTTAAAGGGTCTGCTGTTGCGCTGGTTACGCCATTTACCGAAGATGGGGTCAACTATGATGCACTAAAAACATTGTTGGATTTCCATTTGGAAAACGGAACTGCAGGCATTGTTGCTTGCGGAACCACAGGCGAGCCCCCTACCATGACAAAAGAAGAAAAACGTGGTGTGATCCGCTATTGTATTGAATATGTAAATGGTAGAATTCCTGTTATCGCAGGAACGGGCGGTAACAATACCGCCAGCGTCATTGAAGAATCTATTTATGCACAAGAAGCGGGCGCAGATGCGCTGCTTGTTGTAACGCCTTACTACAACAGGTGTTCACAAGATGGCCTTGTCAAGCATTATTATGCCATTGCAGATGCCGTCAACATTCCAATCATCGTCTATAATGTGCCCAGCCGCACCGGCGTCAATGTTTTGCCGGCAACCATGGCAAAACTGGCAGAACATAAAAACCTGGTCGCCGTAAAAGAAGCTTGCGGCAACATTTCTCAAATTGTAGAGTTGGCGCGGGTCATTGAAGGAAAAATGGATCTCTATTCGGGCAATGATGATCAAATCATTCCGCTGCTCTCTATTGGCGGCATTGGCGTCATCTCTGTTCTCGCAAATGTCGCGCCAAAAGAAACGCAGGAGATGACCATGGCGTTCTTAGAGGGCGATACTGCCCGCGCCGCAAAAATGCAGCGTGATTTGAATCCGCTCATCTCCGCATTGTTTAGCGACGTGAACCCTATCCCGGCAAAAACGGCCCTTAATATGATGGGCTTTGCAGCAGGACCGCTTCGTTTGCCCCTTTCAGATATGTCAGAAAGCGCTGCAGCGCATTTGCGGGAAACACTCGCAGCATATGGTCTACTAAAATAGGAGTTTATCTATGAATCGAGTCATCATTACCGGCGCAAACGGCGCCATGGGGCAAGTGTTGGCAAGAATGATTGCCGCTTCTCCTGCCTTTGAAGTCGTCGCAGGTGTGGATCTTTTTGCAGATCGCTATGAAAACCCATTCCCTGTGTTCAGCGAAATCTCGGCTTGCGATGTGCCTGCAGATATTTTAATTGATTTTTCGCAGCCGGGCGCATTGGACGGAAACCTGGCTTACGCCACAGAAAAAAACTTACCTCTCATCATTGCCACCACCGGCTATAACAACGAACAGCGCGCAGAAATTGCCGCTACAGCAGAAAAAATACCGGTTTTCTTTACGGCAAATATGTCGCTTGGTGTCAATTTGCAGCTAGAGCTTTGCAGGCAAGCTGCCAGTTTCTTTGGCGATAGCGTAAATATTGAAATCATTGAGCGGCATCATAATTTGAAGCTGGATTCTCCCAGCGGCACCGCCATAGCGCTGGCAGAAGCCATCAACGAAGAAAAACATGGCGCTATGCAGTTTCAGTTTGGGCGGCATGGGCTAGATACCAAGCGAAAAGAAAATGAAATTGGCCTCCATTCCATTCGAGGCGGAAAAATCGTCGGCGAACATGATGTGCTCTTTATTACCGATGAAGAGTTGCTGGAAATTCGCCATCGTTCGGAAAGCAAAGAAGTCTTTGCCGCCGGCGCGCTGCGTGCAGCAGAATTTCTTTTAACGCGCCCCATTGGGCTTTATTCCATGCATGATATCGTGGGCGGTGTCAAAACAGTAACGCGCGTTTACAGCGAACCCGGCGAAGCGGTGATTACCATTCGTGATTTCCCCGGTGATATGACGCATTTTGCTGCGCTTTTTGCCGAAGTTGCAAATCATGGCGTGAATATCGATATCATCAGCCAATCTGTTCCGCTGGGAGGAAAGGTGAACCTCTCTTTTTCATTTGCAGCAGAAGATGCAACGCTTGTGGAAACAGCGGTTTCCAATACCGTAAATACGGCACAGTATGATATTCAAAAAACACTCGCAAAGGTAACCATCGAAGGTATGGGCATGGAAAATAGCTCCGGCGTTGCAGCAAAGTTATTCACTGCACTTGGAGAAGCCTCCATTGCATTGCAGCTCATTACCACATCCGAAACCAAGATTTCCTTCTGTGTGGAAGAAGTGGATCGCAAAAAAGCAGAATCCATCGCACGTGCCACATTCGGATTATAATTTTATCAAAAAAAGAGCTTACATTATGTAAGCTCTTTTTTTGTGAGCATAGCAAGCAATCTATGTATTTCAGGGTATTCATAAATTTCCCCTTTTTTTATCATGTGGGAAAACTCTTTTGGCGTCACATAGCGCGCCGCCGCAACTTCTTCTTTTTGTATGTGTACCGTTTCTATGGGTATCTCCTGATACGCCACAAAAATGTCCCAAATGAGATGCGTTTCATCATCTCTTGGAATGCGTTCTATAAACTGCAATGCATCTTCCGAGAGAAGAATCCCCATTTCCTCCTGCAGTTCCCTTACCGCCGCTTGCAAAGAAGTTTCTCCCGCCTGTACGCGCCCTGTTGTCAACCCCCAAAGCCCGGGAAGCAGTTCTACGGATGCGCTTCTTTGCTGCAGCAAAATTTCACCTGCATCATTGATGACCCAAATTTCTACTGCCAGATGATATTCGTTTTTGCCCAATCCATCCTTTTTGTTTACAATTTTGCCGGTGGGGTTACCCGCGCGATCATATATCTCCCATTGTTCCAAAATAACGGCTCCTCCTAAAAAGCAGCCTTTCGGCTGCTTTTAAATCTATCTACTTGGCTCCAAAATCTTATTTAATGCCGATGTCTTTGCGATACATGGCGCCTTCAAAATGAATTTTCTTTACGTTGGCATAGGCTTTTTCTCGTGCTGCGGCAATGTCTTTTCCTTTTGCCACAACGCCCAAAACGCGCCCGCCGGCAGTATAATATGCGCCATCTTTTAACTTTGTGCCTGCGTGAAAGACCATCACATCCGCGTCTACTTTGTCGAGTCCAGTAATTAACTTTCCTGTTTCGTAATGCCCCGGGTAGCCGCCGGAAGCCATAACAATGCAAACTGCGGCGCCTTCTTCCCATTCTAGGGTAATATCTTCTAAGCGCGCTTCTACAACTGCTTCAAAAACGCTGAGCAAATCTGTTTTTAACAAATACAATACACTTTGCGTTTCCGGATCACCAAACCGTGCGTTGTATTCCAACAATTTTGGTCCCGTTTCTGTTAGCATCAACCCAAAAAAGATAACCCCTTGAAACGGTCTTCCTTCTTGGTTCAGTGCATGCATGGATGGAATGATGATTTCTTCTTCCACTTGCTTTTGGATTGCCGGCGTATATTTTGGCGTAGGCGTAAAAGTTCCCATGCCACCTGTATTTAACCCCCCATCTCCATCTAGCGCGCGTTTATGGTCTTGCGCGCTTTTCATGGGCAGAATCGTCTTCCCGTCGGTAAATGTCAAAACAGACACTTCCGGGCCTTCTATGAATTCTTCAATGACGACAGTATTCCCCGCATCGCCAAATTGTTTTTCCAGCATGACTTGCGCCAGGGCTGCTTCTGCTTCTGCTCGCGTATGGCAAATGAGTACACCTTTGCCCAGCGCCAGCCCATCTGCTTTTACAACCAGCGGTAACTTTGCTTCTGCAACATACGCGCGCGCGGCTTCGTATTCTGAAAAAACGGCATACCCTGCTGTAGGAATATTATATTTTTCCATCAATTCTTTTGCGTAAGCCTTGCTGGCTTCTATCATTGCTGCGTTTTGCCGCGGACCAAACGCTTTGATGCCCACCGCTTCGAGTGCATCGACCATGCCCATGGCCAGCGGATCATCCGGCGCCACAACAACAAGATCCATTTCCGCTTGCTTTGCAAAAGCAACCATGCCAGAAATATCCGTTGCTGCAATGTCTATGCATTCTGCCAATGCGGCAATGCCTCCATTGCCCGGCGCGCAGTATAATTTTGTAATCTTCGGGCTTTTGGAAAGCTTCCATACAATCGTATGCTCTCTACCGCCGCCACCTACCACCAGTACTTTCAAAATATGCTCTCCTTAATGCTTAAAATGACGCATGCCGGTAAATAGCATGGTAATGTTATGTTTATTCGCCATATCAATGGATTCTTGGTCGCGAATAGAACCGCCCGGTTGAATGATCGCTGTAATGCCCGCTTTTGCCGCTTCTTCTACACAATCACTGAATGGGAAGTATGCATCAGAGGCCAACACCGCCCCTTTTACCGCTTCCCCACTACGCTCGATGGCCGAGATCGTCGGCCAAATGCGGTTCACTTGCCCCGGCCCAAGGCCTAAGGTTACTCCATCCTTTGCGATGGCAATGGCGTTTGATTTCAGGTGTTTTACAACTTTCCAAGCAAACAGTAAATCTTCTCTCTCTTTTTCTGTAGGCGCGCGGTCTGTTGCAACCTGCAGTTCCCCTTCAAAGAGATCTTCATCCACTTCTTGCACCAACAAACCGCCCAGCACGCTCTTGATTTCATAAACATCTTCCGGTGCCACTTTAATGGTAGGTAGTTTCAAGACGCGCAGGTTTTTCTTGGTTTTCAAAACCTCCAGCGCCTCTTTTGTATAATCCGGCGCGATGACGATTTCTAAGAAGATTTTTACTATCTCCTCAGCAGTTTCTTTGTCTACCGTTTCGTTTATCGCTACAATACCACCAAAAATAGAAGTGGGGTCCGCCGCATATGCGCGTGTATAAGCTTCGTATACGTTAGCGCCTTGCGCAACCGCACAAGGATTGGCATGCTTTAATCCGACAACTGCAATTTTGTCGCCAAAATCGCGCAACGCTGCAAGCGCACTGTTGGTATCGTTAATATTGTTGTAAGACAATCCTTTGCCGTTCAACTGCTCTGCTGCTGCAAGAGAGCCGGAAACTTCCAGTGGTTCTTTATAAAAGGCGGCGCTTTGATGCGGATTTTCACCGTAACGCATCTCTTGTACTTTTTCATAAGTAAGCGTCAATTGTTCTGGGTAAGTAACGCCGTTTTCTTTGTTCAAGTATGCAGCAATGAGGGCATCATACGCCGCTGTTGCTTGGAATACTTTGTTGGCAAATTGTAGCCGCGTCTTTTTCCCAACGCCGCCGCCTTTGTAAAGCTGCAAGACTTTCCCGTAATCATCGCTATCTACCAGCACCAAAACATCTTGATAATTCTTTGCTGCTGCGCGCAACATTGTCGGCCCGCCGATGTCAATGTTTTCAATGGCTTCTTCAAACGTAAAGTTTTCTTTTGAAATGGTCGCCTTAAACGGATAAAGGTTTACCGCCACAATATCAAAGGGTTTTACGCCCAGTTCCTTTAACTGTGCCATGTGCTCTTCGTTGTCGCGTATTGCAAGAATACCTGCATGAATCATCGGATGCAATGTTTTTACTCTGCCGTCCAAGCATTCTGGAAACCCTGTAATCTCTGAAACACCAATGACAGGAACGCCCGCCTCTTCCAATACTTTTTTTGTTCCCCCTGTGGAGACAATCTCAAAATTCAATCCCACCAGCCCTTGCGCAAAATCCACAATGCCTGTTTTGTCTGATACACTTAAAAACGCTCTACCTTCCATTTTTCTCTCCTTTATTTCTTTATAATGACTTTATTTCCTTGCACTTCCAAACGATCATCACAAAACCATGCGACAACTTCGGGCAGCAATACATGCTCTGCCGCCAATACTCTTTTCTGCAAAATTTCTGCTGTATCGTCATCTTTGACTTCCACTGCCCGCTGCGCGATGATCGGTCCTGTATCCGTCCCCTCATCTGCAAAATGAATGCTGACGCCCGAAAGTTTTACCCCTGCTGCAATCACCGCCTTATGTACTTTCATGCCGTAAAACCCTTTGCCGCAAAAAGAAGGAATAAGTGCCGGGTGAATATTGATGATTTTATTGGGGTAAGCAGCAATCATTTCCGGCCCTAAAATACTCAAAAAACCTGCCATCACAATGCCATCCACGCCATACTGCGCTAGCGTATCTAGATACGCCTTTGTAAATGCTGTTTTGTCTTCATAATATTCTTTAAAATCCTTGCGGGCGATTACTTCTGTTTGAATGCCGGCGTTTGCTGCCCGCGTAAGAGCATATGCCTCTTCTTTGTCAGAAATAACCACAGCAATTTCGCCATGTATATCGCCTTTTTCAATGCCATCAATGATGACTTGCAAATCTGAGCCACCGCCCGAAACCAGAACCGCTAATCGCTTCATTGAATTTCCACGCCTTCCTTCCCGCGTTTCACATACCCAATTTTTAGCGCTTCGTCATCTGTGTTTTCATTGATGAAAGAAACCACTGCATCTGCATCGTTTTCTGCCACCACAAGCACCATGCCAATGCCCATATTAAATGTATTATATGCTTCTTCTTTTGAAAGATACGTCCGCTCCAAAAGCATTTTGAAAATTTCCGGTGTTTCATAAGAATCTGTTTCTATGACAGCACATAAGTCTTCCGCGAAAATGCGTGCCAACTTTTCAAGAAAGCTCCCGCCGGTAATATGCGCAATGCCGTTTAACTGAAACTGCTCTGCCGTTTTTAATACTGTTTTCACGTAAATCTTCGTGGGTGTCAGCAGCGCTTCGCCCACTGTTTTTTCAAGGCGTGGCTCGTATGCCATCAGCGCTTCTTTTCCCAAATCAAATACACGGCGTACCAACGAAAACCCATTGGAATGAATGCCGCTTGATTTTAAGCCAATTAGAGTATTGCCTTCTGCAATGGCCTCACCTGTAATAAGCGCATCTCTTTTTACAATGCCTGTTGCAAAGCCTGCCATATCGTATTCGCCATCAGCATAAAAATCCGGCATCTCCGCCGTTTCTCCGCCGACCAGCGCACAACTGGCTTGCTTACAACCTTCCGCAATGCCTTTTACAATATCTGCTGCTTTTTCCGGCTCTAATCTTCCGGTTGCAATATAATCTAAAAAGAACAAAGGTTTTGCGCCATGGCAAACAATGTCGTTGACACACATGGCAACACAATCAATCCCCACTGTATCATGCTTATCCAGCGCAAAAGCGATTTTCAGCTTGGTACCCACGCCATCTGTGCCGGAAATAAGGACATCTTCTCCCAGCGCATACATACTGCCAAAGCTACCGATGCCTGTCAATACATTTTCATCAAATGTCTCTTTTGCATAGTCTTTCATCAGCGCCACTGCGCTATAGCCTCTTGCAACATCCACCCCGGCATCTTTGTATGTTATCTTTTTGTTTTCGCTCACAATCTTCTCCTTATCCTTCTAACGCTGCGAGGCTCATTTCCTCTGTCTGTTTACAAATCCGCTCCACATCCATCGGGTAATTCCCATCAAAGCAACCTGTGCAGAACTGGCAGCCTGCGCCTTCCACTGTTTTTAAAAGATCTTCTCTCGTCAAATAATGCAACGAATCTGCGCCTATCATTTTACAAATTTCCTCTTCCATTTTCGCAGAACCAATGAGCTGATCGTATGTTGGTGTATCAATGCCAAAGTAGCATGGATAGGCAACCGGCGGCGAGGTAATGCCCATATGCACTTCTTTTGCGCCTGCTTTTTTCAGCATTTCAATGATGATTTTGCTGGTGGTGCCCCGTACAATGGAATCATCTACCAATACAACCTTTTTCCCATATACATTTCTTTTTAACGCGTTTAACTTCAACTTTACGCCCTGTTCGCGCAGCGCTTGTGTGGGCTTAATAAATGTGCGCCCAACATATCTATTTTTGGCCAGCGCATTTTTGAATACAATCCCTGCTTCTTCTGCGTAACCAATGGCAGCCGGCGTTGCAGAATCCGGTACATCTGAAATCACATCTGCCTCCACCGGATGTTTTTTTGCCAGAATTTTGCCCATATTTTCTCTGGCGGTATAAACGCTAATGCCATCAATATCCGAATCCGGTCGTGCGAAATAAACAAACTCGAAAATACATAGCGCGCTGCCTTCTGCCAGATGCGTTTCATGTGATTGCAAGCCATTTTCATTGATGATGATGATTTCGCCCGGCTTTACATCTCTTACAAATTCTGTGCCCAAGGTATCAAATGCACAAGATTCTGAAGCCACCACATAATTTTCTCCAACTTTCCCCAGGCACAACGGACGAATGCCGTAAGGATCGCGCACTGCCACAAGCGTATCTTCTGTGGAAAGCACCATAGCATAAGAACCTTTTGCGGTTTTCATCATCTTTTCAATAGATTCCAGCAACCCCAACTTATAATTCTTGGTTAAGAGGTATGCAACAACTTCTAAATCCAGCGCTGTTTGAAACATTGCGCCTGTCTCTTCGTATTTCTTGCGTAAAATCTCGCCGTTTACAATACTCCCGTTATAAGCGATTGCCAGTTTCCCGCCGGCATAGGAGACCACAAGCGGCTGCGCATTTTGCAACTCTCTGCTGCCGCTGGCAGAATACATCACATGCCCAATGGATAACTTCCCTCCGTATAATCTTTCCAGATGGTCTGTCCCTTCTTTAAAGACTTCGGTGCAAAGTCCCATGCCTTTGTATGTCTTCATACTTTTTCCATCTGAAACCGAAATACCTACGCTCTCTTGCCCTCTATGTTGCTGCGCAAAAAGCCCTAAATATGCCGCTTCCGCCGGGTCAATCGTCTGATCTGCCACGTAAATCCCAAACACACCGCATTTATCTTTCATTTTTTTCTCCTGTCGTTCTTTGTTATATGCCATATACGCTCTACTTTCGATTTTTCAGTTCCTGCGCCAACGCTTGATCTTGCGCGTTTATTTTTTCCAGCATCTCTACTTTATATGCTTTTAACTTCTCTTCCAGCGCTTCATATTTTAATGCCAACATCTGTATTGCCAAAAGCGCTGCGTTGGTTGCGCCGTTGATGGCAACTGTCGCCACAGGGATGCCATCAGGCATTTGCACGGTAGAAAGAAGAGAATCAAGCCCATCCATCGTGGAAGATTTTATGGGCAATCCTATTACCGGCAGCGTCGTATGCGCCGCAATCACGCCTGCCAGATGCGCCGCCTTGCCTGCTGCCGCAATGATAACTTCTACGCCGCGCGCCATCGCTGTTTCAGCAAATTCTGCCGCTGCCGCTGGAGAGCGATGCGCAGAAATAACCCGCGCTTCAAATGGCACAGAAAAAGAATCCAAAACGTCAAATGCCTTTTCAACCACCTGCAAATCGCTTTTGGATCCCATTACAATCGCTATTTTCATAAATCAATTACCTCTTTATTTCCATTCAATTTTACGACACAAAATAAACGAATCTTCTTTTTTATTCTAAGTAAAATCGTTCTTACTGTCAATGTAAACAAAAGCCAATATTCAAGAATAGAAAAAATGGTTCGTTTACAGGCGAACCATCTTAATCTTTTTACAATAACCTCTGTGTTACATGTATTTTTTCATGGTATTTATCATATTCTCCAGTACAATCGGTTTTGCAATATGATCGTTCATTCCCATTTCAAGACATTTTCTAATATCTTCTTGGTATGCGTTTGCCGTCATGGCAATGATGGGAATCCCTTCGTCTATTTCGCGAATTTTCTGCGTCGCTTGGTATCCGTCCATTTCCGGCATATGAATGTCCATTAAAATAAGTGCATATGCGCCTTTGTTCTTTTCATAAAGCGCCACAGCTTCTTTGCCATCCACTGCAGTATCTACTTTAACGCCTGTCTCTTCCAGTAGCGCCACCACAATCTCGCTATTGATAAAAATATCCTCTGCCAGCAAAATCCGCTTTCCGGCGAAAATATCCGTATAATCTCCTTCGCTTTGCAGCGCGCGCATCTCTCCTGCAACCGCTTCGCTATCTGCAACTTTTTCCAAGCATACATCAAAATAAAAACAGGAGCCTTCTCCTAAAGCAGAGCTAACGCCGATTGTCCCATCCATTAACTCTACAATGCTTTTTGAAATGGCAAGGCCCAATCCCGTCCCGCCGAACCTTCTTGAAACGCTGCTATCTGCCTGTACAAAAGAACGGAATAGTTTTTTCTGTTGTTCTTCTGAAATACCGATGCCTGTATCTTTAATGGCAAAATAAATCTGCCAGGCTGCTTCTTTTTCTTGCAACAAGGAAACCTCTAAAGAAATTTCTCCCCCTTCCGGTGTAAACTTTACAGCGTTGGAGAGCAGGTTTACAATCACTTGCGTCAAACGCTGCGCATCTCCCATGACATAATCCGGGACTGCCGCATCCACCGTCGCATGAAAAATTTGTTCTTTGTCTTTCATGCGATAAAGCATTACATTTTCAGCGTTTTCCAATACCTGTCGCAAATCAAACGCTTCATGCCCCAACTCCAGCTTGCCGGATTCAATTTTTGACATATCCAAAATATCGTTGATGACACCCAGCAAATGTTCCGAGGCAATTTCAATATGGGAAAAGGCATCTCTGCATTTCTCAATGTCTTCTGTCGCTCTTGAAATTTGTAACATGCCAATAATGGCATTCAACGGGTTGCGCATCTCATGGCTCATGGTCGCCAGAAATTCACTTTTTGCGTTGTTCGCTTTTTCAGCTTCTTCTTTGGCGTGCAGTATCTCCGTCAAATCATCAAAAAACAAAATAGCGCCTTCAGATTCTCCTTTGTCGTTTAGCATGGGTACCATTTGAACATGATAATTGCGTGGTGCTCTGTTTTTGGAAAACTGCAGCAATTCATTCATGGAAAGGGTTTCGCTTTTTGTGAAAACACGCCCCAGCGCTTCTTCCAATAACGTAAGAAACGCTGTCGGTACAAGCGGCGCAAAAATCTCTAAAATTGGATGCCCTTCGATAAGCCCTGCGTTTGCAATTTCTGCCACCCGCAAAAAAGCGCTGGTGCAGTAAGAAAGCCGGCCCATCTGGTCAAGTATTAAAATAATATCCGGTGTATTTTCCAAAAGCAGCTGCATATTGCGCTCCATCTTCTCTTGCTGCGAAGTTAAAAGCGCGTTAATATTCGTCCGCGCTGCAAGCATCGCTTGATTGCGTTGCAGCGTAGATTCCATATTACGCAATTGCCGTTTTAATGTTTTGTTTTCACGTTCCAGCGCTGCGTTTGATTCGTTAAGCGCCCTCTTTTCTTCCTCTTGCATAAGCTACCTCAATGATAGATCTTATATTAGATTGCACATGCGACAAATGTAAAATTATGAAACCGATTGGATACACTGCCGTCATCGTAATAAACAGGGCATACTTCCCCGCCGGAATAGGCAAGATGCCAAGGAATTTGGTCTCCCAAAACTTCTTTTACTTTTTCTATTTCGAGGAGCGGGTTCATACCCAGCACCATATTTCTGCCCAAGCAAGGAAACATAATGATACCATTTGGCGCATCTCCCTTTTGCAGTTGCACCAATGAATCTTCTGCAGAAGAAATAATGTCTTCCACATCCATGCGCCCAATGGAAAGCGTCCCGCCCTCAGGCATAAACCCGCCACATACCGCTGCGCCTTCTTCTGTCACAGAATAAATCGCCCGTGCAACCGGTTGTGTTCCGTCGTTATAATCTACAACAAAAGGCACTGAACTCATGCCTTCAATGCCTGCGCCCTGCATAAGCCCGATGGAAGAGAGATAATCTCTTGCGCTCATACCGTTTACTTCTTTTAATAAACTGCCTTCCGAAGCCGTTATAACAGCTTGTTGTTTGTATATATTTTGTTCTGAGGTCGCGGTTACAATAAACCGCGGAGATACGTTGCCTGACAACACAAGAATGACTGCTTTATCCGTTGCATGTTCTCCGTTATAAAATGTATGAGAATGGCTATAATCTGCCGTATCAAAATCACATGCTGTAATGCCAAAGATCGGTATATCCCCCGCCGCTTCATCCAGCGCCTGTAAAATGAGCTCTCCGCCATAAGGCGTATTGATGGGTAGAAATGCCAAAATCAATTTTGGCGACTCTTCCAGCGATTGTATCGCCGCTTGATACATTCCTTCCATTTCTTGCGCAAGGTTTGTTTCTATCGGGTTAGATGCAGCCACAGAAAAAGATACATCATCTGCCGTGAGAACAGTCAGGCAAAAAAGCATTGTCCCGGCTTCTTCGTTGACTGCATTGGTTAGTGTTGTGCAGCCTATAATATCAAAAGGCAATGCTTCGCTTACTGCCTGCACAATTCCGGTTTCCACATAATCATAGCTGCAAGTAATAAATCCGGCTGCATGAGAAAGCAAATTATTTTCCATATCCAGCTGTTCTTTTAGTTCTGCAACGGCTATCTCTATATCGTCCAGTTCCAATGTATAAGCGTTTAACATTTTCATCTGCATATGCCCCCTTTTTTGCTGCTTTTCAAATGATCATTTTATAGTTTAATTATACAGGCGAATAAATAGAAAAGCAACGTACACCACATATGTAAATTTTTCGCTTTCCCATTGTAAGCGTTCTTCTTCGATTTCCATGTTATTTTATGTTGCAATTTACAATGTGCTATGCTATACTCCTTTTGGTTAGTCTTAACTAACCAAAAGGAGAGAAAATGCATTCTTCATATGATATATTGCTGGCACAGCATTGTGGCGCTGTTTTTCTACAAAAAAAGCCTGCTGCGCTGATTACCATAACAAGTAAATCTCGCGATCTTTTGCAACTACAAAAAACACTGAAAAGAAGTGGCTTGCAACTTCTCTCTTTGCGAAAAGTAAGAACACGCCAGCTCTTACTCATCTATCATCCGGCTATGTTATCTCGGCAGCTAAGCTGCCCCATTGCGAAAAAAACCTTGTCCCTGCATGGTTATCCTCTTACGCTTGATCTTCCGCTTATGTTACAGCATTTGAAAAAACGTTTTGCCATGTGTGATGATTTTCCGCATGAGGTTGGTTTTTTTCTTGGCTATCCGTCTCTTGATGTGGTTGGCTTCTTGCAGCATAAAGGAAAAGACGCAAAGCATACTTGCAAATGGAAAGTTTATGATGATGTAAAAAAGGCAGAAGCCTTATGCGCTGCATATGACACTTGCCAGAAAATATGTTTGCAGCATATTATGTCCGGCGGTACATTTTCTTCTCTTACAAATTCGGTTCAAACAGCAGCCATTGCTGCTGTAATATAAATCATTGGAGGCTTTTATGAATAAAATAGCAATTGTATACTGGAGTGGTACCGGAAACACTGAAGCCATGGCAAATGGCATCGCAACAGGCATCAAAGAAAGTGGTGGTGAAGTAGATGTATATGAAGTATCTTCTATTTCTGCAGCAACACTGGATGATTACAGTAAAATCGCCTTTGGCTGTCCTTCTATGGGAGATGAGGTTCTGGAAGAAAGTGAGTTTGAACCCTTCTATGCTTCTGTGGAAAACTCTCTCAGCGGCAAAAAAGTTGCCCTCTTCGGCTCTTATGGTTGGGGCGATGGACAGTGGATGCGCGAATGGGTGGAGCGCGCAGCAGGCGTTGGCGCGGATCTTATGGGCGAAGGCTTTATTGTACAAGAAATGCCTGATGATGCGGAATGCATCGCTTACGGCAAGCAGTTCGCTGCTTTCTAATGGCTTTATAAAAAAGAGCATGTGTAAGGCACATGCTCTTTTATTTTACCGTATAATCATCTGTTACAATATGATAATATGTCTTCCCCTCTTCTTCATAACTTTTGTAAACGCCCTCTAAAATAATCCGCTCCCCTTCTTCTGGATAATCTTCCGGGTATAAATGCAATCCCTTCCATGAAAACTCAAGCCCTTGTGAACAGCAAGCCGTTGCGTCTTCTACAATAACGTAATGATAATACTTCCCGGTCCCTTCATAGTAGCTGGGGTAATACGGTCCTTCTATTTTAATTGTCTTTCCCAAATAAGCATCGGGTGAAACCATCATGTTATAAACTTCCGCATATATCATTGTACTGCTCATGTCGGTAAGATCAATACGCTCTTTTTCCGGCGCTTCTGCTGTTTGCCCTTTCGCAGGCGCCATCGGTAAATCCGTTTCTTTTTTGCCGCATCCTACAATGAATAAAAGCAGCAATAATAGCGCTGCACCATAGAATAAAAATCGTTTTTTCACCCTCTGCCTCCTCCTATCCAGCCCAGCAAAGCAAATATGCCAAACATAAAAATATCCACCACCACAATTGTTGCGCCCACCGGCGTTCCGGCAAGAATAGAGATTAAAATACCAAGCACCGCGCAGACAACGGAAAGAACCGCCGCACATATCATGACAGCGCGAAAACTTTTGAAAACGCGCATCGCAGAAAGCGCAGGGAAAATAACCAGCGCAGAAATCAGCAGCGAGCCAACAAGATTCATGGCAAGCACAATGATAATTGCAATGATAACCGCAATCATTATGTTATAAAGATTTGCTTTTATGCCTGTGGCTTTTGCAAAATCTTCATCAAACGTCACGGCAAATATTTTATTGTAAAATAAGAAGAATATGATGAGCACCAAAGCTGACATACCAATGGAAAGCCATACGTCCGTCATGGTAAGCGTTAATATGGAGGTCGCGCCAAATAGTGTCGCGCAAACATCTCCGCTCAAATTGGATGAAGTGGTGAATAAATTCATCAGCAAATATCCAATTGCAAGCGAGCCCACTGAGAGCATGGCAATGGCGGCATCTCCCTTAATTTTGGCGTTTTGCCCTACGCTTAGCAAAAGTATGGCAAAAAGAACCGTGATCGGGATAACGAGAAGCATATTGTTTGAAAGCTTTAGGACAGAGGCAATTGCAATGGCGCCAAATGCCACATGCGACAAACCATCTCCAATAAAAGAAAAACGTTTGAGCACCAAGATTACACCCAGCAATGCGGCAGAAAGCGCAATGAGTATCCCTACAATAAGCGCATAGCGTACAAAGGGATAAGAAAAATAAAGCGATAGCTTGCTGATGATCTCACTCATGATGCTTCGCCTCCAGTTTCTCTGGTATAGCTGCGCCCCATTTCACTTTTCCCATACGCTTCTTTTGTTCCGAAAAACAACGATGCATGATTGCCGATGTGCAAAACATGGCTGGCATATTTCATTGCCGCCGGAATGTCGTGGGAGATCATAATCACAGTAATGCCTTCTTTTGCGTTTAGTGCGCCAATGATTTCATACATGTCTGCTGTAGCGTTCGGGTCTAACCCCGCCACCGGCTCATCCAGCAACAACAGCTTTTGTGTTGCACACAAAGCACGCGCCAATAACACACGCTGCTGCTGCCCCCCAGAAAGTGCTCGATAACAACTTTTTGCAAGCGTTGCAACGCCTAGTTTTTCCATCATCTCTTGTGCGCGTATTTTTTCTCTGCGCTTATAAAAAGCTCTAAGGCCCATTTGGTTGAGGCAGCCGGATAGAACGATTTCTTTTACAGAGGCAGGAAAATCTTTTTGTATTACCGTCTGCTGCGGCAGGTAACCAATTTCTTTTTGCACCAACCCTTCGCCGAATAAAATCTCTCCATGCAACAAAGGAATCAACCCCAGCAATGTTTTCATCAGCGTGCTTTTTCCTGAGCCGTTTTCCCCTACAATATACAAATAATCTCCTTTGCCCACTGTAAGAGATAAATTTTCTATCACCGGTTTATTTTCATACCCCAATGTTAGGTTTTCACAAGTGAGTAATGCCATTTTTCTCCTTTATGCCGCCAAGGCCTCTTTTAGTACATCTAAATTCTTCGTCATAATGGAAAGATATGTTGCGCCCTCTAGCATTTGTTCTTGTGTAACTGCTTGCAGCGAATCCAATACCAAAATCTTTCCATTCTTGTTTTTCGTGTTTTCGATTACGGTTTTTGCAATGCTACCGTCTGAAGTCTCTATGATTAGAATGTGGTTTAGTCCCAAAGCATCAACCTTATCTGCCAAGAATATAATGGTGTCAAAGCTTGCTTCTGTTTCTGCCGAACAGCCGGAAAAAGCAGCATAATATGCCAAATCATAATCATCGACCAAATAGCGAAATGGAAACCTGTCGCCAAATAAAATCGTATCGTACTGTCCTGCTGCGATAGCGTCTTCATATTGCGTATCCAGCGCCTCCAGCTTTTTATTGTAACGAACTGCATTGGCAAGATATTGGCCTGCATGCGCCGCATCCATTTCGCCCAGTTTTTCCGCAATATATGATGTGATTGTCTGCGCATGTCGCAACGAAAGCCATACATGTTCATCTGCTTCGCCCTCATGGTCATGGCTATGCCCTTCCATGGCATGAGCAACTTCTGCGCCCGAAGCTTCTGTTGCAAAATACGTCGGCGCCCAATCTTCTGTTTCCAATAATGCTTCAAAGCTTTCGTTGCTGTAGCGAAAATGAAAGTGCAGTGGCGTGTCCTGTGTTTCTTGCGCAGTGCTTTTTATTGCATGATCTGAAAATGCGATATAAGCGGGAACGTTTGGCGCATCGCTCACCGCCGTATAACCATGCCAAACAGAAGCGCCATGTTCCCCTTCCAAAATCCGGTGTCCTAAATATTCATATTTGGCGGTTGTCCCGTCAAAAATAATCTCTGTTTCTGTAATTTCTAATTGCTTGTAACTTGATTTCCATTTTGCCGTCAATTTTTCTTTTTGCGCCGAAATATCAATGCCATTTTCTTGCGCCAAGGATTCTGCATAACCATCCAACGCGCCTTCTTCCAAATGCTTTTCAATGGAAGTAAATCTCCCTTTCCAATCAGAAAGTGGTCTGTCTTCTACTTCTGCCGGGTCAAACGCATGTGCATGGTCGTGGTCATGTGCCATCCCTTCAATGATCTCTTCTTCTTTAACGGCATCGCCCAAAACTTCCAGCAAATTAATCACAACCATATCTTGATTGGTGGCGTTTTCTAGTGCATCTTCTACCCATGTATCAGATGCACCGCCCACATAGATAAACATATCGCAAGTTGAAATCAGAACCATGTCTTCCACGGTCGGTTGATAACTATGCATATCCATGCCATTTTTCAAAAGCAACGTTAACTCTGCCTTTTCTAAGTGGTCGCCTAAAATTTCCTTTATCCAGTCGTACGCCGGAAAAATGGTGGCAACAATTTTTAATTTGTTTGTTTCATGATTTTTCGTTGTTTTTGTATCGCATCCGGAAAAACATAGCAACATCAATGTTGCCACTAAGATGCAAGAAATTATTTTTCGCATGTGAAATCCTCCATAAATTGTTGTAAAAGAGCAAAATGCGCGCACAAAAATAAATGCGCTTTTTACAACGTTTTTTAAAAGAGGAGTTTCACTTTTAGAGAAATCGGCATTACAGGGAAATAAAAATCAAACCGATGCCGTTTGGCATGATAAAAAACAGCTTGTATTATGTTGATTGATACAGCTAGAAAAAGATAACGCAATATTGTTTTTATAAATAACGAGCAAATATTCTGTACAAGACAGATATGGCAAATCTCTTCTGTGCAATCATGATTTTTTGTCGCAACAGGGAAAAAGATTACAAAAAGGATTGCAAAAAAGAATATTGCACAAAGCAGGTATGAAAAAGCTTTTCTTGTTTTTTGTGAACCCATGTATCTTCTAAACATAGCAATCCTGACATGCACCGTATAGTATGGTTTTTTGCTTGTCAATGTGAAATGCATTTTGTTGCATGGCAGAGCGCAGCAATGCTTCCATAGAAGGATCATCCATATGAAAAAGCTTCCCGCATTTTTCACATTTCAAATGCAAATGTGTACTGCATTCCGCATCGCCCACATACTGATACAAAAATGTGCGACTTCCATCCACAGCAAAACGCTTTGCTTCACCGGCTTCCACCATTCTGTTGATATTGCGGTAAATTGCGCTGATGCTAATGGCCTTTTCCTCGCATAATGCCACTGCCAACGCTTCCACTGTATATTGACGGTCAGGATTTTCTCGCAAAAACGAAAAAAGCCGCTTCCGTTGTGTTGTCATATACTCTTTCAACTGCACACCTCCAAATTGCGAATCATTCGCAATTCTTATGCAGTATAGCATTCTCCATTTTCCTTGTCAACAACGATAAAATAAAAGCCACAATCTTAAGATTGTGGCTTTTTTTACTTTATTCTGCTTGCTTATTGAAACAAAACTTGTAGACAAACGCGGCAAGCGCCGCGCCCACCAGTGGCGCAACAATAAAGAGCCATACTTCTGAAAGCGCTGCCCCACCTATAAAAACAGCAGGCGCCAAGCTCCGCGCCGGATTCACAGATGTTCCCGTCAGTGGAATACCAATGATATGCACAAATGTCAGCGTCAGTCCAATGACAATGCCTGCAATATTCGCTGTTTTTTCATTTGATGTAACGCCGATAATCGTTAATACAAATACAAACGTTAAGATCACTTCCACAAGAAACGCTCCACCGGCAGATAACCCCAGCGCGCTTTCCGCGCCAAAGCCGTTTTGCCCGAGCCCATTGGCAGCTAAAAGCCCTGTCGCTGAAGATACTACGATGCTAAGCAAAGCAGAACCGGCAAACGCGCCCGCGATTTGCGCCAATACATAGCCAAAGAAATCTTGCAAACTTAGTTTTTTCAAGATTAACATAGATAGAGATACCGCCGGGTTTACATGACACCCCGAAACATGCCCGATGGCATAAGCTGCGGCAATAATCGCCAACCCAAACGCCAATGCAATCGCAACGACGCCCAAGAAGCCTAGCTCTAATCCGCCTGTTAACCCGCCGCATACCACTGCCGTCCCGCAGCCAAAGAAAACAAGTGTTAACGTTCCAATAAATTCTGCAATATACTTTTGCATACGCTTTCTCCTTTGTAGATCTGTTTGTTTTTTGGTACAAAGCTTCATGTTATCCTTTACGCGCTCAGCTAAAGGACATATGCTCCAATGATTTTCGCAAGTGCGCGAATATCAAAGCTTCCGGCAAACTCAAAACGCACTTTCCCAACCCCGCTGAACCATAACTCAAGTTCACAATCTCTATCCAAAACGCCAACTGTTTCAATGGAAAATGCTTGCACTTTGCTGTATGGCAGCGATGTATAATCTACTTTTTTTCCTGTCATTCCTTGAATATTGATTGAAATTGCTCTTTTATTCGTGAACAATACTTTGTCCCGTGTACCTTTGAAGGCTTGGTGTACTTCTTCGCCTTCAACAAGTATCTGCTCAATCATGCGCGTTGCATCATCAGAATCCATAGGCTTTAGCTTTACAAAGACTGGATTTTTAAAATCAATCATATTTCCCCCTCCCCATTTTTTTTTTACATTGTTAAAATATAGATAATCTCCTACTTGCATTATATAGAATGTTGGAGAATGATTCAAGGGAAATCTTGTTCAAACATATTTCAATATAACTATGTTTGAACCTTGTTGCGTAAAATAAAAAGGAACCGAATATCGGTTCCTTTTAGCCTTCATAAGTTTACACTGCTATTCGCAAATTTGAATTACTTACTCCCACTCGATTGTTGCCGGTGGCTTCGTTGTAATATCATACACAACACGGTTGACTTCTTTTACTTCCGCTACAATACGCGCTGACGCTTTTGCCAGAACATCATAAGGAATACGGGCAAAATCCGCCGTCATCGCGTCAATGCTGTTCACTGCGCGCAACGCAACCATATATTGATATGTCCGCGCATCATCCACCACGCCCACGCTTTTAATATTGGTTAATACTGCAAAGTACTGCCAAATATCACGGTCTAACCCTGCCAGCATGATTTCACCGCGGAAAATCGCATCCACTTCTCGCAAAACATCCAGCTTCTCTTTGGTCAGTGTACCGATAACGCGAATGCCTAGGCCCGGTCCTGGGAATGGTTGCCGCCAAACCATATGCTCGGGAATGCCCAAAACTTCCCCTAGCTCGCGCACTTCGTCTTTGAATAAATCTCGTACCGGTTCAATCAAATCATCAAAATCAATGTGTTCCGGCAAGCCGCCCACATTATGGTGGCTCTTTACCAGTTTTGCATCGCCCACACCGCTTTCAATAATATCAGGGTAAATTGTTCCTTGCGCTAAAAATTGTACTTTCCCAATTTTCTTGGCTTCTTCTTCAAAAACACGAATGAATTCTTCGCCGATGATCTTTCGTTTCTCTTCCGGATCTTCCACATCTTTTAGTTTTTCCAAAAACCGTGCTTCTGCATCAATTCGTTTCAAATTGATATCAAACTCTTCGCCAAAAACGCGCATTACTTCATCGCCTTCGTTTTTGCGCATGAGGCCGGTATCCACAAAAATACAGGTGAGGTTTTTTCCAATGGCTTTGTTTAATAAAACTGCTACAACCGAGGAATCCACGCCACCGGAAAGTGCCAGCAAAACTTTACCCGCGCCAACTTTCTCTCTGATTTCTGCAATAGAATCTTCTGCAAATGATTCCATGGTCCAATCTCCCGCAGCTTCACAAATCGTAAATAAGAAATTTTTCAAAACACGATTGCCGTATTCTGTTTCCGAAACTTCCGGATGGAACAACACACCATATAAATTCTTCTCCGGATTTGCAAAGGCAACATCTTTTGCTGTATAAGAAAACCCATTGGGCAAGGAAGCTATCATTTGCGCTTCGCTTAAAAATACTTCGGTTTCCATGGGCATCCCATCAAACAGGGCGCATTGTGTATCGCAAATGATTTCCTGCATTTCCTCTTTTTTCGCTGCATCAAAGGGTGTCAACTTACCGCCCATGGTACGTACCATGCTGCGCGCGCCGTATCCAATCCCCAAAACCGGAATATCACCATCAAACACCCGCGCATCACACATGGGCGCCTCCGGCAATGCGGCATCAATTTCGCCGCCAATCAATACAATCCCTTTTGGGTTTTTCGCCATAATATCGCTGTACGAAGCATTATAAGGCATGATTTCGCAGTACACTTCAAGCCCTCTAATCCGCCGCGCAATCAGCTGATTATGCCCGCCGCCAAAATCCAAAATTATAATTGTATCTTTCATTTTTTCCTCCTGTAAATAAGCATCCTACCTTATAGGCAAGATGCTGCTTCTCGTTTGTATCCTTCTTCATCAATCACAACTGATTTAAAGCCCATGGCAAGCAGTTCGCTTTCCACAAGCTCTTTTTGCATTAAAATTTCTGCAACCTCTTCTTTGCGTACTTCCACGCGGGCATTGCCTTCTTTCGTCCACACACGTACCAAGTCAAACCCCAAAGAACGTATAAAATTCTCTGCCGCGCGAATCCAGCGCAATTTCTTTAGCGTAATCGGCTCGCCAATGGCAATGCGTGTCGCAAGGCAAGCATTTTCCGGTTGGATGTAATAAGACATCCCCAGTTCTTTTAAGATTACTTTCACTTCGTCTTTTGTGATGCCTGCAAGGCGCAACGGGCATACTACGCCTAGCTCATTTAATACGCGCTCGCCTGGCTCATCTCGCTTTCCGTCAAGCGAGGTACTGCCATCGAGTAAAACATCCACAGATTCTGCTGCTGCAGTTTTCACTGCTGCCATCAGTGCTTTTTTACAAAAATAACAGCGGTCTTCCCCATTGGCGACCACATCTTTATCATCCAGTAAATTCGCTTTTGGTGTCAGTAAGCGAATGCCAATTTTATCCGTCAAGTCTTTGCTTGCCGACATCTCTTCGCCGGTAAAAAAAGGTGTGTCTGCAGTAATGGCAATTACATTTTTCGCGCCCAAAGCATCTCTTGCTGCGATGGCAACAAGCGCACTGCTAGAACCACCCGAAAGACATACCCCTACTTTATTATACTGCTCGATTACTTCCAGCAGTACTTGGTATTTTTCGTGCATAATATCCTCATTATTCTTTTTTGAAAATTTTTGACCGAAGTCTTGTTCCCATTATACAGAGAATTCCTCAGGTATGCAAATCATATCCGGCAAAATTTACTTTTCAAGAAAATAAAAAAACGCGTATTGCTACGCGTTTTTCATTTTTCCTAAGAAATCGTCGGTGTTTCCGTCGTTTCTTCCAGTGGTTTAATATCAGGAATGCTTCCCGTCTTCTTAAACGCAATCTTACCATCTTTTACATAAGCTTTTACTTCATCGCCAAAAGATACATTGCCCTCTAAAATTTCTTCAGAAAGTTTATCTTCTACTGTTTGT
This sequence comes from Christensenellaceae bacterium, assembly GCA_050952565.1. Lineage (GTDB taxonomy): Bacteria > Bacillota > Clostridia > Christensenellales > Christensenellaceae > QANA01. The sequence goes on from JBMNLE010000002.1 coordinate 577,939, forward strand.
TGCATCAGCCGTCTCAATGGCCTTGCGCCATATTCTTCGTCAAAGCCTTCTTTTGCGAGGAGCGCTGTCGCTTCGTTGGTGTAGCTGAGCAATATATTTCTTTCTTCTAAGCGCTTTACAATCGCATTTAACATCAACTTCGCAATGGCTTGCGTATGCACTTCGTCCAGCTTATGGAATACGATAATGTCATCCACACGGTTTAAGAATTCCGGGCGGAAGGATTTTTTCAAAGCTTCCATCATCCGCGCTCTCATGTTGTCATATTGCTTTTTATCTACTTCTGCATCAAATCCAATCCTCGCCTTGTTGTCAAAAACGCCACTTCCGATGTTGGAAGTCATGATAATAACTGTATTTTTGAAATCTACCGTGCGCCCTTTGGAATCTGTCAACCTACCATCTTCCAAGATTTGCAGCAATACATTGAATACATCCGGATGGGCTTTTTCAATTTCATCAAACAATACAACCGAATATGGTTTTCTGCGTACTTTTTCTGTCAGCTGCCCGCCATCGTCAAACCCAACATACCCCGGAGGCGAACCGATCAGTTTTGAAACCGTATGCCGCTCCATATATTCGGACATATCAAGGCGGATAATCGCTTCTTCATCGCCAAACATTGCTTCTGCCAAAGCCTTTGAAAGCTCTGTTTTCCCAACGCCTGTGGGCCCTAAGAAGATAAAGGATCCAACCGGTCGATTGGGGTCTTTTAACCCTGCGCGCGCTCTTCTGATTGCGCGAGAAACAGATTCAACTGCTTCTTCTTGCCCAATGACACGCTCATGTAGTATTTTCTCCAGATGCAATAGTTTTTGCGATTCGTCTTCTGTTAATTTCTGTACAGGCACGCCTGTCCAATCAGAAACGATCGCCGCAATATCCTCTTCATTGACTTCTGCTTTGATGACGCCTCTTGTTTTATCCCAAGATTCTTTGATTTCTGTAATTTCTTTTTCCAGCTGCTTTTCTTTGTCGCGTAAACTGGCAGCTTTTTCAAAGTCTTGATGGGAAATCGCTTGCTCTTTTTCCGTGCGTACGCTATTTAATTCCCGCTCTGTTTCTCTTAGATTGGGCGGCGTCATAAACATACCAATCCGTACCTTTGAAGCCGCTTCATCCATCAAGTCAATGGCTTTGTCCGGCAAGAAGCGATCTGAAATATATCTGGAGGAGAGATCTACTGCCGCCAGCAATGCGCCATCTGTAATTTTCACTTTGTGATGCGCTTCATATTTGTCGCGAATCCCTTGCAGGATTTCCAGCGTCTCTTCTTTGGAAGGTTCTCCTACAAATACCGGTTGGAAACGTCTTTCCAGCGCTGCGTCTTTTTCAATATTTTTGCGATACTCGTCCAGTGTTGTTGCGCCAATCAGCTGCAATTCGCCGCGCGCCAACAGCGGTTTTAACATGTTGGCTGCATCCAGCGCGCCTTCCGCTGCGCCGGCACCAACAATGGTATGCAATTCATCAATGAAAAGAATAACGTTACCATCTGCCACCAACTCGTTTAATGCATCTTTGAAACGCTCTTCAAATTCACCTCTGTATTTTGAGCCGGCAAGCATGCTCGCCAAATCAAGGGAGAAAACGCGCTTATCTTTTAGTAGTTCTGGAATGCTTCCTTCTACAATTTGAATGGCAAGTCCTTCTGCAATGGCAGATTTCCCGACGCCTGGTTCCCCAATGAGTACGGGGTTGTTCTTGGTTCGCCGAATCAAAATCTGAATAATGCGCTCGCATTCTTTTTCTCTGCCAATGACAGGATCCAGCTCTCCTTTTCTGGCCGCTTCGGTCAAATCTCTGCCGAATTTATCTAGTTTGGGGGTACCGCTCTTGCTATTGCCGGAGCGTGTTTCATTGCTATCGCCTTCTTGTACGCCCATAATGCCTTTTTCTACTTTGCCCATGTCCACGCCCAGCTCGACCAGCATCCGATTGGCAAGCCCTTCTCGCTCCCGCAACACTGCAAACAGCAAATGCTCTGCGCCCACATAGTTTTTCCCCAGCTGTCTTGCAATGACTTTTGCAAGCTCTAAAATCTTTTTCACCCGCGGGGTATACCCAAAGTTATCGTTTAGCTGGAAATCTCCTTGCCCCACGGCTTGCAGTACCAGCTCTTTGACTGCTTCTGTCGTTACATTTTGCTCTTCTAATAATTCTGCTGCCGGGCCATCATCTTCCATAATCCCGACGATAATGTGCTCGGTTCCCACATAATTGTGTCCTATTGATTTTGCATATTCTGCTGCCAGTGCAAGCGCGTTTTTCGCCCCTTCTGTAAATCTTGCAAAATAATCCATATCATTCACCTCTAAAAAATTGTTTTTTGTATGAGGTCAGCGCGCGCCTTATCGCGTTCTGCCTCGCTTTGTCCTTGCCCGCCTAGCATGGCAGGCATGATATCCATCATTAAATTATATATTTCCGCCTGTGATACTGGCGCAATAATCTCTAAGCTGCTACCCAGGCTAATCATAGAGAGATGGTCCATTGCTTCTTGCGTGGAAAGCTTTCGTGCATGTTGCAAGAGCGCATATGCCCGCATCACACGATCTTCTATCTCCAATTGATTGTTTTTGTATAAAATTCTTCTGACTTCTCGCTCTTTTTCCATCAACCCTTTGACAACGGCATATAAGTTTTCCACAATGTCTTCCTCTTTGATGCCCAGCGTCACTTGGTTTGAAATCTGATACATATCAGCGCTAGCCGCGCTGCCTTCTCCATAAATGCCCCTCGCTGTTACGCCTGCGTTTCCCAGCGCAGAAAGCACGCGCTGTACCGTTCCTGAAAGCGCAAGCCCTTTTAGATGTAGCATAACGCTCACGCGCAAGCCTGAGCCTACGTTTGTCGGGCAGGCCGTCAAATACCCTAGTCTTGCATCAAAAGCATAATGCACATTTTCGCCTAGCATTTTCGCCAAATCTCTGCATGCCATGTAGGCACCTTTTGGGTCAAATCCGCTTTTAATTGCTTGTAAGCGATAGTGATCTTCTTCCATGAGCATAATGCTCACAGCCTCATCAGGAGACAATAATACCGCCGTATCTTCTATTGCGACAAGCTCCTTGCTAATAATATGCTGCTCCACAAGGCGCGTTTTCTCCAGTGCCGAAAGCTCATTTAGTGGAACCAGCGAAAAATCTGTCTTCCCATGTAAAAAACTTTCGCGCACTGGTGCATATATCTTTTCTGCTACAATGGTGTTCCCGCGAATTTTATGCGGAAACGCTACCCCCGCTACATTGCGCGCCAGCCGCGCCCTTGTAGAAACTGCAATATCGCTTTCCTGGGCATCTGCCTTTAGCCAATTCGCCATTTTACTTTTCTCCGTCTTGCTTTAAGCTGCTGATTTCATCTCGCAACTTTGCCGCTTGTTCAAAATCTTCTGCTTCCACTGCTTTTTTCATTTCCGCTTGCAATGCGCCAATTTTTTTGCGCATTTCCGCTTCTACTTCTGCCTCTTTTGGAACCTCTCCTGTATGTTGTACATGCCCGTGTGTTCGCTCCAAAACAGGAATAATCTGTTCTGCATGCGCGTCATAACAATCTGGGCAACCTAATAGCCCGCTCTCCTTGAAATTTGAGAGGCTATCACCGCAGGTGCTGCAAGTACTATCCATGTGTAAGCCACCAATTTCTCCAAATTGAAACATATTTTTAAACATCTCCGCAATGGAAAATGCCCCTACTTTTTGTAGCTCCGGATGCTTGGCTGCGCATTCCGGGCATAAATGCATCTCACTCTTTACGCCGTTAATATATTGTACAGAATGGATGCTCGCATTATTTTTTCCGCATTCATTACAAAGCATATTCTTTACTCCTCTCCCAATAGGGCCAATAGCCCTTCTTTTAATACACTTGCCCGAATATTATCTTTGATACTCGAGGGCACATTGACTGCCTTATCTGTTGTCATGGCAATTAAAACTTTTGCTGTTTTTTCATCAATCCATTCAAGTGCTTCTAAATTCATGATGAGCAATGCTGCATCTTTTTGACTGATTCTTCCGTCTTTTAGTTTCTCGTCAATCACACCATAGATATATTCATGCCGATCCGGGTTCACTCGAATCAATCGAATATAACCGCCGCCGCCTCTTTTGCTTTCAATAATATATCCTTTTTCCGGTGAAAACCGCGTGGCCAATACATAATTGATTTGCGAGGGCGCGCAAGAAAAATAGGTCGCCAATTCATTGCGCTGCAATTCTATAATTTCATCATATTCTTCCATTAAGGATTTGATGAAAGTTTCAATCGTATCACTTAGCCTTGCCACATCATCACCTCTTTCTTTTTTACTTTGACTTTCTTTGACCTTTAATAGTATTTTACCATATCCTACCTAATTGTCAATACTTTTTGCAAAAATAATACAACATTTTTATCTTTTTTTATATAAAAAAAGAAGGCGATTTATTCGCCCTCTTTTCTATGCGCCAATGATTTTAATCATCACGCGTTTTGTTCTTTTTCCATCAAATTCACCGTAAAAGATTTGTTCCCATGTACCAAAATCAAGCTTTCCGTTTGTTACGGCAACCACCACTTCCCTGCCCATGACAGTTCGCTTTAGATGAGCATCAGCGTTATCTTCAAAGCCGTTGTGGTGATACATATCATATGGTTTTTCCGGCGCCAAACGCTCCAGCCAAGTTTCATAATCTTGATGCAAGCCGCTTTCATCGTCGTTGATAAATACACTGGCCGTGATGTTCATGGCATTTACCAAAACCAATCCTTCCGCAATGCCGCTTTCATCAATTGCCTGCTGCACATCGCGAGTAATGTTTTGAAAGCCGCGCCGCGCAGGAATATACATGTCTAACACTTTACGGTAGCTTTTCATTATCGCTTCTCTCCTCTGATTTCAAACCGCTTAATTTTCCCGCTGATGGTTTTTGGGAGCTCTTCTACAAATTCTACGATACGCGGGTATTTATATGGTGCGGTTGTCTTTTTCACATGATCTTGCAGCTCTTTTTTCAGTTCCTCGCTTGCCGTATAGCCTTGTGAAAGCACCACCGTTGCTTTAATAACTTGCCCACGGTCAGGGTGTGGTACGCCCGTGATGGCCGTTTCCAAGACTGCCGGGTGTTCCATAAGCGCACTCTCCACTTCAAATGGCCCAATGCGGTACCCTGAGCTTTTGATGACATCATCCACACGCCCTACATACCAGTAGAACCCTTCTTCATCTTTCCATGCCGTATCGCCTGTATGATACATGCCATGCGCCCAAGCCCGTTCCATCTCTTTTTCATCTTTATAATATTCCATGAACAGACCCCAAACGCGCTCGCCTTCTTTGACACGGATTACAATTTCACCTACTTCACCGGGTGCTGTTGTATTGCCATCTTCATCTACAATGTCCACATCATACATGGGGCTTGGCTTGCCCAGCGAGCCAACTTTGCTATCCATGCAGATATAGTTGCCCAGCATAACTGTCGTTTCTGTTTGCCCGAACGCTTCTTTGATGTTTAGCCCCGTTGCCGCTTTGAATTGCTCAAACACTTCCGGGTTTAACGCTTCGCCTGCTGTTGTTACATATTTCAGCGCGCTCAAATCATATTTTGATAAATCTTCTTTGATGAAATAGCGGTAGATGGTCGGCGGCGCACAAAATGTAGTGATTTTGTATTTACTGATGATATCAAGCATTTCATGGGGTACAAATTTATCAAAATCATAAACGAACACTGTCGTTTCCCCCAGCCATTGCCCATAGAATTTACCCCATAAGCATTTTCCCCAGCCGGAATCTGAAACCGTAAGGTGAATGCCGTCCGGTCGTACATCATGCCAAAACACTGCTGTTTGAATATGTGCTAATGCATACCCAAAGTTATGCAATACCATTTTCGGCATGCCTGTTGTGCCGGAAGTAAAGAACAAGAGCATGGGATCATCCAGCTTATTTGCCGCTTCTCCTGTGGGGCGCGCCCAATCTTCCGAAGCAGCTTCCATACCTTTTTCAAAATTCTCCCAGCCTTCTCGCTCTTCGCCAACGAGAACTTTTACTTGCACTGTTTCCAGTTCCGGTACAGCGCCTTCTACTTGTGCGGGTACGCCGTCTGTGGCAACGGTAACGAGTGCTTTTACTTCTGCATAATTGCAACGGTAAACAATGTCTTTGCTGGTGAGCAAATGTGTCGCCGGAATTGCAACTGCGCCCAGTTTACAAAGCGCCAGCATGCTAATCCAAAACTCATATCTTCTTTTTAGCACCAACATGACCATATCGCCTTTTCCAATGCCCAGCGATGCGAAATAGTTGGCGGCTTTGTCTGATAATACTTTGAAATCTGCAAAGGTAAATGTCTTTTCTGCGCCTGCAACGTTGGTCCAGAGCATGGCAACTTTATCCGGTTGCTCTGTCGCCAGCGCATCCATAACATCATAAGCAAAGTTAAAATCATCCGGCGCAGAGACTTTATAATTCTCTTTAAAATCCTCGTATGTGGGAAAGCTTTTCCCTGTATATTTTTCGTACATTCTCATTTTTTTATACCGTCCTTATTATTTCGTGATGATTGCCAAGAATTTGCAGGGCTTGCCGCCTTCTGCTTGCATTGCATGGGGGTATTGGGAGTTGAAATAAACGGCATCGCCTGCGTTAACCAGTACGCTTTCGTTCCCAATAAACAGCGTCATACTGCCTTCCAAAATGAAGTTGAATTCTTGTCCGATGTGTGCCTTCTTATGCGTTGCAGCGTTCACATCGCTGGGTTCTACAACCACTTCAAACGGTTCCATCTTTTTATTTTTGAAGAGGTAAGCTAAGTGGTGATATTTATATTCGGTTCTTCTTTGCATGGGAAGGCCTTCGCCTGCTTTTACATGGGTATACATCGTCAGCTTTGCGCTTTCCCCCGTTAAAATATCTGTAATATCAATCCCCAGCTTATCTGCTACGGTATATAAAAAGCTAAAAGAAAAATCTGTTTCGCCTTTTTCATATTCCAAATATTCTTCCACCGGCATCCCTTGTGCTTCTGCCATCTCTTCTGCGCTAATTTCCATAATATCTCTTAGGCTTCTAATTCGCTCTGCAATCAATGCAATATTTTCTCTGTTTTGTTGTGTCATCTTTCTTTCCTCCTAACAAATTTGCTTTGCATCTTGAAGCGCTTCTAAAAGATACAAAAAAACTCGTCCTAAAGTAAGGGACGAGTTGAAAACCCGCGGTACCACCCTAGTTGACATAAGTTATGTCCAACTGACCATACTGGTCGGTAAGCTCGAACGCGTATAACGCCGCAACACGGAGGCTCTTACTTCAATTCTTGGTTCAGAGCTCAGCTCAGAAGGGATTCCTCATGTGCTTCACAACTGCCTTGCACCACCCGGCAGCTCTCTTTTGCTTCACACAATCGCTTTCTTCTTCAACGCTTTTAAGTTGATTCACTATAGCATAACCCACTAAAATTTGTCAACCACTATTTTTTATAAAACAATTTTTCCGCTTTGGGCAACATAAATATTATCTGTCTGATCCCAAATCACCGGCTCTCCGGTTACATTCTGAAAAAATCTGCCGTATGCTTCTGTTACTTCTGAAGGTTGCTTCGCCACATTTGTGGATGCAACAACGTTGGCATAAAGCGTGCCTTCCCAATCTGCTTCAATGGGAAACGTGGTATAAATATGCGCGCCGGAAACGCTAAGCAGCTTTGCCGCCAATTGCGTGCCATCGTAATCATCAATGCTAAACTGTACAATCGTACCTTCCATCAAATTGGTATCCAATGAAACCAATATTTCACCGTTTTCCACTGTCGCTGTGCAGGTTCCCGTCAGCACAATTCTCTCCACACCTTCATCCGGCTGTACTTGCACCAGCGTTGCATTGCCGCCGCAAGCGGAAACAAGCAGTAGCACGACGAGCAGCAGCGAAATGATTGTTATCTTTTTTTGTTTTCTTACTTGTTGCATTTATCTAAAACTCCCTTGGTTCATCATTTATCCAAAATATTCTATCATATTCTATCACGTTCCCGTGACTTTGCAAATAAAAAGATGAGCCGCCTGCTGGCAGCCCATAAAACTTTTTTGGTTTTTAGCTTTTTGGCTTGTAGAAATATTTGAGTACCGTATTGTAAACTTCATCTTCCGGAATGATATCGTACCAAATTTCTCCAATGTATTTCCCGTTTCCCTGCATGCGGTACCGTTGTATTCCGGTATCCACATCAAGTGTTTTAGAATAATGGAACAATCCAATGACTTGCTCTAAATTCATATCCGTGTACATGTATTTGATAACTTCATCATATAAGTTGGTCACTGCTGAAACGGCGCCCATTTTTTGTACTTTTTTCACAAAGGAAATGAGGAATAGTTGCTGCCGTTCGTTTCTGCCGTCATCTCCATGCCCGCCTTCTTTCCTGTTGCACGCAAAATCATCTGCATTTTTGCTGGTAACAACATAAGTATCGCCTGTGCTGTATCCATCAAAAGAATGGGGCAACACAACTTCCACGCCCCCTACTGCATCTGCCAGTTTGGGGAAGCTCCCCATATCAATGGAAGCATAATGATCAATCTTAAAATCAAACTTTCCACCGCAAGAAAGGAACCGCTCAACGCAGTTCACCGCGTTTTGTGCCCGTTGTTCCCGCGATTCTCCGCCGTAAGCATACGCATGGGTAATTTTATCCATTTCAGTCGTGGTGACCTGCCCTGTTTTACCGCTGATATGATCCACTTCCACATACGCATCTCTTGGAATGGTAACCATGGACATACTGCCATGTTCCATATCAAGCGAGCATACAATCATGACATCACTGCGATAACCCGCTCTGTTTTTTACGCGTTCTTCATCGCTATCAATCCCCAGCAGCAATACGTTTACAATACCTTGCGAAGTATGCTCGGTATCGTCCGTCGCGATGACAGTATGATTGCCGCTTCCTTTTTTGAAAACAGAAAGTGGGTCTTTTCCAATATCGTTGTACATTTTATATGCCCACACCACTGCACCAACGACAGCAATGAGGAGCACGCCCATGGTAATCGCCAAAACGCGAATCCATGTTTTATATTTTGATTTTTTGGGCGGTGTATTTCGCCGTACTGTTTGTTGTCCTTGTTTCTTTCCTTGCGCATCCACCGGCGCCAATCGTTCGGCCATGTTCTGCCTCCTACTTCTTTTCGGTCTTTTACACTGGGTGATTATATCACCTCATCCTAATAAATTCAACCAATCCTCTTAATAGTATAAACCTTTTTGCAACTTGTTAACATTTTCCTGCCATTTCTTTGTTTGCTTGTTGCGGATAGTCCTTGCAATTTGTATCATTTCCTTTTATCATGAAGGGGTAGTCTTTTTGAAAGGAGATTCCCATGCCTATGTCAAATGTAAATGGTCTTGCCCATATCGGTTTGCATGTTTCAAGCATTGCGCGTTCCAAAGCTTTTTATACAGAAGTTCTAGGCTTTGCTGTAGATTTTGAAACAGTCACTGCCGGCGGCACTGCCCTTTGTTTTATCAACAACAATGATTGCATGATCGAGCTCATTGAACAGCCGGATTTGCATCATGCAGATGGTTTTTTTGAACATGTTGCATTAAAAGTCGAAAACATCGAGGCCGCTGTGGCAACGCTCAAAAGCCATGGCTACGAAACCGAATTTGAAATAAGAGAAATGCCCATGATTTATAATGGCATCAAGATGGTCATGTTTCGCGGGCCGGATGGTGAACGCCTAGAATTCAATCAGTTTTTATAATCTCTCCAAGAGAAAGGCTGTATGTATACACACACAGCCTTATGATGGGGGGAAGATATGGTTGATATTGATACAACGTTGTAAGATTACCAATATCAGCGCACCGAGTGCCTCACTAGGATAAGATATTCTAAAATAATAGTTGAGAACCAGGAACAAATTGCTCCCCCTCTATATATAAGACACATGAGAAAGGCAAAACGTGACATTTTTTTTGCGAAAAATCAAAAAAACTTTTTTGCAAATTAGAAAAAACCCGTTACAATGGCGTTTCTTCATGAAAAAAACAATGCTTATATATAGAGAAAATATTATTATATTTTATGGAGGGACCCCATGAATCAAAAAAAACTATCTCTACTATTGGCGCTGGTGCTTTGCCTCAGTTGCCTGCTCCCCATCGCTTCTGCCGCAGCAGCAGATGACCCGATTATTGTACCTTTTGGAACACTTTCTCTTACAGGTAGCCTCACGCGTACAAAGGCGCAGGGTACATTAAAATCTTCTAATGTTGAATACTTACGAATATATTGTCATGTGTATAAAGTGAGCGGCAGCACCAGAACGCCTGTGACTTCTTTCTCCAATACAGCAACGGCAAGGTCTGTTACCGCAACCCAAACAGTCTCCCTTTCCGCTGGAACGTATGAACTGGTCATGTATGGGTACGGTACTTATAGCGTTAATCGAACATTAACCTTCAATCTATAAATAAAAAAACCGTGCGCTGCACAGTTTTTTTATTTTCCCATATTTATTTCAATGCATCCAATACGGATTGCTCATATACTGTTGTAGGCATTCCTATGATAATCACTTTGTCTTTCCACAGCATCACACCAGACCAACTTCCATCTATTTTGTCTTCTCCATAAAAAAGTTCATACTGTTTATTCAACACCATCTTCCGATTGATTTTTTTCATATTTGTGGTAATTGGCATATCAGTAATGTTTTGGTGATCCCACTCTTGCCAGATCCCAAGCTCTTCGCCAGTCTCTTTAATAACATATGAGATATAAATATCCTTACTATGTTTATGCTCTTCCACATAACTAAATACAAAATCCGGATGCTCCAGCGTGAAAATTTCTACACCAATGGCTTCTTCTGCCGCTTCAATGGAATCATATTTTACAATATCCCCTTCTTCAATGCCTGAAGAAACCTTCGGCACATCTTTGAACATCTCTTCCGGCGGCGTGCTTTCTAGAACAATGTCTTTCGGATCTTTTTCCGTAATAACAATCGTGTTTCCAATAAGCTGCGCTGCCCAGTTGTAGATGGATTTTGCAATGGAGCGCCCTGCCGGAACTAGCGTAAAGAAGCCAATGGTTAATACCAACGCCGTCGCAACAACCGTCACGCCCCATCTCCTGCGCATACCGCCGCGGGTATGATGCTTACTTGCATTTTTCGCCAAAACTGCATCCACTGCCGCCCAATGCGCCATGGGAAGCTCTGATTTTTCTTTGGCAGCCGTAATCATCTGCGCAAACGAAAGATAGCCTTCCTCTTCCAATAAAGCTTCTGCTTCATCTTCGGAAAGCACAATCATCTCATCAAAAAGATGCGGATATTTCTTTATGATTTGCTCGATTTTCTCTCGTTTTTTCAACTGTCAAAAACTCCCCAAAATTTCTTCTTCTACTTATAAGACACATGAGCGAGGCAAAATGTGACATTTATTTTGTAAACTTTACATTTACTTAACAGTTTATGGCAACAAAAAGAGCAGCATGAGCGTAAGAAGATAGTTTTTTGCCATCACTTTTCGAATGCGCTCAAACCGCTTGCGAAGCGCGCCCGGCTGTATTCCTAGCTCATCTGCCAATTCTTTGATTGTAAAGCCATGCAGCGTATGCCGCAAAAAAGCTTCTCTTATTTCTTGTGGATGTTTGTTTAATTCTTTTTTTGCCCATTCCACCATCTCCATGCTTTCAATTTCATCATCCAGCTCGGGTGGAATTAAGTGGTGCAGCAAATCTTTTTCTACGGCAATTTCTTTTTTTCGTTTCTTATTCAGTGCTGCGTAATACAAGCAACGTATCAAAAATGCTCTCTCGTTTTTGATTTCATTTTTGTCCACATATTCTATTTCGATTTTTTCCAGCACAACAACTGCCAATTCTTGGACCAAATCCATGGCATCGTTTACGTTACCCATATACATAACAGCGCGACGCATCAATTCATCATAATGCGTTTCAAATGCTGTGAAAATCTTCGTGGTTTGCTTGTTCATGCAGGTATTATACCACGCTTTTTTGTGGTTTATGTAGTCTCTCCTCGCGAAAAATTAAACTTTCTATAAATATCCTAACGATTGTTTGTTTGGGAGAAATATAATGATTTTATAAAGTACAGTTTGATTTCCAAAAATAAATACTGTTTAAAGGTGTACCCTTTATACAAAAAAAATACAACGCATAAAATAAAAATTTACAGTACAAACATACGGTGACTATACTGTTTTTGCAACTTTTAAAACACAAATTGAAGTTTGGAAGCTTTTTATGAGTATGGTTAAACTATATTTTCACCAAGCAGTATTTTTGGCATTGTCGTCAAACATCTATTCCAACGCTTGTAAAACTTCTCAAGTGCTAGCTTACATAAATCGGCATGCGCATCTTCGTCTTCTACGACCAGATATAGCATATATGTGACCTTGCCAACCTGACGCGTTAAGCGGATGGGCGGTTCACCAGCTTTTACGGCATTGAAATCTTTTTGGCGATGCGTACGCTTAATATAACGCACTTCAATCACGCCAGGAAGAGAACGATAAAACGCCGCAACTTCTCGCATAAGCTCTTCTATTTCATCCTGTTTCTCAATTTTTGCTTCATAGATACAGATTTCATTAAACACCTCAAAAACCTCCTCAGAAATTTCAATCTACCGATTTGTCAAAATAAAAACGCAACTGAATGAAATGATACGATAAAATAAAATCGTTCCTGTGGAATAACGATTTCATTCCAATAGAAACGATTTTGGTGCCGAAGACCGGAATCGAACCGGTACGATCGCAATGATCGCAGGATTTTAAGTCCTGTGCGTCTGCCAGTTCCGCCACTTCGGCATATTCTGGGTGAACCAGCAAGGTTTATTATAATCGCCAGCTTTCGCGCTGTCAATAATTAAAACACACTTTCATATGCATTGCGCAGCGTACCATCTTCTACCGCTACAATACCGCAAAAAGTAAACCCGGCGTGCGCCAGCATCGCCTGCATTGCTTGGTTATCTGCATGGGTATCAATGCATCTCCCATGCCTGCTTCCCTTGCAATGCTGCTTAAGCGCAGTATCATCTCTCGCGCCAAGCCTTTGCCTCTATGATGCCTCGAAACCGCCACGCGATGTATGGTGGCATATGCCTCATCCGAAAGCCAAGCGCCATCAATCTCTTTATAATTTGGCTCTTCGCCAAAAAGAAGCGCAGCAACTGCTACAATCTCGCCATTTTCTTCAATTACATACCCTGCACCGCTTTCAATATCTTCCGCTGCGCTTTCTTTATTTGGGTATTCGCCCTGCCATTGATTGATGCCCTGCTCTTTTAAAAAACCGCGGGCCTCTTCAATGAGCGTTGCAATCTCTTCCAAATCGCCCATCATTGCTTTTCGAAATTCGTAAATCATTTTTCTTCCCCTTTGCCCAAATACATATAGACTAGATGTTATATTCTCTTTTCCTATCTTAATTCCTCTTATTCTTTATAAATTCCTTTATCTTTTTTTGAAATGCTATTGCTTTTCCAATTATAATACGGTATTATTATATTGATAAAAATTTACTGATAATAAGATAGTGTTATGTTTTACGAACTTTGTATTTACGAAGTAAATCCTAATATGCAAGGGGAATTTGAAGTTCTCATCAGCGAAGTTGCCGCGTTTTATCGCGCGCAGTCCGGCGTACATATGGTAAAGTATATCAAGCGAACCCATAAAGAATCTGCAGAAAATTCTTTTGATATGGATGCTGTTCCGCTGCGGTTGACGCGAGAAAAAGGAAAAGTAACTTATGCGCTATATTGGATGCTGGAAAGCGCAGAGGCGCATGCGCGCATTGCAAGGCAAGCCAATAGGCGTTATGGAGAAAGTTTTTCCGGCTTGCTAACGGCTTCTCCCAAAACCATACTGGGCGAAGAATTGGCGTAATGATAAATTAAAAAGAGATGCTATGCATCTCTTTTTTTATATTCTCAACAAACTCTTTATTCACTGATCAATCGGCGCCTCGCTTAACCAAATTTCTCCCGATGCAACTTTTTTTACAAACGCCGCATCATGCTCTACAAAAAGCATTGTCGGTTTATATTCTAAAAGCAAATCTTCAATTTGCATACGGGAAATTACATCAATATAGTTCAGCGGCTCATCCCAAATATATAAATGTGCTTCTTCGCATAAACTGGCGGCAATGAGCACTTTTTTCTTTTGCCCGGCGCTATAGCGCGCCATATCTGTCAGGAAATCTTCTCGTGCAAAACCCATTTTACGCAAAATCGCCAAAAACAAGCTTTCTTCCAAACCTCTTTCTTTCGCATATGTTGTAAGCTCTCCTTTTAGAAAGCTCGTATCTTGCGGCACATAAGAGAGCCTGAGGCCACTTGCCAGCTGCAATGTTCCTGTATGAGAAATTTCTTTTCCCAGAATTAATTGCAGTAAGCTGGATTTCCCTGCCCCGTTTTTTCCCATGAGGGCAATGCGCGCGCCTCTTTGGATCACAAAATCGATATCGCTAAAAACTTTCTTTTCGCCATAAAAGAGTGAAAGTTGTTCCGCTATGACATAATTTGTTTGATGATGCTGCAACGGGTGAATTTTCAGCGTTTCTGTTTCATCAATGTTTTGTAGCAACGCCTGCTTTTCTTCCACTGCGCGCTCGCGCCGCTTTTGTGTGGCAGTGGCGCGCTTCATCATTTTTGCCGATTTATGTCCAATATAACCTCTATCCACAGGGCCTTCGCTTCTGTATTTGCTGCGCTCCACATCATCTGCCCAGCCTGCCGTACGCCGCGCAACGCTGGCCAGCCGTTTCATATCTTTTTCCAATCGTTCGTTTTCTGCCCGCTCATGCTGGTCTTGGTACTGCTTATTTTGCCACCATGTGCTAAACCCGCCTTGCTGCACTTCAATATTCGCCTTATTGATGGAAAGCACATGATCAATACAGCTATCCAGAAACACTCTATCATGCGAAACAAGTATAAAACTTTTCTTCGCCTTCAAATAACGCCCGACAATTTCTCTCACCCTTTGATCCAAGTGGTTCGTTGGCTCGTCAATCAAAAAGAAACGATCTTCTTCCATAAACATCGCTGCCAGCAATACTTTTGTCTGCTCTCCATTGCTGAGCGTCTCAAAGGGACGGTATAAAATATCATCAATTTCTACGTCCAGCCCCGATAATTCTTTTCGTATTTTCCATTCCTCGTATGCTTCGCTAATCTCAGGTAAAATATCAATGGTCAAGCGCTTTTTGTCTTTCACTTCATAGGGAAAATATAAAAATTGCTCCGATGTGCTGATGCGCCCCTGATAAGGATATGCCCCCATAAGTAACTTCAAAAACGTGGTTTTCCCTCTGCCGTTCCGTCCAATGAGCCCTAATTTCCAGTCTGTATCAATTTGAAATGAGACATCTTCAAAAACCGGCGCAAGCCCGCCATCATAAGAAAACGTCAAATGTTCTACTTGTATCAATGCCATTTTTCATCACCTCATTCTTTTTCGCCACAAAAAAATGCGAGAAAGCCCTATTCTCGCATCAAACATCAGGATTATTTTGGGATTAAAAAGGCTCTCTTGCATACACAGCCGTAAAAACAAAAACCATAAGTTTACGCTGCGCTTTCTTCAATTATTTTCTGCAAGAGATATTGAACATTGCTTTCCTCCTAAAAGTGATATGTTATTATAGCAAAAAAATACATGCATGACAACACAAAAAGTTTGCCAGCCAAGGCCACCTGTGCTAAAATAGCCCCTAGTAAAAATTATGGAGTGTATTTATGAGTAATATTTGGCATGATATCAGCCCAAAACGAATTAATCCGGAGGATTTTATTGCTGTTGTTGAAATTTCAAAAGGCAGCAAAAACAAATACGAGCTGGATAAAGAAACCGGAATGATTATTCTGGATCGTATTTTGCATACCTCTACCCACTATCCGGCAAATTATGGGCTTATCCCCAGAACTTACGGCGATGATCTAGATCCGCTTGATGTCCTCATTCTATGCTCGGAATCCTTGGATCCCCTTACGCTTGTACGCTGTTATCCAATTGGCGTAATCCATATGAAAGACAATGGGAAAAATGATGAAAAAATCATCGCCATTCCCTTTAGTGACCCCACCTATAACGAGTACCAGGATATCAGCGAATTGCCGGCGCATATTTTTGAAGAGATGTTGCATTTTTTCAATGTCTATAAACAGCTAGAAGGCAAAGAAACAGTGGCAACCGAAGTGGAGGACCGCAAGGAAGCCATTAAAATCATTCAGGCTTCCATAGATGATTATATTAAAAAATTCTGCATGTAGTTTTCATCATTCAAAAAAGCCATCACAATGTGATGGCTTTTTTCGTTTAATAAAAAAATCTTCTTCTGATTTCTTCGCGCCAACGGCGTCTGCGGTTTGCAATGACAAAAATTGTCCCCAACAAAACACAAGGAATGAGCGTATACCAAGACCAATTGGGAATCCATGAAGCGTTGTGATGAATGTTTAACAATATCTCCGCAAACATGGTATATATGCCTGTTGCGTATAAAATAAACGCCGCGGATAGAAAAATAGAAGTTCTTCTTTCATCTGAAAACCAATAGACAAAAAACCCTAAAATACTTGCTGCCCCCAGCGCCAGCGGAATACCCAGTGTATAGAGCCATACGCCGCCGCCTGTATTCTGCCAGATGACAAAAAGCAATAGTAATACCGAAGCCGTATCCAGCGCGAGAAACAAAAAGCGCTTAGGCTTGCGGAAAAACATAGGGAATACAAAAAATGAAAAAACCACAAAAACACCACACACCACATAAAGCGACCAATCAATTTTCCCCGTCAACATCATGTCGTTGACAAGGCAAATTAGTATGGGCACCAACAAAAAAACCGAAATAAAACTGGCTACAAACCGCCGCTCTGCTCTGTGCGTAACCCGATCCACCCGCGAGGGCCATGGCCATTCTCTTTCTTTTTTGCTCTCTTCCGGCGGCTGATAAGCAGCCGTTCCACAAAGCGGGCATTTTTCTTCTGTTTTGCCCAGCTCAACGCCGCAATTCACACAATACGCCATAATACTATTCTCCCCCATTGCTTTCGATGCTTACATGAATGCCTTGCTTTACAAGTGAAGTGAAAAAATACCGCTCCACATCCGATTCCAAAATGGTTCTCGTGATGTTGAAAATCAGCTTTCCTTTATAGCTCAGGCAAGCGCATGCCACTTTATTCCGGCTGAGCGGCCCCAGCATAAAATCCATACGCGTTACATACGGCTCCATCTCTTCGGGTAATACCACCAACCCTAGATTGGAAATTGAACTGGAAGTATAGCGATCTCCCTTAAAATGAAACACCAGCTTCATGGCGCCGCGCTTGACAAACCAAGGCGCCAAGCGTAGCAGCATATTTTTTTCTGATAATACATTTGTGGAAAACTTTGCATTTAGCAATTTTTCATTGGATTCAATCGCCATTTGCCCTTTTACAATTTTTATAACTTCCTCTAACGTATAATCTCCATATTTGGGCTCAATGCCCGGGTTGATATAAGATGCAAAATTTCGCGTTGTATTGTTTTTATAATATCTTCGTAGATTCACCGGTACACAAATCTTCACCGGTTTTTGCTTTTTCTTATTGGGTTGCTTCTTGTTTTGGACGCGCACGATGGCCAAAATCAATACTGCCGTCAAATATTCTGTTAATGATGCATCGTGTTTTTTTGCCATCGCCAATACTTGCCTTGCCTCCATGATGCCTGTGGTGACAAACATATGGTCTTTTACCTTTGTTCCCGGTACCAAATAAGAAACTTGCTCTTTTCTGCTGCGGCTAATGCCTCGATGGTATTTCAAAAAACCATCTTCAACTTCTCCTGCCGTTGCTTCTTCCTGGGTATCAAAAATGTCGTCTCCCCTAGGAATATCAATGCCGTATTTTATCGTCAAATATTCCGCGACCAGCGTTTTCAAAAACATCATGCCGCCAGACCCATCGGTCAATACATGAAAAAACTCCACTGCGATTCGCTTGTTATAGTACCGTACACGCAACATAAAACCACTGGAACGGCGAAAATCCATAGGCAAACAAGGGTTTTGTACATCCTTTTCTACTTTCGGAATGCCTTCAATATGCTCCAAATAGTTCCAAAAAGCGCCACTTTTTAACTGCTGTGCAAACGCAGGGAATCGTTTTAATGTCCGCCCCAGCGCTTGTTCCAGCAAAGCAGGCTCTATTTTTTCTGTCAGTTCGGCAGACAAACGAAAAAGCGCCATCCAGCCCCGCGAGCGAGCCGCCGGATAGATTTTTGCTGCATTATCCAATTTCATCCATCGTTTTGCCGTTTTTGTTTGTGTCATATTATCTCACTTTAGAAAAGCCTCTATTTCGCTTAGTGCCTGCCTGGCTTCGGGAATGCCAAACAAAACATAGACATGCCAAAGTCCTTCTTCAATGTGCAGCGTGCAAGGAGCATCCGCTTTTTGATAGCCTTGTGCAATTTCTTTTGCATCATCCAAAAGCATTTCATAACTGCCGGCAAAAATATACGCTGGTGGAAAACCGGTAAAGTCTCCGTAAATGGGAGAAATAAGTGGGTTTTTTACATCCCCTCTGGCATATACCTCTGCGTAATGGCTTAGACGCTCTCGGCTCAAAGAAGGGTCCCTTCTTTCGTTTTCTTCGTATGTTTTTCCTGTCATGCCAAGATCTGCCCAAGGAGAAATGGCAACGATCTTGCCCGGAAGAGGCATTTTCTTTTGCTTCAAATCATGCACCAAGCAAAACACCAGCCCGCCGCCTGCAGATTCTCCTGCCAGATAAATGTCTTCAGCTGCATGCCCTTTTTCCAAAAGATATTGATATGCAGAAAAGGCATCTTCCACTGCCGCCGGAAAAGGGTTTTCAGGCGCCAATCGATATGCCGCCGCCAATACAGGGCAGTTTACAGTGCTACATAAAACGCTGCCAAATCCTCTTGCATAAGACAACCCGCCGGCAGTATAACCACCACCATGCAAGTATAAAATTACTTTTTCATCTTCTCTTGTCTCTTCTTTTGGCGTAATCCATTCTGCCGAAAAAGTTTCAAAAGAAATGGTTTCAAAATCTACTTTCCCCACCAAAGCCCGCGCGCCCATCTGCCCGACGCGATCTTGCGCTGCGCGGTTGCTTTCAATGGAAAGCTTTGAAATAAGCGGCTTTAATAGGCGAATTTGCTCGCGCATCAGTATGCTCCGTATACTAGCCATAATTTTCCTCGTTTATTCCTGATGCAAAAAATCCATCATTTTATCATACTGCGCCGCGGCATCTTCATACCCAAGCGTATACAATTCTCTTAATTTCTCTTTGTTCTTTTCAATGCGTCCAACTTCAATGGGTTTACTGGGGCGGATGATAAAAGCGCTTCCCGCTTCTTGCATCATCTCTGCCATGGCAATGCTTTTGTTGTATACTTCATGCCGTCTTTTGATCTGCGCCAAAAAGTTTTTATACTTCCCGTATCGTAAGCGCAAGGCGCCGTATCCTTTTTCCGGCGCTTTTTCGTATCCCGCCGGACGTGTTAAAACTGCTACGACCTTCTTTTGCCCATCTTGGTATGCCCGCGCGATGGGAATTGCATCCGCAATGCCGCCATCCAAATACTTGCCGCCATCTATTTTTACTATTTTCGAAACCAACGGCAAAGAGCTGGAGGCGCGAATATAGATAATATCTTCTTTCATGTCTTTGATCTGTTTATATTCAGCTTTTCCTGTTTCACAGTTGGTTACAACGGCATAAAACTTGGTTTTTTGCGATGCATATGCTGCATAATCAAAGAGATTCTTCTCGTTTGGAATCCGGTCATATACCATCTTTGCCCCAAACAAATTCCCTGTCAACAACAAACTCCAGATGCTGCAATAGCGAGGATCTTTTAAATAATCTACGTTAACAGCAAAGGCTCTCCCCTTTTGTTTTGACAAATAACTACCCGCATGGCATGCGCCTGCAGATACGCCATAGCAGCTTTCGAAAAAAAGCGCTTGTTCCAAAAAATAATCCAGCACACCTGCCGTATAGACACCACGCATACCGCCGCCTTCCAAAATCAACGCGGCTTGTTCCAGCATGTTTTTTTCTTGCTCCATATATTCTCCTATTGTAAAGGGATGCGTTCGCCCCATTTGGCTTTTCTTATTTTTTTATACGCTGCCTGCTTTTTTGTAATCGTCTCTTTTTGAATGCCCTCTTTGCTGCAAAGCGTTAGCTTGATATGCCCTTTCCCTTTTTCCGGGCGGCGGATGATTCGCTTTTCTTCGCGCTCTGCTAGCGCATCTTTTGCAACTGCCAAAAATAAAAACGCTTCATCTTCATACGACTGCTGCCCTTGTTTTATTTCTTGCAGCATGCGCGTTCTGGCGGTGCGCGCTGTAAAATGGCAAAAATCCGCTTCCAGCGGGCAAGGTTTCATTGTTGCGCAAGGCGCAATCATATTACCACCCCATGCAGCTAAATGCTTTTTCATCTGCTCTATGCGCGCATACCCACCGGGCGTTCCCGGCTCTACAATGCATAAAACTTTTTTTGTCACTTGCCACATTTTTTCCAAAAGCACAGCTGTTTGTTCCGGTGCAAGTTCTGCAAAAACATATGATGCCGTTACCATATCATGCGGCTGTAATTCTGATGTGGTAATATCTACTTCCTGCCAGCTGCGTGCGATGCTTGAAAGTGCATCCGCTAAGGCTTCTCCTGTGTTCTGCATTTCCTTGCTACGCTCCAAAAGCGTTGCTTGTTCCAACATCTCAAACTGTGCTTCTGCTGCGTATAACACACTCCCTAGCCCACTGCCCAAATCAAGAAGTGATTTGACTTGCAAAGCAGGTAAGCGCTCTTTGATTTGCACAAAGCTTTCATATACCGCTGCAAACGTCCCCGGCAAGCGTAAAAGACCGTAGGCAAGGGCATCTGCTTGCTCTGCTATCATGGAAGTTCCGCTTGGGTTTCTCTCGGCTGTTCGATATTGCTCGGATAATTTTCTGGCGCGCGCATATATGTTTTTCTGCCCTATTATGTTTTGCGCAATCACCGTATTTATCTTGTTTTCCCAAATTTGCTTTTGCATGTTTATGTGAGCACACATACCATCATGTAAAAAGTATTGTTGCTTTTTGCATGTGTCATGGATTTGATACGCTGAAACCCTTCGCTTTCATAAGTGCGAATGGCGCGCTGGTTAAATGAGGCCACTGAAAGCCGTATTTGCTTTGCATGAAATTTCCGTTCTGCAAAAGCAATTCCTTCCCTTACGAATCTGCGCCCCAACCCTTTGCCGCAAAGATCCGGCCGCATCCCCAGCCCAAAATCAAGCGCCGTATGGCGGTATACTTTATCTTCTTTTGTGGGGATTTGCGCAGAAGTACCAAAGCAATAAAATCCATGTATCTCCCCATCCGGCGTAACACTGACGTAATAATCACCATTTAGCAGTTCGCGCATTGCTTCTGCATCGTCTTCAAAGCTATAAACATCATAAACGCCTTCATATTTCCATGTGGCAATCTTTTTTGCATACTGTTTATTCATCGCTACAATTTCGTTCATATACTCCTACCGCTTTCTTCATGATGTGGTTTTCATTATACTAAATAATTCCTTTTCCGAAAAGCAAGATATTTTCTATCGCTTGACAAACGCTTTCTTTGTTCCGTACAATGTTTATAATTATGCATGAGGAGGTAATACTTATATGACAACAAGAACACTGGGTAATATCAAAGAAAAGATTTCTCTTTTGGGGTTTGGCTGTATGCGGTTTCCAAAGGTGGCTGAAGATAAACAGGATATCGACGAAATTGCTGCACAAGAAATGATAGATTATGCGATGGCGGCCGGTGTCAATTACTATGATACCGCCTACCCCTATCATGAAGGCATGAGCGAAACTTTTGTGGGAAAAGCACTTAAAAAATACGATAGAGAAAGCTTTTATTTGGCAACCAAAATGCCTATTTGGCTGCTGGAGAACGAAGCAGATTGTGAACGTTATTTTAATGAGCAACTGGAAAAATGTCAGGTTGAATATTTTGATTTTTATTTGTTGCATAATATGAATACAGGCAGCATCCCCAACGTGGAAAAATCTGCTGCTTATGATTTTGTCATGCAAAAGAAAAAAGAAGGGAAAATCCGTTATGTTGGCTTTTCTTTTCATGATCATCCTGATGTACTACAGAAAATTGTAGATCAGTATGCATGGGATTTTGCGCAAATCCAGCTCAACTACTTGGATTGGGAATTGCAAGATGCCAAACGGCAATATGAAATTTTAACAGCAAAAAATATTCCGGTTATTGTAATGGAGCCGGTGCGTGGTGGTACGCTTGCCACGTTAAGCGAGGCGGCAGAAAAAATCCTAAAGGATGAAAACGCCACTGCAAGCCTAGCTTCTTGGGCAATGCGTTATGCAGGAGGTTTACCAAATGTACTTACTGTATTAAGTGGGATGTCAGATTTGGCGCAAGTAAAAGATAATGTTTCAGTGATGTCTTCTTTTACACCTCTTTCGGCGCAAGAGGAAGGTGTTTTACAAGAAGCGGCAGCGGCATATCGCGCTTCAGGAACAATACCTTGTACAGGTTGCCGCTATTGTATGGATTGCCCTGTGGGTATTGATATTCCAAAAGTATTGGCAGCTTACAACCAATATCAAATCGGGAAAAATCCATTCCAGTTCAAAAACATTTATGAAAGTGCGCTCACAGAAGAGCAAAAAGCGCATAATTGTATTTCTTGCGGTGTATGCGTTCCAAAATGCCCGCAGTTTATTGACATCCCCGCATGGATGGAAAAGGTTGCGGCGTTGGCTGTTGAATTAAAAGAGGCTTAAATGGTATAAAAAGAGCGGGATATCCTCCGCTCTTTTTTCATGCAAAATTTCTATTGCTATTTGTACCATTTTCAGGCAAACTAAATACTGTTCTTTATAAAATTCATTGATCTTCGTGAGGAAAATATGCGAAAAAAACAATTCATCTTTTTCATTTCCCTTCTTCTTTTGCTTTTTGCAATGCTCGGTTGTGCTGCCGGCAAAGAGAACCCCACACCCACGCCGCTTGCTTTGCCTTCTGCAGGAGATCTACCCGCTTCCAATGCGCCGGAAAACAAGGTTTCTCCTGAACCGGCCAAAGAGGAGCGCGAAAAATTAGAAGAAAAATTTGCAGATACCGTTTACTGGACGCCAAATGGCGAAAAGTATCATATTTCGAAAGATTGTTCCGCGCTAACCCGCGCCAAAGAAATTCATAGCGGCACTATTGATGACATAGGAACCCGAGAGAAATGTAAAATCTGCGGTTAAAAGAAGAAGATTTTTAGGCGATCAATCATTTGTGGCAAATGGTATGGCAGTGAAAATAAAGCCTCCGACGAAGGCGGCGGGCTTCATATTCTCTCTATTGTAGAGATTAGAAACGTGTTGATAAAAGAATAGCTATATTGTTATAGCAATAAGAAAAGAGAGGTCAAAAGACTTCTCTTTTCTTATACCAATTCTGCAACTTGCAATAAAGAAACGCCTGCGCCTTTTCCCGCATTGTTCACAAGGTAAAAGGGAAGTGCAAAATGTGCGGCAAGCTGTTTGTCTGTATCTGTATCTCCTGCAAAAAAAGATTTCCCCAAAACAATTTCCGGGTATTTCTGCAAAGCCTCTTCTAGCATACCGGGCGCAGGCTTGCAGCAACGGCAGTTTTCTATCCTGCTGTGCGGACAATAGAAAATATCTAAAACCGTAATATGCGCTTCCGATATTGCATTTAAGAACTGGACCGTAAAAGCATCATATTGTGCCTGAGAAATATATCCTTCCCCAATCAAATATTGATTGGTTATGATAATAATTTCATACCCTTTTTTCTGTATCATGCGCAGCGCAGAAAACGTATCCGGATAAAATTCCGGTGTCATAATTTCTGTCCAATTAGCATCCGGATAGTCTTTATTAATTGTTCCATCTCGGTCTAAAAATGCAATTTTCATAAATAGACTCCTTTGTCTCATGAAAATAATAAAAATCTCATCTTTTAAAAATCTCATCTTTTAATGAAGATGAGATTTTTATCACATTTGATTGGAGGCACCACCCAGATTTGAACTGGGGAATAAAGGCTTTGCAGGCCTCTGCCTTACCACTTGGCTATGGTGCCTTATAAGTAACGGCAGGAGCTTAAGCTATCTGCCGTTATTTTTTGGAGCGGAAGACGAGATTCGAACTCGCGACATTCGCCTTGGCAAGGCGACGCTCTACCACTGAGCCACTCCCGCATATTGTTTTTTAGATGAAATGGCGACCTGGAAGAGACTCGAACTCTCGACCTCTAGCGTGACAGGCTAGCGTTCTAACCAACTGAACTACCAGGCCATCTCATCTGTGTGCGTGGACACGTCCTTTATTTTAGCGGAAAGCCATTTCACTGTCAAAAAACAAAAGTATACCTTAGCTTTCGTTTTTCAATAGATATCTCTCTCATTCTCTTTTTTTCTTCTGATATCTACTGAATGCTCAAAATTTGAAACATTATTATTTCTTTGACAGATAGATACGGCTATGCTATTTTATTAGGTAATTATATTATAAAGGAGCATCTGCTATGAAAGACTATAACATTGCAACCAAATGTGTGCAAGCAGGCTATTCTCCAAAAAACGGAGAGCCACGCATACTTCCCATCTACCAGAGTACCACGTATAAATATGAGTCTAGCATGCAGATGGGACGTTTGTTTGATTTAGAGGAAGCAGGATATTTTTATACGCGTTTGCAAAATCCGACCAATGACCATGTTGCTGCTAAGATTACCGCTCTAGAAGGTGGTGTGGCAGGTATGTTGACTTCTTCCGGACAGGCAGCAAACATGTATGCCATATTCAATATTTGCGCTGCAGGAGATCATTTTGTTTCTACTTCTGCCATTTACGGCGGCACATTCAATCTATTTGCTGTCACCATGCAAAAAATGGATATTGACGTTACGTTCATCAGCCCTTATGCAACAGAAGAAGAAATCGCGGCGGCATTTCAAGATAACACAAAAGCGCTTTTCGCTGAAACACTTACAAACCCTTCTCTTGCTGTATTAGATATCGAGAAGTTTGCAAAAGTGGCGCATGAGAAAGGTGTACCGCTCATTGTGGATAATACATTCCCTACGCCGATTAATCTACGCCCCTTTGAGTTTGGTGCAGATATTGTAACCCATTCTACAACAAAATATATGGATGGGCATGCTTCTGCCGTAGGCGGCGCGATTGTGGATAGCGGAAATTTTGATTTCGCAGCATATCCTGATAAATATCCCGGGTTAAGCACGCCAGATGAGAGTTATCACGGCATCGTCTATACAGAGAAGTTTGGCAAAGCCGGGTTTATTACAAAGGCCACAACGCAGTTGATGCGCGATCTTGGCTCCATCCCTTCTCCACAAAATGCATTTTTGCTCAATCTAGGGCTGGAAACACTGCACCTCCGCATGAAACAGCATTGTGAGAATGCAACCAAAGTGGCGCAATTTTTAGAAGCAAACGATGCTGTTAGCTGGGTTAATTATCCTTCCTTGCCTTCCAGCCCGGATTATGCGTTGGCGCAAAAATATATGCCGAACGGCACTTGCGGCGTCATTTCCTTTGGTGTGGCAGGCGGCAGAGAAGCAGCCACAAGGTTTATGGATGCGCTGGAACTGGCGGCCATTGTTACACATGTTGCTGATACACGCACTTGTGTTTTACACCCCGCCAGCACAACCCATCGCCAACTTTCCGAGCAGCAGCTCATTGATGCGGGTGTACCGAGTGATCTCATTCGTCTATCTGTAGGCATTGAAGATGCTGATGATATCATTTCTGATATTGCACAGGCGTTAAAAAAAGCTTAATCATATTTATAAGAACAATCAAAAAAGATTGCGCAAATGCGCAATCTTTTTATTTTGCATAAAAGGAATAGCCTCTGCCATATAATATCCCCTCTAATTTTTGCACCACCCGCTGGGATGGTAAATTTTCTAGAGAAGTGCTGTAAAGCGGCAATGCGTTTTTTTGATACACTTCGTTTGCCCATGCAGCTGCGGCAATGACGGCTAAGCCTTGCCCGCGATAAGCAGGCAGCGTTTCCAATCCCGCCTCATGCGCTTCTTTTGTCACGCGTACACTTCTGCAAAGAGAGGCAATCTCTTCTTTTTGCATGATACCGATGCAAGGCTGCACCACATCAATTTCATCTGTTAGCCATGCAAATGTTTTTCTTTCTTCTTGTGCTTCTAATGTTTTACGCGTCAACAAAACTGCTGTTTCCTGTAATTCAGGTTGTTTTGGCAAAAGGTATGCCAAATCTGTCTCTTGTTGTTTTGCGCCGAGTAACCTTTGGCAACGCTCCAGAAAAACTTCTTCTTTTGCCATCTCTTCTGACAACATGCAAATCTCTTTTCTTTGTTCTGAAGAAATGCTTTCATGGAATGCGAAACAATATTCTCCGTTTATCGTTTTTCCAAGATAAAGCAGAGGCGCATCTTTTACCGCGCCCCATGGTTCGTTTATTTTTTGTAATGCGCCTTCTTCATTCCTCGTGAACAAGCAGGAAATATGCAAGCGCATCAAATGCATCGCATCCATCTTTTGCAAACTATCCAACATCCACTCCTAAAACTTCTTTTGCCACAATTCCGATGACAAAAGCAATAAGCGCAACAGATAGGCTGATTCCCGCCATCTCAAAGAACCGATGTTTGAAATTATAACCTTTGGCAACGGATATGTAGTAGTTGAATACAAATATGATGGCAATGACCGAAACCAGCATGATTCCAAAGGCCCAAAGATACATTTCATTTCCCAGCAACAAATAAGGCAATACCATAATTACAACTGTAATAAGATATGCAATTCCCGTATATAAGCTGCTCTTAAATGCGTTCTCGTTGCCATCTGCCTTCTCTGCCAAGTAATTGCTGGCTGCCATGGAAAGCGTAGCGGAAATCCCCGTAATAATCCCTGAGAGCGCTACCATGCGTGTGTGTGCCAGCGCGAACGTCAGCCCTGCAATGGTTCCCGTCAGTTCTACCAGCGCATCGTTTAACCCCAGCACCATCGCGCCCACATATTCCAGCCGCTCTTCTTTTAGCATGTCGATCAAGGCCTCTTCATGGGCATCTTCTTCCAGCGCATATTCTGCCGCTTCAGGGATCGCTTCTGAAAGCAATCTATAATCGTTTGCTGCCGTGGCTTCCCCTTTTTCCATCAACTTTAGTACAAACGTATAGCCAAATACATAGCTTAATAATTTGTACCACCAAATTTTCAGCCTATTTGGCTTTACTGCTTCGCCGGTGTATTCCTGCCAAAATGCAGCATGCCCCTTTTCCTCTTTTGCCATTTGTCGCAATATTTTAGCATTCTCCGGGCTTTTTTTACGCGCGCGGTTGGCAAGATGCGTATAAATAATTTCTCCTGTTACTTCATCTAATTGCTGTTCTCTTACAATTTTCTGTAGTTTTGGACTCAGTTCCATAAAACCCTCCTTTTCAAACCCCTCATGTGCCTTCATAGTAACAAAAAAAGGGAGAGGCTTCAAGCCTTTCCCTTTTCATAAATATCAATTACATTTTTTCAAACAACGGTTCTTGTGCAAAATACATCTCATCATATAGCGCTTCCAGCTTCTGATAAACCGCGCGATTTTCCGGATTCGGTTTTTTCACATCAATGATGTCGTGGAACTCTCGAATCGCGTATACATCATCGTAAATCCCCAGCGCAATCCCGCCGAACACCACAGCGCCCATGGAAGTTACTTCTTCCATGTGATCCAGCATAACAATCTCCGCGTCCATAATGTCTGCAAAAATTTGCCGTACCACATCTCCTTTGGATAATCCGCCAATCATGATAAGCCTTTTGATTTCTCCGCGTTCCCGCAGTTCCCGCAAAACAACATTTAAATTTAGCGCAATGCCTTCTGCAACTGCGCGAAGCATATCTGCTCGTTTCACATCTAGGGAAAGCCCAACGAAGGAGCCCTTTGCTTTGGGGTTCCAGCGTGGTGCGCGCTCGCCCATCATGTGGGGCAAAAACATAACGCCGTTTGCGCCTGCAGGAGAAGTTGCAATCGTCTCGTTTATTAGGTCATATTCATCTCTGCCTGTTTCTTTTGCCAATTGTTGTTCTACCGCGCAAAGTTCATTTTTCATCCAGCTAAAAGAAGAACCTGCTGCTTGCATTGTATTGCCCATACTGATGGTGCCGGGAATAAAGCCTGTGGAAGTTTCCCCTTCTTTGGTGGCAAAAACAGCATTGATCCATGCGGAGGAACCGCCGCTGATATATGCATCGCCCGGGTCAATGCAACCCGCACCCAGCGTGCCGCAAGGTCCATCGCCTGTGCCTGTAATCACTTTTGTAATAGATGCTAAGCCACATTCTGCCTCCAACGCTGCAGGGACATTGCCAATCACATCTGTAATTTCATGAATTTCCGGTAAGATAGCAGGATCAATGCCACCCGCTTCAATCATCAGCGGAGACCATTCTCTTTTATAACGATCATAAGCAGCAGAGCTATCCGCATTGGAATGTTCTACAACAAACCGCCCGGTTAGCTTATGAATAATATAGTCATTGGGGCAAATGAGCACTTTATAGATGTTATTGTATATTTCGGGCATGTTATTGCGCAGCCACATTAGCTTGGGCAGTGTACATACGCTATTGACAATCCCATTGGCTCTCCAGCCAAAATCACTATCCGGCGTTTTT
The DNA here is from genome assembly GCA_050952565.1 of Christensenellaceae bacterium. Taxonomy (GTDB): domain Bacteria; phylum Bacillota; class Clostridia; order Christensenellales; family Christensenellaceae; genus QANA01. The sequence continues at coordinate 606,733 of JBMNLE010000002.1, forward strand.
TCGCTTAACTCTAGCGCTTCTTTATCTGCGCGCATATCTTGCCAAATAATTGAATTGTAAAGCGCTTTGCCCTCTTTATCTACAGGCAAGCACCCTGGGTAATGCCCGCTAAAAATAACGCCCAACACTTGTGTATTGTCCACATCCTTTAGCAATGCTTTGTTGCTTTCACAAAATGCCTTCCACCAATCTTCCGGATCTTGCTCTGCCCAATTGCCGTTGCTGTAATGGGTTGGGTAATTTACAGTAATGCTGCCTTTGAACTTCCCGTCTGTCGTAAACAGCGAAGCTTTGTCGCCGCTGGTTCCTAAATCATGCGCCAAAATATATTGTTCCATATCTGCCTCCATCCTTTGCGTAAAAAAATATTCGTTATGCATTATTATACTTTAAGCCCTCTTGAGAAGCAATGCGCAAATATTATATGAAAAAAAGCAGCCCCTTTGGGCTGCTTTTTTCATTCGTTTACATCTCGTTATATACAGGTTCCAGCGCTTCAAACACTCTTTCAAACCATGGCATAATTTCTTTATACTTTTCATGGTTTTCTTTGTTGGGGTATGTGGTTGCGCTGATTTCCATGAACTTACCTACAGCTCTTTCATCTTCGTAAATACCAAGCGCAATGCCGCCTAAAACTGCTGCGCCAACGGTTGCTGTTTCATCCATGTATTTTAGCGTCCGTAATTCAACATTCATGATATCCGCAAAAATCTGCCGTACCACTTCACCTTTGCCTAAGCCACCAACAATGAGCAAACTTTCAATGGGGTAGCCTTTGGAAATTGCGCGCTGCAAAATGACATTGATATTTAGACCAATGCCTTCAATTACGCTGCGCATAATATCTTCACGTGTGGTGGTAAGCGAAATCCCTACAAAAGAACCTTTTAGTTTTGCGTTGTTTCTCGGCGCGCGTTCGCCTGCCAAATAAGGATGGAACAATACGCCGCTGGAGCCAATGGGCGCTTTTGCAATTTCTTCGTTGATAATGTCGTAAACATCTCTGCCGCTCTCATCTGCTACCATTTGCTCCATTCTGCAAATGGTGTTCTTCAGCCAACTGAGAGAAGAACCGGAGGAAGCCGTTAAGCCGCCAACATCTCCATCGCCTGGGCGTGCTTTTACAATAATACCGGCAGAAGTTCCGCCGTTCATATACGCATCGCCTTCGTTTAATAGTCCTGCGCCAATGGAGGTACAACCTGTATCTCCGCAGCCCATAACAATTTTCGTACCCGGAGCGAGGCCGGTCAATTCTTCAAATCCTGCTTGAATTTCGCCAACGATGTCTGTTCTGTTTTTCAGTTCAGGCATCATGGAGCGCGGAATGCCCATGGTATCCAAAACTTCGTCAGACCAATCTGTATGCTCAACGTTCATGAATCCGGAGATAACGCAATATCCTTTTTCTGTTACCGCGTTTCCTGTTAACTTCATGATGATATAATCTTGTGCGCCTACAAATACTTTATATGTATTTTCATATACTTCCGGGCGGTTTTTTCTTAACCAAAGCAGTCTTGTCAATGTTTCATACGCCAGCATTTTATAGCCCCATGCACTTTCAATCAACTCTTTTGGCAGTGCTTTTGCAACTTCTTCAGCCTCTTCGGTTGCTCTCGCATCCTGCCAAATCATTGCCGGATAAAGCGCATTGCCTTCTTTATCAACGCATAAGCAGTTGGGGAAGGTTCCGCCAAAAGCAACGCAAAGCACTTGTTTATTATCAATGCCTTCTAAAAGTTCTTTTGTGCTGGTGCAAAATGCATTCCACCAATCATCCGGGTTTTGCTCTGCCCAGTTGCCGTTACTATAATTGGTTTGATACCCTACCGTTTTCGTTTTTACAAACTTTCCTTCGGTGGTAAACAAAGAAACCTTATCACCGCTGGTTCCTAGATCGTGTGCAATAATATATTGCGTCATCTCTTCCTCCTTCTATGTTCTCACATTTCATAGTATGATAATTAAGTACCCTATTATTATACTAAAGAGTCTCGTTTGATACAATCCATTTTCAAAATAAAAAAGAGCGCCTATGCGCTCTTTTTATTTTTCTCTACTGCATGTCGTTATAAACCGGCTCCAGCGCTTCAAAGACCCGTTCAAACCACGGCATGATTTCTTTATACTTTTCATGGTTTTCTAGGTTTGGTTTTGTAACCGCGCTAATCTCCATGAATTTTTCTACAGCGCTTTCATCTTCATAGATGCCAAGGGCAATGCCGCCCAAAACAGCTGTCCCTACCGTTGCTGTTTCATCCATGTATTTTAGCGTCCGTAATTCTACGTTCATGATGTCTGCGAAAATTTGGCGTGTAATATCGCCTTTGCCTAATCCACCGACAATGAGCAGGCTATCAATATCATACCCTTTGCTTCTCGCGCGTTGTAGAATGACATTGATATTTAGGCCAATGCCTTCAATTACGCTGCGAATAACATCTTCCCGCGTTGTGGTAAGAGAAATCCCTACAAAAGAACCTTTTAATTTGGGGTTATCTCTCGGCGCCCGCTCTCCTGCAAGATACGGGTGGAACAAAAGCCCGTTGGAACCAATGGGTGCTTTTGCTGCCTCTTCGTTGATGATATCGTAAACATCTCTGCCGCTTTTATCTGCTACCATTTGTTCCAACTTGCAAATGGTGTTCTTTAACCAACTGAGAGAAGAACCGGAGGAAGCCGTAAGCCCGCCTACCATGCCCTCTCCTTCGCGGGGTTTTACAATAATCCCGGCAGAGGTTCCGCCGTTCATATATGCATCGCCTTCGTTTAATAACCCGGCGCCAATGGAAGTAGAGCCTGTATCGCCTGTTCCTGCAACAAGTTTTGTACCTGCTGCAAGGCCGGTTATCGCTGCAAATTCTTCCGGGATTTCGCCAACAATGTCTGTTCGATTCTTCAATGTAGGCATCATAGAACGCGGTACGCCTGCAATTTCTAAAATCTCATCAGACCAATCGGTTACTTCTAAGTTCATCATCGCTGTGCTTCGGCCATTGGCGTAATCACAAGTTGCCTCGCCTGTCATTTTCATGATGATGTAGTCCTGTACGCTGGGGAAGATTTTATATGTCTTTTCAAATACTTCCGGCATGTTTTTCATAATCCAACGCAATTTTGGCAACGTTCTATCTGTCGCCATCACCCCTTTGGGTGAATTTACCGTATACTTTTTGGGCAACATCTCTGTCAACTCTGCCGCTTCTTTGAAAGAGCGAGCATCTTGCCAAATCATTGCCGGATAAAGCGGTTTGCCTTCTTTGTCTACGCATAAACAGTTGGGGAAGGTTCCGTCAAACGCGACGCATAACACTTTTGTATTATCAATGCCTTCCAAAAGCTCCGTCGTGCTTTTGCAAAATGCGTTCCACCAATCTTCCGGGTCTTGCTCTGCCCAGTTGCCGTTGCTGTAATGTGTTTTATAGCCTACGGTTGTTGTTTTTACGAATTTTCCTTCTGTTGTGAACAATGATGCTTTATCGCCGCTGGTCCCAAAATCATGCGCCAAGATATATTGTTCCATTTCATTACCTCCATCCTTATTTTAAAATGTATAAACATGTGTATATTTCGGTATTCAAATCTCCAAACCAAACATACATAATCCTATTCTACCTGACTCTTTATATGCAAGCAAGCGTATATTTATAAAACTAGAAAATCCTTGGCGTAAACCCGACTTTTTTATAGACTTTGCGCAAGGTTTTCTGCGCTGTTTTTTCTGCCGCCATGGCGCCTTCTTTTAATATACTCTCAAGATATGCTTTGTCGCTCCTGATTTTTGTGTATTCCGCTTGCAACGGCGTGAATTTTTCAATAATCGCTTCTGCTACGCTTTCCTTTAACACGCCATAATTTTTTCCTGCAAAAAAAGTTTCTGTTTCAGCAATGCTTTTTTCTGTACAAGCCGCATATATTAAAAGCAAATTTGAAACGCCCGGCTTCTCTTCTGCAAAACGGATTTCTCCATCGCTATCTGTCACAGCGCGTTTTATTTTACGGCGCACCACATCCGCCGCATCCAAAATGGAAATATATCCATTTACATTTGGATCAGACTTAGACATTTTGCTGGTCGGCTCTTGCAAGCTCATGATGCGCGCGCCTTCTTTTGGAATATAGCCTTCGGGTACTGTAAATACATCACCATAGATATTGTTAAACCGAATGGCAATGTCTCGTGTGATTTCAATATGCTGCCGCTGATCTGCGCCCACAGGCACCAAATCTGCCTGGTACAGCAAAATATCTGATGCCATTAAAACAGGATAGGTAAAAAGCCCTGCGTTAATGTTATCTTCATTTTTTGCTGATTTTTCTTTGAACTGTGTCATGCGGGAAAGTTCGCCCATATAAGTAAAACAATTCAGTATCCATGTTAGCTCGGCGTGTGCCGGCACATGGGATTGTACATAGATTGTACTGCGCTTTGGATCCACCCCCGCCGCCAAATACATAGAGATTGCATCCAGCGTACGGCTGCGCAGCTCTGCCGGGTTTTGCCGTACGGTTAGCGCATGCATATCCACCACGCAACAATAACATTTATATTCTTCTTGTAGCGCCACCCAATTTTTAACGGCGCCTAAATAATTGCCCAGATGTAACACCCCTGAGGGTTGAATGCCGCTAAAAATAATTTGTTGCTCCATTGTTTTCATACCTCTTTGTTTATTTTTGCTTTATAAGTTTTCCAAAACTTTTTCTGCCATGTGTTCTTTATCGATAATATCGGTAAACCGCTCTTCTGCTGTTTCCAGCGCACGCAATTGCTGCGGAACTTCGCTGTTCGCCAGCTCTGCCAATGTATATGCCGCTTCAAAAGGATTGCCTACGCGCTCTTTTGTAATGGCAAACAATACATCTTGCGAAAATTTAAATGGGCTGGCCGTTGCCGCAATGATAGAAGGCGTCCTGTCCCCGGTGAGTTTTTTATATTTTTCATGCACTGTCCGCGCCACAGCCGTATGTGGATCCATCAAATAACCATAAGATTCAAACATCCGTTTAATGGAATTCATCGTTGGGAATTCATCTGCAAAGTCAGCATAGAAATCTTTAATCATTTCCAGGCGTGTGGATGTGTCAATGGCGTAATGATTGTGCATGGCCATTTCGCTCATCTGCTCTTTTACGGAAGAAGAGTTTCTGCCGTATGCTTCAAACAATAACCGCTCCAAATTGCTAGAAACCAGAATATCCATGGAGGGTGAAATGGTTTGATAAAACTCTCTGTTTGCCGCGTAAACACCTGATTCAAAAAAATCAGTTAAGACATTGTTTTTATTGGACGCGCAGATAAGTTTCCCAAATGGAAGCCCCATGCGCTTTGCATAATATGCCGCCAAAATATTTCCAAAATTCCCGGTGGGAACAACCACATTGACTTCTGTGCCCCGCGCCAATTCTTTTGCCGCCACGAGCCGCGCATAAGTATAAATATAGTATGCGATTTGCGGCGCCAATCTGCCGAAATTGATGGAATTGGCCGAAGAGAGTACATAGCCTTTTTCGCCCACTGCATCTTCAAAAGCTCTGTCAGCAAACAGTTGTTTTACCATGGTTTGCGTATCATCAAAATTGCCGCGAATTGCTGCGACATAAACATTTTCGCCCTCTTGCGCAGTCATTTGCAGCCGTTGCATATCTGAAACGCCATCTTTCGGGAAGAACACTGCAATTTTTGTACGCGCTGCATCCTTAAAGCCTTCTAACGCTGCTTTTCCTGTATCTCCTGAAGTTGCAGTTAAAATGAGTACATCTTTTTCGGAATCCAATAACGCTTGTTCCATCAGCCCCGGCAAAACTTGCAGCGCCATATCTTTAAATGCCAGCGTCGGTCCATGGAATAATTCCATGACATAATCCCGTTCCCCTATTTTTTGAATGGGCACAACTTCTTTGTCTGAAAAAGTTTGGTACGCCCGCTCTGTAATCCGCTGCAGCGTATCAATGGGCAGATCAAAATAATATTCCATAACCCGCGCCGCGCATTCTGCATAAGAAAGGCGCCCCCATTCTTCAATGTTTTTCATATCGATTTGCGGAAAAATCTCCGGCACAAATAACCCACCGTCATGCGCAATTCCTTTTAATACAGCCTCTACAGAAGAGATGCTGTCGTTTGTATTTCTTGTACTGATTAAATTCATATGTTCCCCTTGTGTTTCTTCAAATATTGTTTATTATTATAGCATGCCGCGCAAAAAAAGAGCAATAAAATCTATTGAGATTCATACCGCCTTGTAAAATAAAGAGAATGCATAGTAACGCATTCTCTTTTTATTGTTCTCTGTCCCCACATCAAACAATTTTGTTAAATGATCCATTCCTTTAAAAACGCCGGCGCTTTTTCAACTTCTGCGCTGACGCAGAATACAATGTTGATGTTTCTTTCATCGCAAAACGCATAAACTGCTTTGAAAAATGCTTCCAGTTCTTCCGGTTCTACTTTCACGATTTTCAAAAATGCATCTATATAAAAAGATTGTATATCATAATTTTGCGCATACATACCGCATAAAAATCCATACAATGTTTCCGCGCTGTCAATTCCATATTCCGAAATATCTACAAAACGTGCTTGGCTATCTACTTCTCTTAAATACCGTTTGTCGTCATCAATAAACACAACTGTACCTGAAGCTTCTTTTACCTCCGTGTTTACCATGTTGAGTAGTCTTTTGGTCTTCCCATTTCCCTTTGCCGCATAAATGAGTTGGATCATAAGCATGTACCATCCCTTCTATTAATGATATTTCACACGATGTGCGAAAATTCTTGTTCCTCTTTTATTATACTATTCGTTTTCTTTTACGAAAACCCTTTTTCCCATTCTTCATTTTTTCTTTACACGAATGCCAGGTGCCGGCGCTGTGTGATATACCGTAGCATATGGCGGAACAGATTCTGTGAGCCAAACATTCCCGCCGATAACGCTATCATGCCCCACTGTAACATCGCCTCCTAATATGGTTGCTCCTGCGTAAATTACAACATTATCTTCAATATTGGGGTGCCTTTTAATGTTTTTCACCGGATTGCCTGCTTCATCCAGCTCAAAGCTGCGCGCGCCCAACGTCACACCCTGATATATTTTTACGTGATTGCCGATTTCGCAAGTTTCTCCGATGACCACACCTGTTCCGTGATCAATGAAAAAATGCGTCCCTATCTTTGCCCCGGGGTGAATGTCAATGCCTGTTTGTTGATGGGCATATTCTGCCATCATGCGTGGAATGATGGGAACTTTTGCTTCGTAAAGGGTATGCGCCAAGCGATAGATGCTAACCGCCTCTACAGAAGGATAGCTGAGCAAAATCTCTTCAATATATTGCGCGGCCGGATCTCCTTCATAAGCCGCCTGCACATCCCTTGTCAAGATGCGGCGCAAATTGGCAAGCTGCTCTAAAAACTGTATGGTAATCATATCCGCATGTTCTTCACAATGTTCATGCGCGCAGTTTTCCCGCTCTGTATTTTCGCAGCTATTGATAAAAACATCTCGCAAAATACCCGAAAGCATTGCCGCTGCTTGCTGCAATTCTTTTTTTACAATTGCCGGCAAATGATCGGGCGTTTTAATATCTCTTTCATAAAGCGTGGGAAACAACACAATTTTTAAGGATTCCAAAAGGTCAATGACTCTTCCTTTCATGCCGTATCCACTGATTGCTTCTTTTAATAAATGCTTTGTATTAATATCTACAAGTTCTTCTGCAATGGTCTCTGCGCGAAAATGCAAAAAATCTGCCATGTTTGACATATTCGTTAACTCCTTTGTTGTTGGTAATAGTATAGCATAAGTGATTTTGAAAAACAGCGCCTACTTTATTACGCGCAAATATTTCTAACGTTTGCTATACTTTTTTTAATTTTTATCGTATAATAGCTTCTAAATCATTGAAGGAGGTACGCTATATGCCTATTAACATTCATTCAGCATTGCCGGCTTATCAAACACTATCCGCGGAGGGCATTTTCGTCATGTCGGACGAACGTGCCACTTCACAAGACATTCGACCATTGCAAATTGGAATTCTCAACTTGATGCCCACAAAGGTGATTACAGAAACGCAGATTTTGCGTTTGCTGAGCAACTCGCCCTTGCAAATTCAGATTACATTTCTGCACCCCGCAAGCCATGTTTCCAAAAACACACCAAAATCACACCTGGATGCCTTTTACCGTACATTTGATGATGTGAAAGATCAGAAGTTTGATGGTCTGATCATTACAGGCGCGCCCGTGGAAACCCTTTCGTTTGTTACGGTAGATTATTGGGATGAATTAAAAACCATTATGGAGTGGAGCAAAACCAATGTGTTTTCCACACTGCATATCTGTTGGGGCGCGCAAGCAGGGCTTTATTACCATTATGGGGTAGATAAATTCCCCATAGGCGAAAAAATGTTTGGTGTGTTCCCTCATACCGTTACAGATAAAACGCTTCCGTTGACGCGCGGGTTTGATGATGTTTTTTATGCGCCGCATTCTAGACATACCGAAATCAGAAGAGAAGATATTTTGGCGCATCCTGAACTGACGATTGTAAGCGAATCAGAACTGGCAGGTGTATACATTGTCATGGCAAAGAGTGGGCGGCAAATTTTTGTAACCGGTCATTCTGAATATGATCCTGATACGTTAAAAAGAGAATATGATCGCGATATTGCCAAAGGCATGGAAATTGCAATCCCTTTGAATTATTATCCGGAAGACGATCCTACAAGGCAACCTGTTGTCACTTGGCGGGCGCATTCGCATCTTCTGTTTGCAAATTGGCTCAACTATTATGTCTATCAAGAAACGCCATATGATCTCTCTCATATGCCCCCGCAGGGCTAAAACAACATAACACATGAAACGAAACTGCAATCATATGGTTGCAGTTTTATGTTTTCTATTGCGTTTTTATACCATTATCTTGTATACTGTATGCAACAATATGTAAGTAAACTATGGAGGTTATTATGGAGTCAAATTATTGCCCCAATTGTAATAATGCGGTGCAAGGTGATGCCGTCTTTTGTCCCCATTGTGGAACAAATATACCGGCTGCGCGCGCGGCTGCAGAAGAAGCTTTGCCGTCTGCGCCAGCTGCACCTATTTGTCCTTCTTGCGGCAACCAAGTAGGAAAAGATGATGCGTTTTGCCTCAACTGCGGAACCGGGCTGGGAAATACAGATACTGCTGCACCAACAGCACCACCTACAACGCCGGTAAGCGAGCCTGTAACGCCAGCGCCGGAAGCAGCGCCTGTTTCTGCTGAAATGCAAAGCCGCCCATCTTTTGATGCGCCACAGTCTGCTGCGCCTTCTTCTTTTGAAGCCCCAGCCGGTACACCGGTAGGGCAACCAAATATGGCATCAACTCCGCCATATAACGCGCAGCAAAGTCCGCCTGCAGGCGGACAGCAACCGCCTTACGGGGCACAGCCCGGGCAGCCGCCTTATGGCGCGCCTATGCAAGGCGGGTATACAAGCATGCCGGGTGGGCAACAGCCGCCCAAACAAAAAAAGAAATTACGTCCGTTCCAAATCGTTATGATTGTCATTGCAAGCATTCTCGTTTTAGCGCTCATTGCGCTTGGCGTTTATTTCTTCTTTTTGAAGGATTCCGGTGGTGGCAGTATTGAAAACCCTAACACCCCTTCAGGCAGCACCTCCCCCAGCATTTCTGCAAGTGAATCACCTTCCCCTTCAGAAAAACCTTCCGAATCGCCTTCAGAGTCGCAAGAACCTGCGCCCAGTCCCTCAGAATCTACGCCAGCGCCTGCGCCTTCTGTCAATGGAGAATATCCTTTTACAGAGTTTGAGCGTTCCATGGATCGCCCGGCAGTAGAAGCTATCTTTGGGTTGCCGGATCGCAATGGCTCGCTTTATGATATTAACTATTATGAAGATATGAGTTACTTTGGTCGCACAGGCGAATTGCAAGTTTGGTTTGATGAAGATACAGGAACGCTGGATTTCATCACTTGGGATGTAGAAATTCCGGAAGCGGAACTGGATGGTTTTATTGCGGAAGCAACCGCGTATTTTGAGAGTTTATATGGTCCTGTGGAGTATGATGATACCACATACCGCTGGCGCCCAGATAATGATACAAGTGTACGCATCACCACATCTTCTACTGCTTATGATGGAAAGTATACGGTAACGCTTTGGCTCTCCTATTATTAAAATAATAGAAACAAAAAACGGGTCTCCCTTAGGAGCGGTCAGATAGGGATTTATAATTCCTGAAAAATTCGGCATAGTCGTTGATTTGCGGCTATGCCGTTTTTCGTTTATTTTGGTAAGTCGATAGCGCCAATGCAGTTATAGAAAATTTGAATCCGCTGAGTTCTGCGGCCATCTATCTTTTCAGCCTTGAATACTATAATTTTGTCAATGAACTCTCGGATAATCTCTGCATCCAATTCTGTAATTTCTGTGTACTTTTTAACCAGTGCCAAAAAGCGGTCGGTATTGAGGGACTGTTCATTTGCTGTATCAATGGTATGCTTTAATTTGGTTATCCTTTCTTCCAGAGCCTTCTGCTCGGCTTCATATTCAGCCGACATCTTGTAAAAACGCTCTTCGGGAATTTTGCCCATCACATTGTCCTCATATAGCTTTCGAATGATTTTGTCTATGTCAGCAATGCGAGTCTGTGCTTGTTCGTATTCCTTTTGACTTTGGCGGAGTTCTTTGGCAAGTTCCTTTTCTGAATTATTCATAACTATACGGATGAATTCCTGTTCATGGTCTTTGGCAAAGGAGGTTACACGTCTTAAGTCTTCTAACAGAAGCTGTTCCACTACGACATTGCGTATCTGATGTGAACTGCACATACCCTTTTTCTTGCGGTAAGTCGCACAAACGAAGTATTCCTTATCGTGTGTCCATCCCTTGCCTCTAATCTGATACAGCTTTGCTCCACAGTCGGCACAAAACATCATGCCAGAAAGCATTCCCATTTCACCTAATCGCGATGGTCTTCGCTTGCCATCTCTGATTTTCTGCACTGTTTCCCAAGTGCCCTCATCAATAATTGCTTCATGGGTATTTTTGAAAACCAGCCAATCTTCTGGATTGTTCATTATCTTGGCTTTGCTCTTATATGACTTTTTAGAAGTCTTGAAATTTACTGTGTGACCTAAATATTCCATTTTAGCCAAAATGTCTGCTACGGCCCGAGCCGACCAAGCATATGGGTTTTCTGGTGGTCTTGCTGGAGTGTTAATACCCATTTTGCGAAGATGAACCGTAGGTGTATCAATGCATCGTTTTTCAAGTTGCTTTGCTATCTGCGTGGGTCCAAAGCCAGCCATGCACAGTCGGAAAATATCTCTGACCACTTCGGCGGCTTTCTCATCTATTATCCAGTGCAACTTATCTTCAGGGTCTTTAATATAACCGTAAGGTGGATTGGTGCAGAGTGGCTTACCGGATTGTCCTTTGGATTTGAACACAGCACGGATTTTCTTGCTAGTATCCTTAGCGTACCATTCATTAATAATGTTAAGAAACGGTGTAAAGTCACTGTCTGCTTGGTTTGCACTATCAATACCGTTGTTAATAGCAATAAATCGTACATCTGCTTCAGGAAACATAATCTCGGTATAATATCCTACCTTAAGGTAATCCCTGCCGAATCGGGACATATCCTTAATGATAATCGTTCCGATTCTACCGGACTCTACATCTGCAATCATACGGTTAAAGTCTGGTCTATCAAAAGTTGTACCGCTGACCCCATCATCCACATAAAATTCGATGTTACGAAAACCGTTGTCCTCAGCATATTTCTTTAGAATTGCCTTCTGGTTTACTATACTGTTGCTGTCCCCTGCAAGCTCATCATCACGGGAAAGCCTGCAGTAAAGAGCAGTAATTTTCGCTTCTTCAAATGCTAATGTTGATTTACGTATAGTGCTAAATGTTGACTGTCTATTCATTTTTCTCCTCCATTTCCGACAGTCTTCAAGCGGTTTAGCACTATGTATATTACCGTACTACCTTGAAGAAGTCGAGTTGATTTCCGTGGGTTTATATGAACTATCAGATAACTTTGAAAGGCTTTTTGCGTTGACTGTAATCAGTCGTTTCAGCTTGGAATATGCACTTTCCTTTGCTGAATCACTTACTCGTGATTCCACCACATAGACTGTACCTCCGATATCGAATTTGGTTGTGCGGCTGTTACTTTGATTTTCCATATCGTGACCTCCTGTCCGATGTTTTGAAGGAACTGGCACTGAGCAGAATTGATGACTCAGTGCCTAATCCATTATTTAAGCTTTTATTTGTAATATCTTCAGAGCATCTGGTTGAATCAACTTCCCATCCAATCTCTCGTAAGCAGAAAATCCGATTTGCCCCTGCAATGCATATAACTCACTTAATTTTTTTATCGTTATTGGCTGACGCTCAATCAGCCAGTAGTATGATAAATCTCCAAATACAATGCTTTTTGCTCCTGCTGATACTGTAGGCATATATGGAGAGGTAACTACAGGCTTTCCGAAGATGGTGTTATCTGAAGAATTCCACAGATAACTGCCGCTTGTATCTTTAAGGGTTCTAAGAAGCATAGCTGTATTATCGTGCATGATAAACACAGCGTTATTTCGGTATTCAGCTTTTAATGAAAAATACAGAGAGATGATCTCATCAAACGAGATGGTAGCACTATCTGCTGTAGTTACATCTGCGTCTGCTGTAAGGATACCTGTTGGCTGAGTTGTGCCATTTCCATTAAGCAATGCATTTTCCTCAGCCTTGCCAAAACGCTTCGCAAAATCACCCATCAGATATTTTTCAAGATTAAAGTTCATATCAGTGACGAATGAGCGGTTTAGCTTGACAAGAGATGCCAGCTTGTATGATTTCACCAGAAACTGTGTAAATGTATCGGCACTTTCAGGGATTGGATCTCCGTCTTCAATCCAATCTGCTGTACCCGTTGAGGATACCGCTTGAATTTTACCTTCTGCAGAAGATAGATTGATAACAGTAGCAAATCTGCGGAATATATTCTCCTTTGCCAAAGCAGTGTTAAAGCCTTCTCTGAACTCATCTGGTGCGACATAGGCTCCTGCATTATCAAAGCCCTCGCTTAGATTTTGATTATTTTCTTCTTTTCCTTTCATAACATTCCAAAACGCTCTATTATAAGTTGTTGATGTTGCCATAATCGTTTACCTCCTAAATTTTATTAAATGTGGGGTATATACCCCGTTTGAAACCGCGTTTTTTTACGCGTTGCCCCACGCCCGTTGTCCAGATGAAAAGGTGTGGAGATTTTACCTCCCCTAGGGGTAGGTATTAACACATGGAGTTGTATCCAGTGTTTTCAGTGGTTTTAAGCTTTGTAGCAAGATGTAGCAGGTAAAAACTAAACTCTCTATACGAAAGCGATTTTTTATATAACCTGTTTTTCTTGCTACAAGCTGCTACACTGTGTTTAAATAAGAAAAAATTCTTCTTCTGTCAGCTTATATCCGATAAGCATTGTGGTCATTCCACCACCAGAACGTGGTCGTTTCCGTTCTACACGGGCGATAGCTGTTAATGCTTGTTTGAAGTTTCTTGCATTCTCCGAATAACAGCCATTGGCACTGCACCAACGCTGATACCGGGCATACACTTCTGATGTTCGAACCTCACTGTTGGGGCTTTCCTCCAAGGCATCCTCGAAAAATAATGCTATTTTGTCGCTGTCACGCTTATAAGCCTCCGTTGCTGTCTTAACGGAATCAGGTAAAGTCAAGCCTTCCTTTTTTAACAGCTGATAGCCTTCAATTAGCCAGTTGAGGATAGCACTCTGATTCTTCGGTTTGGCAAATTCGCGTTTTAAGTTTTTATCCTGCTCGCTTTCATCAAAGTGTCGTTCAAAAGGGATAATCACCACTCTGCCACTGGAAAACAGCGTCATATCCGTAATAACGGGCAGATAATTGGTGTTGATATACAGCTTAAACTTTGGTGAAAAGTCAAAAGAATTCTCATGTAGAAACCTTGCGTTGATGGTGTCACCACCCGTCATGCTTTTTACCTGTGCAGCATTTAGGACAAGTCCTCTGCTAGGTTCGGAGATATTCACAAAGCGTACTCCTGCAAGCCGGGCAATATCTTCACTTGGACTTGAACTGTTATTGTTCTTTTTCAGACTGATAGTCTCTGGCCTTGCGGTACAGCCATAACTGCCTAATACCTTAAGAATGCTCTCGCATAGCGTACCTTTTCCGTTTCGAGTTGTAGCACCATAGAGAACAAACAGGCATTCATACCGAGTGTCTCCGCTGATACTGTAGCCAAAGGCTTTTTGGAGGAATTTTGCCTTTTCCTCATCTCCGCTCATAATCTCATGAATAAATCTATCCCATCGCTCGCTTTTTGCTTCTGGGTCATACTTAACACCAGATATCTTTGTGAGTCTGTCCTCGCTGTTGTGGGGACGAAAATCCATAGACATTAAAAACAATGTTCCATTGGCACAGTTGAGCACCTGCGGGTCTTGGTCAAATTCAGCCATTGATATGGGATATACGCTCTGTGCATCCTTAAGCACCGTTTCCCTGTATCTTCTTGACTGCCACTTTCGGCAATAGTCAATGTATGCTTTTCTTTGATGTTCATCCTGAATAGTCAAAGCATAGGTTAGCAGTTGGTTAGCCAATGATTTACACATTTCCATCACTTTTAGATTACCGACATAAGGAATCCAAATGCCATTCTCATAGCAAAACCACATTTTCCTTTCAGGAACATAGCGGGCTAAAGATTTATAATAATCAGCAAACAGCCTGCTTGCCCCAATATCCGTCCAAGGGTAGCGATCGTTACTCTCAGGCTTAAAGTCAGCGAGGGAACATTCTCCAAAATCTTCTGCAGCTGATGAACGTATGCCACCTGGTTTATATATTTCAGTAGCATTTGCGATAGCTTTTTCTATGGTTATCATTCCATAAGTGCTGCCGGACTGCGGTCTATTCCATTTATCCCGCATTAAGCCGCTTTTTCGGAAAAGTCTGTCCATCTGTTCAATATCTCTGCCACACCAAAATGCCAGCATACCGCAAAGTGCCAAATCAGCTTCACTGGCAGAAGCATAGCCTGATGTATCACCCTGCCATAATGCTTTGAATTTTTCTCCATTTGCCGATTTTAATGCCTTCTCAATAACAGACTTGTCAGACAGATAGGATTGGCTTTCTGTATCCAGAAGTTGTCTCACAGGGGCAGAACGTAGCATATACTTGTCTAGTATCATCTGTAATTCATTCGATTTCTCCGCTATATCACCATTTGCATACACATTGCCTGTTACGGTAACAAAGCGGTTTGTTGCTCCAGCCACATAGACCTCAACTCCCATCTTTCTGTTGTTGATATAGTATTTTGTTTTGTCAAAGTCAAAGCCGGTGGCCATAAAGAAAATATGAAGCCCTTTCCCAGATGGACTGTGTTCCATATAGCAACCACTAAAAGCCTCTACAATACTTTGGGCAACAGGCTTAAGCTTACCGCTGCTATCAAAGCAATCATCTAAGTCGATAACACATATGTCATTACCCACCAAAAATCCGATACCTTCATAATCACTTAAAGCAGCTACCGCCGAACTAAAATCTTTAAATGTACTCCGCTTATCTGCTTTTGCCCTTTTTCCTGTTACCGGGTTATAGGGAACTTTGGTTTTTCTACCACTTCGCTCTTCATATTTCCAACAGCAAAACTGTGGCTTATCTTTAAGCACCTGCGGCAAGTTTTCATATTGTATATTCAGTTATTTCACCTCCTTGCCTGTTAAAAATGACCCGAAACGCTACGGTTCCAGAGGGTTTGCCTTGTTTGACACAACCTCGTTATCTTTCAAGGAATACGCTCGGAATTATCGTCATGGCATATTCTGCTTGAAGTATCTCTTGCGTTTCGGGGTATTCAGTTGTCAAGGAGCAGTGAGAGAAAAACTATGCTTTCGTTGGGGGATTATTTTTCCTCTCACCTTATAGCCACGGTAGGGCACATTAGTTGAGGATTTTCCAAAAATAATTTTCTTCCTCATCCATAAGCGAAGAATTCTATTGATTCGAACCCCTTAAAATAAAAAAACAGCCTGTCTATTTTCCAGAAAAGACGGCTGTAATGCTTATGCTCAAATTTGAGCTAAAGTGGTATTAAGTTTAAGGAGGCTGAATGCTGTAGTTTTAGATTTTTCAATTAGACTTTCCGACTTTTTCGTCTAAAAGCCTTGATTTGAACACCTTTTATTTCATGCGTAAATAGAAAATTGTGATTGAAACAGATGAAAAATAATGTGAGATTAATTTTCCCTCATGTTTTAAGGCAGATGGGTCTTTTGATATTGAACGGTTTAAGGAATTTTTAAGTGATAAGATTGCTGTCACAGGAGAGGGTTATGAACTCAAGTTTTTGGGTAAAAACTATGCTCGATTGCTAGCTTCAATTGATACTACAACAGTTGTTATGCCAGACGAGGAACATAACTCAAAACCAGAAAATATGAACAGTGAAAATATCTACATAAGTGGAGATAATCTTGATGTTAAAGCATCTCTTGAAGTCCTATTCACGTCAAGTTAAATGTATTTATATTGATATAATTTTGCAGAGATTGATACAATTTAATTACATTGTGCTTAGGGGCGTGCAAACTCAAAAAGGGGTGTGCAGGGTAAAAGTCGAGAAATCTCGGCTATTTTTTTGTGTAAAAAAGGAAAGAGGTTATTGACATATGCCATAAAAGGGGTATAATAAGAATAGATGGCATATGCCGGAAACTAAAAGGAGGTGAAAAACATGCCGAGAAGAGACGGAACCGGCCCAATGGGTGCGGGATCAATGACTGGAAGAGGATTAGGGCTTTGCACAGGTGCTAATGCAGTTAAGTACGGAGCTGGTCTCGGAATGGGATTAGGTCTTGGACTTGCTTGCAGACGTGGTTTCGGTCGTGGCTTTGGTAGAGGATTTGCATTTAACCAGACCTCCTCAAAAACACAAAAAGAGCTGCTGAACGAACAGAAAACCATTTTGCAGGATCGACTCGAAGTTATTGATAAGCAATTGGAGAACCTATAATGAGCATCAGAAATAACCGGAGGACGCTCTGGTTATTTCTGATTAGAATGGAGGTGATGAATTATGGCGAGACCGATGAAGTGGAGAAAAGTTTGCTGTTTGCCTGAAAGTAATAGATTTGGGCCTCTTGATTCACCTGCCGACGCAGAAAACCATGTAAATATGACTGTTGACGAATATGAAACCATAAGACTTATCGATTTGGAAGGCTTTACTCAAGAAGAGTGCGCCAAGCAAATGAATATTGCTCGTAGCACCGTTCAAGGCATTTACATTGAAGCCAGAAAAAAGCTGGCTGAATCTTTAGTAAATGGAAAGGTGTTACTGATTGAGGGTGGCGAATACCGACTTTGTGAAGGGTTGGGGAATGGTTGTGGTCGCGGCTGCCATAGGCATAGGCGTGGTCGATGCTTTACAGATGACACGGATCGAGGTGGCTGATTATATATTCAGAAAAAGTAATTGAGCATTTTATGTGTCCGCAAAATGCTCATAGTATGCCCGATGCAGATGCAGAGGGAGACTACGGGGATCCTTCCTGCGGAGATTATTTGACCGTTTATTTAAAGGTAAAAAACAATCGTGTAGAGGAAATCAGCTATCTTGTGTTTGGCTGTTGTGCTTCAATTGCAACATCCAGTATGACGTCGGTATTAGCAAAGGGTAAAACCTTAGAGGAAGCATTGAATATTACGGAAGAAGATATTATCCAGGCTTTAGATGGACTTCCTGAAAATAAGGTTCATTGTTCAAATTTAGGTGTGAGTGCGCTACGCAACGCAATTGAGAATTATTTAAACAAAAATAGAACGGAGGATTCTTATGAAAATAGCAATTCCAGTAGATGAGAAAACCTTGGAGTCGAATGTATGTGTATCATTTGGACGTACTCCCTATTTTCTTATTTATAATGTAGAAACAAAGGAGAGTATATTTATTGACAACAGTGCGGCGGCAAGCACAGGTGGCGCTGGGATTAAAGCTGCACAAATAATAGTTGATAACAAAGCAGATGTTTTACTCACTCCCCGCTTAGGAGAAAATGCTGCTGAAGTGCTAAAACCCGCTGAAATCAAAATTTATAAAACGATAACTGGTTCAGCCAAAGATAATATTGATGCTTTTATCGATGGGAAATTACCTTTGCTGGATGAAGTTCATGCCGGATTTCACGGGCACGGGGGCAATTAATATGAGAATAGCTGTGCTAAGCGGCAAGGGCGGCACAGGAAAAACACTGGTATCGGTGAATTTAGCTGCGGCAGCGAAAGCATCCACATATATAGACTGTGATGTAGAAGAGCCAAATGGACATCTGTTTTTTAAGCCTGAAGGGGTTCAGGTGGAAGAAATATCAGTAAAGATTCCAAAAGTTGATCATGAGTTATGCAATGGATGTCGAAAATGCGTGGAATTTTGCAACTTTAACGCCCTTGCCTATATTAAAAACAAACTGATTGTCTTTGACGATGTGTGCCACTCCTGCGGTGGCTGTATCTTGGTTTGTCCTGAAAGGGCATTAACAGAGAAAGCAAAGGTTATTGGAAAAGTACAAAAAGGGGTTTCCAACGAAGTGGCGGTATGGACAGGAGTACTGAACACCGGTGAAGCTACGGGTATTCCTATCGTAAAAAAGCTACTTGAGGAAAGTTCGGAAGTAAATAAGCAAATATTTATCGACTGCCCTCCCGGAAGTGCTTGTATCGTAATGGAAAGCATCAAAGATGCGGACTATTGCATACTGGTGGCTGAACCGACATTGTTTGGTGTGCATAACCTCAATATGGTATACGAACTGGTCAAGTTATTTAATAAGCCATTTGGGGTGCTTCTTAACAAATGTTTAGAAGAGGGAAACCCGGCAGAGAAGTTTTGTCTTGAAAATAATATAAAGATATTAGACCGGATTCCATTTGACAATGAACTCGTAACCTTGAACTCGAATGCGGAAATTGCTGTTAATAGAAATGAAAAGTACCGAGAACTGTTTTCTTCTCTGCTTAACAAGGTGACAAAGGAGGTGCAGCATGAAACAACTACTAATCCTTAGCGGTAAAGGCGGAACCGGAAAAACGACAATAGCAAGTGCGTTTATAAAACTTGCTAACGCCAAAGCATATGCGGATTGTGATGTAGATGCGCCTAACCTGCACCTCATTACCGGATGGAGTGCTGAACCTGCAAAAACTGACTATTATGGGTTGCCAAAAGCAGAAATAAATTCAGAATTATGTATCCAATGTGATCAGTGCAGGCAAAAATGCCGATTTGATGCTATTTCAATAGGTGAAAAATATAAAGTGGATCTTTTCGCATGTGAAGGCTGCGGCGTTTGTGAGTATGTTTGTCCTGTGGAAGCGATAACTATGATACCGGCAGTGGCTGGAGAATTGATGCTGTATTCTGATGGAGAAAAAGTATTTTCAACAGCGCAACTGAAAATGGGCAGTGGTACCTCCGGAATGCTTGTAACTGAGGTAAAAAAACAAATGAAGGCGGCAACAGTTGATACTGAGCTGGCTATTATTGATGGATCTCCTGGAATAGGCTGTCCTGTCATCGCATCACTTAGCGGTGTGGATATGGTTTTGATAGTCGCAGAACCTTCCATATCAGGTATCAGCGATATGGAGCGCGTTATAAAAACAGCAGCGAAATTCGGGACAAAGACAGCGGTATGTATCAACAAATACGATACCAACATTGAGAACACAGAGAAGATTGAAGAGTTTTGCAAAAAACAAGGGCTGCCCTTTATTGGCAGGATACCCTTTGACTTAGGTGCGGTTAAAGCTATAAATAATGGTCAAACCATTGTAGACATAGACTGCACATCGGGAACGGCGGTTAAAGAGGTTTATCACAAAACAATGAATCTGCTCTTTGAAAAAGGTGGTGGCTAAAGTCATGCTTATTAAAACTTTGGTTGAAAACACCTCGATATCAAAAGACTTTGGCAGTGAGCACGGCCTTAGCCTGTATATAGAAACAAAGAAACATAAAATATTGTTTGATGTTGGTGCAAGCGAACTGTTTCTTCAAAATGCAAAAAAGCTTGATGTGAGTATTGCTGATGTTGATTTTCTTGTGATTTCGCATGGACACTATGATCATGGCGGTGGGCTAAAAAGTTTTCTGCACGAAAACACAAAAGCTGAGGTATTTTTACATCGACTCGCTTTTGAAAAGCATTATGCGATCCGTCCAAACGATGAATTGGATTTTATAGGTCTTGATGAAAACCTGAAACAAAACAAACAAATTGTCCTCACGTCAGACCGTTTCTTTATTAACAGTGGAATCCAAGTATTCTCTAATATTATCCAAAGAAAGCCGCGTCCAAAATCAAACCGTGGATTGCTCACGGAGTATAATGGGCAAACGACAGATGATATCTTTGCACATGAACAGAACCTCGTTATAGAGGAAGACGGGAAAACCCTATTAGTAACAGGTTGCGCTCATAATGGCATCATAAATATACTTGAGCATTTTCACACGCTCAAAGGACGAATGCCTGACTATGTGATAGGCGGATTTCACCTTTCCAGCCGCTCTGGCGGCAATGAAGACTCTGAAATGACAGATAGGATTGTCAAGTACCTCTTGAGTACAAAAGCAAAGTTTTATACCTGCCATTGCACAGGCATCGAACCTTATAAAAGGCTGAAAGCTGGTATGGGGAATAGCATCGATTACCTGTCAGCAGGCAGTAAAATAACAATATAAATAAAAGGAGCAAGAATATGAGCAAAAGTTGCAATCAAAGCTGTAACAGTTGTTCGGAGGACTGCGCAGAAAGACAAGAGCAAAAAACAGACTTCTCCGAAAAACTGCACGAGATGAGCAGTGTAAAAAAAGTCATAGGTGTTGTCAGTGGCAAAGGAGGAGTCGGCAAGTCGTTGGTAACCTCCATGCTTGCGGTTACCATGAATAGGATGAACTATCATACTGCCATTCTTGATGCGGATGTTACTGGGCCTTCTATCCCAAAAGCCTTTGGCATCAAGGAAAAAGCCAAAGGTAGTGAGTTCGGCCTATTTCCCGTTAAAACGAAGACTGGCATTGATATTATGTCTGTTAATTTGCTTTTAGAAAACGACACTGACCCGGTTGTCTGGAGAGGGCCGATTATTGCTGGTACAGTAAAGCAGTTTTGGACAGATGTAATCTGGAGCGATGTGGATTTTATGTTTATCGATATGCCACCGGGAACTGGCGATGTTCCCCTTACGGTATTTCAATCCATTGCTGTTGATGGGATTATCGTTGTGACGTCCCCGCAGGAGCTTGTATCCATGATTGTTTCAAAAGCTGTTAAGATGGCTGAGATGATGAATATCCCCATTATCGGTCTGGTGGAAAATATGTCCTATTTTAAATGTCCTGATAACGGCAGGGACTATCAGATATTTGGCGAAAGCCACATTGAAGAAATTGCTGATAAGCACAATTTAAAGGTTCTTGCTAAATTACCTATCGACCCCAAGATTTCAGCCGCATGTGACAAGGGTATGATAGAACTTTTCGACGGCAATTGGCTTGAGCCGGTTGCAAAAATATTAGAAAAAATGGAGGAAAACTAAAATGATGAAAATTGCAGTAGCGAGCGAAAAAGGAATGGTGACTGAGCACTTTGGACATTGCGAAGGGTTCATGATTTTTGATGCTGAAAACAATCAAATCGTCAAGAGTGAAACCGTTGCTAACCCTGGACATAGACCTGGATTCTTGCCAAACTTTCTTGCCGATCGCGGTGTAAATGTCATAATCAGCGGTGGTATGGGCGGAGGTGCGGTTGAGATCTTTAATGAAAGGAACGTTGAAGTTGTTGTAGGAGCAAAAGGTGATGCTAAAGCAGCAGTAGAAGCGTACTTGCAGGGCTCCCTTAAATCTACTGGTTCCGTTTGTCATGAACATCAGCATCATGATGAATGTGGGGAACAAGGTACTTCTTTGTTGAAAACTCCGATACATGCATAGCTTAAATAATAATTAACTCCTCACCACTAATTTCTAAAATCGTGATGAGGAGTTTCTATTTTAGTTTTCTAATGCCAGAATCTCAGTTCTGTCTTTAAGGTGAATAGTTCATCATTGTCATAAACAGTAAAACAAAGACTGCACTAAAGGTTTTATCCTTCGGTGCAGTCTTTTCTTTCAAGTCTCCGCTTGAAGAGAGTCGGTTAAAATTCACTTGTTTCGTAAATCCCTATGTTGAACTCCCTTTGGGAAACCCGTTTTTTTATTTGCTTAATATTTTTTTATTGCTTGCAAAATAAGGCGCAGTGCTGTCTGCGTTGCCGTATGGCGCAGCTGCTCTCTTGAATGCCCTCGATGCCCGGGCAAATATTTCTCCACATGCGTATACTTCTCGCTTGCAATGGCAATGTAGATAAGCCCTACAGGTTTTTCAGGCGTTCCGCCGCCGGGCCCGGCAATGCCCGTAATGCCAATTCCTATATCTGCCTTTGAGAGGCGCTGTACGCCTTCTGCCATTTCTCTTGCCACTTCCGGCGATACTGCGCCATATGTCTCCAAACTTTCATGAGAGACGCCCAGTATCTT
Source organism: Christensenellaceae bacterium (assembly GCA_050952565.1). Taxonomy (GTDB): domain Bacteria; phylum Bacillota; class Clostridia; order Christensenellales; family Christensenellaceae; genus QANA01. The sequence goes on from JBMNLE010000002.1 coordinate 629,397, forward strand.
CTCTTTCATTTCATTGGAATACGTGCAGACCCCCAACCCGAATACTTCCGAGGCGCCGGGCATATCTGTAATGCGTTTGGAAAGAAGCCCGCCGGTGCAACTTTCTGCTGTAGCAAGCGTTAAGTCTTTTGCGCGCAAATATTGTACAACGGCATCTTCTTGATTTTGCATGTCCACGCCGTAAATATAATCCCCCATTACATCATAAACCGCTTCGATTACCGGAGTAATCATTTCCCATGCCGTCTCTTTTTCTTTTGCCGCTGCTGTAATGCGCAGCTGCACTTCGCCTTGTTTGGCATAAGGGGCGATGGTAGGGTTTTGATGGCTGACCATCATTTCTCTTAACTGCTCTTCAACAGCGCTTTCTCCCAGCCCTGTAATGTGCAGCGTTCTTGATACCAAAACCTTCTCAGAGAATTGCGCCAGCCAATCTCGAATACTTTCTGCAAACATTGTGGTCATTTCAAAGGGAGGGCCGGGCATGAGTACTGCAATTTTCCCTTCGCCCACAACAGCAAGCCCCGGCGCCGTTCCTGCGTTGTTTTCAAATATAACTGCGCCTTCGGGCATCATTGCCTGCTTCAAGTTGTTTTCAGTGGGCGCGTACCCGCGTGTTTCAAAATATGCTAAAATACGCGCTTCTGAAGGCGCATGCATCTCCATTTTGCGCCCAAAATACTTGGCCACCGTTTCTTTTGTCAGGTCATCATACGTTGGCCCCAACCCGCCGGTGAGCAGTACAATATCTGCCCGCGCAAAGGCAAGTTCAAGGCTCTCTTGCAGCCGCTTAGGGTTATCTCCCACCACTGACTGATGATACACATCTATCCCCAGCGCCGCCATTTCTTTTGCCAAATAAGCGGCGTTTGTATTAATAATATCGCCCAGTAATATCTCTGTGCCCACACATAAAATTTCTGCTACCATAATATCCTCCTCGTTGTATTTTAGCACCAACCTTTCGCTTTTGCCATATTCTTTTTGTGTATTTGAAAACTCCCTTGTTGCATGATAGAATAATACTGCTTTTATAGATGGGAGTCTTCATGATTTATCTGGACAATGCTGCAACAACAAAGCCTTCTCCTGCGCTTGCTGCGCTTTGGGAGGCATATACCCGCGAGAAGTGGTACAACCCTTCTGCGTTATATACCCCTGCGCTTTTTGTGGAAAAAGAAATAACAGCTGCAAGAGAACGGCTTTGCCAAGTCATTGGCGCACCACACGCGCTTTTCTTATCCGGTGGGACAGAAGCTGCAAATATGGTTGCACAACATGGCTGGCGCAAAAGAGGCAGTAAAAAACTTCATTTTATTACCAGCATGTATGAACATCCTTGCGTTTATGAGAGTTTCCGCGCGCTCAGCGCAGCTGGGCATGCTGTGGATTTTGTAAAACCAAATAAAGCAGGCGTGGTTGTCCCGGAAGATGTGGCAATGCTGGTGAGAGAAGATACAGCGCTTGTCAGCATCCTGCATGTGCACAACGAAACCGGCGCCATCAATGATATTGCTGCCATTGCAAAAGCAGCAAAAGAGAAAAACCCGGAAGCATTGTTTTATGCCGATGGGGTACAAGGTTTTTTGCATGTGCCTTTTTCCATGCGAAATACTGCCGTAGATTATTACGCCGTAAGCGCGCATAAGGTGCATGGGCTTAAGGGAACCGGCGCGCTGTTTTTTCAAGCCAATACACCGCTTCATCCGTTTATATTGGGCGGTGGACAGGAAAAAGGCTTGCGCGGCGGAACAGAAAACACTTGGGGGATTTTTGCGTTTGATGCGGCAGTGCAGGCCTATCAAAAAAAGCAAGCTGCATATACAGCGCATATGGAACGTTTAAAAAACCATCTCCTCGCTGCGCTTCGCGCACTTGATGCCGTTATCATTACACCTAAAGACAGCGCGCCGCATATTGTAAACGCCGCATTCCCCGGGTTGCGTGGAGAAGTGCTGCTGCATTTATTAGAAGCAGATCATATCTATATTGCAACCGGCTCTGCCTGCTCTTCCAAAAACCGTACCGGGCGCGTACATCATGCGCTGGGGTATGCGCAGGAAATAGCAGAGAGCGTCGTCCGCATCAGCTTTTGCCCGGAAAACACAATAGAAGAAATTGATATTACCATTGAAAAAATAAAAATTGCGCAGGAAAAATTCCGCGGCGTAATAAGGAGATAACCATGCAACATATGATTCTCGTCCGCTATGGCGAAATCCATTTAAAAGGAAAAAACCGCCCTTATTTTGAAAAAGTTTTGCGCAATGCCATTGCCGCAGCCGTACGCCCGTATGATGGCGTTGTTACGCGTGGGCAGGGCAGATATTATGTCCGAGAAATAAGCGAGGAAAACATTGCGCTTGCCATCGAGCAGATTTCCAAAGTCTTTGGCGTGCATTCCATCAGCCCTGCCATCGAGGTGGAAAAGGAGTTAGATACTATTTTGCAGCAAGCATACCTTCTGGCAAAAGAAAAAAGCGCTTCTCTTTTGATGGAAATGCCTACGTTTAAAGTAGAAAGCAAACGCTCTGATAAACACTTCCCGCTAAAATCCATGGAGCTTTCGGCGGAAGCCGGCGGCTATATTTTGACGCATTTGCCGAATGTAAAAGTCGATGTGCGTAAGCCGGATTTTATGGTACACATTGAAATAAGAGAAAGCGCCTTTTTATATGTGGATACCATTCCCGGGCGCGGCGGCATGCCGGTGGGTACTTCAGGAAAAGCCATGTTACTGTTGTCCGGTGGGATTGATAGCCCTGTGGCAGGGTATATGATTGCAAAGCGCGGCGTGGAAGTTCTCGGCGTACATTACCATAGCTTTCCCTATACCAGCGAACGCGCCAAAGAAAAGGTCATTTCTCTTGCCAAAATCATGAGCCAATATACAGGAGCAATGCGGTTGCATATGATTCATTTTACGGAAATCCAAATGGAAATTTACGAAAAATGCCCGGAGGAACAATTGACCATTCTCATGCGCGTTTTCATGATGAAAATCGCCGAAATTTTGGCGAACAAAGAAGGCTGCGGCGCAATTATTACCGGTGAAAGCTTGGCGCAAGTGGCCAGCCAGACCATGGCATCTCTAAACGTAACCAACAGTGTGGTAGACCTCCCCGTATTCCGCCCGCTCATCGGGCTGGACAAAGAGGAGATTATGCTGCGCGCCAAAGAAATCGATACCTATGAAACTTCTATTTTACCTTATGAAGATTGTTGTACTGTCTTTGTCCCCAAGCATCCTGTGACGCAGCCACGATTGGAGAAAATTCTAAAATCACTCAAGCTGTTGGATGTAGAAGCGCTCATTGCCGATGCGTTATCAAAATCCGAAGTAATCACGGTTACACCATAAAAAAAGCCAACCCTTGGGTTGGCTTTTTACTATCTGACTTTTAATATATAGGTCGTTCCGTTAATTTTCAATGAAACGGATAACGGTTTGTTACTTTCCGCAACTTCTAGCGGCACCGTAAAGAGATAATGTAAATTCCCTGTTTCTCCGCTTTTGACCTCTGTCAAATCTGTATAAGCAAAGTTTTTACCGCCCGGCTCTTCAATCATAGAAAATCCGGTATAGATATATGCGTCATCATAGATCAGTTGCACTGCCGCAATGTCTTCTGCCAAAATAGGCGCTTCTGTTTTGTTTTCAAATTGTAACGCAACATGCCCATAAATACAGCCCGGCTCTTTCATCTCATAAAACGTAAACGTTCCTGCGGCATACGGCGGGCGCACTGCTTCAGAAAACAACACTTCAGGAATTTGAAATGCGCCGTAATTTGCAGTTTCTGTTGTTTCGCCCACAGTAATTGCCGTGCCGCCGGTCGCGCCTGTTTCCAGCGTGGCATCTGTCGCAATTTCAATTTGGCTCGGGCGCGCTTTCCGTTTCCGCCAGCGTATATTCCTGCGCAGCAACTTCAATCGAAAATTCCTTTTTCTTGTCTGCTGCCGTCCGTTTGTCCACCTCAATGAGTGCATGCATCTCTGTTGTCACCAACGGCGGAATTTCTTTTTCTGTGGCCAAAAGAAAATCTTCTTCCCCTTTTTCCGGTAAAACAGAAAATGCGACATAGCGGTATTTATTGCGATATGTGGCGTAAACAGAAATCATATCACTCAGATGCACCGCCTCTGAAGAAATGTTTTTTACGTTTAGCTTAATGTGCAAATAGACATGATCTTCTTTTGCTTCATAATAATTATAAGTAATGCCCGGGTCCGTTGGTGCAAGCATTGTAATCTCATCATCACTGACCCATGTAATCTCGCAAAGATTCTCATATACAAGCGTATCGCCTGCTGTAAATGTATTCTTCTCTTGTGCCGGCGGCATAGAGCTTTCTTCTTCCGTCGCCTTTTTGGGGCTACATCCTCCGATACAAAAGCTAAGCGTCATGAGCAGCAGCACTAAAAAGCATACAATTTTATTTCTCTTCACTGTGCTGCTCCTATTTTTGCTTTTCCGCCCATATAGTTTTGCAATGCCGCGGGAATGTTTATTGTTCCATCTTCATTCAAATTATTCTCCAGAAAAGCAATCAACATGCGCGGCGGCGCAACCACTGTATTGTTCAGTGTATGAGCAAGATAATTGCCGTTTTCACCGCGAATACGAATCCCCAGCCGCCTTGCCTGTGCATCAGTCAAGTTAGAGCAACTCCCCACTTCAAAAAATTTCTCCTGCCGGGGCGACCATGCTTCCACATCTACGCTCTTCGCCTTCAAATCTGCCAAATCTCCCGAGCAGCATTCCAAAACACGCACCGGAATGTCTAAGGTTCTGAAAAATTCCACTGTATACCGGTAAAGCTTTTCAAACCACTCCCTGCTTTGTTCCGGCTCGCAAATGACAATCATCTCTTGCTTTTCAAACTGATGAATGCGGTAAACGCCCCGCTCTTCAATACCATGCGCCCCAACTTCCTTGCGGAAACAAGGGGAATAACTGGTGAGTGTTTGGGGCATGCTCTCTTTTTCGTTGATGGTATTCATAAACTTTCCAATCATAGAATGTTCGCTGGTTCCGATCAAATACAAATCTTCCCCTTCTATTTTATACATCATGTTATCCATCTCTTCAAAACTCATAACGCCTTCTACCACTGCGCTGCGAATCATAAACGGCGGAATATAGTAAGTAAAACCCTTGTCTATCATAAAATCTCGTGCATACGATAAAATCGCTGAATGCAACCGCGCAATATCTCCTTTTAGATAGTAAAAGCCGTTTCCGCTCACATTGCGCGCGCTATCTAATTCTACTCCATCAAGCGCTTCCATAATGTCGATGTGATAAGGCACTTCATAAGGTGGCACGTGCATCTCTCCAATTCGTTCCAGCTCCACATTTTCGCTATCATCCTTGCCAATGGGAACTGTATCATCAATGATGTTTGGAATGACCATCATGCGCGTTTCGATTTCTTTTGCCAGCGTCTCTTCCTCTGTTTCCAGCGTTGAAAGCCTTGCTGCAATGGCCGCTACTTCTTTTTTCACTTCTTCTGCTTCTTCTTTTTTGCCCTGCTGCATAAGCCCGCCAATTTCTTTGCTGATGATGTTTCTTTGATTGCGCAAGGCATCTGCTTCTGTTTTTGCTGCCCGCAACGCTTCATCCATCTTGATGATTTCATCTACCAGCGGAAGCTTTTCTTCTTGAAACTTCTTTTTTATATTTTCTTTGACCAACTCCGGCTCTGTGCGTAACAAACGAATGTCTAACATAATTTCTCTCCTTATAAAAAAATAAAATCTTTCTATCCCCATGGGACGAAAGATTCCGCGTTGCCACCCAAATTGCTGTATACAGCCACTTGCTTGTTTGTTATCGGAAACAACCCGTCCGGCTTTCGCCGGCATGCTCGAAAAGTGGAACAGCCGTTCGCCTTGTTGGTTTGCACCTCCCACCAACTCTCTAAAAAGGTTCCTTGCTTTAGCTTTTCTCAAACGCACATTTTTTGTCATTATAGCATTTCTTTTTTGTTTTTTCAATAGAAAAAAGGATTCGCATCGCGCGAACCCTTTTCATTCATATTTTTGCTATTTACAATTCTGTTCACTGTTGCCGCTTTGTAGTTTCGGGCAATTTCCTGCATAAGGGCATCCAATACAAGCCGCGCCTCGTTTCTTCGCGCGATACATGCTATAGACCGCAAGGCCTGCCAAAATCAGAACAACTGCTGCAACAACAATCGTGCCCCAATTATTTTGAATAAACTTCCCCATACACGCCTCTTTTCTTCTTTGCCGGGCGGAATAGTAAGTATAAAATGCCAAGTGTTACAAGAATCGCAATCACTGTGCCGAGGCCAAATCCGTTTGTACCAATGCTACCAAATTGGTAGATGATAAAGGATACCGCATAAGCCAGGCCTGTTTGGAATAAAATTGCCGTCCAGGTCCATTTCGCGCTGCCCATCTCTCTTCTGATTGCGCCAATTGCTGCAAAGCAAGGTGCGCAGAGCAGTTGGAATACCAGGAAGGATAGCCCTGCAATGGGTGTGAAAGAGCTTCTCAGCGCGCCCCATACTTCTGCGCCATCTTCTGAAATCTCGTCTCCAAAGCCGTAAAGAATGCCGAACGTCCCAACAACAACTTCTTTTGCAATCAACCCATTGAACGTGGCAACCGCCGGTTTCCAATCGCCCCAGCCAAGTGGCGCGAAGATTGGCGCTATAATCCTACCAATGGAAGCAAGCATGGATTCTTCCACATCTACCATCTGCATACTCCAGTTGAAGGCAGATAAGAACCAGATAACACCACAGGAAATGAAGATAATTGTTCCCGCTTTTTTCAAGAATGCTTTTCCGCGTTCCCATGTTTGTAGCAATACACCTTTGATTCTTGGCATATGATACGCCGGCAATTCCATAATGAAGGGTGCCGGATCCCCAGCAAATAATTTTGTCTTTTTTAATATTATACCAGATATAATGATTGCAGCAATCCCAATAAAGTATGAGAGCGGTGCAACCCACCATGCGCCATCAAACATCGCGCCGGAAATCAGCGCAATAATCGGCAGCTTCGCCGCGCAAGGAATAAACGTAGTTGTAATAACCGTCATGCGGCGGTCTTGTTCATTTTCAATGGTTCTGGAAGCCATAATTCCCGGAACGCCACAACCTGTACCAATCAAAATCGGAATAAACGATTTTCCGGATAACCCAAATCTTCTAAACACACGATCCATGATAAATGCAATTCTTGCCATGTAGCCGCAATCTTCTAAAATTGCAAGACATACAAACAACACTAGCATTTGCGGCAAGAACCCTAAGACAGCACCAACGCCGCCAATGATTCCTTCCATAATAAGCCCATATAACCATGGCGCTGTATTGATAGATTCCAGCCAACCGCCTACTGCCGGCGGAATGATTTCGCCAAACAAAACATCGTTGGTCCAATCCGTTAAAAAGCCACCTACGCTGGAAATAGAAATGTAGTAAACAAGGAACATGACCAATGCAAAAATCGGAAGCGCCAACCAACGGTTTGTGACAATACGGTCAATCTTATCTGAAGTTGTAAGCCCGCTGGTGCCTTTTTTTACTGCCTTTTTTGTTGCATCTGCAATGAATACATATCTTTCATCTGTGATGATACTTTCCGCATCATCATCTTTTTCATCTTCATATGCTGTTACAATCTTTGCGATTTCTGCTTTTGTTGCGTCGCTTAGCGTAATTTGCTCCAAGACTTTTTCATCTTGTTCAAAGAATTTAATAGCATACCAGCGCAGGAATGTTTCATCTTCCAATTGTCCTTTGATTGCTGTTTCAATGGCTTCAATTTTTGCTTCTGTTTCAGCCGTAAAGAATACCGGAATATTTTCTTGCTTTTTTTGCGCAGCGGCAATCGCTGCTTCCACTGCCTGCTTTGTTGCCGTTCCTTTGACAGCAGAAACGCCGATAACCGGGCAACCCAGCTTTTCGCTTAATAATGCTGTATCAATTTTGTCTTTTTGTTTGTTGACCACGTCCATCATGTTGAGCGCAACCACAACAGGAATGCCCGTTTCAATCAATTGCGTGGTCAAATATAAGTTTCTTTCGATGTTGGTGGCATCTACGATGTTTAAAATAACATCTGGTTTTTCATCAATCAAATAATTTCGTGTAATAACTTCTTCTTGTGTATACGGAGAAAGGGAATAGATACCGGGCAAATCCTGTATCAAAACTTCTTTTCTCTTTTTCAATGTACCTTCTTTTTTCTCAACCGTTACGCCCGGCCAGTTGCCCACACGCTGACTGCTTCCCGTCAGGTTGTTAAACAGCGTGGTCTTGCCGGAGTTTGGGTTTCCCACAAGCGCGATTGTTGTATTCATGATTCCTCCTGATATTGGTTAGACTACTCTAACTTTGTGACTTAATAAATGCAGAGGTTTCCTCTGCTTTTTACTTTACTGGACTTCTATCATTTGTGCATCATCTTTGCGGATGCTCAGCGCATACCCTCTGATGGTTACTTCAATGGGATCTCCCAGTGGCGCAACTTTTTTGACCAAAATTTCGCTGCCCTTTGTAATCCCCATGTCCATCATACGCCGTTTCAGCGCGCCTGTGCCGTGCAACTTTACAACATTCACACTCGTTCCCGGCTTGATTTCTTTCAGTGTTTTCATGCGATTTTTTTCTCCTTACACATAAATACGGTTTGCCATCTCTTTTGAAATTGCAACACGCGTATCCTTTATCTGTACAATGATATTTCCGGTTATCTCGGAAATCACTGTCACTTCACTGCCTACCGTAAAACCAAGCGAAGCCATAAACTTTTGCGCTTCATCTTTTCCTTTGATTTTACGAATTGTCATTTGCTCTCCTGCTCGTAGCATGGATAATGGCATTTTCTCACCTCATCAATTATTAGACGCAACTAACCTTATCTCCCTAAAAATGGTTAGACATCCCTAACCAATCATATTATACGACCCGTATACCCCTTTGTCAATAGTGTTTATAGGGGCTTGCAAAAAAAGTTAGAATGTACTAACATATTATGTAGGAAGAGGTGAAATCATGAAAATTCAAGAATCTGCAGAAATGTATTTAGAGACAATCCTCGTATTGCAAAAACGCAACGGCGCAGTTCGTTCCATTGATATTGCAAATGAAATGGAGTTTTCCAAGCCCAGCGTCAGTTATGCCATGAAGCAATTTCGAAATAACAACTTAATTATTATGGATGAAGATGGGCTTATTACCCTTACGCCGGAAGGGCTTTCCATTGCCGAGCGGGTTTATGAGCGGCATCAATATTTGACCAAATATCTCATTGCGCTGGGCGTTTCTCCTGATGTGGCAGATGAAGATGCTTGCCGCATAGAGCATGTCATCAGCGATGAAAGCTTTTTAAAAATAAAAGAACATCTAACAATACTAGAAAAAAAATAAGGTGCAGTGCACCTTATTTTTTTCACTTCATTTCATTATCACATTTGGTTGATATCTCCAACCTCTATCACAATTTCAAGTTCACTTCCATTGCGCCAGACTTGCAGCGTAATCTTATCTCCAATCTCTGCGCTTGCAACTGCATCCACCAGCGCTGTCTCGTTTTCCTCCAAAGAAATTCCGTTACAATCGATGATTACATCTTCTAGTTTTAACCCCGCTGCTTCTGCTGTACTGTTTTTCATGAAGTTTGCAACAACTTTTCCATAAGCCGGTAAGCCATTTTCTATTTCTTCTTTTGTTACGCTTCTAAATTCAATGCCAATGCCCGGCCGTTTAATAGAGCCGTTGTGAATGATCTCCACTGCCGCTGCCGCCGCTTTACTGATGGGAATGGCAAAGCCAATGCCTTCTGTGGTAATGGGGTTGCCTGATGTATCTACCGAAGAAACCAAGCTTTTCAGCGTAACTACGCCAATGACTTCTCCTTTGTCGTTCAAGAGCGGTCCGCCGCTGTTGCCCGGGTTTACCGCCGCATCTGTTTGAATAAATGTCTGCTTTGTGCCGTTAAACATAATTTCTCGCTGCACAGCGCTGATATACCCTACGGTAACCGTGCCCACCAAGTTTTCGCCGGCGCCGGATGGGTTTCCCATGGCAATGGCCATTTCCCCTACGCGTGTTTCATCTGAATTCCCGATGGCAACCGCTTTTAAGCCGCTTTTCTCAATTTTCAAAATTGCCAAATCCATGCTGGCATCCCCGCCCACATATTTGGCTTCTACCTCTTCCTCGCCGAAGGTAACATAACACTGTTCCGCGCCTGATACCACATGGTAATTGGTCATCACATAACCGTTTTCATGAATGATAAATCCTGTCCCGCGTGAAATCGGCTCCAGTTCTCCTTCTTGTGTTACTTTCGCCAATACACCTACAATGCTATCTGACAGTGCTTCTGCGATTTCCGGCACCGGATTATATGGGTTTTTGATTATCGGCCGCGCGCCACCGATTTCACCAATCTCTTCGTCGGGCTCGTATTCATCCGGCATGCCTGTACTGCTGGGCTGTTCTGATTCTGCAGGTGCAGGTGTCTCAGAAGGCGCAGGAAAGATGCCGCCGTTATTATCGTTCCCGTATTGATTTTGCAATGCAGGAAACAAAATATATGCTGTAAACAATGCCCCTAGCAGCATACAAATCAAAAACCCTGCTGTAATGCTAATCCAGAGCGCCGCGCCATATCGCTTTTTGGGGTTGCGGCGGTGCTTGGTAATAGCCTCCGTATTATGCTGTGTTTTGTGGCTGTGTTGGTATTTTGTATGCGCCGGTATAAGATGGTTCTGCGTTATCACTTGCAGAAACAGAAGAGGCCGCTTCATATGTGCTTTCATACGCTTTTGTTTCATAAATCTTCTCCCCTGTATAGGGGTCAAAATAAAACGTCTCTTCCGGTTGCCAATGTTCTGTAACTTCCGGCGCTTCCTGGGGAAAAGATGCTTCTTCAAAAGAAATACTCGCTTCTTCCACGCGCTCCATTGGTTCTGCCGCTGTTTCTTCTGCAGGAACATCTGTATATTCTATTTCTTCAAAATGGTTTTCATTTTGCTCTTCCGGCGTATCTTTTTCATACCCATCTTCGTGCATCATGTTCTCCTTTATTGCCTTCTGTTTCGGTTGCTACGTTGTCGCTGCACAGATTGTTTGCGCGTTACCGGCGCAGTTTCTTTTGTTTCGCTGGCCAGCGTCAGTGTAAACGTAAATACAGTTCCCGCCTCCGGTCTGGAGTTTACCCATATCCGTTCATTGTGGCGGTTGATGATTTCTTTGACGATGGAAAGCCCAATCCCGGTTCCCGGTACTTTTCGATTATGAGATTTGTCTGCTTTGAAAAAGCGGTCAAAGATAAACCGCAAATCCTCTTTTGGAATCACTTGCCCCGAGTTTGCAATGTTGATCAGCACTTTCCCTTCTGATTCATAAGACCATATCTTTACCGTACCGCCTTCTTCCGCGAATTTTACAGCATTGTCCAACAAATTGGTCAGTACTTGCGCAATGCGCCCTTGGTCTGCCAATACATCCGTTTTCCCTTCCGGAATATTGATGGCAAGCTCAATATGCTTTTCTTCGATTTTACTAATATAGTTGATCAAAATGCGGCGAATGAGTTCATTGATGTCCCAAACTGTCATATCAATGATAAATTGGTCTGATTCAATTTTTACCAGATCCAGCAAATCCGTAATGAGAGTATTCATACGCTTTGTTTCCAGCAGTACAATTTCCAAATACTGATCTCGCTCGCTATTATCAATGGTTCCATCCAACATGCCTTGCACAAACCCCTGTATTGCCGTAAGCGGGCTTTTTAATTCGTGTGAAACGTTGCCCACAAAGCTTTCTCGCGTGTCTTCGTATTTTTCAAGCTCTTCCGCCATCATGTTAAACGTTTGCGTGAGCTGCCCCAATTCATCTCCCGTGTCTCTTACTTCAATCCGCTCTTTAAAATTCCCTCGCGCCAATTCTTTTGCCGCTTGGTTCATGGCATAAAGTGGTTTTGCAATGCCACGCGAAACAAAGAAAGATAAAACCCCTGCCAAGAGTAAACCGCCCAAAAATACAAAAATAGACTGTTCCGCCAATACGCGGACAGTCCCTGCAATATCCGTCAGCATCACATGCAGATAAACGCTACCCATCTCCACACCGTTCACAGAAAGTAAAATACCCGCCGTTACCAGAGGCGCACTCGTCAAAGATGCGCTTTCATAGGCAGTTGCAACGGCGCCATTCTCTTCGCCCAGCCGTGCAGCGAGAAATTCCATGTTGTATTGCATGGCATCTGCATGATTTTCATACGCCGTGCCTTCTTCAGAAATCTCTTTTATGGTACCAAAGCTATCCACCACCCAAATGACACAGCTTTCCCGATAGGCGATGTTTTCTAAATCACTGTAGAAAAACTTTACCTCATCTTTTTCTTCAAATGCCATCTCATATGTGTGAGAAATCTGCGTTGCTTGTGCGCGCAATGTTTTTGCTTTGTCGTCAATCTTTTGTTTGCGCAATCTGGTTGCCGTAAAAATATTGAGCAGCAAAATTGCGCTCACCAATACAACAATACAAATTACGACAATGCGAGAAAATAGGGTTTTATAGCGAAGCATTAACGAACCTCAAATTTATACCCAACACCCCATACGGTTTTGATTTGCCAAGAAGGTTGTTCTCCCAGCTTTTCGCGCAAGCGCTTGATGTGAACATCAACGGTTCTGGAATCACCATAAAAATCAAATTCCCATACTTTTTGCAGCAATTGCTCTCTTGTAAATACTTTATTGGGATGCGAAGCCAGGAAATATAAAAGCTCCAGCTCTTTTGGCGGCAGCTCCAGTTTTTCGCCGCAGTATTCCACAGTGTATTCAGAAATAGAAATCTCCAAATTTTCATATTTTACCGTCTTTTGTTCATCCGGCTCAGGTACGCTTTCACTGCGGCGTATCACTGCGCGAATGCGGGCGATAAGTTCTTTCGGATCAAAGGGTTTTACAATATAGTCATCTGCCCCAAGCTCCAGCGCCACAACTTTATCAAATGTATCGCCTTTTGCCGTAAGCATAATCACCGGCGTTGCACTTTTTTTGCGAATTTCTTTTACCACATCAATGCCGCTCATGCCGGGCATCATAATATCCAACAGCACCAGCGCCGGGTTTTCTTCTTCAAATAACTCCAGCCCAGTTTTCCCGTCATTGGCAATTAGAAGGTTCATCCCTTCTTTTTCTAAATATAACTTAATGACTTTACAAATGTTCTCATCGTCATCCATCAGCAGAATTAAATTATCAGCCATATCGAAACTCCTCTCATTTCTCATGTGCCATACGTTTTTTCATACAATCATATAGTACTATTATGAACAACTTTTCGCAATACCGCAAGTTTTTTATCAGGTTCCTTTGATCGTTACAATGGTCACACCGCTATCCCCTTCTCCATATTCTCCGCGGCGAAACGATGCCACATGCGGGTGTCGCCGCAAAAAGTCCTGTACGCCCTTTCTAAGAACACCTGTGCCCTTCCCATGGTTGATGGAAACTTCGCTGAGCCCGCTCAAAAATGCATCATCCAAATATTTATCAATTTCAATCATGGCATCTTCCACATTATACCCATGTAAGTTAAGAGACATGGGCACTGCTTTTCGCGCGCCCGAGGGCGTTCTGCTCCTTTGTATCACTTTTTTATTGCTACTCCCTTTGGCGTAGGCGAGGTCTGAGATCGGTACTTGCACGGTCATAATACCTACCTGCACAGTTACATTGCCTTTCGCATCCGGCGCTTCTACAACTGTCCCTTCTGCGCGTAAGCTCATCACATGGACTGTCTGCCCTGGTATGAGCTCTTCTTTCTGCATCCTTTGCTGCGGTTGTTTCTTCGGACGCAACTGTTTTTTTAACGTATCACTTTTTTCTGTTACCACACGCCGCAATACTTCCGTACTTTTTGTTGCCTCTCGCTCTGTTTGATTGCGCAGCACGCGTGCTTCTTTGATTGCTGCTTCCATTTCGCTTTTTGCTTGTTCCACAATTGTATATGCTTCTTCTCGGGCCTTTTGCAACATTTCTTCTCTGCGGTTGCCCAGCTCTTGTTCCAGTGCTTTTGCTTTTTTCTGCGCTTCTTTTACTTCTTCTTCTTTTTTACGAATCTCGTCTAGGCGCGTCTCTGCTGTGCGGCGCGTGCGTTCTGCTTCCAGCAGAAGTGCGTTAAATTCCAAGCGCTCTTCTTTCATAAAGCGTTCTGCCTTTTCAATGACATGATTTTTCAGCCCCAACCGCTTGGAAATCAAAAATGCATTGCTGGCACCTACAGAACCCATAATCAGGCGAAAGGTTGGGCGAAGCGAGTTGGCATCAAACTCCATGCTGGCGTTTTCAAAACCATCTTGTGCCATGGCATATGCTTTTATCTCGCCATAGTGTGTCGTGGCAAAAACATGCGTGTCTTTTTCATATAATTCGCTGAGCATGGCCAGCGCCAAAGCAGTGCCTTCTTCCGGGTCTGTGCCTGCGCCCAATTCATCCAACAATACGAGCGCACCTTTTTCTGCCCGCCGTAATATAAAAATGATGTTGTGCATATGCGCGCTGAATGTTGAAAGGGATTGCTCTATGCTTTGTTCATCTCCAATATCCGCATATACTGCAGGGAAAACCGGCAGTTTCGTGCCTGCCTGCGCCGGTAAAAACAGACCACTTTGCGCCATCAACGCAAATAAGCCGATTAGTTTCAAGGTGACCGTTTTCCCGCCTGTGTTGGGGCCGGTGATGATGAGCGTCTTAATGCCCGCTTCCATTTGTACCGAAACGGGAATGACCTCGCTTTCTTCAATCAGAGGGTGCCGCCCGGCTAGAATAATAATCTTATCGTCTGTCGCCAATTGCGGGGCAAACGCTTTCATCTGTATGGCAAGCGATGCTTTTGCAAATACCAAATCGAGATACGCCAAAATATCAAGGTCTGCGCGCATGGCATCTGCGCCTACGCTGGCCATACTTGAAATTTCCGCCAGAATGCGCTCAATTTCTCTTCTTTCTTCTTCTTCCAGCAACCGCAGTTTATTGTTGGACTCCACAATACCCATCGGTTCTATAAAAAGCGTTGCGCCACTTGCCGATTGCCCATGGATCAACCCGGGAACTTGCCCGCGAAATTCTTGTTTCACCGGCACTACAAACCTGCCTTCTCTCGAAGTAATTATGGCATCCTGTAAATAAGTAGCGTATTCCTTGCTGCGGATGATGCTATTTAACTTTTCTCGGACCTGTCCATGTTCGTTGCGGATTTGCCTGCGGATAGCGCGCAATTCTCCGGAAGCATTATCTGCAATTTCTTCTTCGCTTAAAATTGCTTCATCAATGCGCGAAATCAGTACATCGTCATACCACAACAAAGAAGCCATTTCTGTGAGCAACCCTTGTTCTGCAATTCGCCCAATGCTCCTATTGGCATGTTTCGCCGCTTTATGTAGCTCTGCAACGCGCAGCAGCTCTGCGCAAGAAAGCGTTGCCCCTACGCGCAACCGCCCAATTTCTTCTACAATATCGCGAAACCCGCGCAAAGGAAAACCGGAAGAGGACATAATAATATGCTCTGCTTCTCCTGTTTCCTGTAATAATTTTTCCACTGCCGCATATTCCGATTCTGGTTCCAACGAAAGCGCCAATGCTTTCCCTAAGTCTGAAAGCGTATGCTGCGCCAATTGCCTTCTAATATGCGGAAATTCCAGTTTTTCCAGTACCCGTTTGTCCAACTATTCTACTCCTTTTTGATATCTCCCATGTGTCCATGCTGTTATTTCAAGCGCGACGCTTTTTCGCGCGGCAATCGCCTGTAAATAGGCCTCTACGATTTCCAATGCCTCTTTCTTACTTTCATCTGTAAAGACCAAACGAAATCCTGCTACGCCTGTTTTTTCCCATGCGCCAATGTCTTTTACAAAAAGTGGGCGAGAATAATGTAGCTGCAGCAAGCAGTCCTTACCACCCACACGCCGCAATGGGAACGTATACCCTAGCGCATCTTTTAGTGTGCCCTCTTGGCATGCGCCGCAGCCTGCTTCTTTCTTCACGGGACAATGCCGCAAGTTCATCACTGGCAATTTCCCGTATGTAATCATTTCAAAGCCCGCTTCATGCATATCGCTTACTGCTGCCTGATCAATTTCAGCGCTCAAAGTAACCGCCTCTGCGCCAAGCGCGCGCAATACGTTTGCTGTTTTTCTGTTGGCAACATTCAACCAATGATCTGTTGCGAATGGTATGCCCAATTCTTTCGCCAGCGCAATGCCGCCCAAACTTCCGGCAATGATGCCACCAAATTGTTCTATATAGGGCGAGAGGGCTTTTATGATAAACTGTTTTTCCCGTTCTCCAAAGTATGGCGGCAACACAATAAAAATCTGTTCTGCGCACGCTTCTTTTGCCAATGCAGCAAAATCAATTTCCTTTGTAAAAGGAATGTATATATGTATATTTTTCTTCTGCAACAATGCTGCAATCAAGCTTTTTTCAGACGTCTGTACTGCCAAGTAAGTTTCCTGCAGTTGCTGCTTATTGATATCTGCAAGTGTATTCTTTCGTTGTGCAGGCATAGGCTTATTTTTCTCAATAATCTTTTGCTGCAATGCAGAAAGCCCGCGCCGCCGCAAATCATTTACCTGCCCAACGCTGATAAACGCTTTTTCATCCCAATCGATTATACTACTTTTCGCAACAAAAGGCGTATTTCCTGTTTTCTGTAGCTGGGCTTGCAACCGCTCTTTCGAGATTGGATTCTCTGCTTTTTCCAAAAACATTTCTGAAAACACTTCCTCTTGCAAGCCTGCATAGCACACTTGCAATTTTGCTTTTTTTCCTGTTTGCAGTTGCAATCGAAGCGAAACAGGAAACCTTTCCGGTTCTTTCGCCCAGCGTTTCACCTTCTCCTTTGCCGCAAGGCTATCCCGCAGATATACAGGCATGCCTGCTTTCGTTTCTGGTGGTACATTGATCTCGTATCCGTCTTTTACTTTAATAACACGATTTAGCTGATATCCCTTCTCATGAATTTCTACACCATCGCCCGCTTGCAGCAATTCTCTTGTTTTAATATATCCCATATTCTTTTGTATTTGTGCTATTGCTCCGATAAGAACGCCCATGTGATCCGGGCGTGCTGTATAAGTCAAATCCTCTTGTCCTGCAACATAGCCTTGTGTAAACCCGCCGCGATTGAAGAGGCGTGCCAATTGTTCTTTTTCCGCCGCAATATCAAATGTTTGCCCGTTTTCTGCCGCATCAATTGCTGCGCGATAAGCATGCACTGCAGAAGTTACATACGCTTTACTTTTCATGCGCCCTTCTATTTTAATTGCAGAAACGCCCATTTCGTAAAAAGTTTGTACCAATTCCAACGTGCATAAATCTTTCATGCTCAAATGATATACGTTCTTCCCAAAAAGCGTATATGCCTTGCGGCAGGGCTGAGCACATTTGCCGCGATTGCCGCTCCTCCCACCTATCATACCGGATAATAAGCATGTACCCGAAACACCGGAGCACATCGCGCCGTGACAAAAAACTTCCACTTCCATTCCCGTTTTTAACATGGCTTCAATGTCTTCCGGCTTCGCTTCACGTGCAGCAATGATGCGCTCTACGCCCAACTGCTTTGCCAGTTTTGTTGCGCCAGCTTCTTCTATGTTCGTCTGCGTGCTGGCGTGAATGCATAACGTGGGAAAAGCCTGCTTTGCTGCTTGCATCAATCCTAAATCTGATAAAATGAGAGCGTCTACGCCGATTTCTTGTAAAACCTCAATATACTTTAACGCTTCTAAAAGCTCCTTTTCATAGAGCATTGTATTGAGTGCAACATAAATTTTTTTACGATATAAATGCGCAAAAGAAGTGATTTTTAAAATCTCTTCTTCTGAAAAGTTAGTGGCGTATGCGCGTGCGCTCCATTTCCCGCCAATATAACAAGCATCTGCCCCTGCCGCAAATGCCGCTTTTGCAATATCAATATCCCCTGCCGGTGCCAATAATTCCATCTTGTTCATGGCTATAGTATACCCCAAAGACCATCGCTTGCAAAGTTATCCTCTTATAAAAAGACACGACCTTTAAAGTCGTGTCTTTTATCTACTCTCTAACTATACTATCTTCTTTGCCCTGCCCGCAGCCGCACATTCTCTTGTTCTAGTGCATCTAACCGCCGCTGCAATTTTTGTAGCGTTTCTTCTGCCGCACGCCGGCTCTTTTCTTCTGCTTCACTGAGCGCAGTTTCTGCCTTTTTTAAAGCAGTCTGCGATGCGCGCAATTCTTTTTTCACGTCTGTCAGTGCTGCGTTTGCTTTGTGCAGTTCATCCGTCAAGTTGAGCGCCGTGAGGACTGTCGCCGTATTTGTCGCCACACCGGCATATTTTGCAATGATTTCTCTGATTCGTTGGTCTAACTCGTATGCAATGCGATTTGCATATTCGCCGCCTTCTTCTGATAAGATAGAATATTCGCGTCCAGAGATGACTACTGTCGTTTTTTCCATAGCAACACCCTCCTCAAGCTTCTTTCCTTATCATAATACAGGAAAACCTCTTTTTTGACAATATTATTGCGTTGTTGGCTGCATAAATCGACGCGCCACAGGAACGTTTTCTCCTAAAATCTCGCGCAGCAATGCCTCACTTCCCGGCTGCTCTGCCAAATCGCGTTTTGCAATCGTAAGCATCTCTACTACATTGACAAATATAATATAAAAATGCTTATTCTCATAAATGCGATAAATCTCTTGCCATGGATACGACGCCAACACTTGTTCTCCCGGCCCAAAGGCTGTAATACCACGCGCAGCAAATTCATATGTTACATTGGTCCGTCCCTGTATGCCACCAGTTTTGTTTACTTTGAAAATATTGTATTCTGCCATGACAATGACCAACAGCGGACATGCCAAAAAGACAATGCTCAGCGCAAACAAGATAAAAATATTCCGCGCAAATAAAATACCCAAAATACCTACGAGCAGCAGCAAAATATAGCTAAATAGTACCACTCGGTTCTTGCCAAACATATTCCAATATGCAAGTTTTCTAAAATCTCCTTTTCGCAATGCGGAGGATATTCTTAAAGTGTCTTTTTGCATCTACGCTTCTCCTAACAATCGTTTTGCGTTGCCATAAAGAATCTTTTCTTGCAACGCTTCAGGCAAGGCAGCATTTTTTAACAATAACAATTCTTCTTCGTCATGCCAAGGGTAGTCACTACCATATAAAATTCTATCGGCATCATGCATGTTAATAAACCGCTGAAATTGCGCCATGCCCATACGTCCGCCAATAAAAGAAATATCAAGATAAATCTCTTGCCCCCAAAGGTATTCTTCCGCTGCATCAAAGGAAAATGCCGCGCCGGCATGCGCCACCACCATTTTCATCTGTGGAAAATTTTGTTTTACTTGTAAGATAGCCTTTGGTGAAGCATAATCTTTGCTCATATCCAGCGGATCTAGCCCGCCATGAAATAATACAATCATTTCCTGCGCCGTGATTGCTTCATACATAGGATAAACCTTTTGGTCATTCATTTCAAACTTTTGATAACATGGATGCAGCTTTATACCTTTTATACCGTTCTCTTTTAAACGGAGCATTTCCGCTTCCCAATTCTTTAATTCCGGATGCAGCGTACCAAAAGGAAGAAGACTCGCTTCTCGGTTTGCCATTTCGATGGCAAAATCATTCATACGCGTTACAGATTTTGTGGATACCGCAATGTTTAAGAGTACACTTTTTGCAATGCCTCTTTTTTGGTTGCGTTCCAAAAGCGCTTCAATAGTACCGTTCCCATAAGGCGTAAGCTCTGCTGTTTTCTCCAAATTTGTCATGGCATCTTCTGCGATTGCAGCCGGAAATGCGTGTGTGTGAAAATCAATTATCATTTTTATTATAAAAGAAAAGGCGGCCTTTATCAGCCGCCTTTATGCCTCTTGTTCCTTATTTTTTGGAAATTGCTTTTTTGGCAGCTGTAACGATATCAGAAACAGTAAGACCCATTGCTTCTTTCAAGTAATCCAGTTTGCCAACTTCACCAAAGCGATCCATCACACCAACGGGTACAACAGGTGTAGGCAACTCTTGTGCCAACACTTCGCTCACTGCGGAGAATACGCCACCAATGATGTTTCCGTTGTCTGCTGTTACAACAGCGCCAGTTTTCTTTGCTGAAGCGACAACCGTTTCTACATCCACCGGTTTAATGGTGTGTAGGTTGATGACTTCTGCGCGAATGCCTTCTTCTTCCAAAGCTTTTACTGCTTGTAAAGATTCGTCAACCATAATTCCGGAAGCGATAATTGTAACATCTGAACCTTCTGTCAAAACATCTGCTTTGAACAGCTTAAAGTCATAACTATCATCAAATACTTGCGGTACCACTTTTCTTGCCATACGGATATACATCGGGCCTTCATATTCCATAATTTGCGGCATCGCTTTTTCTAATTGTACTGCATCCACCGGCTCAAATACTACAATGCCCGGAATGGAGCGCATGATACCAATGTCTTCCATGCTCATGTGCGTTCCGCCATTGGTTTCTGCTGTAACGCCAGGATCTGTCCCGACGATTTTTACATTCCGTTTTGCGTAAGAAATAGAAATCGCAATTTGATCTGCAATTCTTCTGGTTGCAAAAGGGGTAAATGTTGTAATAAAAGGCTTAAAGCCGAATGTTTCCATCCCTGCTGCTACACCGGCCATATTTTGCTCTGCAATCCCAACATCCAATGCACGATCAGGATATTTGAAGCGAAGGCCATGTGTTCCGTTTGCTTTAGCAAGGTCAGAATCAATGACGCAAACCATAGGGTCTTTTGCCATATATTCATCTAAAATTTCGCTGAATACAGCTCTCATTTCTTTACTCATAATTTTCTACCTCACTTCAGTTCTTCTTTTGCCAGTGCAACATCTTCAGGCGTAACCGGCATAGAGTGGTTTGCATATCCTGCTGCTTCGATTACAGAAACGCCTTTCCCTTTTACCGTATCCAAAATAATCATGGAAGGGCCGCCTTTATGTGCTTTTGCATTGTCAATGGCTTTTGAAATTGCTTCTACATCATGCCCATCAACGGATTGTGTGTAGAATCCAAATGCTTCCCATTTTTCAGGTAGTGGGCAAATGCTGCAAACATCATCCGTAAGCCCTGAAATTTGCATGTGATTCCAGTCTGTAATACCAATAAAATTGTCTAATTCTTTTTGTGATGCATACATTGCAGCTTCCCAAATTTGACCTTCTTGGCTTTCACCATCGCCAATGATGGAATAAACCGTGCAATCGATATCGAGGACCTTTGCCGCAACAGCCATGCCGACTGCGCAGGAGAATCCCTGCCCAAGGGAACCCGCCGTCATATCGATACCCGGCGTCTTGAGCATGTCACAATGACTGGGTAGATTCGTTCCCGGTTGGTTTAACGTATCCAGCCAATCTTCATCAAAAAAGCCCTTCAATGCCAAAGTTGCATATAACGCTGGACCAGCGTGCCCTTTGGAAAGAACGAGCCTATCTCTGTCTTGTTTTTGCGGATTTTGGGGATCAACATTCATTTTCTCAAAATAGAGAACAGCAAGTACATCAGCAATAGAAAGGCTGCCGCCGATATGGCCGCTACCAATGCCTGCGATGGTCCGCATCGTGTCTTTGCGGATCTGCTTTGCGATGTCGATCAATTTGTCTTTTTGCATTGCTTCCATTTTACACCTCTCGTCAAATAATTTTTCCACTATCGCGAACTCAAAAACTTTTGAGGCTTTCTAGGCCGCAAGTGTTTTTTGCCACATTGTTATGCCAAAAATACATAATTTTCAGCTATGGCTATGTCCGGAAGTATTATACCATAGGCTTTTTTACAAAACAATAAGCCCGAAAAAAATCCTTATATTTTTCACAGTTTGTCTTTATGAAAAAAGTTCCTCTGCAAATTCATCAAGTAACCCCAAATCCCAAAGCAGTTTTGTGCCAATATATTTGTCGCGAATGTCCTTTGTGGCTAAAAATGTTTGTCGCGTGGTTGCCCCGTCAATTCCAATTTCTACAGGGGATGCAGGCGCCCCAATCTTTTTTAACATTTCTTCAATTGTATTCCCGGCCGGCAACTCTTCATGCATAATTCTCTGCAGCTCCTCCCAATGTATCAGAATTGTCTCTAGGCGCATCTTATGCTTTGTAGCATCAAACTTTCCTTCCACTTCTTCTAACGCAATGAGCCCCGGCGCTGCATCGCCCAAAAAAGCACCAAGCTGCTCTTCCCATGCACGCTTGTCAAACGCAGCGGCATATGCCAATGCTTTTTCTTTTTCCGGCGTTACCTTCTTTAGTGCATCATACATTTTGAGCGATAATACTGTGCCAATGCTTACCTGTATGCCATGCAAATCTTCCGGTGTTCCAAACGCCAATGCACGCATGTCCCACACATGAGAAAAATAATGTTCCATTCCTGAAGCGGGTCTTGTTACATCTGCGAAGCTCATGGCAATGCCGGACAAAACCAATGCAAACATCACATGATACACTGCTTCTGGTTCACGGTTTAACAGTCCTTCTGCTGAAGCCGCACAACGCCGAACCGATTCTCTCACCAGTTCTGCAATGGCGGGGCAATAATATTCGCCAACAATAATCTCTGCCATGCGCCATTCACAGATGCTCACGTATTTCGCTAAAATATCGCCCAACCCTGCTTGCAACATGCGCATGGGCGCATTTTTAAGAACATCAATGTCTCCCACAATCGCCACTGGGCATGTACTGGGCAGCGAAACCTTTACGCCGTCCACCGCCATAGAAGATGTGCTACTGGAAAATCCATCCATAGAAGGCGCTGTCGCCACCACAATATATGGTTTTCCTGTTACATGCGCCATGATTTTGGAAATATCATTGATTGTACCGCTTCCAATGCCCAAAATCATATCGCAAGTGTGATCAAAGTGCATCACAGCTTCTCCCACCGGTGTCGCATCTACGCCCACATGTGCATCCGGATAAATATAGCGGCCATAGGGAATGTTTTCTTGCGTAAGAAGCGCAGCAACCTTCTCTCCTGCAGCAGCCCATGTGTTCTTATCTGCAATCAAAAAAGGCTTTGTACCATCATATTTTTGCACCAGTCGAGGCACTTTTTGTAATGCCCCCGTTTCTATTACCAACTCTTTTAACGGAACTTTGTGCGTCTTCCCGCAGCTACAAACATGTCCTTCTTCCTGCAGCAATTCTTCTATTGTCATATTTACAAAATCCATATCGCCTTTCCTTCTTTCCGTTTCTTGTCAGTTCAATTTATCCCCGGGGCTCACCGCTTTCTTTGGCTACACAAGTACCATCCCTGCATCTCCATAGATGCCCAAAACCAGAGCTTCCCAGTGAAATCTTGCAATGCGTTTGGGCGAAAAATGAACCACGCCAATATCATCTCCCCCGATTAACTGCTTGCTACATGACGGTCCGTGATTTGTGCGCTGTTCATCTTCGAAATCAATATGCAGCTTTTATACCAGCTTTTTGCACTCTCGAAAAATACTTCAAACCGTGCGCATTTCTTCCCCTGCTATCCCGTTGCAATAAAAGAGTGGATGCTAGCATCCACTCTTTTATTATTCTACCACTTCACTTTTGTTTTCACCAGATGGGTTTACCGTTTTTCCCAAAAAACCTTCTGCTCTTTTATTCATATACTCTTCAAAAAAATCTTTTTTTCAACAGCATTTGAGCGTATGCATGAAAAGAAAATCTCTACATAAAAAAGCCACAGGTTACCTGTGGCTTTTTGCTTGGAGCTGATACCGGGATTTGAACCCGGGAACCTCCTCATTACCAATGAGGTGCTCTACCATCTGAGCTATATCAGCGCTACCCAGCTAGTATATACTACTTCTTTTTTGATTTCAAGATTATTTTATGACTTTTCCCGCGTAACCTACACCCGCAAATACTTCCACTTTCCTGAACGGAATCGTAAGTAAATGATAAAGCCCCGCAAGTTTTGATCCAGTACATTCGCCAGCCAAGCGCCAAAGAGCCCCATATCGAATACATTGATGAAAACATACCCCATGACCATGCGCATCCCCAATACACCCAGCATTGTAGAAATCAGCGGCCATTTGGTATCTCCGCCGCCGCGCAACCCCCCGCAAATGGATTGCTGCAAAATCTGCCCCGGCGCAACCAGCGCCAACATACGAAAACACATCACAAGATTCTTTTTTACATCTGCTTCTTTGGTAAACAGCGAAGCAATTGGTCCGGGAAACAACAATAAAATCGCCATACACACGCCAATGCAAATCCAGCAAATACGCAAAGCTTCTTTTACGTATCGTTCTGCCAGCTGCGGTTTGTTCGCCCCTAAATTTTGCCCAACCAGCGAGGTCAAAGCTACGCTCATGGCTGTTCCAATGGCAATAACATAGTTGTGAATGGTTCCTGCAATGTTATGCGCCGCATATTCCGCTGTTCCTAAGTTAACAATTAGCATGGTAAACGCAATTAACCCAATGCGCAAAACCAATTGCTCTAGGGCTGTTCCTGTCCCGATGCGCGAAATGCGCTTCACGAGATCTTTATCAAAAATAAGTACATCTTTCGGCTTAATATGAATGGGCAAATCTTTTTGGAAAAACAATAAGTAAAGCGCGAATAAACTTCCTGCAATATGAGATACCAAAAATGCAATGCCTGCGCCTTGTACGCCCAAACCAAAAACAGAAATCAAAAGATATCCTACGCCTACGTTTACAACACTGGCCAAAATATTAAAATACATGGAAAGGCTGGTTTTCCCTGCTCCTCGCAGCATAGCGGCTACAGAAACAGAAATTGCCTGAAAAATGATGGCGATGGAACTATAGCGCATATAATCAAGCGCCAAGTAATAATAATCGTCCGTCGCCCCTAACATGCGAATGATCGGCCCTGATCCAAGGTACAGGCCCGCAGAAGCCACTACACTCATCAGAATCGAGAGTAGTAACGTCTGCGCACATGCGCGCCGCGCGTTCTTTTCTTCCTGCATACCGAGAAATCTCGCAATCAGCGCTGTTCCGCCTACGTTAAACGCTTGTAATACAATGTTTGGAATAAACATTGGTTGCGTTGTAATGCTAACGGCGTTGACTGCCTCTTTTCCCAGTGATGATACCAAAAGCGTAGAAATCAGCGTCATCAGGCTTGCAAAAATCTGTTCCACCGCGCAAGGCCATGCTAATTTCCCAATTTCTTTCCATATCGTCCCTCTACTAATCTCCTCTTCTCTCCCCACGACAACAGAATCGTCTGTCATGTCTTCTCTCCCTTCCTTAGTTTGCCGTGCCCTCCTCCAATGGAGAAATCTTGGCATATACAACAAATCTCACACTCTCATTGCCTTTGACACAAGTAGACAGCATTACATAGCGATCTTCGCTGCTCATGGTCACATCCGTCTTTACAAAAGAATCCGAAACGATTTTTTGCAAATAAGAAATGTATTGTTCGTCGCTGTCAAAGCGTATTTTATAATTGCTCAGATCCGCAGAAATCCTTCTTGCCGAAAAAACTTCCAGCTTATATTTATGCTCCGGTGTTACCAGTAACAAGTATGGATGTGCATCATAATATTCCTGTTTTTCATATTGCAAAAGCTCTGCAAACATTGCACCGTTGTTCATTCTATGCCCATAAATAATGGTACATGGATCTGAAAAATCCGATTGATTGGCCACATCAATAAATGCTGCGCCATAACTATTCTTCTCTTTTTGGAAATTATGCGTCAAGTAAAATTCATTATCTGCCCCTTGTACAACAGGGAAGTTAATCGGTGTGTCTTTTAAATACAGCCAGCCGCAAACATCTTCATTGATTGCGCTCAGTGCATTAAAATCCACATCCAGTACATTGGTTTCTTTATTGGCTTCGCTTTCCACAACAATATATTCTGAAAGCGCTTCGTTCGCCTTATCTCCTTCAGAATATTCATGGTAAATGGAATAAATTTTATACGCACAAAAGCCGATGACTGCAATACAAATCACCATAAAAATACTTAAAAATACCCGCATTTTTTTATTCTTTTTGCTGCGTCTTTCTTTTCTGCTGCCGCTTCTATATGCTCTTTCTTCTGCCATAGTTTCACCTTGTTATCATACTAATATTTTTAGTATACCACTTTTGCCCCTCAAATTAAACGTCGGAACAAAAAGTGGTACTGCCACTTTGACAGCACCACTCATAAATTTGTTTCTTCACTTCACTTGCACAACGCCAAATTTCCCCGTTATGCCGTTGATATCCCATTCCATTTCATAGCCTTCGATATGATGGTATGTTACCTCATCTGCCAATACCTCTCCTGCAATTTCCGCTTCATTGCGTTCTACAATGGCTGTAAGCGCATCATTTTCTGCCACATATAGTTTAATATGATCTGTTACTTCAAACCCAGCGTCTTTGCGCATTGTCTGTATTTTGCTGATGATTTCGCGTACGTTCCCTTCTTCTGCCAGTTCAGGCGTGATATGCGTATCGATAATTACCGCTAGATCTCCTTCGGTCTCTACCGCATAGCCTTCTTTTTGCATCGGCTCTATCAGCATATCTTCTTCTTCCAAAACAACCTCTGTAGCATCTATCATAAAGGTATATGGTTTCCCGGCTCTTACAACGCCAACAATCATACTCCCATCCGCTTCTTCCAAATGGTTACGAATTGCAGGTAATAATTTCCCATAGCGCGGCCCCAACGTTTTTAATTGTGGCTTTATATTATAAGTAATATATTCTTCCGCAGCTGCACCCATTTCAATTTGCTTCACATTGAGCTCGCCTTTTATGATTTCACCATACATTTCCGGCAGAGATGCAACACCGCCCACATATAACTTCATCACAGGCTGTCTATTTTTGATGTTTGCAGAGTTTCTGCCAGCACGCCCCAGCGCCACGATTCGTAACACAAACGCCATGTTATCTTCCAGTGCTTTATCAGTGCGCGCCTGCTCTGCAACAGGAAACGCGCATAAATGTATGCTTTCCGGCGCAGTTTTGTCCACACTGCGCACCAAATTTTGATAAATGCTTTCTGACAAGAATGGTGTAAACGGCGCAATCAAGCGAATAAATGTTTCCAGTACCGTATAGAGCGTCATATATGCATCAATCTTATCCTGGTTCATGTCTGCACCCCAGAAACGCTCTCTGTTCCTGCGCACATACCAGTTGGATAAATCATCTACAAAGCCACTGAGTTCGCGGGTCGCTTCTATGATATGGTATTCTTCCAGTTGCGCCGAAACATTTTTTACAACAGAATGGAGCCGAGATAATACCCAACGATCCATAACGTTTGGCGTATCTGACAAAGTATGCGCCGTCGGGTCAAACCCATCAATTTCTGCATACAGAATATAAAACGCATAGGTGTTCCATAGAGTACCCATAAATTTCCGCTGCGCTTCCATCACTGCTTCAGGAGAAAAACGATTGGGAATCCAAGGCGCTGAATTAGAATAAAAATACCATCTAACCGCATCTGCTCCTTGCAAGTTTAGCGCATCCCAGGGATCTACCACGTTCCCGATATGTTTGCTCATTTTTCTGCCATCTTTATCCTGTACATGCCCCAGTACAATACAATTTTCAAAAGGTGCTGTGCCAAAAACAGCTGTGCCGATGGCAAGCAGCGTATAGAACCAGCCACGGGTTTGGTCCACTGCTTCGCTGATGAAATTTGCCGGAAAATGTCTGTCAAACATCTCTTTGTTTTCAAAAGGATAATGCCATTGTGCAAACGGCATCGCGCCACTGTCATACCAACAATCCAGCACATCGCTTTCTCGCGTCATTGTCCCTCCGCAAGCAGGACAATTTAGCTTCACTTCATCAATATATGGTTTATGCAGTTCAATATCTGCAGGGACATTTTGCCCCATTTCTTTCAATTCCGCAATGCTGCCCACAACATGCATATGCCCACAGTCACACACCCAAACCGGCAGCGGCGTACCCCAATACCGCTCTCTTGATACGCCCCAATCAATGACATTTTCTAAGAAATTGCCCATTCTACCTGCTTTGATGTTTTCCGGCAACCAGTTGACGCTATTATTGTTTTCCAGCAGCAAATCGCGCAATGCTGTCATTTCAATGAACCATGAGCTTCTGGCGTAATAGATGAGCGGCGTATGGCAACGCCAACAGAATGGATATGTATGCGTAAATTCATACGCATCAAACAGCTTCCCTTCTGTTTTTAAGCTTTCCAAAATCAGCGGATCCGCATCCTTTACAAAAAGACCATCCCAAGGAGTGCCTCCTTGCAATTGCCCTGCCGCATCTACCAGTTGTACAAACGGCAGCTTATATTCCCTTCCAATGCGTGCATCATCTTCCCCAAATGCCGGTGCAATGTGAACAATACCCGTGCCTTCTGATGTGGTAACATAATTATCTGCAATGATCTTGTTGCCGTCAGCCCCTTCAAAAAATGCTGTGGCGTATGGGAAGAGCGGCGTATAGTGTATGCCTGCCAGTTCGCTGCCCTGATAACGCTCCATTATCGTTGCTTCTTCGCTCAAAACTTCGTGCAGCAACGCTTCTGCCAGAATATATGCCTTGCCATCTTTCTCTGCTTTCACATAAGTCACACTGGGGTTGACACAAGCCGCCACGTTACTGGGCAGTGTCCAAGGTGTGGTCGTCCAAACAAGCAGGGATGCGCCTAATTCTTCCACATCAAACAACACCGTTGCAGAAGTTTCTGTTACCTCTTCATAGCCTTGCGCCACTTCATGGGAAGAAAGCGCCGTTCCACAGCGGGGGCAATAAGGTACAACCTTGTGCCCTTTGTATAGTAATCCTTTTTCATGAATCTCTTTGATGGACCACCAAACAGATTCGATATAATCATTTTCATAAGTAATATAGGGGTGTTCCATATCTGCCCAGAACCCAACGCGCTCTGAAAGCTCTTCCCATTCCCCTTTGTATTTCCAAACGCTCTCTTTGCATTTTTCGATAAACTTTTCTACGCCATACGCTTCAATCTGCTCTTTGCCGTCCAGCCCAAGTTCTTTTTCCACTTCTAATTCCACCGGAAGCCCATGGGTATCCCAGCCGGCTTTGCGCAAAACATTGTAACCGGACATGGCGCGAAACCGCGGAAACAAGTCTTTGATGCACCTGGTCAATACATGCCCAATATGTGGTTTGCCATTGGCTGTGGGCGGACCATCATAAAAGGTATAATCCGGCTTGCCTTCGCCTGCTTTTTGTGCCTTTTGAAAGATGTTTGCCGTTTGCCAAAAAGAAAGAACTTCCTCTTCGCGCGCAACAAAATTCAAATCTGTGGGTACTTTTTTATACATCTCTATCTCTCCTACCTTTTTCTTCGTTTCATAAAAAAAGCTCCCAACCCAACATAGGGCGGGGAGACCGCGGTACCACCTAACTTCTCTTTTCTATGCAATCATAAAAAAGAGCACTCCGGTATTTAACGCATACGATACGGCTTTACAGCTACTTTTTGCATTTCTGCCGAAAGTGATAACAAGCTTGCCTGCCACAACCGAGTTCTCAGCTTCCCCCGGCTCTCTTTTGCGCGATGCAATTTGCCTTGTCTTTCAAAGTATATATAGTATAGAGGATATATTATGATTTGTCAAAACAAAGCGTATGTTGTTTTATGGGAAACATCTATTTACCTAATTTTGTAAATGAAGCAGGAAACCCTATTGTTTTCCGCTCTTTCGTGTTATAATTTATGGGTTCAAAAAACGACGATATAATAGATAGGTGTCAAAGAATGAAAAAACAATTGAAAAAAACGCTTTTACTGTTCCTTTGCATTGCGCTTGCCTTACCTGCTTTTGGTGGTTGTAAGAAAGTGGATTCTACCGAAATCCCCACAACTTCCGGCGCACCGGTCAATACAAAACCGGGGGCATTCACGCCTTATTACCGCAATCATTTACCTGTGGCAAATGAACTGGGAACAGCGCAGTATTTGGAAAAAGAAACAAAAACATTTTCCTATGCGATTTTTCATCCCAAAACAGAAATTTCCGCCATCGATAACATCATCGGCAGTGAAGTAGCAACATTGCTACAAGATTATGAAAACATTGCAAATAATGAAAAGAAAACCGTCGAGTTGCATCTCAACTATGTTTCTCACACCATGGGCGAGCATATCGCAATCATTCAATTGATTGGGTTTGGCGATGTGGCTGAGAAAAAACAAAATGCTGTTCGCACACCTATTTCCAAAACATTTGTATTCAACATCAATACTGGCGCTGCCCTTACTTCTGATCAAGTGTTCTTGCCGGAAGGTTGGGAAGAAGCCAAAAGCTTAATCGTGCAGAAACTTACCACCCAACTGGGCGTTCCTGTGGCAGCGGGAGATCTCAGTGAAGCCATTCTTGAAAATGCTGCAGACTTTAGAGAAAACGAAATAGCGTTTGTATTCCAGCCTACCATTGTTTTGCCTGCACAAACAGAAGTGCTGGAGATTTCTTTTCCTTACGAAGAGTTAAGCATGTTGCTCGTACCTGATTTCGCAGCGCTCATCGGCAAAATGACCGGCGCAGGTGCCATTCGCGTATTGGATCCGGAAAAACCTATGGTAGCGCTTACTTTTGATGATGGCCCTGCCAACGGTATCACGCCTCGTATTTTGGCGGCGCTGGAAAAATATGATGCCCGCGCAACTTTCTTTGTGGTAGGTACGCGCCTTGACGGGCATGCTGACATTTTAAAACAAACAGCAGATGCCGGGCATGAACTTGCCTGCCATACTTGGGATCATAAAGACTTTAAAAAGCAATCAAAAACAGATATCGGGCAGGCAATCACCAGCGTGGTGGATCGTGTTTACGAAATCACCGGGCAAAAAATCACTTTGGTGCGCCCGCCGTATGGCAATGTAAACGATGATGCCCTTGCAGTTTCAAAAGAGCTGAATATGCCTTTTATCAATTGGTCTGTGGATACTCGTGATTGGGAAAGCAAAAATGCAGATTCTGTCTATAGCATTTCTGTCAGCCAAACGGGAAATGGTTCTATTGTTCTTTGCCATGATTTATATGACAGCACAGCTGCCGCCATGGAGCGCTTCATTCCCTATCTGGCGGAAAATGGCTATCAAATGGTAACCATTTCAGAACTCTTTGCTTATTCCACCACGCCTCTGGAAGGTGGAAAAGTATTCTACAAACGAGAAGAAGCTGCGCCTTATGCGCCTTCTTTCTAATAAAACAACATAAAAAAGCACTGCAAATGCGCAGTGCTTTTTTTGATACTTATTATTTTCGAAAAACGCCTGTACGCATCAACGCTTGTACTTCTTCCATTGTAGGCATCACCAGCAGTGAGCCACGCTTGGTTGTCGAGAGCCCCGCGCATGCATTACAAAACTTTGCAATTTCATATAAGTCTTCTTCTGTTAAGGCATCAATCTCTACACCATCTCTTGTCAGCTGATATACCAGCGAGCCCATAAAAGAATCCCCTGCGCCTGTGGTATCCTGTGTTTCCACCTGATAAGAGGGCGCTTCCGCTTTTGCGTGTTTGGTATATAAAATACTGCCTTCCGCGCCTTTTGTAACGGCAATGATTTTGGCATTTTTCGCCAACAACGCCGCCGCGCCTTCTTCTACGCCGGCGCCATCTAAGAAATAATCAAATTCTTCTTCTGTCAGCTTTAGTATTTGACTATCCCAAATACAATCCGCCACCCGCTG
Organism: Christensenellaceae bacterium; assembly: GCA_050952565.1. Classification (GTDB taxonomy): domain Bacteria; phylum Bacillota; class Clostridia; order Christensenellales; family Christensenellaceae; genus QANA01. The sequence continues at coordinate 661,142 of JBMNLE010000002.1, forward strand.
CTTGCGTACAGGATCTGCATACGGAAAGCGCAAATTAGGATCTACTGCAATCATCGCGCCATGGGCTTTGGCCACTGCCAATGCTTTTTCCCCCGCTTCTTTGACCGGCTTTCCCTCTTCTAGGCAAAGCGTAGAGTATGCAAACACCTTACAATTTTCCAGCATGCGCACATCCAACAGCTCTGCGCGAGTTTCATAATCCGAGCGTGTGCCTTGATAGTTTGAAAATACCCTATCTCCATCCTCTTCTAGATACACAAACCAGAAACGCGTGCCCACCGTATCGCTGAATTGAATGTTTGTAACATCAATGCCCATATCTTTCATGAGCCCATGGAGGTATTCTCCATGTTCATCTCTTCCTACGGTTGTAATCACGCCGGCTGTACCGCCCAGCTTTTGTAGCTGCGCTGCCATATTCATGGGCGCGCCGCCAGGATTGCGTTCAAAGAGCATCCCCCCTTGTTCGCTCCACCCTACATGCGTAAAGTCAATTAATAAATCGCCAATGGTTACAAGATCAAGCATTCCCCTCTTCTCCTCTTTCTTGTTTTATAGTTGGTTCTTTAGCAACATTCTACGCGAGAATGTCATATCCTTTATTCTGTTTCTTCAAATTTCTTTTTCCTGCGTTCTTTTGCTTCTTTTATTTTTGCTTCGTTTCCCTGTTGGGAAGGAACATAATATTCTTTGCCCACCAACGCATCCGGCAAATACTGCTGCGGAATATAATGCCCCGGATAATCATGGGCGTATTTATAACCAGTACCGTTGCCCAGCTCTTTTGCGCCGCGATAGCTGGTATCCCTCAAATGTATAGGAACGCCCACTTGATAGCTATGTTCCGCATCATACGCAGCTGCGCCAATGGCAGAAACAACGCTATTTGACTTAGGGCTTTCGCAAATAAAAATAATGGCTTGGGCAATGTTTAGCTGTGCTTCGGGCATTCCGTTAAACTCCAATGCCTGCATGGCTGCAACCGCTTGTAATAGCGCTGCCGGGTTTGCCAGCCCAACATCTTCGCTGGCATGGGCTATCATGCGCCGCACAATAATACGCGGGTCTATACCTGCGTAAAGCATACGAAAACACCAAAAAAGTGCCCCATCACTGTCTGAGCCCCGCAGTGATTTGCAAAAAGCGGAAAGCATATTATAATACTCTTCTTCATCGCATCGAATGGCGCGTTTTTGAATGGATTCCTCCGCCGTCGCAAGGTCAATGAAAATCCTTCCCGCTTCATTTGGCGCGGTGGTCAGCACAGCAAGCTCGATTGCATTTAGCGCTGCGCGTGCATCCCCGTTGGCGACGTTTACAATATGAAAAAGTGCTTCTTCTTCCACTTCAATGTCCATGTTGCCAAACCCACGCTCCGCATCTTCTAGGGCATGGCGCACTGCCTGCTCCACGTCTTCCGGGCGCAACGCTTCAAATTGAAACAAACGGCATCTGGAAACAATCGCCGGTGTCATAGAAACCAGTGGGTTTTCTGTGGTGCTGCCAATAAACTTAATTGTTCCTTTTTCAATGGCAGGCAAAATACTATCCGATTGAGCTTTGGACCAGCGATGACATTCATCTAGTAGTAAGTATGTACTTGTTCCATACATTTGCTGTTCTTTTTCCGCTTGCGCAATGATTTCGCGGACTTCTTTCACGCCAGTGCTAACTGCGTTCACCTTGCGAAACGCTGCTTTTGTGGTGTTGGCAATAATCTCTGCCAAGGTAGATTTCCCTGAACCGGGCGGCCCCCAAAAAATACTAGAGGATAGTTTGTCTGCCAAAATGGCGCGACGCAACAATTTGCCTTCTCCTACAATTTGCTCTTGCCCATAAAATTCATCTAACGTTCTGGGGCGCATACGATCTGCAAGTGGTGCCGCCTCTTTTTGTCTATTTGTAAAAAGATCCATCTCTTCCTCTTTTCTGCTTTCTTTTATCTATTATATCATACTCTTTTTCCCTTTGATTTGTTCCTTAAAAACGAACAATGTAAAGAAAACTTCGCTTTTCTATGCCGCGCTTATTGCTCCCGTAAAAAAAGTTCGGTATAATGTGTATATTATTCAGGTTATTATTATCGATTTATCATATTTAGGAGGACAGAACATGAAACGAGTGTTCAATTTTGCCGCCGGACCCAGCGCTTTGCCGCTGCCCGTTCTCGCGCGCGCCCAAGAAGAAATGCTTTCTTACAACGGTACAGGAATGTCTGTCATGGAAATGAGTCATCGCTCTCCCGTTTACGAAGAAATCATTGGAAACACAGAGCAAAAACTGCGGCAACTCATGTGTATTCCGGATAATTATAAGGTGCTTTTTTTGCAAGGTGGTGCTTCCATGCAATTTACAATGGTGCCTATGAATTTGATGTGGAATACCAAAAAAGCATATTATCTGGATACCGGTAATTTTGCGCATCGCGCAGTTGCAGAAGGAAAATTGTTTGGTGAGGTTATCGTTGCTGCTTCTTCGGAAGACCGCGCATACGCTTATATTCCCGAATTAACGCCTTCACTTTTTGCAGAGCCTGCCGATTATGTTCACATGACAACCAACAATACAATTTACGGCACACGGTTCACTTCCGTTCCACCGATTGGTGATATTCCGTTGGTTTCAGATATGTCCTCTTGTATTTTATCAGAAGTATATGATGTAAATGATTATGGGCTCATTTATGCCGGCGCGCAAAAAAACATTGGCCCCGCTGGCGTAACTGTTGTCATTGTACGCGATGATTTGCTTGGAAAAGTAGAAAATCTACCTTCTATGCTTGATTATGCAGTACAAGCCAAAAATGATTCTATGTTTAATACGCCGCCAACATATGGCGTTTACCTTGCCGGCCTTGTTTTTGAATGGCTGGAAGAACAAGGTGGTGTTGCTGCCATTCAGAAAGTAAACGAGCAAAAGGCTGCATTACTATATAACTATATTGATAATTCAAAAATGTTCAAAGGCACTGCTGATAAGCCATTCCGCTCCATGATGAACGTGACCTTTGTAACGGGCGATAAGGATTTGGATACAAAATTCGTATCAGAGGCAAGCGCAGCAGGGCTAATGAATTTAAAAGGACATCGCGTGGTGGGTGGTATGCGTGCAAGTATCTATAACGCAGTCTCTCTTGAAGCAGTAGAAGCGCTTGCAAACTTTATGGCTGATTTTGAAGCCAAAAATGCGTAGGAGAATCATATGTATAATATTAAGAAGTTAAATCAAATTTCCAGTCTTGTATACGATAAGCTCCCCAAAACAAAATACAACGTTACTTCTCATTTGGAAGAGGGCGATGTGGATGCGTATTTGGTGCGCAGCGCAGATTGCCATGACATTGAACTAAATAATCGTATTTTGGCGTTCGCCCGTGCCGGTGCAGGCGTGAACAACATTCCTGTTGACCGATGCACAGAAGCAGGCATTGCTGTATTCAATACGCCGGGCGCAAATGCCAACGCTGTAAAAGAGCTTGTATTATGCGGTATGCTCATCGCTTCAAGAGATGTACTTGGCGGTGTCGCTTGGGCGCAGACACTCATCGGCGAAGGTGATAAAGTTGGCGCGTTGGTGGAAAAAGGCAAAAATCAATTCGTCGGCCCTGAATTACAAGGAAAAACGCTAGGCGTCATTGGGCTGGGCGCCATTGGTGTGATGGTCGCAAATGCTGCAGCAGGGTTGGGCATGGAAGTCATTGGTTATGATCCCTTTATCTCCATTGATAGCGCTTGGCATTTGTCTGATGCTGTAAGCCGTGCTTTGGCATTGGAAGAACTTTTAGAAGCAGCAGATTATATTTCCATTCATATCCCGCTCATGGAGCAAACCAAAAATTTCTTGAGCGCGCCGAAAATTGCAAAAATGAAAGAAGGCGTTGTCATCTTGAATTTTGCACGCAATGGGCTTATCAACGAATCTTCTTTGTTTGATGCGCTTGCAGCGCGCAAAGTGGCCAGATATGTAACCGATTTCCCTTCTGAATCTTGCCTAAAAAACGAATATACCATCTGCATTCCCCATCTTGGTGCTTCTACGCCGGAATCCGAAGAGAATTGTGCCAAAATGGCAGCGGAAGAATTGAGTTATTACATTGAAGTCGGCGGCATCAAAAACGCTGTTAACCTACCTGAATGTATCTTGGCAAAAAGCCAGCATTCTCGTTTGACGCTCATTCATAAAAACCTGCCCAACATGGTAAGTCAAATGACATCCATTTTAGGCGAAGAAGATTTGAACATTGAAGAAATGGTGAATAAATCTCGCGGCGAAGTTGCCTATACGGTGTTTGATCTAAACCGTGATCCTTCTGATGAAACCATTGAAAAACTGTTGGCCATTGAAGGCATGATAAAAGTTAGAAAAATTGAATGTAACTCGATCAAGTAATGTTTCATAATAAAAAAGAGATTGCCAACGCAATCTCTTTTTATTTTATCTTTTTTTAATAGAAACTATAGAAAATATTCTACGCCTGCTTTGGCCAAGTTTTGATCTTTGTCGCCCAAAATATTTCGCATCAACCCTGGAATGTAACGTTCGTTATGTGCCATTTTCCCGAAGATACGTCCATCGGGAGAGAGCAGCCCTTCCACTGCCGCGAAAGAACCGTTGGGGTTAATACCAATGTCCATAGATGGGTTACCTTGTTCATCACAATATTGAGTTGCAATTTGTCCGTTTGCTGCCAAGCGGCTTAATTCTTCTTCTGTACAGACAAACCTTCCTTCGCCGTGACATACCGCTAAGGTATGCACATCTCCTGTGCTAACATGTTTTAGCCAAGGAGAGTTCACTGAAGCCACCCGCGTATTTACCATACAAGAAACGTGTCTGCCAATACTATTAAACGTCAGCGTCGGGCTATCCTCTCGCATGGGTCTGATTTCACCATACGGCACCAACCCTAGTTTGATCAACGCTTGGAATCCGTTGCAAATCCCTAACATCAAGCCATCGCGTTCTTTTAAAAAATGCATCACAGCATCTGCCACTTTCGGGTTCCTGAAAACGGTCGCGATGAATTTTCCAGAGCCATCCGGCTCATCCCCACCAGAGAATCCGCCGGGAATCATAATAATCTGGCTGTTCTCAATTTCTTTTACCAATGCATCTACAGAGTTTTCAATATCTGCAGGTGTTAAGTTGCGAATGATTACAGTATTTGCAACAGCGCCTTCTTTTTCAAAATACGCAGCCGTGTCATACTCGCAGTTTGTACCCGGAAATACGGGAATTACCACGCGCGGTTGGGCAATCTTGATACTTGGTTTTATTGTACTATTTCCTTTATAATCTTCACCAATTTCAGTTAAAACGCCTTGCTCTACTCTTGTCGGGAAAACGCTTTCCAGCGGCGCCTCAAAAGTATCAATGCATGCTTGCAAAGCAACCTTCTCCCCAGCTAGCCGAATCTCTGCAGCTTCTGTTAAAACGCCAACTTCTTCAAACAATGCATTCTCCATCTCCTCTGCTGTTTCAAACACAATGGCGCCATATTGCTTGCGAATCAGCTGCATCAAGCTCAAATCTTCTTTCAGTGTAATCCCAATTTCATTGCCCATGGCCATTTTGGTGACTGCAGCTAAAATGCCGCCTTGCTCAATGGCATAAGCCGCTTTTATTTTCTTTTCTTTTATAAGTTGATAAAAGGCATCATATTTCTTTTGCATGGCCGCAAAGACCGGCAAGGAAAATTGATCTGATTCCAAATCCAAAAGATACACTTTGTTGCCCGCTTTTTTAAATTCCGGGGAAATCACTTCTTCTGCCTTGCCCACTGCAACCGCAAAAGAGCAGAGCGTGGGCGGTACTGTTAGGTCTCTAAATGTACCTGACATGGAGTCTTTTCCGCCAATGGCCGCAGCCCCAAGCCCTTCTTGCGCGTAAAGTGCGCCCAAAAGCGCAGAAAATGGTTTGCCCCATCGTGTGGGTACATCTTCTAAGCTTTCAAAATATTCTTGTAATGTGAGCCAAACTTTATTATGATCCCCGCCTGCTGCAACAATTTTTGCAACAGAAGAAAGCACTGCATAAACCGCTCCATGAAATGGACTGCGTTCAAGCAAATATGGATCCATGCCATAGCTCATAAATGTGGCATCTTTTGCCGTATCTCCAAGCACCGGAATAAGTGCTGTCATGGTCTGTATGGGCGTTAATTTGTTTTTCCCGCCAAACGGCATGAGGATTGTGCCTCTGCCAATGGTATTGCCAAACCGCTCGCCCAATCCCTTTTGGCTACACACATTAAGGTCCGCTAAAACGTTTTTTACTGTATCTTTTAAAGATGCTTCTGCTTCTACTTCCAGTATGGATTTGATATCAGCATTCTCTACTTTTACTTTTGCATACTGGGCAGCGCCATTGGTATCCAAAAATGCGCGTGCAATGTCTACAATTGCTTTGTCTCGCCAAAACATACGCATGCGTCCGTTATCTGTGATTTCTGCGACCACTGTCGCTTCCAAATTCTCTTCCGCTGCATACGCCAGTATTTCTGCTACATCTTTTGCTTGTACCACAACCGCCATACGTTCTTGCGATTCTGAAATGGCCAGCTCGGTTCCGTCTAAGCCTTCATATTTTTTAGGCACACGATCCAGGTAAATATCTAAGCTTTCTGCCAATTCGCCAATGGCAACGGATACACCACCGGCACCAAAATCATTGCATCGTTTTACCAGCGTGGTAAACGCCGGGTTGCGGAACAAACGTTGTAGTTTTCGTTCTGTGGGCGGGTTTCCCTTTTGCACTTCTGCACCGCATTCTGCCGTAGAGCTTTCATCATGCGCTTTGCTACTGCCTGTCGCGCCGCCAATGCCATCTCTTCCCGTTCTCCCACCGATGAGAACAACTTGATCGCCCTTTTCTGGGCGCTCGCGCACCACATTTTTTGCAGGCGCCGCGCCAATGACTGCGCCAATCTCCATGCGCTTTGCTTTATAGCCTTCATGGTATATTTCTTTTACCAAACCAGTGGCCAGCCCGATTTGATTCCCGTATGCTGAATAGCCTGCTGCAGCTTCTTTTGTAATCTTTCGCTGTGGCAGCTTATATTCCATTGTATCTTCCGTTCTCTCCCGCGGGTCGCCGCTGCCGGTTACTCGCATGGCTTGGTAAACATAAGAGCGCCCGGATAGTGGGTCACGAATTGCCCCGCCAAGGCAAGTTGCCGCCCCGCCAAAGGGTTCGATTTCTGTGGGATGATTGTGTGTTTCATTTTTGAACATCACCAGATAATCTTGCGTTCCCTGTTCTGTCTCTAATGTGTGCTTGATCGAGCAAGCATTGATCTCTTCGCTTTCATCTAGATCTGGCAACAATCCTTTTTTCTTTGCTGCTTTTGCGTAAATCGTTGCAATGTCCATGAGTGATTCGGGCCTATCTGTATCTTTTCCATATACATCTGCCCGGTAATTTTGATACAAGTGATAAGCTTCTTCGATTTTTGCGGCGGCCAACCCTTCTTCAAAAGAAACATCCGTCAGTTCCGTTAAAAAAGTAGTATGTCTACAATGATCTGACCAATAGGTATCAATTACTTTTAACTCTGTAATGGTAGGATCTCGTTTTTGCTCTGCAAAATAATCGCGCGTTACAATAAGATCCGCCGTGCTCATGGCGTATCCGCCTTCTATGCGAAATGTCTCCAGCGCCGCATCAGACATACCGATAAACCCTACTACTGTTTCCACATCTGCAGGCTCTGCAAGCTGCATAACCAACGTCTTTGGTTTTTCCATATCTGCTTCTCTTGAATCCACAGGGTTGATAACATAGCTTTTTATTGTATCAATGTCTGTAGCAGATAAATAACCTTCCAGCAAATAAACTTTTGCTGCAACTACAAGTGGGCGCGCTTTCATGGTTAAAAGTTGTACGCATTCCGCCGCGCTATCTGCCCGCTGGTCATATTGCCCCGGCAAATATTCTACTGCAAAGGCATATTCGCTTGTGGTTTCCGGTAGGTTTTCCGGGTATACATAATCCACCGCCGGCTCTGAAAAAACTGCGGTCAGCGCTGCCTCAAAATCTTCTTCGGCAATCCCTTCTGTATCATAGCGCAACACAATGCGCACACCCGTCAATCCTGAAATTGATAAATTTTCTTTGAAATCTGCAAGCGCATTTTTCGCTTCCACATCAAAGCCCGGTTTCTTTTCCACATAGATTCGTTTTACTACGTCCATAATTTCCCTACCTTACAAAAATACTTTTTGTCTTTTGGCAAATAAAAGCCGTTCTCATAAGAGAGCAGCTTTTTTGTTATCCTTCCAAATAAAACCCATCATCATTTTAAGAGATCCTAGCTTCTGCAAACGCGCCATGAATGGCATTGATTGCATTTTCAAAATCACCGTTTCCCACACCCACAATGATATTTAATTCGCTGGAACCCTGATCAATCATTCTCACATTCACGCCTGCATTTGCCAGCGCCGTGAAGAGTGTTGCCGCTGTGCCGATGGTTTGTATCATATGCCGCCCTACTGTAGCGATAAGCGCAATATCTCGAATGATTTCCACGCTGTCCGGCTCGCATGTTCTATGAATGTCATCTACAATATCTTGAATGTTCTCTTTTACCTTCGCATCTTCTAGCACCACGCATAACGTATCAATGCTCGAAGGCATATGTTCAAACGGAATGCTGTATTTTTCAATGCAAGTGAGCACGCGTCTGCCAAACCCAAGCTCTGCGTTCATACCGTTCTTGGCGATGGAAATAATCGTGAAATTCTTTTTTCCTGCAATGCCTGTGATGACTTCTTTATCCTTTTGCTCATCCTCAATGGCAGGTACAATCATTGTTCCGCTGTCTTTTGGTGCATTTGTATTGCGTACATTGATGGGAATGGCATGTTTATAAACCGGAAAAATAGATTCTTCATGCAACACAGAAGCGCCCATATAGCTTAACTCTCGCAGTTCTCGGTATGTGATAACTTCTGCTTTTTTTGCGCCCTTTACAATGCGCGGATCTGCCATAAAAAAGCCGGAAACATCTGTCCAGTTCTCGTATAAATCTGCGCGTAACGCTGCGGATACAATGGCGCCGGTAATATCCGAGCCACCTCTTGAAAAGGTTTTGATTGCGCCGTCGGGCATGCTTCCGTAAAACCCTGGAATCACTGCTTTTGTATCTTGCCCGACTGCTTCAATGATGGCGCGTTCTGTTTCTTTTTCATCGTATCTACCCCGTTTGTCAAAAAAAATGACATCCGCCGCATCCACAAACGTAAAGCCTAAAACATCCGCCATGATAAGTCCGTTTAGATACTCGCCGCGGCTGGCTGCATAATCTGCGCCTGCCCCTGCTAAAATATTCGTTAAAACTTCTTCCAAATAGTCTTCAATATGAATGGCTACATTGCATTCATCTCTGATTTCCACATAACGCTGTACGATTTTTTGATATATTTCTTGGTGTTCTTTTTTTTCTTCCACTGCATGTTGCAACGCATAAAGCATGTCTGTTACTTTTTCATCGTGTTTTTCTGATTTACCCGGTGCAGAAGGGATTACAATTCTTCTATCTTTATTTGATTCAATAATTTTCTTTACTTTTCCAATTTGGCAGGCATCGGCAAGCGAAGACCCTCCAAATTTCGTTACGATTAGCGGCATGGTAGCTCCTTTGTCCTTTTATTCCTCTTCTTCTACTCTAATATCATCATATGCTTCGGTGTTATCGTAATAGATTTCTTCCGTCTCTTCCAATGCTTCTTCTAAATCTTCTTCTATCATTGGTAACGCCAGTAATCTACATTCGATATAATAACGCTTTTCATGCGCTTCGCCCAAAGAGAAACACTTTTTGGGGAACACGCCAAACTCTGAGAGTTCATCAAAAAACGTATTCTTATCCATCGCCGGCATCAAAAAGCCGAGCGTATCATAATTTTGCGTGGTACGCTCAAATTCCTCATCGCCATGAATATACTCTAGCATACAGGAAGGATGTTCTTCCACAAAGCGCTCGAGTACCGGCTGTAGTTGTTCTATTAGCATAGAAGAGTTAGGCGAATTGATTTCAATACGGCCTGAACTATCCTTACTTGTAAAAAAGATCACCTGTGGCGCATCTACCATTTGCATAGATGGTTTTCTTCTGGAAAAAACAAGCCGCGCATCTGCCTGCATGGAGTTTAAGCGGTCTACCACATATTGAATCACCATCGCCGGGTTTGCTCCTGCAATGATTCTATGAATTGGTTTTAGCGTAAGCGCCGGGTCATGTAAGTTGATGAGTTCGCACATCGCATAGCGAAGCGGGCTTTCTGCCATTTCCTCTTCACTCATATAGCGCTTTGCTTCTTCCCAAACTTCTTTTGCTGTCGCAAGAGAATGATTTCCATCCCCCACACAAAAGCGCATGCCTCCGCGCGTTTTTAATGCTGCCAAAGCGTTAATAATATCTGCTTCCGTCTCTTCGTCATCCACCAAATATCCTGTAACGCGCCCGCCGCGCATCATCAAATCAAAATCATATACTTTTGAGAGGGATTCTCTCTTGCGCCAAGCCGGTTCAATGACCTCGAAAGAAGGATCGTCCATCAAAAGAAAAATATGCGGCATTTCAAGTTCCGCGCCGGCGCGAATATCAACCCGCGGCAAAACGCGGTCATACAGTACTTCTTCACTGGCACGCACCGTTGTTCCGGCAAATGGATCGGCGTTGAATTCTTCCAAATCCACCATAACCATAAGCCCTTTTCGTATGCCTTCATCTACCATGCGTTCTACTAGGACAAACCCTGCGGGTAGCAATGTCAAAACGCCATCATCAATATAATCTGCCATGATTTCTTTTGTCTTTTTGATGCGCTCTTCTTTGTCAGGTGATTCTAGATAAATCTCCGGCAACATAATATGCAGCGAAGAAGGGCTGCTTCCAACAAGCCGCTCTACTTCGTTCCAGTATTCTTCATTTGTCGTATATTGATCGCAGGCAATGACTGCCCATTTCCGCATGTTGACACGCTTATCAGGGAGTAATACTTCTGGAATTTCAACGCCAATGCCTAACTTTTTACTTCTATCCATGTTTCACCTTTCTTCAGAGCTTGCTCGCTCCTTTTTTTATATGCATACGCATATAAAGAGCACCTATAAATAGGCATAGCAATAACAAGATATACTATATCACATAACCTTTTTTGCTTCAACCGTTTTCCCAGAACAAAAGGTGCTTTCTTCTCATATGTTTCGGTTTTGGAAGAAACGGTCAAAAATCGCTTCTATACGGTCTTTTATACCACTCATTGTTTGTTGACAAAAGAGAGGGGCTACTATATATTTAGTGAATAGATTATATGGTATTTTAAATGATATTTGCAAGCATTATTTTGCATAGGATAAAGGAGTTTTTCGCGTGAATTTACCACAAGTTGAAAAGAAATGGCAAAAGAGATGGGCAGATACAGGCCTGTACAAGTTTGATCCCGAAAGCAAAAAAGAAAAACGTTATGTACTTGAAATGTTTTCTTATCCTTCCGGCGCCAATTTGCATGCCGGGCATTGGTATAATTATGGGCTATCTGATACTTATGCCAGATATTTGCGCATGAAAGGCTATAATGTATTTCATCCAATGGGTTTTGATGCTTTTGGCTTACCGGCAGAAAATTATGCCATTAAAACAGGCATCCACCCGCAAGACAGCACCATTAAAAACATTGCCACAATGGAGCGGCAACTAAAAGAAATGGGCGCTTCTTTTGATTGGGATTATGAAATCATCACTTGTATGCCGGAATATTATAAATGGAACCAATGGTGCTTTTTGCAACTATATAAAAATGGCTTGGCATACCGTGACAATGCACCGGTCAACTGGTGCCCGGATTGTAATACCGTACTTGCCAACGAGCAAGTACTTGATGGCGCATGCGAACGCTGTGGCCACACAGTTGTGCGCCGTAACTTAACCCAATGGTTTTTTAAGATTACCGATTATGCTGAAGAGTTGCTGGCGGATCTGGATAAAATTGATTGGCCGGAAAAAACAAAGTTAATGCAAAAAAACTGGATTGGGAAATCTGTTGGCGGGGAAATTGTTTTCCAAATAGAAGATGGCGCAGAATTTTCTGTGTTTACCACGCGCGCAGATACGTTATTTGGCTGTACTTATGTGGTCATTTCGCCGGAACATCCCTTGTTAGATAGTTTGGTTACTACAGATAACGAACAACTTGTTGCTGAATACAAAGAGATGGCAGCAAAGGCCAGCGAGATTGATCGCCTTTCTACCACAAGAGAAAAGACCGGTGTTTTTACCGGCTCTTATGCCATAAATCCCATCAACGGTCGTAAAATCCCCATTTGGGTTGCTGATTATGTACTTGCCAGTTATGGTACAGGAATTGTTATGGCTGTTCCTGCACATGATGAGCGGGATTTTGAATTTGCAGCAAAGTATAACCTTCCCATTGAACGTGTCATTGAAAAAACAGATTCGACAGAAGATGATAGCCTTCCCTACGTTGGCTATGGAAAAATGGTAAACAGCGGTACTTTTGATGGTCTGTCTGTAGAAGAAGGAAAAGAAGCAATTCTTGGTTACTTAAAAGCGGAAAGCAAGGGTGATTTCAAAGTAAACTATCGGTTGCGTGATTGGCTGATTTCCCGCCAACGTTATTGGGGTACACCAATTCCTATGATCCATTGCCCAAAATGCGGTACCGTACCCGTACCGGAAGAGGATTTGCCAGTGGAACTGCCTTATGATGTGGATTTTAATCCGGATGGCATTTCCCCATTGGCCAAAAGCGAAAGCTTCGTCAATGTAAAATGTCCTTGCTGTGGCGCAGATGCCAAGCGGGATGTGGATACAATGGATACCTTTGTATGCTCTAGCTGGTATTTCTTACGCTATCCAGACAATAAAAACGAAAAAATGGCATGGGACCCCGCGATTATCAACGAGATGTTGCCGGTGGATAAATACATTGGCGGGATTGAACATGCTGTCATGCACCTACTATATGCCAGATTCTTTGTGAAAGCTTTCCGGGATATGGGCTATCTCAATTTCGATGAACCCTTTGCCTCTTTGGTACACCAAGGCGTTATTTTGGGGCCGGATGGCGAGAAGATGAGCAAGTCCCGTGGCAATGTGATTTCACCGGATGAATATGTCTTGGAATATGGTTCTGATGCATTCCGTATGTATCTTGGGTTTGGCTTCTCTTACATTGAAGGTGGCCCTTGGAACGTTGATGGCATCAAGGCCATTTCCAGGTTCTTAGATCGTGTGGAACGTCTCTGCGTGAAAATAAACGAAGCGCCAGCGGGTAGCAAAAACGGTAAAGAGGCAGATGTGGAATATGTGTTGCATAACACCATCAAATCTGTCGATGCTGATCTTGCTGTATTCTCGTTCAATACTGCCATCGCGCGGATTATGGAGCTTGTCAATGCCATGTACAAATACACGGAAAGTGATTTTGATAAAGCTTATGCTTTAAATGTGGTGCTTGACTTGTTAAAGCTCATGGCCTCTTTTGCGCCGCATTTTACAGAAGAAATGTGGGAACAACTGAGTCAACCTTACAGCATCTTCAATCAAGATTTCCCTGTGTTTGATGAACGCGCGCTGCAAAAAGATGAAATCACTTATCCTTTACAAATCAACGGAAAAGTACGGGAGCGTTTCAATGTTCCTGCGTCGTGGAGTGCTGCTGAAATTGAAGCGCATGTGAAAGAAGCTTTTGCGCCCCTTTTCGCAGAACAAGAAATTGTGAAATTCATTGTTGTGCCGGGTAGAATCGTAAATGTGGTTGTAAAATAGTTTTACAATTCTTACTGATAGAGGCATGTTTATTTGAAAACATATATTATCATATTTGATATTGTTTTGTTTGTTGCTCTTCTCATCTTTTTTGGAGTTATCTATAAAACAAATCAAAAGCGCAAAAAAGAACGCGCGGCATCAGGCATTCATTACACCATAGAAATTGTTCCTTTACAGACTTGGGGAAGCTATTTTCTCGCTTTTTGTTATCTTCTTGCTGCTCTATTTTTGTTACATTTCGGCTTGGTCTCTCAAGTACAACTTTTTTATGTTTCACTTATGTTTTTAATACCATTTGTTGGGCTGCTCATCCGTCATATTGCTGCAGATTTATTGAACCGCATTTACATTAGCGATCGCCAACTTTTGCAATATCAGGGACTCGGAGCGCCTCGCATTATTCTCGTAGATGATATAAAACATGCTTTTTTGTATAATGAACCAAATACCCTCCGCCGATATTTTCCTTACCTTGAAATCACGCTAACGACAGATGAGAAAATTTGCCTCAACAAAAATAACAAATCTTTTTTGGGGCTCTATTATTGGTTGGAGATACATAAGGTTCCAATCCATAAGAAGGTTTCCGGGCGGCGCAAAAATAACCGGCGGCTGGCACGTAGAGATTTCTTCTAGTTATAAAATATAAAAGACCTTCCGTAATGGAAGGTCTTTTATGCTCATTGCTAAAACAATGCGTCAATCAAGAAATAAAGCGCAATTGCAAGCACAAGCAAAACAATGGCGCTAATAATCCTTCCCCGCAGCAGCATATCCGTAAAGCGCAAAATCAATCGAATGAACAAGCCAATGAATGCAATGCCCACCAATATCGTCAATAACCATAACAAGAATACCAGCATATCATTTCTCCTCCTTAACAATATATCTAGATATTACCATGGAAAGAAAAGGAAAACAATACATTTATCTGTCACTTTTGACTATGCGCCCAGCCCTTGTAGGAGCATAGACAGCAATGGAAGCAACAAGAAGCTAACAAACATGGTAATGGTCATGGATTCGGTTGCCAGTTCCACATCTGAGCCATATTCTGCTGCAACAAGTGGGGTGCTGCTCATAACGGGCATGGCCGCTTGCGCGATGAACACGCGAGACATATCAACCGGCGCTTGAAACAAGCGCAAAACGCCGTACGCCAGTAACGGGATAACAAGCACACGCCCCAATAGTACGCCCCAAGTTCCCTTGCCAATGCGTAAATTGCGAAATCCATTCTTCTGTAAAATGTAGCCGATGTAGATGAGGGCCATAGGTGTACATAAATTCCCCAAATACCGAAATGTCTTGCTGAGAAACATGGGCAACTGAATGTCCAAAAACAAAATTGCTACGGCAAGCATCATGCTGATGACACCGGGCGAAAAAATCTTTTTAATGGTTTCCAAAGAAAAGAAAGTGCCTTTGCTTTCTTCTCCTCTTCGAAATTCGCCATCTTTTTGCATGGCATAAGCGCCTAGCGTCCAAAAAAGTGCCGCATGCCCCAAATCATAAAGCAAAACAAAGGTTGTCGCCATTTCTCCAAATAGCGCCTGACAAACAGGAAGCCCAATGAAAATTGTATTGGAACAGGCAAACATTGTCGCAAAAACACCTCTGCTGCCTTGTGCAATGCGGCATAGCCGCGCCACAAGATACCCCAGTAAAAATCCAATGCCTACAATGAAAAATGGCAACAAAATGCCAATCCCAGCGCTCAAAAATTCTTTTTTTGTGAAATTAGAAAGAATGTTATCAAGCGCAGAAGCCGGTACACCAAATAAAACAACAATTTTGGAAATGAACATGGCCACGCGCTCTGTAATCCATCCTTTTTTTGCAACGCCATACCCCACCGCAATGATCGCCAAAATGGTAATGACAATTTGAACAGCATCTAACATTCTCTTCTCCTTTAAAAGATGACCTGAAAGAGCATCATGAGTAATGGCATAGTAATCATACTGAGCAGTGTCGTAAGCGCCATGGTCTCTGAGGCAAATTCACTGTCCGAACCATAGGCCTTTGCCAAAATAGGCGCATTGCTCATAACAGGCATTGCCGCTTGCACAATAAACACTTTGCTCATATCCAGCGGCGCGCCGATTAAAATGACCAATAAATAGACCAGCACAGGCGATACGATCAGCCGTCCGATGAGTACCCCCCAAGTATCTTTTTGAAACCGTAAATTCTTAAGCCCAATGTTATAAATCACATGTCCGATAAAAATCAACGCCAAAGGCGTACAAATGCTTCCAAGATAGCGGAATGTTTTTTCTGCGAATAAGGGCATTTTAAAATCCAGCATCACCAGCCCCAGCGCCAAAACAAAGCTCACCAACCCCGGCGATAATATTTTTTTCAGTGTTGCCATGCTAAATATTTTTTGTTTCTCCACATTGCCCGCGCGCACATTCCCATCTCGCTGCAATGCATAAATCCCCAGTGTCCAAACAGTAATGGTATTGCCCATATAATAGAAAAGCGCGTAAGGCGTCGCCGATTCACCAAACAGGGCTTGACTCACGGGAAGTCCAATAAAAATCGTATTGGAAAATGCAAACATATTATAGAAAATGCCTCTTCTATGCTTTTCAACTTTGAACAACCGCGCCACAGGAATGGCAATCAAAAAAGACAGAATAACGCTAGCCAGCGGTGCCAACAGCGCAATGCCTGCGCCGGCCAACATTTCAGCGCTAAAATGGTTAAACATATTGTCAAACGTAGATGCCGGTACGCCAATCCACAAAACCAACTGGCTCAAAAAATGCGCCACTTTATCATCAATCCATTTTTTCGCCGTCAAAAAATATCCAATGGACATTAAAATCAGCAATGTCACTACAATTTGCACTGCATTCAATGCACCTGCCATAAGCTCTTCCCCTACCTATGTATAAATTTCCTCAAAAAAATGCTCCGTACAGGGCCGAGTATCGGCCAGATAAGGAGCGTTTCTCCATCGTTTAATAGTATACCACCAATGAACAAAGATGAAAAGGTATTTTATTTATCTGTATATTCATGCAATGAACTTTTAACACCACAATAAAAAACCCGTAACGGATGAATCCGTTACGGGTTTTTATGTTTTACTTATGCAAATTGCTCCATATAATTTCGATACTGGGCGAAGGCAATGCCCGGTTCTTCTAGACGCATATCCCAGCGTTTTACCCATTCAAGGGAGTAATAGCCTTTATAGCCATGCTCTTTTAAAATGCCAATCATGGCTGCAATGGGCAATTCCCCATACCCCATCATTTGATAAGAGATTGTTCCATCTGCCTCTTTTTTAGAGTCTTTCAGATGGACATGGCATACATATTTTCCGATATTGCCATAGGTTTCTTCCACAGTCTCTTGAAAAAAATGATATGGATGATTGATGTCCCAAACCACGCCTACATTCTCTCTATCAATTGCTTCCAGCAACGCCTTTAGGCGCTTAGAATCTCCATATGCACCATTGGTTTCAAGCAACAAGGTAACTTTTGCGCCTTTTCCCAGCGCATAATCTGCAATCTGCCTTGTATGTGCGATGACAACTTGATCATCCACAGGCGCAGTCGGCCCTACCGCCACATCGCCCAAAAGGCGAATGTATGAAGCCCTCAGCGCATCTGCCATATCCACATATCTTTTTGCCATGGCAAAGGTTTCATCCCATTTTTCTGCTACGCTCAACTCGCAAGCAGAAGTCAAAATCGGAATTTCTAGGTTCATATCTGCCAATCTTTTTTTCGTATCTTCCAAACGATCCGGTTGAAATTCTTTAATATCCGGCGCTTCTATCACATGCAGCAACCCGCGCATTTCAACGCCATTATACTGCAAGTCTTTTGCTATGGATAAAATATCTCGAAAGCTTAATTTAGGGCATCCCAGTGTGGAAAAACATAGTTTCATTTCGCATCCCTCTTTTCATCGCAATTTATGTTTCGTTTTATATTTCTAGCTTAACGCTTCAAATTCCTGTAAAACACGCGCAAATTCTTGCATACAAATTTCGACAGATTCGCCCACATCAATACCTGCCTGTTTTAAAATTTCCATGGGGTAATCGCTACCGCCTGCCGATAAGAAGGCTCTATATTTTTCCCGCATCGCTTCGCCCTCTTTTTCCAGCTTATCCACAATCGCCACAGCGCAAGAAAAGCCCGTCGCATATTTATAGACATAAAAAGCATTGTAGAAATGAGGAATTCTCGCCCATTCATAAGCAATTGTATCATCCGCCTCCATCGCCGGCCCATGATACGCAGCGTTCAGCTCACCATATACTTTCGAAAGCGATTCGACTGTAAGCGCCTCGCCTTGTTCTGCCATCTCATGCGCAATCATTTCAAATTCTGCAAACATGGTCTGCCGTAACACTGTCGCACGGAATTGATCAATATAGTGATTCAAAATGTATTTTTTCAATTTTTCATCTGTCGTTGTTCTAAGCAGATGCTTGGTGAGCAAAATTTCGTTCACTGTAGAGGCAACTTCTGCCACAAAAATTGTATAGCCTGCCGTTGCATAAGGCTGCGCTTCATCTGAATAATAGCTATGCATGGCATGCCCCAGTTCGTGCGCCAATGTAAAGACACTATCCAAATCCCCGCGGTGGTTTAGCAGCACATATGGGTGCGTCCCATAAGCGCCCCAAGAGTATGCGCCCGAAGTTTTTCCTGCCGTTTCGTAAACATCAATCCATCCGCTTTCATAGGCTTCTTTTAGCATGTCAAGATAATCTTCGCCCAAAACGCCCAGCCCTTCCAATACCAAAGCCTGCGCTTCTTCGTAAGTATATTCTTGGCTAGCATCTGAAACCAATGGCGCGTAGATGTCATACATCCCCAAATCTTCTACGCCCAATATTTCTTTGCGTAGCGCCACATAGCGGTGCATCACAGGCAAATTTTTATGCACTGCTTCAATCAGGTCATGATATACGCTGGTGGGTACGTTATCTGCAAACAGGGCGCGCTGCATGGCGCTTTCATACCCTCTTACATTGGTGTAGAAAATATCTTTTTTCACTGAAGTGGCATATGTGGCGGCAATGGTATTGATATGATCTTTAAATGCTTGATAAAACGTTTCATACACCTTTTTGCGCAATGCCCTATCTTCGCTTTGCATCAGCTCAATATAAGAAGCGTGCGTGAGCGAATACGTTTTTCCGTCATGTTCTACTTGCCCAAACTGTAAATCTGCGTTGTTGAGCATTGTAAAAATATCCTGTGCACCACCTGAAAAATCTCCCGCTTGAGAAAGAATGCGTTCTTCTGCTTCGCTTAAAACATGCGCTTTGCCCCGCAGCAAATCTTCCAGCATAAAACGATATTCTTTTAGCACAGGCAATTTCGCGTATTCTCTAAGCGTATCTTCCTCCATAGAAAGCAGCAGCGGGTCTAAAAAAGAGGTGGCAGAAGAAAGGCGTACCGCCAAATTCTGCGCCCGCGATGCCAGTCCCTGATACACTGAATTGGCATTGTCCTCATCGCGCCGCATGCGCGCATAGACGTACAATCGTTCCAGCGACAATGAAGCTGCATATATTTTATCTAAGCCCGCTTTTAATGCTGCAGGAGCGTCCGTAATCGTCTCTTTTATACGTTCTATGCCGGGAAGCGCTTCTTCTAGTTGCGCATATTCTTTTTCCCAAGCATCATCCGTTTCAAAAATATCTTCTAAGCGCCATTTGTCTTTTGCTGCAATCTCTTCTCTTGTCTTTTCTGCCATTACTTTGCACCTCCGCTGCTAAATCCGCCTTGAAAACTATCATACGTCAAGTTCTCCCCCACATCCCGTAGCTTTTTGATGTGAATGGTCGGTGGCTCATAAGCATCAATGTATGCAAGCGCTTCTTCCGGTGTACTGCAAACATGATATAAAATATTGCAAGCCCGCTTGATTGTTTTTTCGTTCATGGCAAACTCAATGAACTCTAAAAGCTCATCATAATAGCCATCCGTATTGAGTACCACAATGGCTTTTGCATGCCGCTCCAGTTGCTTGAGCGTCAAAATTTCAAAAAATTCTTCCAACGTTCCAAAGCCGCCCGGTCCGACAATAAAAGCATCTGCCAAATCTTCCATGGTTTGCTTCCGCTCCCGCATGGTATCTGTATAAATAAATTGTGTGTTGTGTTCGTAAATCACACCATCCACATCAAAAAACTTGGGGGTAACGCCGATTACTTCGCCACCACCTGCCGTCATTCCCCTTGCCGTCGCGCCCATAATCCCTTGCGCGCCACCACCATATACAAGCCCAATGCCACGTTCTGCCATAAGCCCACCTAAGTGATAGGCTGCATCGGTATATTTTTTATCCATTGCAGTGCTGGATGCACCAAATACACATATTCTCATTTTCTTTCCTCCATTTGTTGTATTTTCTTAAAAAGTTTCGTACGATCTATCATATACATCAGTAATAATCCAAAGCCGTAGCATGCTGCAATTTGTCCCAGTGCAATACTGCCAATGCTTAAAAACAGCGAAAACGGTATCAAGATACTGAGCATCGTTCCAATGACCACTGCGTTAATGATCACCGGCGGCAATAGCGCAACATATTTATTTTGAATGCGGGAAGTCAGAAGCGCCGCAACAAGCGTTGCCAAACTCCCAAAAATAATATCCCATATGCCGTTTCCTCCAATCAGGTTTGCCAACAAACAACCTACGAACAACCCCGGAATTGCCGCTTTATCGTAATACGGCAGCACTGTAAGCGCTTCGCTCACCCGCAGTTGTACCAGCCCAAAGCCAATGGGTTGTAACGCCAACGTCAACGCCACATATAACGCGCCAATAATTCCGCTGCGCACCACAAACCAGATTTTCTCATGCTTCATCAATGATTTCCTTATCCTGTTGATATTTCCCTTTATTATACATGATATCTATGAATATTCAATAAAGAAACCCTGCCTTTTTCGTGAAAACCATTTGTTTTACCGCTACTTTTGCTCTATAATGGCTGGGTAACAATTATGAACATCATTGGAGATAGACTATGTTTGATTATCACATCCATTCAGATATTTCTTACGACGGAAATGTTCCGTTTTTGGAACTGGGCAGAGCCGCTTATTTGGCCGGCTTAGCAGAAATCTGCTTTACAGAACATCTGGACATTCCTACAGACGGCAACCTTGCAGATGCCGTGTTTGATATGGGGCTGTATGAAGCAAAATTCAAAGCGTATCAAGAGATCGCGCCTGTCCCTGCAAAAAAGGGAATCGAAATTGGTGTTTACATCGAAAAAATAGAGGATTATCTTCTGTTTGCCGAACAACATGCGTTTGATTTTGTCATCTGCTCACAACATAACGTGGACAATGCGGACCCATATTTCATTGAATTTTATGATACCCATACAACAGAAGAAACCTATTCTCTTTATTTAAAAGATATGTATGCTTCTATTTCTGCTTTCAAAAAATATAATGTCATCGGGCATCTGGGTTATGTTTGCCGCTATCATGATAATCTTTTAAAAGCACCTTTTGATATGAAAACATACGGCGATGAAATAGAGGCTATTTTCAAAATGGTAATTGAAGAGGGCAAAGGCGTTGAACTAAACACTTCTTACTTAAACCATCCGGTGGGGCCAAACCCGCCAGTGGATATGCTAAAGCGGTTCCGCGAAATGGGTGGAGAAGTTATTACCACAGGCTCTGATGCCCACACCAGTCAAAATGTTGCAAATGCGTTTCCGGCAGCATATGCGCTGCTAAAAGAAATTGGATTCAAATATGTCTGTACCTTTGAAAACATGAACCCCATTTTTCATAAGCTATCATGAGGTGCTTTGGCGCCTTTTTTCATTTACACCGGTGCATGCATGTGCTATAGTAGGCTATACAAAAAAGCGGCTTGCCGCGATTTAGGTGAAAGATATGAACTATAAAAAAGAATTGGCGTTGCTGCTGGAAAAACGAGTTTCTCTTCCGGCAACAGAAATCGAAGAAATGTTAGAAGTACCACCCGAGCTTGAAATGGGTGATTTTGCGCTCCCTTGCTTTAAGCTGGCGAAAGTCATGCGCAAAGCCCCGCCTATGATTGCAAGCGAGTTGGCTGCCTCTTTTGATTTGCTGCCTGATTATATGGACCGTATAGAAGTTGCAGGTGGCTATCTCAATTTCTTTTTGAACCGCAAAAATTATGCAGCAGAAATTTTGGGCGAAGTTTTGCTGGAAAAAGAACGCTATGGCGCTTCTGATATGGGGCAAGGCAGAAATGTGGTGCTTGATTATTCTTCTATCAATATTGCAAAACCTTTTCATATTGGGCATCTTTCCACCACCGCCATTGGAAATTCTCTTTATAAAATCTTTGAGTTCCTAGGGTTCAATAGCGTGGGCATCAATTATCTGGGCGATTGGGGCACACAATTTGGCAAACTCATCGCCGCTTATAAGCATTGGGGCGATAAAGAAGATTTGGAAGCCCGCTCCATTCGTGGCATGCTTGATTTATATGTAAAATTCCATGATGAAGCAGAAAAGGATCCTGCGCTGGAAGAAGAAGGCCGCGCATGGTTCAAAAAAATTGAAGATGGCGATCCGGAAGCCATGGAAATTTATAACTGGTTCAAAGAAGTTACGCTAAAGGAAGTTGCCAAAGTCTATGAGGTTTTGGGCGTCCATTTTGATTCATATGATGGAGAAGCATTTTTCAATGATAAAATGCAGCCGGTCATTGATGAGCTGGAAGAAAAGGGCTTGCTTGTGGATAGCGATGGCGCAAAAGTCGTCATGCTGGATGAATATGATTTGCCGCCCTGCCTTATTGTAAAATCAGATGGCGCAACATTGTATGCCACGCGCGATTTGGCTTCTGCTTTTTATCGTAAAAATACATATGATTTTTATAAAAACCTTTATGTGGTTGCTTATCAGCAAAATCTACATTTCAAGCAGCTTTTCAAGGTCATTGAATTAATGGGTTATGATTGGGCAAAAGATATGGAGCATGTGGCGTTTGGCATGGTTTCTATGGAAGATGGCTCTATGTCTACCCGCAAGGGGCGCATTGTCTTTTTAGAAGATGTTTTAGAGGCTGCTATCGCAAAAGCCCGCGCAATTATTGACGAGAAGAGCCCTGATTTGCAGGAAAAAGATGAAACTGCTCGTATGATTGGCGTAGGCGCTATTTTATATGGCGTTCTTTCCGGCAGCCGCATCAAGGATATTACGTTTAATTTGGATCGTACTTTGAATTTCGATGGTGAAACCGGTCCTTATATTCAATATACTTATGCAAGAGCGTTGTCTGTCATCCGCAAAGCCGGCGAAGTTGCTGCCGCGCCTGATTTTTCTGCGCTCACTTCCCCGCAAGCTTTTGCTGTGTTGCGCTTGTTGGGTGATTTCCCGGATATAGTAAAGCGCGCCGCAGAGAAATATGAACCTTCTATCATTACCCGCTACATTACAGATTTGGCGCAAGCATTCAATAAGTTTTATTATGACATTCGCATCATTGATGAAGATGCCGCTGTTACTGCCGCGCGTTTGGCGCTTACAAGCGCAACTGCCACTGTATTAAAAACAGGGTTAGGACTTCTAGGGATTGAAAGCCCCTCGCAGATGTAATATTTGCTTTTTTAAATGAAATGCGATATACTAGCTTGGTATTATCGTTTGAACATTGATTGACGCATCTTTATGTAAGCCTTCACTGTCGATGACTTACACAAGGAGTGCGTCTTTTTTATGCGCTCGAAATAAAATAACTGCTGCGGCAGTATAAAAAGAGGTTTTATGGAACAACAAAATGAAATGACATTTGCAAACGCTACACTTTCGCACGAAATGATGCGCGCGCTTGGCAGCATGCAAATTAACGAAGCAACTGAAATACAAAGCAAAGCGATTACGCCGCTTCTTGAGGGGCGTGATGTCGTCGCAAAAGCGCCAACAGGAACAGGCAAAACATTCGCCTTTGGCATCCCGCTGTTGGAGCAGATCGATCCTTCCCTTTCAGCGGTACAAAGCTTAATTCTCTGCCCTACAAGAGAGCTTGCCATGCAAATCACAGGCGAACTGTTAAAGCTCGCTCGTTACAAAAAATCCATCCGTATTGTAAGTATTTACGGTGGGCAACAAATTCAAAAGCAAATCTTTGCGCTGAAAAAACGCCCGCAAATCATTGTGGCAACGCCCGGGCGCCTGTTAGATCATCTGCGCCGCCGCACCATCAAGCTCAACAACCTTTCCTATTTGGTATTGGATGAAGCTGATGAGATGTTAAACATGGGGTTCCGCGCAGATATTGATACTGTGCTTTCTAAAATCACAAACATTCATCAAACAGCACTTTTTTCTGCCACCATGTCAAGAGAGATTGAAAACATCACAAAGCAATATCTGGTGAATCCTCTTTCTGTTGCAGTTTCGGCAAAAAAAGAAGCAAAACCCAATATTGAAGAATGTTATGTAGAAGTCAAACATGATGGGAAAATCCCCACGCTGACAAAAATATTGAAACGGGAAAATTATAAACTCTCGCTTGTTTTTTGTAACACCAAACATATGACAGACAGATTGGCGAAAAACTTGCGCAACGCAGGCCATGCCGCAGAAGCATTGCATGGTGATATGCGCCAGCCACAGCGAGATAAAGTCATTAAAAAATTCCGCAATGGGGATCTTGGTATTTTGGTGGCGACAGATGTTGCTGCGCGGGGCATTGATGTAAAAGATATTGATGCTGTTTTCAATTATGATGTGCCGCTGCATGCAGAATATTATGTGCATCGCATTGGCCGTACAGGGCGCGCAAAAAAAAGTGGGAAAGCTTATACCTTTATCTATAAAAAAGAAAAAGATAAGATCAATATGATCATGAAAAAAACACATCATAAAATCAGACAAGAGAAATTAGCCTAACCAAAAAGCGCATGCAATGCATGCGCTTTTTTAATTCTCTTTTTTTATACTCTAGAATATCAAATGCAAAAACAATTGATCTGCCAGTATGATAATCCCAAGTACTGCCGTATAGATTGCAAAGCCATAAAGCTTCTTGGTTGCAATCAGCTTTAACATCCATTTGACAGCAAAGAACCCTGCCGCCGCCGCAAAAAGCACACCGATTATCGTCGGGAATATGGCAATTTGCTCTGCGCCTTCTTTTATTACTTTATACCCTTGCAAAAGTGTAGAGCCTAAAATCACCGGAATGGTCATCAAAAAAGAAAAATGCGTCGCTGTTTCCCGCTCAACCCCCAGCGCCAAACCGGCAGAAAGCGTTGCGCCTGATCTGGAAATACCGGGGAAAATGGCAACTGCTTGCATGAGCCCCATCCCCAACGCATCCACATACCCGATTTCGGTTTTTTTGCGTTTGCGCCTCATAAAAAGTTGTTCTGCCAGGATCAAGAACAGGCTGGTAAGCAAGAACCCAACGCCCAGATAGCTCCCGCCAAAGGCTTCTTCAATCAAATCTTCCAAGAGCAAGCTGGCAATGCCTGCCGGAATTGTTGCGATCACAAGTAGCCAAGTTGTTTTCCCAAAAATATTTTTGAAGATGGCAACAATTTCATTCCATAACACTGCTACAACCGCCACCAACGTCCCTAGATGTAACAATGTATCAAAAAATAACATATCTCCCGAAACACCTAATATCTTTTGAAACAAAACCAAGTGTCCGCTACTGGAAACGGGCAAAAACTCTGTCAAGCCTTGTACAATTCCAAGTATGATTGCTGTAAAAACGTTCATATGATATGCCTACTTTCTTTTTATTACCTTCGCCATTATAACATAAGCTTTTCTTTCATGGTATGAATAATTTGCAACTATTGTAAAATACGCTTCACTAGGCTATAATCATACAGGTGCGCCGCTATGGCGCAGAAAGAAATACGTATTATTGGAGTTATGATTACATGAAGTTAGGTGTCGTTGGGTTACCCAACGTGGGGAAAAGTTCCCTGTTTAATGCAATTACAGAAGCTGGCGCTGCCAGCGAAAATTATCCGTTTTGCACCATTGAACCCAATGTGGGAATGGTGAGTGTGCCGGATGCCCGCCTTGATTATTTGGCGGAGATTTATCATCCCGAAAAATTTACGCCCACTACCATAGAGTTTGTAGACATTGCCGGGTTGGTCAAAGGCGCCAGCCAAGGCGAAGGTTTGGGCAATAAATTCCTATCCCACATTCGTGAGGTGGATGCCATTGTACATGTGGTGCGTTGTTTTGAAGACCCCAATGTGGTGCATGTGGATGGTACAGTAGATCCTGTGCGCGATGTGGAAACCATTAATTTTGAATTGATTTTTGCAGATATGGAGACCCTCTCCAAAAGACGCCTACGCACTGAAAAAATGGCGAAGACCGGCGAAAAGCAATATGTTTTGGAACTTGCTGTTTTGGATAAAATTTATGCGGCATTAGAAAGCGGAAGGCCTGCTAGGGCAGTTGAACTATCGCCCGAAGAGCGCGCCAATGTACATGATCTTTTTTTATTGACGGGAAAGCCTGTCATCTATGTTGCAAACATCGCAGAGCATGAGCTGGCGTTGCCGCCCAGTGAACTACCATTGCTTACTCGGCTAATGGCACATGTAGCAGATGAAAACGCTGAAGTTTTGACCATCAGTGTTCGCGTAGAAGAAGAACTCTCTTCTTTGGATGCAGAAGAAAAAGAACTCTTCATGGCGGAGCTGGGCATTTCTGAATCCAGCCTTTCTCAGTTAATTCGCAAATCTTATTCCCTTTTGGGGCTCATCAGCTTTTTAACTGCCGGCCCAAAGGAAGTACGCGCATGGACCATTGCCCGCGGAACAAAAGCACCGGGCGCCGCAGGTAAAATTCATACAGATTTTGAGCGTGGGTTCATTCGCGCAGAAGTCATCGCCTTTGATACATTAAAGGAACTGGGGGGCGATATGGTCCTGGCAAAAGAAAAAGGGCTTGTGCGCCAAGAAGGAAAAGAGTATGTGGTCCAAGATGGTGATGTTATTTTATTCCGTTTCAATGTTTGACAAGAAAAAAGCCTTTTGCTATACTACAAAAAGATAAGGGAGTAGTTAGCCAAAAAGGTAGTAAAGCCAACAGACTGATTTTTTTATAAATCTGGTTTTATTTTAAATAGCGAGACTTATCTATGGGTTTTCCCATAGATAAGTCTTTTCTTTTTGCGCGAAACAAGAAAGAGGTTGTATGACGTTTCTAGAGTTATTGCTTGTTGCTGTTGGAGTCTCCATGGATGCTTTTGCCGTCGGTGTTTCAAAAGGGCTTGCCCTAAAAAAAACAACGCCAAAAGAGAGAGGGATCGTGGGCGCATATTTTGGTTCTTTTCAGGCGATTATGCCGCTCATCGGTTATTTATTGTTTAGTACACTTGCCGGGTTCATTGTCGAAGTGGATCACTGGATTGCGTTTATTCTATTGGCGTTTATTGGCGGAAATATGATTGTCGCGGCAATAAAAGATGATGAATCTACAGATAATTCACTTTCTTTTAAAGCGATGCTGCCGCTTGCCATTGCAACCAGCATTGATGCCCTTGCCATCGGCATTACCTTTGGCGCATTGCAGGTTTCTATTTTGCCTGCCATTTTGCTCATTGGCGTTACCACGTTTATCATTTCCTATATTGGCGTTTATTTGGGCGGCTTGTTCGGCGCAAAATATCGGGCAAAAGCAGAAGTATTGGGCGGCGCAATTCTTATTTTCATCGGGCTAAAAATACTGCTGGAACATTTGAATCTTTTCTAAAATAAAAAACAGATTGCAACACTGCAATCTGTTTTTTTGTTTATAAATGTTTGACCCGCAAAGAGCGAATTGCATTTAACACTGCAAGAAACATAACGCCCACATCTGCAAATACCGCAATGAGCATATTTGCAATCCCGAGCGCACTTAGCACCAGCGCTACAGCCTTCACTGCCAGCGCCAAAACAATGTTTTGCTTTACAATCCTACTGGTCTTTTTGCTGATTTTCATGGCTTTTACAATTTTGCGCGGTTCATCTCGCATAAGTACAACATCTGCCGCTTCAATGGCAGCATCTCTACCGCCCATGCCCATGGCAATCCCAATATCTGCCCGCGTCAAAACCGGCGCGTCATTGATGCCATCTCCCACAAATGCCAGCATATCTTTTTGGTTTTCTTTGCTTTCCAATAGTGCTTCTACTTTTTCAACTTTATCCATGGGAAGCAGCCCGCCGTATGCTTCTGTAATGCCAACTTCTTTTGCCACATATGCAGCAACTGCAGGCGTATCTCCTGTCAGCATAATAAGGCGCTCTACGCCATTTTCCTTTAGCGCTGCAATGGCAGCCTTTGTGTCTTCTCGAATCTCATCGCTAATCAAAATACTGCCTGCAAAAATACCATCCACTGCCACATACACAACTGTGCCCGGCTTTTCTGCTTCAATATAAGAGATGTTTTCTCGCTCCATTAACGTTCCGTTTCCGGCAGCAATGCGCTTCCCATCTGCCAAAACGACAACACCCATGCCGGCAACTTCTTCTGTTTTTTCTATACGCGCTGTATCAATTTCTTTCCCATACGCCTCTTTCAAAGAAAAAGAGATGGGATGATCTGAATACCATTCTGCCAGCGTGGCATATTCTAAAAGCTGAGCTTTCTCCATATTTTGCGGTATCATTTCGGTAACACGAAACGTGCCTTTGGTTAGCGTCCCTGTCTTATCAAAAACGGCAATCTTCATCTTCGCCAAAGCTTCCAAATAGTTGCTACCCTTTATGAGAATTCCTTCTTTGGAAGCGCCGCCAATTCCGCCAAAGTAGCTAAGCGGTACAGAAATAACCAGCGCGCAAGGACAAGATACCACAAGAAACGATAACGCACGTTGTACCCAAGTAAGTAGCGTATCCCAGCCTGCAAAGATGGGCGGGATGAGCGCCAAAAGTAATGCCGCAATGACAACGACGGGCGCATAGTAACGGGCAAATTTAGTGATAAAATCTTCCGTTTTGGTTTTTCTACCCCCCACATTTTCTACCATATCCAAGATTTTGGCCGCAGTGGATTCTCCGTATGCTTTTGTAACGCGCACGGTAAGCATTCCATTCATATTCACTGCCCCGCTCAAAACTTCACTGCCCGTTGTTACTTCCACGGGAACAGATTCTCCCGTAAGCGCAGATGTATCTGTAAAAGAATTTCCTTCTATCACAATCCCATCAAGTGGTACTTTCTCTCCCGCTTTTACGATAATTTCCATACCCGGCGCAATCAGCTCGGGGTCTGTTTGTACAAGTTGCCCATCTTCCATCACATTGGCATAATCCGGTCTCAGATCCATAAGTGCTGTAATGGATTTTCTGGATTTCCCCACAGCATAGCTTTGAAAAAGCTCGCCCAGTTGATAGAGCCACATAACAAGCACTGCTTCAAAATATTCCCCAATGATAATGGCACCGATTGTGGCGACGCTCATCAAAAAAGCTTCACCAAATACGTTTCCGCCAAATATATTGCGCGCTGCGCCATATAAAACATCATACCCCACAATCAAGTATGCCCCTAAAAAGAAAATAGTTTTATATAGTTCACGAACGGGCAAGAGATAGCCTAAAATGAGTAGCACCGCACCTGTTATGATGCGGAACAATACGTTTTTTTGTTTTTTTGTCATATGTTACTCCAAAATCATGCAGCCCGGTTCTACTTTACGCATTACTTTTTTCACTTGCTTCATAATCTTATCAAAGCTAGATTCTTCCGCATCAATGATGAGCTTTTGCGACATGAAATTTACGCTGGCCGAAGAAACGCCATCGATGTTGTTAATGCCTTGTTCCATTTTTGCCGCGCAGTTTGCGCAATCCAGATCCTGCAACTTAAATACTTTTTTCATTTTTCCTTCCCCTTTGCTTCTATCAAATTTATTCTTCCACGTGATCCATACCTTGTCCTAAAATGGTATGCACATGGTCATCTGCCAATGAATAAAAAACCGTTCTGCCTTCTCTTCTAAACTTTACAAGATGGCTTTGTTTGAGTACGCGCAGTTGATGTGAAATCGCGCTTTGTGTCATGTTGAGCAGTTGCGCTATGTCGCAAACACATAATTCGTTTTCAAACAATGCAAACAGTATTTTAATGCGCGTGGAATCTCCAAATACTTTGAAAAGTTCCGCCAAATCGTATAATAATTCTTCTTCCGGCATCTTTTCTTTTACGTTTTGCACCAATTCTTCGTGCGCATGCATATAGCCGCATTGCGCAACGTAATTGTTTGTCGTAGACATACTTACCTCCATATATGAACATATGTTCATATATATAATGCTTCAAATATTCGTACTTGTCTATAGTAAAATAAAAAAACTTTGCAAAATGCAAAGTTTTTACTGTGTTTTATCTTTATTCGCTTTACGCATCTGTGCTGCCAAACCCGCCGCGCCTTATTTCTTCTGCCGTATCATCTATTGTGATGCCAAACGCCAAGAAGACACCTTGCATAAAAGCCTTTCCTTTCTCCAGAGAAAGGATCTCTTTTGAGCCGTTCCAGATGCGCGCCATAATATGCCCCTCATTATCAGCATTGTAGTAATCTGCGTCTATGATTCCCACTGTGTTGTTTAGCTGCAGGCGATAGCGAAACCCCAACCCGCTGCGCGGATAAAGCGAGAGCATCCAGCCTGCTTCTATTTTCACGCGCATGCCTGTAGGAATGGTTTTTTCCTCCCCCGGTTCTAGCGTAATGCCATACGGTAAAAAGAAATCATATCCCGCCGCGCCCTTTGTACTGCGCCTTGGCAGAAGAAGCGCTTCGTGTGTTTCAAAAAAATCTATGCTCGTTATCTCCAGCGCCGTAACATCTTTTTCAAATTGTTCCGGCGAAACTTTTTCAAAAATTGCAATTTTCTTCATCTCTGTTTCCCTCCAAAAGAAGTATATCATATCTCATACGCCGAGAAAACAATCTTGCCGCTTTGGAAAGATGTGGACAAGTTTCGTGATTTTTGTAAATTGAGAGAATATTTATTGACGCAAAAGCCCTTTTGATACTATAATTAGAATAAGAATCAGATGGTTCATCATAGTAAGGAGGAAAAGTTATGAAGCTTATTATCGCAATTGTACAAGATGAAGATGCCTCCAACCTGATTTCATCACTTATGAATGATGGTTTTAGTGTAACAAAGCTGTCTTCCACTGGCGGGTTTTTACGCTCCGGCAATACAACCATATTGCTTGGTGTAGACGATGCAAAAACAGATGCTGCACTGGAGATCATCAAAAAAGAATGCGTTAGCCGCAAGCAAATCGAAGTATTCCCTTCCCCGGCAATGGGTGCGATGGGAATGTATACGCCGTATCCCGTGGAGGTCACGGTGGGTGGCGCAACTGTCTTTGTTATGGATGTGAATCAGTTCCATAAATATTAATCCTAAGAAGTAAAACAAGGCAGAAGCATCTGCCTTGTTTTTTTGGAGTCTTTTATGAATCGAACAACCATTTATACGGATCGCCTCATATTACGTCAATTTGAAGAAGCAGATTTAGAGGCATTTTATGCCTATGCGAAAAACCCCAACATTGGCCCCAATGCCGGGTGGGCGCCGCATGCTTCCATTGAAGAATCTGCCGGCATTTTGGAAATCTTTATGTCATCCAATGATGTTTGGGCAATTGCTGAAAAGGAAAACAACATTGTCATCGGCTCCATTGGTCTGCAAGAAGATAAGCTTCGCCGTGTACCGGATGTACGCATGCTTGGTTATGTATTAAGCGAAGATCACTGGAACAAAGGCTATATGACAGAAGCGGCAACTGCGCTATTAAAGTTTGCTTTTTCAGAACAACAGCTTGCGCTTGTCTCCGTGAACCACTATCCGTTTAATAAGGCTTCTGCGCGCGTCATTGAAAAACTAGGCTTTTCTTATGATGGCACATTGCGGCATGCGATTCAAATATACAACGGCAATATTTATGATGCTGTTTGTTATTCCATGACAAGAGATGAATTTGGTAAAAAATACGAGAATGAATAAGGGGGAAATATGGAAAAATTGATACTCATTTTAACAGATTTTACAGATACACAAAAAGCAATGCTGGAAGCTGCTGCGCCAGCGCATACCTTCCGTTATGAAAATCGGAAGACAGTGGCCAAGGAACTGGTTGCTTCTGCCGAAATCATCATCGGAAACCCGTCGCTTACCATGCTCCCTGGCGCCAAAAACCTAAAACTTTTGGCGCTGAGCAGCGCTGGTGCAAATCAGTATTGCGAACCAGGCGTATTGCCGGAAGGCGTTATTTTGACCAACGCCACCGGTGCATTTGGAACGGTCATTGCAGAATGGCTGCTCGGTATGCTGATGAATATCTATAATCGCTTCCCTTATTACCGCGAAAATCAAAAGAAAAATTTATGGGAATCCGGCCCCTTGCCTTATACGGTTTTTGATAGCACCGTGCTCATCATCGGCGCAGGTGATATCGGAAGTGGTTTTGCAAAGCGTGTAAAGGCGCTGGGGGGGTATACCATCGGCGTGCGTAGAACAGATGCTTCAAAACCTGATTACTTTGATGAGGTTTATTTGACAGAAGCAATTGATTCTCTGCTGCCCAGAGCAGATGTTGTAGCGCTAGCGCTTCCTTCTACGCCGGAAACCTATCATACCATTGACAAAAAACGTCTTGCGCTCATGAAAGAAGATGCTGTTTTACTCAATGTGGGGCGCGGAACTGCCATTGACACAGACGCGCTTGTAAATGCGTTACAAGCCGGGAAGCTCATGGGCGTCGGGCTGGATGTAACCGATCCTGAACCGCTCCCTGCAGATCATCCGCTTTGGCAGATTGAAAACGCTTATATTACGCCGCATATTTCCGGTGGCTCTTCGTTCAGCGGTCCAAAAGATTTTATTACAGAAGTGAGTGCATACAACATCAAAGCCATCTTATCCGGTACGCCGTTGCGCAATGTGGTAGATGTTGAAACAGGCTATCGTAAATTGACTTAAGCCGCATTTTTCTTTTGTCATCTTTCTTTGTTGAACAATCTTTGCGTTCATGAGAATGCGGATAACCTTTTTGTCTCGTAACACATCAATAAAAGAGAAGCGTAAAACGCTTCTCTTTTTGCATCGATGACTGCTGCAAAAAGGGAGAACACAAACATGCGCATAATATGCTATAATAGATATTATTTTGTTGCTGTATCATCATTTACATGTAACTGAAGCGATGAAAAATTCTATAATAAAGGAAAAAATGATTGTGAAAACAATGGATCGAAAATGGGATATCTTCATAAAATCAGCAGATTTATTTTCCGTAAAAGGATATCATAATGTTTCCATGCGCGAGATTGCTGAAGCTGTAAACATCAAACCCTCCTCCATCTACAATCATTTTGCCTCCAAACATGATATTTTGCAGGCCATTTTTGATTATTATGAAGACAATCGTTATAATAGCTTGCCGGATGCCACTGCATTGCTCGCGCTTGTAGGCACTGAGCCTGCGCTTGATACATTGCACCGCACAATTGCTGTTTATCCTGAAGAAACGCGAGAAATCATGGGAAAGGCTTTGCGCATCGCCGATTTGTTAAGCGCAGAGAATGCGCAAGCAGCGCGTATCATTGATGGCGTTATTTTTACTGCCGGTGTTCATACAAAACCCCTCTTGGAGCGAATGTTAGAACTTGAGCTCATTGAACCAATGGATGTGGATGGTTTTTGCAACCTGTTCAACAGTTTTTGCCATAGCGCAGCCGTGCGCTACTCCAGCGATCGCGCATTTACAACGCCGGAATATATCGATGGTTTGACTACGCTGTTCCAGTTGGTAAAACCGCGCATGCAATAAAACATCAAAAAGAACGCCCTTCCCGCATATTCCTTCTTTCGATATTTATGTTTTTATGATTTCGCATCAACCATATAAATATTTCTTGAAAGGTTTCGATTATCGCCGTTGTTATTTCTTTTATGACAATTCGAAATATTCAAATGAAACGTATTACATCAAAAAAGTCTCTTGTTCCTTCTTTTTGGAAAGGATTTGTATGAAACAAATTTTAGTATTGGCTCCTTTTTTGGAGAAACATCATGAATTGCTAAAGGAATCTGCAGCAGGGCAGACGCTTCTTTTTCGCACAGCAGATACTGTCTTGGAAGAAGAACTACTTGCTTCTCATATCATCATAGGCAATCCGCCAATTCCGTTTTTGAAAAATGCCGAAAATTTGGAGCTTGTCTGTTTGCATTTTGCCGGCGCTACGCCGTATTGCGCACCGGGTGCATTGCCGACAGGCGTTGTACTCACCAATGCCAGCGGTGCCTTTGGTGAAATCATCAGTGAATGGCTGCTGGACATGACGTTTCATATTTATCAACATCTTTCTCATTATGAGCAAAACCAAAAAGAGCATCTCTGGCAGGCAGGGCCTCTTCCTTACACCCTGCGCGATAAAACAGTGCTTGTCGTGGGCGCCGGAGATATTGGTACTTCATTTGCAGCAAAAGCAAAACTACTTGGCGCCAAAACCATTGGTTTGCGCCGTCAGGATACAACGCCTTCTCCTGCCTTTGATGCTGTGCATCGCATTGAAGTGTTAGATGATTTGTTGCCTGCGGCAGATATCATAGCGCTTTCTCTCCCTGAAACAAACGCTACAAAAAAAATCATCAATAAGGAGCGGCTTTCTGCCATGAAAAAAACTGCTGTTTTGCTCAATGTGGGGCGTGGCTCCGCCATTGATACAAATGCACTCCTCGCCACTTTACAGGAAGGAAAGTTACTTGGCGTAGGGCTTGATGTGACCGATCCTGAGCCACTTCCGCCCAACCATCTGCTTTGGGATGCACCACGCGTACATATTACGCCTCATATTTCAGGGCTTTCGGCGCATGAAGATGTCATAGATTATATTGCAGCGCTATCTGCTTATAATATACAAGCTCATTTATCAGGCAAACCACTAAAAAACATCGTAAATCGTGAAATCGGTTATTAAAAAAAGCCACCC